>JBJOJJ010000001.1:0-404987 GCA_046046695.1 Actinomycetota bacterium
CTTTCAAGCAGAAGGGTACCGGCCGCGCTCGTCAGGGTTCGGTTCGTATGCCTCAGCACCGCGGTGGTGGCGTGATCCACGCTCCAAAGCCTCGTGACTACTCGCAGCGCACCCCAAAGAAGATGATCGTTGCCGCACTTCGCGGAGCACTATCTGACCGCGCTCGCAACGGTCGCGTTCACGTTATTGACCAGTTTGCTCTTGGAGAGCAGCCATCGACCAAGGCAGCAGCAAGCTTCTTGGCTCAGGTTGCCACCAGCAAGAACATCCTGGTTGTGCTAGACCGCTCCGACGAGCTGTCTTACAAGTCGCTGCGTAACCTGCAGACCGTCCACGTACTAGCTGTTGACCAGCTAAACGCCTACGACGTGCTACACGCTGACGACATCGTATTCACCGCCAGCGCCCTAACTCAGTTCGTTGAGGCTGCTGCAGGAACCGAGGAGGCTAGCGAATGAGCACCGTAAACAAGGACCCACGCGACGTCATCATCAAGCCAATCATCTCTGAGAAGAGCTATTCGCTGATTGACCAGGGTAAGTACACCTTCGAGGTGGACCCTCGCTCGAACAAGACTGAGATCAAGCAGGCTGTTGAGTCCATCTTCAACGTGAAGGTAGACACCATCAACACCCTGAACCGCCAAGGCAAGACCCGCCGCACCCGCTTCGGACTAGGTAAGCGCAAGGACACCAAGCGTGCCATTGTGACCCTGAAGTCGGGCTCCATCGACATCTTTACCTACATCGGCTAAGGGAGAGACAAATGGCAATCCGTAAATACAAGCCAACGACTCCAGGTCGTCGTGGTTCATCTGTTGCAGACTTTGCAGAGATCACCCGCTCGACTCCAGAGAAGTCGCTGCTAAAGCCACTGCCTAAGACCGGTGGACGTAACGCAGCAGGTCGCATCACCACTCGTCACATCGGTGGTGGCCACAAGCGTCAGTACCGCGTGATCGACTTCCGTCGCAGCGACAAGGATGGTGTACCAGCAAAGGTTGCACACATCGAGTACGACCCAAACCGTACCGCTCGCATCGCGCTGATCCACTACATCGATGGCACCAAGCGTTACATCATCGCTCCTAACAAGCTAAAGCAGGGCGACGCTATCGAGCAGGGACCAAACGCCGACATCAAGCCAGGTAACAACCTGCCACTTCGCAACATCCCAGTGGGTACCGTTATCCACGCGATTGAGCTGAAGCCAGGCGGCGGTGCCAAGATGGCTCGTTCCGCAGGTGCTTCGGTTCGTCTAGTTGCTAAGGACGGCCCTAACGCTCAGCTTCGTCTACCTTCCGGTGAAATCCGCAACGTAGACGCAAACTGCCGCGCAACCATCGGTGAAGTTGGTAACGCAGAGCAGTCCAACATCAACTGGGGTAAGGCTGGCCGCATGCGCTGGAAGGGCGTTCGCCCAACCGTTCGTGGTGTCGTTATGAACCCGGTCGACCACCCACACGGTGGTGGTGAGGGTAAGACCTCCGGTGGTCGTCACCCAGTTACCCCTTGGGGTCAGAAGGAAGGCCGCACTCGTAAGCCAAACCTTCCATCTGACAAGCAAATCGTTCGTCGTCGTTACGTCGGCAAGAAGTAGGAGATCTCTATATGCCACGCAGTTTGAAGAAGGGCCCCTTCGTCGACGAGCACCTAATGAAGAAGGTGCGCGTACAGAACGAGGCCAACACCAAGAACGTGATCAAGACCTGGTCTCGCCGTTCGATGATTGTTCCAGCCATGCTGGGCCACACCATCGCGGTACACGATGGTCGCAAGCACATTCCAGTTTTCGTCACCGAGACCATGGTTGGTCACAAGCTTGGCGAATTCGCACCTACCCGCACCTTCCGTGGACACGTGAAGGACGACAAGAAGGGTCGCCGCGGCTAAGCCGGGGCGCCTAGAGAGTAAAGGAGAAAACGATGGAAGCAATCGCCAAGGTGCGTAACATCCGCGTGACCCCAATGAAGGCTCGCCGTGTCGTCAACCTGATCCGCGGCAAGCAGGCCACCGAGGCCCTGGGTATCTTGAAGTTTGCCCCACAGGCAGCATCTGAGCCGATTTACAAGCTCGTTGCCGCAGCTGTGGCTAACGCCAAGGTCAAGGGCGAGAACGCCGGCACCATTGTGGACGAGGACGACCTAGTCGTATCGGCAGCTTTCGTGGACGAGGGTGTAACGCTAAAGCGTTTCCGCCCACGTGCACAGGGACGTGCATTCAAGATCAACAAGCGAACCAGCCACATCACCGTGGTTGTTGCAACTCCTGACGAGCTGCAGAAGAAGGCAGGTAAGTAATGGGCCAGAAAGTCAATCCCTACGGCTTCCGCCTAGGCATCACCACCGAGCACCGCTCGCGCTGGTTCACTGACTCCACCAAGAAGGGTCAGCGCTACGCAGACTACGTGATCGAGGACACCAAGATCCGTGCCTTCTTGCAGGAGAAGCTGGACCGCGCAGGTATCTCTCGCATTGAGCTAGAGCGTACCCGTGACCGTGTTCGCGTTGACATTTACGCCGCTCGCCCAGGTCTAGTAATCGGTCGCCGTGGCGCCGAGGCTGAGACTCTGCGCAGCGACCTAGAGAAGCTAACCGGCAAGCAGGTGCTACTAAACATCCTCGAGGTGAAGAACCCAGAGGCTGATGCACAGCTAGTTGCCCAGGGCATCGCAGAGCAGCTTGCTGCTCGTGTGGCATTCCGCCGCGCAATGCGTAAGGGCATCCAGGGTGCACTTAGAAGCGGCGCAAAGGGTATTCGTATCCAGTGCTCCGGTCGTCTAGGTGGCGCTGAAATGTCGCGTAGCGAGTTCTACCGCGAGGGTCGTGTGCCACTGCACACCCTTCGCTCCAACATCGACTACGGCTTCTACGAGGCCAAGACCACCTTCGGTCGCATCGGTGTGAAGGTTTGGATCTACAAGGGTGACCTAACCGCTAAGGAGCTTGCAGCAGTGCAGGCAAACCAGCGCGGACCTCGCCCAGCTGGCGCTGGCCGTCGTGGCCCACGCCCTGACGCTGCACCAGTAGCAGCAGGAAGTGAAGGCTAATCATGCTGATTCCTCGCAGAGTAAAGCACCGCAAGCAGCACAGCCCGAAGCGCTCCGGTCACGCAACCGGTGGCACCAAGGTCTCGTTCGGTGAGTACGGTATCCAGGCACTAACCCCTGCTTACCTGACCAACCGTCAGATCGAAGCTGCTCGTATTGCGATGACCCGTCACATCAAGCGTGGTGGAAAGGTTTGGATCAACGTGTTCCCAGACCGTTCCCTAACCAAGAAGCCAGCGGAAACCCGCATGGGTTCCGGTAAGGGTTCACCGGAGTGGTGGGTAGTAAACGTCAAGCCAGGCCGCGTGCTCTTTGAGCTATCCGGCGTATCCGAGACCATTGCTCGCGAAGCAATGACCCGTGCGATCCACAAGCTTCCGCTGAAGGCTCGCATCATCAAGCGTGAAGAAGGTGACGCATAATGATCGGTTCAAAGAACCTCAGCCCTGAGGACCTAGACAAGATCGAAGACTCCCTGCTAGTTGAGGAACTGCGCAAGGCGAAGGAAGAACTATTCAACCTACGCTTCCAGTCCGCAACCGGACAGCTAAACGCCCACGGCCGCCTAAAGGCAGTCAAGCGTGACATCGCTCGTATTTACACCGTGCTACGTGAGCGCGAGCTCGGCATCCGTGCCGTGCCTGTTGCTGCCGCAGCTCCTAAGACCACCAAGAAGGCAGCTGCTGAGAAGCCAGCTGAGGAGGCATAAAGATGGCCGACGAGAAGAAGCCAGCAGCTAAGGCTGCACCAAAGGCCGCTGCCAAGGCAGCTCCAAAGGCAGCTCCTAAGGCAGCCGCACCTAAGGCCGCAAAGCCAAAGGTTGCTAAGGCTCCTAAGGAGATCAAGGAAGTCGAGCGCGGTTACCGCAAGTCACGTCGTGGCTATGTTGTCTCCGACAAGATGGACAAGACCATCGTTGTAATGGTTGAGGACCGCAAGAAGCACCCGCTTTACGGCAAGGTTATGCGTGTTTCGACCAAGGTCAAGGCTCACGACGAGAACAACACCGCAGGTATCGGCGACCTCGTGCTAATCAGCGAGACCCGTCCGCTATCTGCCACCAAGAACTGGCGCCTAGTCGAGATCCTCGAGAAGGCCAAGTAACAAAAACCCTAGGGCTAACGGTCGGAAATCGTTATCCGTAAAACAAGGAGAAGAAAGTGCTTCAGCAAGAATCCAGACTCAAGGTTGCCGATAACACCGGCGCCAAGGAGTTGCTGACCATTCGCGTATTGGGCGGCTCGCTCCGTCGCTACGCAGGTCTTGGTGACATCATCGTTGCCACTGTCAAGGACGCAATCCCAGGCGGAAACGTCAAGAAGGGTGATGTCGTAAAGGCAGTTGTCGTTCGTACCGTGAAGGAGACCCGTCGTGCCGATGGTTCCTACATCAAGTTCGACGAGAACGCAGCCGTAATCATCAAGAACGATGGTGAGCCACGCGGAACCCGTATTTTCGGACCAATTGGTCGTGAGCTTCGCGAGAAGAAGTTCATGAAGATCATCTCGTTGGCACCGGAGGTTATTTAATCATGGCGAACATCAAAAAGGGCGACCTGGTTCAGGTCATCACCGGCAAGAAGCAGGACCGCGGCGGCGACCGTGGCAAGCAGGGCCAGGTGCTAGCAGTACTAGTTGAGCAGAACCGCGTAATCGTGGAGGGCGTCAACATCGTTACCAAGCACACCAAGGCCGGCCAGACCGACAAGGGCTCCAAGACCGGTGGCATCGTCACCCAGGAAGCTCCAATTCACATTTCTAACGTTGCTCTAGTTGACCCAAGCACCAAGAAGCCGACCAAGGTTGGCTACAAGCTTGTAACTGCCAAGGATGGCAAGGTCACCAAGACTCGTGTTGCTCGCAAGACCGGGAAGGACATCTAATGGCTACCGCAACCAAGAAGGCTGCCGCCGAAGGTAAGGCTCTTCCTCGCCTAAAGGCTCAGTACCGCAAGGAGATCGTTCCAGCGCTAAAGGCTGAGTTCAACTTTGCTAACCCAATGCAGGTTCCAGGCCTCACCAAGATTGTTGTAAACATGGGTGTTGGTGCTGCTGCTAAGGACGGCAAGCTAATCGAAGGCGCTATCCGTGACCTGACCGCAATCACCGGTCAGAAGCCACAGGTAAACATCGCGAAGAAGTCGATCGCTCAGTTCAAGTTGCGCGAGGGCCAGCCAATTGGTGCTCACGTTACTTTGCGTGGCGACAGAATGTGGGAGTTCCTAGACCGCCTACTATCGCTATCGCTACCTCGTATCCGCGACTTCCGCGGTCTATCGGACAAGCAGTTCGACGGCCGTGGCAACTACACCTTTGGTCTATCCGAGCAGTCAATGTTCCACGAAATTGACCAGGACAAGATCGACAACGTTCGTGGTATGGACATCACTGTCGTTACCACCGCACAGACCGACGATGAGGGCCGCGCACTGCTAAAGGCGCTCGGCTTCCCATTCAAGGCATAACCAACCCCTAATTGAGAAAGGTCCCTGAGCTTGTAAAGCGCTGGGAAACCACCTCGAGAAAGAAGACACATAAATGACAATGACAGACCCGGTAGCAGATTTTCTGACCCGGCTGCGCAACGCGAACAACGCACACCACGATTCGCTTAGCCTCCCTTATTCAAAGCTAAAGGGAAACATCGCCCAGATCCTAAAGTCCGAGGGTTACATCGCGGACTACAAGGTTGAGGACGCCAAGGTCGGTAAGACCATGACCGTTTCCCTAAAGTTCGGCCCAAACCGCGAGTCCAGCATCACTGGCATCAAGCGTGTTTCTAAGCCTGGTCTTCGCGTTTACGCAAAGTCCACCGAGCTACCACGAGTCCTCGGCGGCCTTGGTATCGCGATCTTGTCCACCTCATCCGGTCTGCTAACTGACCGTCAGGCTGCAAAGAAGGGAGTAGGCGGAGAAGTCATCGCCTACGTCTGGTAATCGCGCATGTCACGTATTGGAAAAATGCCAATCCCGCTACCAGCGGGTGTAACCGTAACTCTTAACGGCCAGGATGTCTTGGTTAAGGGACCAAAGGGCGAGCTATCGCTAACCGTCTCTGAGCCAATCAAGGTAACCCTTGAGGACAACACCGTTATCGTTTCCCGTCCAGACGACGAGGCTAAGTCCAAGTCGCTTCACGGTCTAACCCGTACCTTGATCGCAAACAACGTTCACGGTGTTTCGACTGGATTCTCTAAGGCACTAGACATCATCGGTACTGGTTACCGCGCTGCTTCTAAGGGTTCGAACATCGAACTTGCCCTAGGTTTCAGCCACCCGGTTGTCGTTACCCCACCGGCAGGCATCACCCTGACCGTTGAGGGAAACACCAAGATCATCGTCTCCGGTACCTCAAAGCAGGCAGTTGGAGAAGTTGCCGCAAACATTCGCAAGCTACGTAAGCCAGAGCCATACAAGGGCAAGGGTGTTCGCTATGAAGGCGAGAAGGTACGTCGCAAGGCTGGAAAGGCTGGTAAGTAAGAATGGCTGTTAAGTCAAAGTCAGCTGCCCGTGACAAGCGTCACGGCCGCCTGCGCAAGAAGATTGAGGGCACTGCGTCTCGTCCTCGCCTAGTCGTAACCCGTTCGGCACGTCACGTGTTCGTCCAGGTTGTTGATGACTCCAAGGGCCACACCCTAGCTTCGGCTTCCACCATGGAAGTTGAGCTACGTAAGGCTGACGGCACCAAGACCGACAAGGCTGCTGTTGTTGGCAAGCTAATTGCCGAGCGTGCCAAGAAGGCCGGTGTTACCGAGGTGGTATTCGACCGTGGCGGTAACCGCTACGCAGGTCGCGTTGCTGCAATTGCTGACGCAGCCCGCGAGTCAGGATTGACACTGTGAGCGAAGAGAAGAAGGAAATGGACGTGGCAGAAGCTACCGTGGTCGCAGAGGCCACAACCGTTGATCCAAACGAGCGCGAGCAGCGTCGTGGTTCCCGTGAGCGTGGACCTAAGACTGAGCGTCGCGACCGCGAGGACACCAAGAGCCCATTCCTGGAGCGTGTTGTAACCATCAACCGTGTATCCAAGGTGGTCAAGGGTGGTCGTCGTTTCGCATTCACCGCACTAGTTGTGGTGGGCGATGGCGAGGGCCTAGTTGGTGTTGGCTACGGCAAGGCTAAGGAAGTTCCAGCAGCTATTGCCAAGGGTGTTGAGGACGCGAAGAAGAACTTCTTCCGCATCCCACGCGCAGGCTCCACCATTCCTCACCCAGTACAGGGCGAGGCCGCCGCAGGTGTCGTACTACTTCGTCCAGCCGCTGAGGGTACCGGTGTTATCGCCGGTGGTCCAGTTCGTGCGGTACTGGAGTGCGCTGGTGTTCACGACGTACTTTCCAAGTCCTTGGGATCGTCAAACACCCTAAACATCGTCCACGCCACCGTGGCAGCACTGAAGCAGCTCGAAGAGCCGCAGGCAGTTGCTGACCGTCGTGGCAAGGCACTGGTTGAGGTAGCTCCGGCTCGCCTACTACCAGCAAAGGCTGAGAAGGCAGGTGCCAAATAATGGCAAAGCGTCTGAAGGTTACCCAAGTAAAGAGTTCAAACGGTGGCAAGCAGAACCAGCGCGATTCACTTCGCACCCTGGGTCTGAAGCGCATCGGTGACATCATCGTGAAGGAAGACAACAAGTCTGTTCGCGGTCTGGTGCTAACCGTTGCCCACCTCGTCAAGGTTGAGGAGATCGACTAATGGCTGAAGAAAAGAAGCCAGCCGCTAAGGCTGCTGCAAAGCCTGCAGCGAAGACCACCGCAGCTAAGCCAGCTGCAGCAAAGGCTGCTCCAAAGGCAGCCGCTGCTAAGGCACCGGCCGCAGCGAAGGCAGCAGCTCCAAAGGCTGCCGCTAAGCCAGCTGCTAAGAAGACCGAGGAGAAGGCTGAGAAGAGCCAGATCCTGAAGCTTCACCACCTTCGCCCTGCCAAGGGTGCCAAGAAGGAGAAGACTCGTAAGGGTCTTGGTGAGGGTTCAAAGGGTAAGACCGCAGGTCGTGGTACCAAGGGAACCGGTGCTCGCACCACTACCCGTTTGGGCTTCGAGGGTGGTGGCGTGAACCTAGTTATGCGCACCCCTAAGCTTCGCGGCTTCAAGAACCCATTCCGCGTTGAGTACCAGGTTGTAAACCTAGACAAGCTGTCCGAGCTATACCCTAAGGGTGGCGCTGTGACCGTGTCTGACCTAGTAGCTAAGGGTGCAGTCCGCAAGGGCGAGCCTGTCAAGGTACTTGGAAACGGCGAGGTCTCGGTTAAGCTTGTGGTCACTGTTGACAAGGTTTCCGCGTCGGCAAAGACCAAGATTGAAGCTGCCGGCGGCAGCATCAACGCCTAAGAAGATTCACTAGGAGAGGTTCACCATGTTTCAGGCCATTGCACGCGCATTCCGCACTCCGGATTTGCGCAACAAGCTTGCATTTACCCTGGGCATGGTGGCCATCTTCCGTCTAGGTTCCTTCATCCCAGCACCAAACGTTGACTACACCAACGTTCAGCAGTGTTTGGCACAGAGCCAGTCCACCTCGGGTCTTTACGAATTGGTAAACCTGTTCTCCGGTGGAGCGCTGCTTCAGCTTTCGATCTTTGCCCTCGGCATCATGCCGTACATCACCGCATCGATCATTACCCAGTTGCTTCGCGTGGTAATTCCTCGCTTTGAGACCCTTTACAAAGAGGGTCCTCAGGGTCAGGCGAAGCTAACCCAGTACACCCGCTACCTAACTATCGCGCTTGGTCTGCTACAGGCCACCACTTTGATTGCGGTTGCCCGACAGGGCGCACTATTTGGTGCGGACTGTACTTTGCCAATCTTGGTAAACACCGACGCGCTATCGATCACCTTGATGGTGATGGTTATGACCGCCGGTACCGGTCTGATCATGTGGATCGGTGAGCTAATCACCGAGCGCGGTGTCGGTAACGGTATGTCGCTATTGATCTTTACCTCGATTGCCTCCACCTTCCCAGCCAGCTTGCTGCAGATCCTGCAGACCCGCTCCATCGAAATCTTCGTAATCGTGATGGCGGTTGGTTTCGTAGTGGTTGGTCTGGTAGTGCTAGTTGAGCAGTCTCAGCGTCGTATCCCAGTTCAGTACGCCAAGCGTATGGTTGGCCGCAAGGCCTACGGTGGTCAGTCCACCTACATCCCAGTGAAGGTAAACACCGCTGGTGTTATCCCGGTTATCTTCGCTTCCTCGATGCTTTACCTACCGGCTCTTCTTGCTCAGTTCAGCCAGCCGGACCCAACCACCGGACAGGTGGCACCTTGGGTTACCTTCATCTCGACCTACCTAACCTCGGGCTCCCACCCGCTTTACATGGCGGTCTACTTCGCACTTATCGTCGGCTTCACCTACTTCTACGTAGCGATCACCCTCAACCCTGAGGAAATCAGCGACAACATGAAGAAGTACGGTGGCTTTATCCCTGGTATTCGCGCTGGTCGTCCGACCACCGAGTACCTGGAGTACGTAATTAGCCGCATCACCTTCCCAGGTGCGATTTACCTGGGTCTAATTGCTTTGATTCCGCTGGTTGCCTTCACCGCAATCGGTACCAACCAGAACTTCCCATTCGGTGGAACCTCGATCCTGATCATCGTTGGTGTTGGTCTAGAGACCGTGAAGCAGATCAATGCTCAGATGCAGCAGCGTAACTACGAGGGTCTTCTGAAGTGACGCGTCTTCTTCTAATCGGCCCGCCAGGTGCCGGTAAGGGAACCCAGGCGGCACTGCTATCCGAGCACCTCGGCATTCCTGCTATCTCCACCGGTGACATCTTCCGCTACAACGTGAAGAACCAGACTCCACTTGGCGTAGAGGCCAAGGGCTTTATGGACCGGGGCGAGTACGTTCCTGACTCCCTAACCAACGCATTGGTTCGCGACCGGCTTTCCCACGATGACGCGCTGGGCGGCTTTTTGCTGGATGGCTACCCACGCACCATCGATCAGGTAAACGAGCTAGATGGCATTCTCTCGGATGCCGGCAAGCGTCTTGACGTTGTGGTCCAGCTAACCGCCGACAACGATGAACTGGTTCGCCGCTTGGCTCACCGCGCTCAGGTTGAGGGTCGTGCCGATGACACTCCTGAGGTAATTCGTCGCAGACTTGAGGTCTACGATTCCCAGACCGCACCGCTGATCGATGTTTACGCGGCGCGCGGCTTGGTGGCAAAGATCGATGGCCTGGGCGAAATTTCTGACGTAACTGCCCGAATCGTTGAGGCTCTTGCGGCTCGCGGGCTAATCGCAGATGCGTAAAAAGTACGAAATAAAAACCAACGACCAAATTCGCAAAATGCGAGTTGCCGGTCTTTTGACGGCTAAAGCACTTGAGAACGTTCGAGCTGCGATTCGCCCGGGTGTCACAACCCTGGAGCTGGACCAGATTGCCGAGAAAACTATTCGCGATGGCGGCGGCCGACCTAATTTTCAGCTGGTGCCTGGCTACTATCACACCATTTGCGCGAGCATAAACTCCGAGGTGGTGCACGGTATCCCTACCAACAAGGTGCTTGAGGCCGGCGATCTGATCTCGATTGACTGTGGCGCCGAGGTGGACGGTTGGAATGGAGACAGTGCCTTCTCGATGGTGGTGCCAGGTTTAGAGAATGACCTCACGAAGCAGCGCCAACTACTTTCCGATGTCTGCGAAGGATCGCTCTGGGCCGGAATTGCGGCACTGGCTCGAGCTAAGCGTCTAAATGAGGTTGGGATTGCCATCGAGCAACACATCGCTGAGCGTGGCCAGTGGGGGATTTTAGAGCAGTATGTCGGTCACGGCATTGGTCGTTCAATGCATGAGGACCCAGCGGTATTCAACTACGCGGTCCGCGATGCCGGTCCGAAGGTTGAACCAGGACTCTGCGTGGCAATCGAGCCAATGATTACCTCGGGGGATCAGAAGACTTACATCCACGAGGATGACTGGACGGTTGCGACCAAAGATGGTGGCGATGGTGCGCACTGGGAACACTCGATTGCGGTGCACTCCAAGGGCATCTGGGTGCTCACCGCACCCGATGGTGGAGTCCAGGGACTAAAGCCATTTGGCATTACGCCAATATCTTTGGATTAGGCACTAGCATTCGCCTGATTTTCCCCCTAGGATTGTTCCTCGGCGTTTCTAACGTGAAATCCTTCTGAAATTGATTGGTTTTTGCGTGTTTGTGACGCTACCAAAAGTAGTGAATAAGTGAGTGCATGGCCAACAAAGACGGCGTCATCGAGATCGAGGGATCGGTCGTTGAAGCTCTACCGAACGCAATGTTCCGTGTGGAGTTGACCAACGGACACATCGTCCTCGCCCACATCTCGGGCAAAATGCGTCAGCACTACATCCGTATTCTCCCCGGAGACCGCGTGATCGTAGAGCTGTCCACGTACGACCTGACTCGCGGCCGCATCATTTACCGCTACAAGTAGAAAGTAAGAGCATGAAGGTTAACCCGAGCGTTAAGAAGATCTGCGACAAGTGCAAGGTGATTCGTCGTCACGGCAACGTGATGGTTATCTGCGAGAACCCTCGTCACAAGCAGCGCCAGGGCTAATTGCCCTAACCCCACAACTAAATACTCAAGGTATCGCCAAGCGTAAAGCTAACCCCCGGAAAGAAGGCCGGGGCCCGATCCGCCAGATCGAGATGGAGATGCCGAAGACCTTCTTTCAAACAGGAGAAATTCCAAATGGCACGTATTGCTGGAGTAGATATCCCTCGCGACAAGCGCGTGGTTATCTCCCTTACCTACATCTACGGCGTTGGCCGCACTCGCTCAAGCGAGATTCTAAAGACCACCAAGATCGATGAGTCGATTCGCGTAAAGGACCTAACTGACGACCAGTTGGTTGCGCTTCGCGACGAGATCGAGAAGAACTACAAGGTTGAGGGTGACCTGCGCCGCGATGTCGCAGCAGACATCCGCCGCAAGGTTGAAATCGGTTCCTACGAGGGACTGCGCCACCGCAAGGGACTTCCAGTCCGCGGTCAGCGCACCAAGACAAACGCTCGTACTCGCAAGGGTCCAAAGCGTACTGTCGCCGGCAAGAAGAAGGCAGCCCGCTAGTAGCGGCCGAAGGATTTAGGAGATAAAAAATGGCAGCACCTAAGGCATCCGCAGCGGCCCGCAAGCCACGCCGCAAGGACAAGAAGAACATCCCAACCGGTCAGGCGCACATCCGCTCGACCTTCAACAACACCATCATCACCATCACCGACCCAACCGGAGCTGTTATCTCCTGGTCGTCCTCCGGTGACGTGGGCTTCAAGGGTTCTCGTAAGTCGACCCCGTTCGCCGCACAGATGGCAGCCGAGTCCGCAGCCCGCAAGGCTCAGGAGCACGGTCTAAAGAAGGTTGACGTATTCGTCAAGGGCCCAGGCTCTGGTCGTGAGACTGCTATCCGTTCGCTTCAGGCCGCTGGCCTAGAGGTTGGCTCGATTTCCGATGTGACCCCTCAGGCTCACAACGGTTGCCGCCCTCCAAAGCGTCGCCGCGTCTAACTACAGCTTTTTCAAAACTAAAGATTCAAAGCATTCAGCTAAGCCACTGAGTGTAAAGACGAGCATCAAATAGCGGATGCTCAGATGAAAGGAACCAAATAGTGCTAATTGCACAGCGCCCAACCCTTCACGAAGAAGTTCTAGGACCAAACCGCTCACGCTTCATCCTTGATCCACTGGAGCCAGGTTTTGGTTACACCCTTGGAAACTCACTCCGCCGCACCCTGCTTTCCTCGATTCCAGGTGCTGCTGTGACCAACATCCGTATTCAGGGTGTTAGCCACGAGTTCTCCACCATCCCAGGTGTCAAGGAAGACGTTGTTGAGGTAATCCTGAACATCAAGAACCTTGTGGTTTCCTCGGAGCACGACGCTCCAGTGGTTGCTCACCTAACCAAGAGCGCTGCCGGTCCTGTTACCGCAGCTGACATCCAGGTTCCTGCTGGTGTTGAGGTTCACAACCCAGAGCTAGTACTTGCGACTCTAAACGCCAAGGGCAAGCTAGAGATCGAGTTCGTTATCGAGCGCGGTCGCGGCTACGTTCAGGCTTCCCAGAACCGCAACCAGGATGCAGAGGCTGGCGTAATCCCAGTTGACTCCATCTACAGCCCAGTTTTGAAGGTTTCCTACCGCGTTGAGGCAACTCGTGCCGGTGAGTTCACCAACTTCGACAAGCTAATTGTTGACGTTGAGACCAAGCCTTCGATGGAGCCTCGCGATGCAGTGGCATCTGCCGGTTCCACCCTGGTTGAGCTATTTGGCCTAGCCAAGGAGCTAAACGCTGAGGCCGAGGGTATCGAGATTGGACCAGCACCGGTTGAGGTGGCAGCTTCTAACGAGCTATCAACCCCAATTGAGGATCTGGACCTAACCGTTCGTTCTTACAACTGCCTAAAGCGCGAGGGCATCAACACCGTTTCAGAGCTAATCGCTTTGAGCGAGGACCAATTGATGAACATTCGCAACTTTGGTTCCAAGTCTGTTGACGAGGTCCGCGAGAAGCTTGCTTCCCTAGGCCTTCGCTTCAAGGACGCAGTCCCAGGATTCGACAGCGCTTACTTCGGTGGCGGCTTCGACGACGACCAGATCTAAACGCTTAGAAACTCAAGGAGAAAGAAATGCCAACCCCAACTAAGGGCCCACGTCTCGGAGGCGGTCCTGCCCACGAGCGTCTGATGCTCAACAACATGGCAACCTCGCTGTTCAAGCACAAGCGCATCGTTACCACCGAGACCAAGGCCAAGCGCCTGCGTCCAGTGGCTGAGCGCCTAGTGACTTTCGCAAAGCGCGGAGACCTACACGCTCGTCGCCGCGTAATGCAGCAGATTCTTGACAAGGGTGTCGTTCACGAGCTATTCGCTGAGATCGCACCGCTTGTTGCAGAGCGTCAGGGCGGCTACACCCGCATCACCAAGCTTGGATACCGCAAGGGCGACAACGCTCCGATGGCGGTTATCGAGCTAGTGCTTGAGGCTGTAAACCCGAAGCCAAAGTCCAACAAGGTCAAGCTGACTAACAACATCGCAACCACCGCAGCAGCAGCTGCCGTAGTTACCGCGGCAGCCGCAGCGGATGACGAGGTTGTTGAAGAGGCAGCAGTTGAGGAAGTTGTAGTCGAGACTGCAGCAGCTGAGACTGAGGCTCCAGCAGCTGAGGCTGCAGCTGAGACTGAGGCTCCTGCCGCAGAGGCAGACGCATCTTCTGCTGAATAAGGAATTACCAATGAGTGAACCCGCTGGTCTTGCCGGCGGGTTTTCTCGTTTCCGGATCGACTTCGCCTACGACGGCACCGACTTCAACGGTTGGGCTAAACAACCTAATCTGCGCACGGTGCAAGGTGATTTGCTGAATGTGCTGCAGCAGATTTTCGGTCCAACCGACAATGACTTCGGTATGCGGGTGGCGGGAAGGACTGACGCCGGAGTGCATGCCGACCACCAGGTTTGCCACTTCGATCTTTCCCCAGAGCAGCAAAAGCGCCTGGGCAGAACCCCACTGACCGCATCCAGGTTGAACAATCTGCTACCGGCTGACATTGCGGTTCACAGCGTCACCCTGGCACCCGATGGCTTTGATGCCAGATTCTCGGCGATTGGCCGCAGTTATAAGTACCTAATTACCGATGGGCTGTGCAAGCCAAACCCGAAACGTGCCAGATACGCACTCAGCGTCAAAAAAGAGCTTGATGTTGATCAGATGCAAAAAGGTGCCGAGCTACTGACTGGACTGAAAGACTTCGGAGCATTTTGTAAGCCGCGAGAAGGCGCAACCACGATTAGAGACCTTAGAACTCTTACCGTGACGCGCCTAGACGATAACTCAATTGAGGTATTTCTCGAAGCCGATGCCTTCTGTCACAACATGGTCAGAGCCATTGTGGGATCTTTGATTGCGGTCGGGGAAAAGCGACAAAGTCTTCAAGAACTCAAGGCCATGCAGGAGTCCGCGGTTCGAGGCGCAAAAGTGAAGGTTATTGACCCCAAAGGCCTCACTTTGGATGCAATTTCATACCCGAGCGATGAAAAACTTGCCGAACAGGCTCAACGCGCTAGAAGAAGGCGCACTGCAGAGGAAATATCTGTTTGACCTAAGGCTAATTAGTCCCCTAGAATTAGCCCTTGGTTCGGCTATGCCGAAAGGGTTTGAAACCGCGATCGTCATGCGGAATCACACATAAGAAACTAAGAGGTAATTTAGCGTGCGTACTTATTCGCCTAAGGCCAGCGAGCTGTCCCACGAGTGGTTTGTCATCGACGCCACCGACGTGGTTTTGGGTCGCCTTGCTTCTCACGCCGCAGCGTTGCTGCGCGGAAAGCACAAGCCAACCTTCGCTGCTCACATGGACAACGGTGACTTCGTCATCATCATCAACGCAGACAAGGTTGCACTGACCGGTTCGAAGTTGGCCCAGAAGAAGGCTTACCGTCACTCTGGTTACCCAGGTGGTCTAACCGCTACCACTTACTCTGAGCTTTTGGAGAAGAACCCAGAGCGCGCAGTCGAGAAGGCAATCCGCGGCATGCTGCCAAAGAACACCCTCGGCGACCAGCAGCTTTCCAAGCTAAAGGTTTACAAGGGTGCTGCTCACCCTCACGCTGCACAGCAGCCAAAGCCATTCGTCATTGACCAGATTGCCCAGTAAGGAATACCAATTGGCTGAGAAGATCGTCGCAGAAGAGGCAGTAGAGACCTCTTACACCACCGAGAGTGCTCCTGAGAAGCCAGTGCGCTCTCGTGGCAACCTGACTCAGAACGGTGCCGGCACTGGCCGTCGCAAGGAGGCAGTTGCTCGCGTTCGCCTAATCCCAGGCACCGGCAAGATCACCGTAAACGGTCGCACTCTTGAGGACTACTTCCCAAACAAGCTGCACCAGCAGCTAATCACCGACCCATTCAAGGTGCTAGAGCTTCAGGGCGCATATGACGTCATCGCTCGCATCGATGGTGGCGGCATTGCTGGTCAGGCTGGAGCTCTTCGTCTAGGTATCTCTCGTGCGCTAAACGAGATCGACGTTGACAACAACCGCGCTGCTTTGAAGAAGGCTGGCTTCCTCCGCCGCGACTCTCGCATCATCGAGAGCAAGAAGGCCGGTTTGAAGAAGGCCCGCAAGGCTTCTCAGTTCTCCAAGCGCTAAAGATACGCTTCTGCCATGGGCAGGCTATTTGGCACTGACGGTGTTCGCGGAACCGCGAACAAAGAAATCACCGCAGAATTCACGCTACGTTTGGCGCAGGCTGCTGCCTTGGTATTGGGCGCAGATGCCAGAAAACGCGGCGATCGCCCAAGAGCGGTAATAGCTCACGACCCACGAATTTCCTCGGACTTTATTTCGGCTGCCGTGGCGGCTGGATTAGCGTCCTCGGGCGTAGACGTTTTCGATGCGGGCGTGGTCCCAACTCCAGCCGCTGCCTACCTCACCGCCGATATCGACGCCGATTTTGGCGTGATGATTTCCGCGAGTCACAACTCTGCCCCAGATAACGGCATCAAATTCTTTGCCCGCGGTGGCCACAAGCTTGCCGATGCTACAGAAGACAAGATCGCGGACGCGATGGGCCAGGCCCTGATGCCGATTGGTTCTGAGGTCGGTCGAGTAACCCGCTTCTCTGATGCCGAAGACCGCTACATCGTTCACCTGTTGGGCACACTTCCCAACCGCCTCGATGGCTTGAAGATTGTGTTGGATTGTGCTCACGGTGCGGCAAGTGCGATTTCACCGCAGATTTTCTCCGATGCCGGGGCCAAGGTAATCGTCATTGGTGCCGACCCGGATGGCAACAACATCAATTCCGGCTATGGCTCAACCCATCTTTCAGCCCTGCAGGCAGCGGTGCTTAGCCACAAGGCAGATCTCGGTATTGCACACGATGGCGACGCAGATCGTTGCTTGGCGGTAGACCACACCGGTGCGATCGTCGATGGTGATCACATCATGACGATTCTTGCCCTCGCTCTTCGCGAGAAGGGTGGCCTTGCCAGAAACACCTTGGTTACCACCGTGATGTCTAACCTAGGTTTGAAGGTCGCAATGCGCACCGCAGGTATTGACATCGTCGAAACTGGTGTTGGCGACCGTTACGTTCTTGAGGCAATGCGTGAGGGTGGTTACTCACTCGGCGGCGAGCAGTCCGGTCACGTTATCTTTGCCCAGTACGCAACTACCGGTGACGGCGTCCTAACCGGCCTCCACATCGCTGCCAAGGTGGCATCCTCTGGACAAACTTTGCGCGAGCTGGCTGCGGTAATGCCGAATTACCCTCAAGTTTTGATCAATGTCCCAGGAGTGGATAAGACCAAGGTTGGATCAGACGAAGAACTAAATCAGCTGGTTGCCACTGCTGAGGCAGAGCTTGGTGACAACGGTCGCGTGCTGTTGCGCGCCTCTGGAACTGAGTCTTTGGTTCGAGTCATGGTTGAGGCGCAAGACCAAGGAACCGCTCAAAGCTGGGCTGAACGTATTGCCCTTGCGGTTGAACGCAGGCTCAGCCTCTAGTTCTTCGAAAGAATGTTTTTGCGGTAATTCTCGTAATCGCTCTGTGGGATCACGCCGCTGGCAATCAGGCAGTCAAGTTCCTCAAGAGTGTCGAGCTGTCCTTCGACACAAAAACAGTCCCCAGCTGATTCAGAGGTCTTGCCAATATCCCAGCAGAACGGCCTCGTCAAGAGATTGGAACCAGGTGGACTCTCCGCACTTGGCTCGGTTGGCTCGACCGTTGGCTCTTCAGTCTGCGTTTCCGCCGGATTAGGCTCCTGAACAGCAGGCTTTAGAAGACCCATGCCGATCAGAAATGAGTCGCGCTCATTCTCTGGAACTACGCCACTCTTTATCAAGCAGTCCAGCTCCTCGACTGTGGTCAGCTCATCCTCGACACAAAAGCAGTCGCCACCGAGCTCAGAATCTTTGCCAACCTCGAAGCAGTAAGGGCTGTCGGGTTCAATTACGGTTAGGCCGGCATATTTCTCAATCGACTGGGCGGTCCAGGCCGCACCAGCCGCCATAAATGTCAAGCCGAGCAGGATGATGGTGACCACCCGCATTGCTTTTCTCACTTCGCCCCCAAGTAACAGCTGACCAGATATCTAAATTGTAGTTAGCGCTGAAAATGTGGCAAGGTGTCTGAGGAAGACTTGACACAAATCGGATAAGCAAAGAACGATTGGAACAGATGAAAAAGGCTCGCACTTATCAGCTTCGCCGCTACCAGATTGCCGCCGGCGCAATGAGTGGCTTCACTGCCTGGCTAAACAGCACCCTGATTCCAGTGCGTGAGGGATTTGGCTATCGAATTGAATTCCAGCTGGTCGATCACGAGGCGAGCGAGTTTACTTGGTGTGTATCGCTTGAAGGAAATGAAGCGGAATTTCTAAAGATTCAGGACCAATACAACACTTCTAGCGAGCGGGCCAAAGCCTTCGAAACTTTCCCAAAGTGCATCGATTCGATGCAGATCAGCTTCGTTGAAGCTTTAGATCTTCCGAAGTAATACCCGCTGGACGCGGTGTTCGTCGCCCTTTTGCATAACGAGCTTGGCTCTTGAGCGGGTTGGCTCAATGTTTTCGCGCAGGTTTGGCAGATTGATGTTTTTCCAAAAGCCCTCCGCGCGCTCAATCGCCTGCTCTTGATTGAGCTGCTTGGTTAGCGGGTGGAAATAGGAGCGTGGGTTGGTGAAGGCACTGGTCCACAGCTGCCAAAAGCGCGACAGATACCACTTTTCGATGGTCTTTGGATTGGCATCAATGTAGATGGTGAAATCAAAGAAATCACTCAGCGCGAGCTCCTGGCCGATGGCCGGAGGCTGTAAGACGTTTAGTCCTTCAACAATCAAAACATCCGGGGTGGTGACCGCTTCGTATTCCCCCTCGACAATGTCATAGGAAAGGTGCGAGTAGACCGGAGCGGTGACATGCTCGACTCCGGATTTGATGTCACTTACGAATTTCAAAAGTCGCTTACGGTCGTAACTCTCCGGAAAGCCCTTGCGATCTAAGATTCCGCGGCGCTCCAGCTCCGCATTCGGATAGAGGAAGCCATCGGTGGTCACCAGCTCCACCTTCGGAGTGCCCTCCCAGCGTGACATCAGCTCTTTTAGGAGCCTTGCAACCGTTGATTTTCCAACCGCCACAGATCCTGCGATGCCGATGATGAACGGGGTCTTTGCGGTTTTCTCTCCCAGAAAGTTTGAGGCCGCAAAGTGAAGCTTCTGAGTTTGATTGGCATAGAGCGAGAGCAGGTGGGAGACCGGGAGATAGACCTCTTCCACCTCTTTCATATCGAGAAAGTCGCCAAGACTCTTTAGGTTCGAAAGTTCCTGCTCTGTCAGTGGCAGCTGGGTGTTTTTTCCAAGTTCGGCCCAATCCTCGCGTTCAATTGCGAGGTAGGGAGATAGCTCCCCAAGGCCCTGTGCTGCGCTCATAACTGGCTATTCTGCCGTAGATTAGGTGTCATGTGTGGAATCGTCGGCTACGTAGGGCCGGGGTCAACACTCGATGTACTTCTTGGAGGCCTAAAGCGCCTGGAATATCGAGGCTATGACTCCGCTGGTATTTCTGTAATTGACCCTGATTCGGGTCTTCAAACTCGCAAGCGCGCGGGCAAGCTACAGGTTTTGGTTGACGACCTCAAAGACTCACCGCTCTCGGATGCTCACATTGGAATTGGGCACACTCGCTGGGCGACTCACGGAGCTCCTACCGACGGTAACGCGCACCCGCACCTCGGTGGCGAACACCTGAAGCTTTCACTAATCCACAACGGAATCATCGAGAATTTCTCGGAGCTCAAGGCCGAACTTTTGGCTCATGGGGTGAAGTTCTCCTCCGAGACTGACTCTGAGGTCGCGGCTCACTTGGTGGCGCGTGCCTATGACGAAACCAAGGACCTAAAGACCGCCTTTGTTTCGGTGGTAAACCGACTGCACGGAGCCTTTACCCTGCTTTGCATTCACGAGGACCACAGGGACTTGATTCTGGCTGCTCGCAGAAACTCTCCGTTGGTTATTGGCCTGGGAGAAAACGAGAACTTCCTAGGTAGCGATGTGGCAGCCTTTGTCGAGCACACCAAGCGCGCAGTGTCGGTGGGGCAAGACCAGATTGTTGAGCTTCGACGTGACTCGGTGAAGATCTCAACCTTCAAGGGCGAGAGCGTTGAGCTCAAAGAATTCACTGTCGATTGGGATGCCTCCAGTGCTTCCAAGGGCGGCTGGCCATCATTTATGGCCAAGGAGATTGCTGACCAACCGCAGGCAGTGGGCGACACCCTGATGGGTCGCCTAGATTCTGATGGTCGGGTCAAGCTCGATGAATTCGCCGGTTTGGAGAAACTCTCCGAGGTAAACCGCATCATCATCACCGCATGCGGCACTGCCGCCTATGCCGGCGAGGTCGCTAAGTATGCGATCGAGAAGTGGGCCAAGATCCCGGTGAGTGTTGAACTGGCGCACGAATTCCGCTACCGCGATCCAATCATCGATGCCAACACCTTGATTCTCGCGATTAGCCAGTCCGGTGAAACCATGGACACCCTGATGGCAATTCGCTATGCCAAGGAGCAGGGTGCCAAGGTCTTGAGCATCTGCAACACCCAGGGGGCAACCCTGGCGCGTGAATCTGACGCCACCATTTACACCCACGCTGGCCCAGAGGTCGCGGTTGCGTCCACCAAGGCTTTCACCGCTCAGATCACCGCAGGTCTATTGGTTGCGCTTTCGCTCGGCTGGTTGCGCAAGGCGCACTCGGAGTCGGTTCTCAAAGACCTCGGCAAGGAGCTGCTAAAGCTCCCGCGCCAGGTTAAGAAGGTGTTGGAGTCGCTAGATCGCATGCGCGATCTTGGTCGCGAATACTCCAATGCCAAGTCCGTTCTGTTCCTAGGTCGCAATGTCGGTTTCCCAATCGCGATGGAGGGTGCGCTCAAGCTCAAGGAGTTGGCATACATCCATGCCGAAGGCTTTGCTGCCGGTGAGCTAAAGCACGGACCGATCGCGCTGATTGAAGCCGGTCAGCCAGTGATTGTTGTGGTGCCATCGCCAAAGGGCGAAGACTCGCTGCACCCCAAGGTCATCTCCAACATTCAGGAAATCAAGGCTCGCGGGGCCAAGGTCATTGCCATCGCAGAGGTTGGCGATGAGCTGGTTGCTCAATTCGCCGACGAGGTCTTCAACATTCCTGCGGCTCATCCGATGATGGCTTCGGTGCTCTCAGTTATTCCACTCCAGACCTTCGCACTCGAGCTTGCCAGTGCTAAAGGCTTGGACGTTGACCAGCCAAGAAACTTGGCAAAGAGCGTTACGGTCGAGTAAATGATCTACGGGGTCGGCACTGACCTTTGCTCAGTGGTGCGCATGGCAGAAGCATTGACTCGCACCCCGAACCTCAAAGATCGACTATTCCACCCCAACGAGCACCAGCTTTCCAATGCGTCTTTGGCCGCTCGGTTTGCCGCCAAGGAAGCCCTCGCTAAGGCCCTCGGCGATCCAAAGCTTTTGAGCTGGTCGGAGATCGAGATCGTCAAAGATGAGCTGGGAAAACCAAGCATCCAGCTGCACGGTGGATCAAAATCCAAAGTGGATGGCCTGGGCATCAAATCGATTCACCTCTCGCTAAGCCACGAACAAGAGCTTGCATCCGCCTTCGTTGTGCTGGAGGCTAACTAGATGCGTGAGATTCAAATCGACCTAGCCAAGATTCAGGGCAACTATCGCCAATTGAAGTCTTTGGTCGCACCCAGTGAGGTCATGGCGATTGTGAAAGCCAATGCCTATGGCCACGGCATGCACGAAGTGGCTCAAGCGCTGGAAGAGATTTCGGTTGATGCGCTCGGCGTCGCTGACCTAGAAGAAGCGATCGCGCTTCGAGCTGCCGGCATAAAGTCCAGACTCATGTGCTGGATTCTTGACGCCGAAGACGATTTTCAAATGGCAGCCGAGCAGGATATCGAACTTGGAGTGTCCAATTTCGCCATTTTGGAATCGGCGCTCGCAGCCGGTGTGAAGCGCCTACACATCAAGGTCGACACCGGTCTTGGCAGGGCGGGCTTTGCTAAATCGCAGTGGCAAGAGGTTTTTCAGCTGCTCACTGGAAAAACCATTGGTTTGTTCTCTCATCTTTCCAACACCTCGGAGGAAGAGGATCGTAAGCAAGAAGAGTTGTTTCTTGAGGCCGAGCAAGTCGCCAAGGCGGCTGGGGTGAACATCTCGCAACGTCATCTCGCAGCAACCGCGGGAGCCCTGAGCTATCCCAGCATGAGATTTGAGATGGTGCGATGCGGCATTGGACTCTATGGACTAAATCCTTGGGATGATCGCGAATATGCGCAGTACCAGCTGAAGCCTGCGATGCGAGCAGTTGCTCGGGTAGTGAATTTAAAGCGAGTTCCAGCCGGCCAGGGAGTTTCCTACGGCTATCGCTATCGCACCGAGAAGGAGACCAGCTTGGCACTGGTGCCATTTGGTTACTCCGAGGGCATGCCAAGAATTGCGGTTGGAGCCAAGGTTTTGATTGCTGGCAAGCTATTTGAGATTTCTGGTCGAGTCGCGATGGATCAGTTCGTGGTGGATGTTGGCGATTACGATGTTGCGCTTGGCAGCGAGGTGGTTATCTTTGGTGACCCTGCCAACGGCGAACCTTCCGCCGAAGCACTTGGGGAATCTGCCAGCACGATCAACTATGAGATTGTCACCAGGATTGGTGGCCGAGCCAAGAGGGTTTACCGCTAGGTATGGAATTTAGAATTCAAAACCCAGATCAAATGCACGAGCTGGGGATGGCAATCGCCAAGGTGCTGCGGGCCGGGGACTTGCTTTTACTCAATGGCCCTTTGGGTGCTGGAAAAACCACGCTGACTCGGGGCATTGGTGAGGGCTTGGGGGCGTCGGGCACGGTCCAATCTCCAACCTTTGTGCTGGCCCGTACCCATCGCACCGCGGCTGGACCAAAGTTGGTCCATGTTGATGCCTACCGGTTGACTTCTGCTGTCGAGCTTGACGATCTGGATATCGATTTTGCTAACTCGATAGTGGTGGTCGAGTGGGCCAGAGACTATGTAGACGGCATCGCCGAGCACTGGCTTCAGGTGGATATCAATCGTGAGGCTGAAGACGAATCGAGAATGGTATCCATTTTTGGCACCGGCAAGCGCTGGCAGGGGGTGGAGATTGCTCTTAGCAATTGACACTTCCGCAGGAACCTCAACCGCTTTATTCGACGGCGAAACCTTGCTGGCCTTTGTTGAATACGATGACCCATTTGGTCACGCCGAGAACATTGGTAATGCGATTGCCGAAGCTTTAGGGCAGGCCAATGCTTCAGCCAGCCAGGTTACTGCGGTTGCGATTGGTCGCGGCCCTGCTCCCTACACCGGGCTTCGAGTTGGCATGGCGGCCGGAACTTCATTTGCGACCGCATTGGAATTGCCCATTTATTCAGTGATGAATCTAGATGCCGTGGCACTTAGACACGGCAAAGCCAAAATAGTCATCACGGCTGATGCCAAGCGCAAAGAACTGTTTGTTGCTGCCTACGACCAAGGTGTCCGAGTATTTGGACCCTCGGTGCTAAAGCCCGAGGAGCTGGAGCAGTTCACCTCATTCGAAGCTGTTGATGGCAAGTGCAACGCCGAATTAGTTGGCCGGTATGCGCTGTGGGCAGCCAATCAAGGTTTGGATCTGAGCGATACCAGTGCGCTGTATTTGAGATCTCCAGACGTTGCTCCATACGCGGGAAAGCGGGTGAGCGGCTAATGGAATTCTTAGAGCTATCGAGAGAGCACCTCACAATCGTGATGGATCTCGAGCAAAAACTCTTTCCCGAGGATGCTTGGTCGGCGACTAGCATGGCCAGTGAGCTGACCGCCAGCCATACCTATTACCTGGGGATCTTTAGCCCAGAACTCATCGGATATGCCGGGCTTTCAACACCGCCGGGCGCCTTCAGCTCTGACATCCAAACCATCGGAATCGCACCTAGCGAGCGAGGCAAAGGTTTGGGCCGCCAGCTGATGCAGCGGCTAATCAACAAGGCGAAAGAGCTTGGGTCTGAGCAGGTAATGCTCGAAGTCCGTGCCGACAACGAGTCCGCTATCGCGCTTTACAAAGATCTTGGATTTGAGCAGATTGATGTTCGCAAGCGCTACTACCAACCGGCCGGGGTAGATGCCCTGATCATGCGGCTAGCAATAAGACAGCCGATTGTTTTGGGCATCGAGTCCACCTGCGATGAAACCGGCGTAGGTATTGTTCAGGGAAATCGGCTATTGGCAAATGCGCTGCACAGTTCGATGGATGAACACTCAAAGTATGGCGGTGTGGTTCCTGAGGTCGCTGCTCGAGCCCACCTGGAGGCGATCAAACCCACACTGGAAAAGGCACTCAAAGAAGCCAATATCACAATGGCCGACATCGATGCCATCGCGGTGGCCAATGGCCCAGGGCTTGCCGGTGCACTCATGGTCGGCATCGGAGCGGCCAAGGGTCTGGCACTAGCTCACAATAAGCCGTTGTACGCGGTCAATCACTTAGTTGGCCACGTTGGTGCGGATGTGCTGGAGCGGGGAGCGGTCGAGCTTCCAACCATCGCGCTCTTGGTCTCCGGTGGTCACACCTCGCTGCTCTTAGTCCGGCATTTGCTGAACGATGTTGAGCTCTTGGGGGAGACCATCGACGATGCCGCCGGTGAAGCATTCGACAAAGTGGCTCGGGTCTTGGGACTGCCATATCCGGGTGGTCCGCAAATCGATAAGTTGGCAGCCGATGGCTCGCCAACCATTCGCTTCCCCCGCGGCCTAACCCTGCCAAAAGATATGGAGAAGCATCGCTACGACTTCTCTTTCTCGGGTCTAAAGACCGCGGTGGCTCGGCATGTTGAGAAAGCCGAAGATGCTGGCGAGGAGTATTCAAAGGCAGACGTTGCCGCCAGTTTCCGGGAAGCTGTTGTTGATGTTTTGCTCACCAAAGCCATCAATGCCTGCCGGGACTTTGGGGTCAATCGGCTCTTGCTTGGAGGCGGCGTGGTGGCAAATGCTCGGCTGCGCGAAGAGGCGCAAAAGCGCTGCCGAGAAAACGGGATCGAACTTCGAATCCCAAGATTTCAGCTTTGCACTGACAACGGCGCAATGATCGCCGCCCTGGGTTCTCAGCTAGTGATGGCGGGTCGAGCTCCTTCTGGCTTGAGCTTCGGTTCGGAATCCACCTTGGAAGTTACTCAGGTTCAGACTCTCTAAATTCTCCCAGCTAACCTCCAGCGTTCTGTCACGCGCAACTGTCATTGTTTGGTTGTCCCCAACCAAAGGAAAAAATGCCAGAAAAGAAATCAGAACCAGAAACCCCAGTCGAGGTCACTCAACCAGCCGTTGCTAAAAAGCCATTCGACTGGACCTCACTCAACACCCTTTCGGTGGTCTCACTTGCCAGTGCGCTGAGCATCGTAGGAGCTTTGATCGCCGTAATCACCGGCCACATCGCACTCAAGCAGATCAAGTCAAGCGGCGAGTCCGGTCGAACCCTGGCTCTGACCGGAACTGTTATCGGATATATCCACCTAGCAGGATGGATTATTTTCGGGCTTTTAGGTGTTATTACCAAGGTTCTTATCATCTCGGGGGCTTTCGGACTCCAGCCGATGGGCCCTGAGTTTTTCGAATTCGAACGTGGATTCGGCGGTATGCACTTCGGTGACCGCTAACCGCTTCGCTGGAAGAGCCATCTAGCGAATCGGTTGGACGATAAGAGCACGTCGGGCGTCGTCTACCTTGGTGAGAATCAAGGTGGCGGCGCCCTCCCCTTTTAACTTCAACTTTGGTCTGAGCTCCTCGGGAGTGATATCCACGCCGCGCTTTTTGATTTCGAGTTTGCCAATACCCCGGATTGACAAAGCCTTGCGAATCTTGGCTTCATCCAACGGCAAGACTTCCAAAACTCGAAAAGCCCGAAGCCAAGGAGAGTCGTTGAGCTCATCGCTAGATAGATAAGCGATCCCGTCAGAGATTCCAGTTAACTGTTGCTGCTTGGCAAAGTCACCCAGCAGCTGGGAACGAATCAACGAATAGTCAGGCTCGTAGACAAACTCTTTCAGATCCTCGGTGGCGAAGCGGTCAACGCCTTCGCCTTCGAATAGGTAGCGCTTGCCATCTTTGAGCATTAGGGCTGAGCGCCCGATATTCGATGCCAAACCATCAAACCAAAGTGCCAGCTCCACCAAATCGCCATGGTGAGAAACCCATTGTGCCTCGACGTTGTCCGGGATCAGTTCCAGCGGGAAGGCCGGGCCGAGTTTGATGCCCTTGGGCTTTTGAAGCCCAAAACACCAATCGAGGTTTGGGCTGAAATCTGCTGGTGCCAAGGTGATGTGCTTGGCCGCCTTACGCCCGAGCTCTCTGCGAGCCGGATCCAACCAAAGCGCATCAAAACCTGATACATCAAAGTGCTCCGCATCCGAAACTCTCACTTGTGCATCGGGGAAGGCTGCCAGGTTGAATGAGGCGAGCGCTGCGGTCTGAGCATCCTGCTCTACTGCTGTCACCGAAAGGCCCAGCGATGCGAAAGCCAACGAATCGGCACCAATGCCACAGCCAAGATCTGCGATGTTTTGATAGCCCGCCAACTTGAAACGCTCGGCGTGAAGCGCTGCCACCTGCAATCTGGTGGCCTGCTCTAAACCGGCTTCTGTGAACAGCATGCTGGAGGCAAAGTCACCAAACTTGGCCTTAGCGCGAGTTCGCAGTCTGGCCTGAGTGATCACCTCGGTGACAAGCAGGGCTGGGTGGCCAGCTTTTCTTAGCTTGGTGATAATTGCCAGCACATCGGCCTTGGAATCAATTTCGCCAACCTCATCGAGCAGCCTTAGCGCTTCAGCGGTCAGTAATTGATTCATGAAACAAGGCTAGCGGTCTCGCTACTAGCACTCACCTTGACTGAGTGCTAATTTGGCCCTAAAGTTTTATTAGCACTCAAACATCGAGTCTGCTAAATCACATCTTTAAGAAAAGAAGAGGTCAAAGTGTCGGTTTCTATCAAGCCACTCGAAGATCGCATTGTTGTTCGCCCAGTTGAGGCAGAGCAGGTAACCGCATCCGGTCTGGTTATCCCAGACACCGCAAAGGAGAAGCCTCAGGAGGCTGAGGTTATCGCGGTTGGTCCAGGTCGCTTCAGCGACGAGGGTGACCGCATTCCAGTTGACGTAAAGGTCGGCGACCGAGTCATCTTCTCAAAGTACGGCGGCACCGAGCTAAAGTACGACGGCAAGGAGTACCTAGTGCTTTCTGCTCGCGACGTGCTCGCAATCATCGAGCGCTAAATCATTTAGAGGACGACCCAGGGAAACCTGGGTCGTTTTCGTTTAACCCCTAGGCTGAGGGAGTGAAGACACGTTCGAGCCACTCCACTGGATTGCTGCTGGGCGTGAGCGCGTATCTGATCTGGGGATCTTTTCCGCTGATTATCAGCGCCACCAAATTCGCTAATCCATTTGAGGTCGTGGTTTGGCGAGTGGTTTTCGGGTTTCTTTTCGCTGCCCTGGTGCTCACCATCATTCGGGGCTGGGGCAAAATCGTCGAGCTTCTAAGGTCACCAAAACAGTTGCGTTGGCTGGCAGTGGCATCGATATTCATTTTTATCAACTGGGAAACCTATGTGGTCGCGGTTGCCACCGGAAACACCATTGAGTCCTCGCTGGGTTACTTCATAAACCCGCTGATCACAATTGTGTTTGCCGTGGTCTTTTTAGGGGAGCGACTCAGAACTCCGCAGTGGATAGCGCTCGGGATTGGCTTCATAGCCGTGGCGGTTTTAACCTTTGACTATGGCAGACCGCCATGGATTGCCTTCGTGCTTGCGATTAGCTTCGCGATCTACTCGCTGGCGAAAAACAAAGTGGGCGGCAAGATTCAGGCCACGCAATCTTTTGCGCTCGAGTCATTGCTGGTCATTCCAATAGCACTGGGGCAACTGGCGTTCTTAGCCTCCATGGAACCGATCACTTTGCTGGATAGCCCAGGCAATGCCTTTGTGCTCATTGGCTTTGGAATCATGACCGCGGTCCCGCTGATCTTGTTCGGTGCTGCCGCTTCCAGAATCCCGCTTTCAACCATTGGATTTATTCAATATATGACTCCGGTGCTGCAGTTTCTAACTGCCTTCTTTATTCTTCGCGAACCGATGCCTGCGGTGAGGTGGATCGGATTCGGGCTGGTTTGGTTGTCATTGATCGTGTTGACCTTCGATGCCATCAGAAACAAGCGCAAATCACTTGCTGTCATCGACCAGGGCTAGTTGAAACCTAATTGTTACGCACTGCTTACATAGTGGAACATTCCACCAATTCCGAAGTTCTGCTTCCAAAACCGCTTCTTATTCAGAAGTAAATCAGGCGTGAATCTGCGTAATTCGAAGAGTTAGCGCTCTAGGGGTCGCTCTTTTCGAAGTAAAAATCACTTGCGCAGACTCATTTTCAGTATGCTTTGGAATAGCAGTGTGAGCGTTTGCCCACACTTGCCCTCTAATTGCTATTCAAGGAGCAAGAATGACTGAAATCGACATCAAGTCACGCTTGGCCCTCAAGACCGTTTCGGCACTAGGTGTTTTGGCACTTAGCGCAGCGGCTTTGGCGGGTTGTGCGGCGACTACCACTGAGACTGAGGCCACCGAGTCGGAGACTAGCGCTGCCGCTACCACCACTCCTGGCGGCTGTGAGCTTGGCCCAGAGCAGGAAGGCGACCTAGTTCTAAAGCTAGGTACCGCTCTACCGCTAACTGGTAACCTCGCATTCCTCGGCCCACCTGAGGAGGCTGGTGTTGCACTAGCTATCAAGGACATCAACGAGGCCGGCAAGGGCATCACCATCGAGGCCACCCTGGGTGACTCTGGTGACACCGACAACAAGGCTTACGACACCGAGATCCCTCGTCTGCTAAACGCAGGTGTTGAGGCTGTTATCGGTGCCGCATCGTCCGGTACCTCCCTACAGTTCATCGACCGTTTGGTTGCAGAGTGTGTGATTCAGTTCTCCCCTGCAAACACCTCGGCTGCACTAACCACCTACGAGGACAAGGGTCTGTACTTCCGTACCGCTCCATCTGACGTCCTACAGGGTGAGGTGCTAGGTAACCTAATCGCAGAAGACGGACACCAGAAGATCTCGATGATCGTTCTGAACGACTCCTACGGAACCGGTCTAGCTGAGTTCGTTACCAAGGCCTTCGAGGCTGCTGGTGGCGAGGTTCTAGCTGCTCCTACCTACAACACTGGTGACACCAACTTCACCAGCCAGATTGCAGAGGCGCTAGCTCCAGGACCAGACGCAATCGTTCTGATCACCTTCGACGAGGCTAAGACCATCGTTCCTGAGCTAACCGCTCAGTTCCCTGGTAAGAACCTTTACTTCGTTGACGGTAACCTGACCAACTACTCTGAGGTATTCGAGCCTGGCACCCTTGAGGGCGCTAAGGGTACCTACCCAGGTGTAAACGAGTCCAAGATCGCTGACTTCATCAAGCGTATGGACGAGAACTGGCAGGCACAGGGCAACGCACCGCTAGAGCTAAACGCTTACGGTCCTGAGTCCTACGACGCAGTTGTTCTTCTAGCTCTTGCAGCTCTAGAGGCACGTAGCACCGAGGGTGCCAACATGTCTGTGAAGCTACAGGAAGTTTCCGGTGGATCCGGTAACGGCCAGAAGTGCACCACCTTCGCCGAGTGTGCTGACATCATCAACGCCGGTGGAACCGCTGACTACGATGGCCCTTCGGGCAACATTACCTTCAACGAGTTGGGTGACCCAACCGACGGTAACATCCTGATCCAGCAGTTCGACGGAAACAACGTTCAGTCCACCATCCGTGGCTAGTAACTAGTTACCAAAAAGAACCCCCCGGCCAATGGCCGGGGGGTTCTTTGTTTAATCTCTATTTGCGACCTGAGGCAAAGTCCAAGGCTGCACCTATTGCTACACCAATGGCCAGCGAGATAGCTAGCGCATCGATTGCCGTTCCGACTGCTACACCAATGCCGGCCCCAACGGCCACCCAAAGACCTTTAGAAGGTTTTTTAGGCACCTAGGGTGCCGAGGTATAGGCCAATCACCTGTGGGTCGTTTAGCAGCTCACGGCCAGTGCCGACAACTGCGTCCTTACCCTGGTCAAGCACATATGCGCGGTCAGAGATCTGCAGGCAGCGGCGAGCATTCTGCTCAACCATGATGCAGGTTACGCCAGCCTTGTTGATTTCGGATACGCGCAAGAACGCCTCGTCCTGACGAACCGGGGAAAGACCCGCCGATGGCTCATCCAGTAGCAATACAGCAGGGTCCATCATCAAAGCACGTCCCATGGCAACCATCTGACGCTCACCGCCGGAGAGCGAACCAGCGCGCTGCTTTAGGCGCTTTCCGAGCTCTTCGAAGATCGAAACCACAAAGTCCAAGCGCTCGTTGTATTTCGAAGGCTCCTGGAAGATACCCATCTGCAGGTTCTCTTCGATGGTTAGCGATGGGAAGACGTTGTTGGTCTGTGGGATAAAGCCCACGCCCTTGGAAACCAGCTGGTTTGGCTTCAGTCCAGTGATGTTCTCACCATTGAGGGTGATTGAACCCTCACGAACCTTCACCAGTCCGAAGATGGACTTGAGCAGGGTGGACTTACCGGCACCGTTAGGCCCGATGATTCCAATTAGCTCGCCCTTATCGGCGTAGAGGTTGGTGCCGTTGAGGATGTTTACACCTGGCAGGTAGCCGGCGGTCAGATCCTTGACTTCTACAACGCGAGTCATTTACTTGCCTTCCTCGCTGATTACTTTGATTCGACCGGTGACTACACCCAGGTCAGTGTCCTGGTGGGCACCTAGGTAGGCGTCAATAACGGCCTGTTCCTTCATTACGGTGTCAGGTGGACCCTCGGCCACGACCTTACCCTCGGCCATAACCACAACCCAGTCGGCGATGTGGCGAACCATGTGCATGTCGTGCTCAACAAAGAGCACGGTCATGCCCTCCTTCTTGAGGTTCAAGACGTGCTCAAGCAGAGACTGAGTCAGAGCTGGGTTCACACCAGCCATTGGCTCATCCAACATCACGAGAACCGGATCGGTCATAAGTGCGCGAGCCATTTCGAGCAGCTTGCGCTGTCCACCGGAAAGGGATGCAGCGAAGTCATCCTTCTTGGCATCGAGCTTGAACTTCTTCAGTAGCTCCATTGCCTTGACCTCAAGCTCTTTGTCCTGCTTGCGCCATAGGAATGGGAACAGTGAGTTCAGTAGCTTCTCACCGGTCTGGTTCTTGGCTCCGAGCTTCATGTTCTCAAGCACGGTCAAAAGGCTCAGTGCCTTGGTGAGCTGGAAGGTTCGAACCTGACCCATCTTGGCAACCTTGAACGATGGCACACCAGCGAGCTCTTTGCCCTCAAAGGACCAGGCTCCGGTGTCTGGGGTGTCAAAACCGGTTAGTAGGTTGAACAAGGTGGTCTTACCAGCACCGTTAGGGCCGATAAGCGCAGTGATCGCGCCGCTTGGAATCTCCAGGTGCTCAACGTCAACTGCGGTTAGACCGCCAAAGCTCTTTTTGACGTGGTCGATGACCAGAATCGGGTTGACCTTCTTGACTCCCGGAGCTGCCACACCAACGTGTAGCCCGGTTGACTTCTGGTGTTCTGAATTACTTGACAAAGGTCATCTCCCTCTTGTCTCCGAAAATACCCTGCGGACGGTAGATCACAATCAGCATTAGACCGATACCTACCAGCACGTAGCGAAGGGTAGCTGCCTGGATTCCAGAAACTGGCAAGATGCCAGATTCTGCCAACGCTGGCAAGACGTTGGTTAGGAAGGCTTGTAGCACCCAGAAGATAATCGAACCGAGCACTGGACCGAAGATGGTGGCAGCGCCACCGAGTAGCAGTGCGGTCCAAAGGAAGAAGGTCAACGAGGTTACGTAGACACCAGGGGAGACGTTGGTGCTGGTAGCCAGCACGATTCCACCCAGGGCACCAAAGACACCACCGATGATCAGCGCCTGCATCTTGTAGGCGAAGACGTTCTTACCTAGTGCGCGAACAGCGTCCTCATCCTCACGGATACCCTTTACCACGCGACCCCAAGGGGAGCGCATTAGAGCCCATAGCAGTAGGGTCGCAACCGCGAGCACGATCAAACCAAAGACCAGCATCCACAAGGTCTGCTCGTTGTAGGTCCATGGCCCCCAACCGTAGTTACCTACTGGGAATGGGTTCGCCTCGGCGAAGCCTCCGGTGTTGTTGTAGCCAAACAGACCGTCAGCACTTCCGGTCACCGGCTCGAAAGCGGTGGTTAGGAACAACAGGCGAAGGATCTCAGCTGCGGCAATGGTCACGATTGCTAGGTAGTCACCGCGCAAGCGCAGGGTTGGAATACCCATGATCAGAGCGAAGACCACCGAAGCAGCAACACCCATCAGCATGCCTGCCCACCATGGCAAGCCAAAGGTGAGAACGCTGATCGCATATCCGTAGGCACCGACGGCCATAAAGCCTGCGATACCGAAGTTCAGCAATCCGGCAAAACCGAAGTGCATAGCCAAACCAAGCGCCGCTAGAGCGAACGCCAAGATGGTTGGAGTAAGTAGTCCCGCAAGGGTGTTATTGAGAATTGATCCCCAGTCCATGGTCGACCTCCTAACCTATCCTCTGTTTTTTGCCCAGCAAACCTTGTGGTCTGAAGAGCAAGATTCCAATAAGAACTACCAGCGCACCTACGTACTTTAGGTCGGCTGGAATGATTAGCGAGCTGGTCTCAACCAAGACACCAACCACGATGGAGCCGATAAGGGCACCGAATGCGGTTCCCAAACCACCAAGGGTTACGGCTGCGAAAATCAGTAGCAGAATCTGGGCACCCATGTCCCACTTGATGCCCGGGCGGAAGTAAGCCCAGAGCACACCAGCAAGTCCTGCGAGTGCTCCCGAGATGATCCAAACGGTGCGAATCACCTTGTCCACGTCAATACCAGAGGCGGCGGCTAGGTCTGGATTGTCAGAGATAGCACGAGTTGCCTTACCGGTCTTGGTCTTCAGTAGCCACCAAGCAAAACCGGTGATCACAACGAGGGAGATTGCCATCGAAACAATGTCAGTCATCGAAAGCGCAACCGAGCCGAAAAGTGGCACCAGGGTCGAGTCGGCGCCCGGCAACTGCTCGGTGCCACCACCTACGAAGTACTGGAATAGGTAACGTGCGGTCAGCGAAAGACCGATAGAAACAATCATCAGCTGCACCAGCGCCAAACCGCGCTTACGCAGTGGCTTCCACAGGCCGGCATCCAGTGCCCAACCCATACCACCGGAGAGCAATACCGCTGCCGGAATCGCAACCCACATCGGAAGCTGAAGCACGGTGCCTAGAACTAGGGCCGCGATGGCACCGAAGGTCACCATCTCAGAGTGTGCGAAGTTAGAAAGACCAGTGGTTCCAAATACCAGCGATAGACCAACCGCAGCTAGACCAAGCATCAAACCGAAGTTCAAGCCATAGATCAAGCGGGCAATGATTTGGTCAAACATTGAAACCGTAACGCGGGTACCCTCACCAATAAAGAAGTTGGCAACCAGCGGGCTGGTCTTGCCAAGCACTACATCCTTGGTAGCGCCGCCCTCACCGGTAACGGCGATGCCCTCCGGAAGGGTTTCCTGGTCCAAGGTCACCTTGTAGGTGTCACCCTCGGTTCCGGGAACTCCGATGTACCACTTGCCATCGGCTCCGGTAACGGTTTCTGCGGTGTAGCCACCACCGTCAACAATCATGCGGACGCCACCGAGTGGCTCGCCGTCAAGCTTTACGTTTCCGGTGATACCGCGTTCGAATTCATCGCCAACGCTGTCAGCACTTGCCGAGGTAGCACCCAGGCCAAGGCCCAGAACCATCGCGATCAGAACCAGTAAAAAGGATGAGAACAACCGCTTGGGGTTGCTGGTAGAGAGGAATTGCACCTGTCCTCCAAATCGTATTGAGCTACTCTGCTCCAAGGTCCCCTCGGGACCTTTCAAAACACTAGCAATGTAAACATAGTGGTATTACGAGACGCCTGTAAGTGTTTTGATTTCGAAATAATTTCAATTCCGCCAAAAAAGCACCTTATTAATAGGTGTCTTTGCTTGGGTAGAATTAGCAGACGAATCCACCACAAGTAGAGGATTGCCAATTGGAGCTTCAAGACCCATTTTCCCTGGTCGGCCTAACTTACGACGACGTCTTGCTGCTACCTGGGCAATCCGATGTGGTGCCCTCTGGGGTTAGCACCCAAACCCAGGTGTCCAGAAACATCTCCATCCATGTACCGCTGATCTCCTCAGCCATGGATACCGTCACCGAAGCCAGAATGGCAATCGCCATGGCCAGACAGGGTGGCTTGGGAATCCTGCACCGCAACCTTTCAATCGATGACCAGGTAAACCAGGTTGACCTGGTAAAGCGCAGCGAAGCTGGCATGGTTTCTCACCCAGTCACCACAACTCCTTATGCCACCATTCAAGAGGTGGATGACCAGTGCGGCAAGTACCGGGTGTCGGGCCTTCCGGTCATTGATGAGGATGGCAAGTTGGTTGGCATCGTGACCAACCGAGACATGCGATTCGTATTAGAGGTGCAGCGCACCACCACTTTGGTCAAAGACGTGATGACCCCGATGCCACTAATCGTTGGCAAGGTTGGCATCAACCCAGATGAGGCAATGGCGCTACTGGCCCAGCACCGCATTGAAAAGCTTCCGTTGATTGATGACGACGGCAAGCTGCGCGGCTTGATTACCGTCAAAGACTTCGACAAGAGCGAGAAGTACCCAAACGCTTCCAAGGATGGTGCCGGTCGGCTTTTGGTTGGCGCTGCAATCGGTGTTGGTCCAGATGCTTGGGAGCGCGCGATGGCACTTGTTGAAACCGGAGTCGACATGCTAATTGTCGACACTGCCCACGGCCACAACACTGCGGTCCTGGACATGATTCGCAAACTAAAGAGTGAGCCGGTTGCGAAGTACACCGACATCGTTGGTGGCAATGTCGCTACTCGCGAGGGTGCACAGGCGCTAATTGATGCCGGCGCCGATGGCGTAAAGGTGGGCGTAGGCCCGGGCTCAATCTGCACCACTCGCGTGGTTGCCGGTGTCGGTGTGCCGCAGGTTACCGCGGTTTATCTAGCTTCGTTGGCGGCCAAGCCTGCCGGAGTCCCAGTAATCGCAGACGGCGGTCTGCAGTACTCAGGAGATATTCCAAAGGCTCTGGTGGCGGGCGCTAACTCTGTGATGCTCGGATCGCTATTGGCTGGTACCGATGAGGCACCTGGAGATATCACTTTCGTAGGCGGTAAGCAGTACAAGACATATCGCGGCATGGGTTCGCTGGGTGCGATGCAGTCTCGCGGTCAGGCGCAGTCCTACTCCAAGGATCGCTATTTCCAGGACGATGTGCTGCGCGAGGACAAGTTGGTTCCCGAGGGCATCGAAGGTCGAGTTCCTTACCGTGGCTCGGTAGCCTCTGTTGTTCACCAGCTGGTTGGTGGACTGCGTGCCTCAATGGGCTACGTCGGTGGAGCTACCATTCCAGAGCTGCAAGAGCGCGGCAAGTTTGTTCGAATCACGGCTGCGGGACTGCGCGAATCGCACCCGCACGATGTTCAAATGACCATCGAAGCCCCTAACTACGGAACTCGCTAGGAGGGCCAGATGAATCAGGTTGAAATCGGTCGCGGAAAAGATGCCAGAAGAGCATTTGCTTTTGACGACATCGCAGTAGTCCCGACCCGCAGAACTCGCGACCCAGAGGATGTCTCAACCTCCTGGGCAATCGATGCTTACAAGTTTGATTTGCCAGTGGTAGCAGCTCCAATGGACTCAGCAATGAGCCCAGCCACCGCAATCGCAATCGGCAAGCTCGGTGGTCTAGGGGTTCTGGATCTGGAAGGTCTCTGGACTCGCTACGAGGACCCAACTCAGCAGCTTGAGGAAATTGCGAATGCCAAAGAGGCAGACGCCACCGCAGTGCTGCAGCGCATCTACTCCCAGCCGATTCAGCCTGAGCTAATCACCGCTCGGTTGGCAGAGATTCGCGCTGCTGGAGTAACAGTTGCCGGCGCACTCTCACCGCAGCGTACCCAGGAGTTCTCAAACGTTGTGCTGAAGGCTGGCGTAGAGATGTTCGTGATTCGTGGAAACACGGTTTCTGCCGAGCACGTCTCGAAGAACCAGGAGCCACTGAACCTAAAGGATTTCATCTACAAGCTAGATGTTCCCGTAATGGTTGGCGGCGCAGCCAGCTATAAGGCAGCTCTGCACCTGATGCGCACCGGAGCTGCCGGTGTACTGGTTGGTTTTGGTGGCGGAGCCGCCTCATCAACCCGCAAGATCCTAGGTATTCACGCTCCGATGGCAACTGCGGTGGCAGATGTTGCCGCTGCGCGTCGCGACTACATGGACGAGTCCGGTGGTCGCTATGTACACGTCATCGCAGACGGTGGGCTTGGCACCTCCGGAGATATCGTGAAGGCAATTGCTTGCGGTGCTGATGCTGTGATGTTGGGAACCGTTTTGGCTCGCGCCGCAGAAGCTCCAGGTCACGGCTGGCACTGGGGTCAAGAGGCAGTCAGCGACAAGTTGCCACGCGGCAACCGAGTCTGGGTGGGATCTCACGCTCCACTTGAAAACATCTTGCTCGGTCCTGCCGACAATGCCGATGGCACAAGTAACCTAATCGGCGCACTGCGTCGCTCAATGGCAAGCACTGGATATTCCGACGTTAAGGAATTCCAGCGCGTGGACGTCGTAGTCAACCAGTACAAGTAATGAGCCAACCCAGTTTTTGGGATGTCGCCCGCAGGCCCAAGTGGATCGGGGGACTGCTAGTTGCGTTAGCGGTCGCTGCGGTTTTCGCAATCCTTATGCAGTGGCAGCTATCGAGAACCTTTAACACGGTTGGTGTCAGCGTTGAGGAAAGCGCTCCTCGACCGCTATCAGAACTGATCGCGCCCAATGCCCCAATCGACAAGCCGGTCTATGACCGACTCGCGATCTTTGAATCAACGATTGACTCAAAGAACTCTTTCATCGTTGGGGGCCGACTGCAGCTTGAGTCGGATGGATCAACAAGGGCAGGTTATTGGCTTGTCACTAACTCGCTGATAGATGATGCCTCGCTGACCCTAGCCATCGGTTTTTCTGAAGATATAGAAGCGGTAAGGAAAGCCCAGCAGAAACTCGAGGACGTTGAGATTTCGGCAGTCGGCTACGTCCAGCCCAGCGAGCCGGTCAAAGAATCCAGCGATGCTGATTTTGACTCGGTAACCCTCGGGCAACTGATCAACATCTATTCGCAGGAACCAATTGCCTCCTACCCGGCCTACTTGATTGTGCAGTCTGGTGTTGACCACGAACTCGAACCAATTGCCATCGGCATTCGCCAGCAGGAAATCGAGATTAACTGGCTGACTGCTTTCTATGCGGTTGAGTGGGCATTTTTCGCTCTAGCGGCCTTTTATCTTTGGTGGCGTTTGGTGATGGATCAGCGTGCTCGAGAATCCGAGGCACTAGCCACTCAAGAGCCCAAATAGCGGGCAGAAGTTGTTATTCTCTAACGATAATCAGGAGGTAGTCCATGTCAACCATCGCTAAGAATGTGACCATCGAAGATCCGATTGGCCTACACGCAAGACCAGCGGGACAGATTGTAAAACTAGTGAAAGAGTCGGGCCTGACCGTCCGCATGGGCAAAGCCGGCGAGGAACTGGTGTTGGCAAACTCCCCGCTTCGCATGATGGCCCTGAAGGCAAAGACCGGCGAGCAGTTGGTTGTTGAGGTTGACACCGACGACCAGGCTGTTGCCGATGCGCTATTCGCCCAGATTCAAGATTTCCTCAAGGGCTAGTGGTGCCACTTTCTAACGGCGCGATTCTCACCGGTTTGGGTGTTGGTCTCAACGCTGTTCAAGCAGAAGTTTTTCGCGTCAAACCGCAGACTGCCTTGCCAGGGCCTGCCAAGCACGCCGGCGATGTAGCGGGAGAAAAAGAAACCCTAAAGGGTGCGATTCACCACGTTGCCAGCTACCTAGACGAACTTTCAATCAGGGCTGGTGAGACCAGTGCTGAGATCTTCGAAGCTCTAAAGATGCTGCTCGAAGATGAAGATCTTTTTGAAACCGCAGTTGCCGAAATCGAGTCTGGCTGGAATGCGGCAACGGCATTCATCGCGGCGGTTGACTCACTCGAAGAGATTTTTGCCGGCGATGCCGCGTTCGAAGAGCGCCTGGTGGACCTCAAGGATCTAGCCAAGCGAGTTGCCGCTCACATCGCAGGCGTACACATGGGGCTGGATCTACCAACCTCAGGCTCGTATGTGATTGTGGGAGATGACTTCTCTCCCGCCGATACTGCGCAATTCACCTCGGCCGTGGTCGGAGTTGTCACCATCAAGGGTGGACCAACTTCTCACACCGCCATCATTTGCCGCTCCAAGTCAATTCCTGCCGTGGTGTCCTGCACCCAGGCAGTGGACCTAATTGATGGCATGTCGGTCTTGGTTGACCCGGTTGGCGATCGCGTGGTTGTGGGCGGCGATGATTCGATGGCTACCAAGGCCATTAGCTTTGTTGCCAAGAGCCTCGACCCGATTATTCCGGTTCGAGCGAATATCGGTTCGCTTGAGGACTCAATCCAGGCAGCCACCACCGCAGCAAACGGCGTTGGACTGTTCCGCACCGAGCTGCTGTATCTCTCGGAGTCGACTATGCCGACCGCCGAGAAGCAGGCTAAGGCCTATGCCGAAATTCTCAAGGCAGCCCCAGAGGGGCCGATCGTGGTTCGCACCATTGATGCTGGCAGCGATAAGCCAGTGCCATTTTTGGATATGCCTCACGAGGAAAACCCAGCCCTGGGTATTCGTGGTTTCCGCCTGATTCAGGATCACCGTCAATTCCTGATCGACCAACTGACCTCACTTGAGGTGGCTCGCAAAGAGTCTGGGCGTGAAGTTTGGGTAATGGCCCCAATGATTGCTACCGCATCGGAAGCCATCGAGTTTGCCGAAATGGCCCGAGGCTGCGGCGAATACAAGGTCGGAATCATGGTCGAGACTCCGGCCATCGCAATGGCACTTCGCGATCTGAGAGGGAAGATCGACTTCATCTCGGTGGGAACCAATGACCTCTCGCAGTATCTGTTTGCGGCTGATCGAATGAATGCTGGGCTTGGAGCGCTTTTGAACCCCTGGCAGCCGGCATTAGTTCGGATGCTTCAGGTGATTGCCAGTGAGTCTGAAGCAGCTGGCATATCCTCTGGAGTTTGCGGCGAATCGGCATCTGATCCTGCGTTTGCGGTAGTGCTGGCTGGCTTGGGCTTCAAGTCGGTTTCTGCTTCGAGAAGTCAGGTTGGCGCAGTTCGCTCGGCGTTGTCTGCGGTCACTTTGGAGCAGGCGCGTGAGGTTTCCAAAGTCGCTTTGGCCGCTACCACCGCAGATAAGTGCAAGGCAGCTGTTCTCGATGCTCTTGCCGCCATTGCCTAAAGTAAACTTCTTTTATGACAGGCCCTGCCGCTTCCCAAATTGAGCAAGTAAAAAAGGTTCTAAAACTTTTTTCGGTATCCAGCTACATCACCGGCATTTTCCTAATGCTTTTGATGATCACCTGGGGAATCCGCCGGCTGCCATTTTTGGGTTACGACCTATGGCTGATGGGCCCCAACGGATTTATCACCTTTGAGCAGTATGGCGTCGAGGGCGAGGGGCTACCGGATGTCGGCGTCAACCTCACGGTCGCAATCTTGATTGTTCACGGCTGGCTATATGTGCTGTATTTGTTTGCCGACTTTAGGCTGTGGACCCTGATGCGTTGGTCGTTCTTTAGGTTCTTGATTATTGCGGCCGGTGGCGTTGTGCCACTTTTGAGCTTCTTCACCGAGTCTTACTACGCCAAGCTGGCCAGGAAGCAATTGAGCGAAATCGAAGGTCAAAAATGAAGCCGGTGCTGGTAGTTGATTTTGGTGCCCAATACGCCCAGTTGATCGCGCGCCGAGTTCGCGAAGCAAATGTCTACTCAGAGATTGTTCACCACAACATCACCGCAAGCGAGGTGGCGGCCAAGAACCCGGCAGCCATCATTCTCTCGGGTGGCCCATCGAGTGTTTACGAGGCAAACTCCCCGCAGCTCGATCCAGAAATTCTCAAGCTTGGCATCCCGGTACTTGGAATTTGCTATGGCTTCCAGGTGCTGGCGCAAGCACTTGGCGGACGGGTAGATAAGACCGGTAAGCGCGAATACGGCGCAACTCAGCTAACGCTAAATGATTCTGGAGTCTTGCTTGGCAATCAGCCTCAGCAGCAAATTTGCTGGATGAGTCACGGCGATCAGGTGATGGTTGCCCCAGCGGGCTTTGAGGTTTTGGCCTCAACCGAGACCACTCCGGTTGCGGCATTTGAATCCAAGGAGCAGCGCATCTATGGCGTGCAGTGGCACCCAGAGGTCAAGCACTCCGAGCAGGGGCAGAATGTCCTCACCAACTTCCTTTATAACGGTGCCGGGATCGAGCCAACCTGGAACTCCGGCAATGTGATCGCCGAGCAAGTGGAGAAGATTCGTGCTCAGGTGGGGGATGCCCGGGTTATCTGCGGGCTATCCGGTGGAGTTGACTCTGCGGTTGCTGCGGCACTGGTTCACAAGGCGGTTGGCGATCAGCTCACGGCAGTTTTTGTTGACCACGGGCTACTGCGCAAGGGTGAGCGTGAGCAGGTAGAGCGCGACTACGTCGCCGCCACCGGTATTCGCCTAGTCACCGTCGATGCCGAGGAGAAGTTCCTATCGGCGCTCGCCGGCGTCTCTGACCCAGAGACCAAGCGCAAGATTATTGGCCGTGAGTTCATTCGCACCTTTGAAGAAGCAGAGCGCAAGCTAATTGCCGAGGCTGCAGCTGACTCGCGTCCAATCAAGTTCCTGGTTCAGGGAACTCTGTATCCAGATGTTGTTGAGTCCGGTGGTGGAGCAACCGCCGGCATCAAGTCTCACCACAATGTTGGTGGCCTACCGGATGACCTGCAGTTTGAATTAGTTGAGCCATTGCGGGCGTTGTTCAAAGACGAGGTTCGTGCCATTGGTGCCGAACTCGGTCTGCCTCATGAGATTGTTCAGCGTCAACCGTTCCCAGGCCCTGGCCTTGGCATTCGAATCGTTGGCGAGGTAACCAAAGCTCGACTTGAGCTATTGCGCGAAGCCGATGCCATCGTCCGTGAAGAATTGAGCGCGGCTGGCAAAGACCTCGAGATCTGGCAGTGCCCAGTGGTGCTGCTGGCCGATGTTCGTTCGGTCGGCGTTCAGGGCGATGGTCGCAGCTACGGTCACCCAATTGTGCTCCGCCCAGTTTCCTCAGAGGATGCCATGACCGCGGACTGGTCTCGGCTGCCATACGACCTCTTGGCCAAGATTTCGAACCGCATCACCAACGAGGTGGCGGATGTCAATCGAGTGGTGCTCGATATCACCTCGAAGCCGCCTGGAACTATCGAATGGGAGTAAGTGTTTTTGGTCACCGCGGAGCCTGCGGTTATCTGCCCGAAAACACCATGCCCTCTTTTGAGCTCGCATTCGAGTTAGGCAGTGATGCCATCGAGTTTGATGTGGTGCTCACCAAAGACTCGGTGCCGGTGATTCTGCACGACCTGGACCTAACCAAGACCACAAATGTGCTCTCTTACCCAGAGCTTGCCACCTCGGTTTATGAGCTCACGTTGGCCCAGCTAAAGCAACTGCGCGTTATGGAACGCTATCCAGATAAGAGAGTTGAGTCCGCTAAAGCCAGCGGTCAGTTTGAGATTCCAACGCTGCGCGAACTGCTTGCCAATCCGGCATTTGATGGCAGACACCTGATTCTCGAACTCAAAGACGGCAAACAGCTTTGGTCCTTAGGGCTAGATCTAGTATCAGCCGTCGCCAGTGAGCTGGCTTCGTCAAACTGGCAGCAGCGCGGTATCAAGCTGACTGTCGAGAGCTTTGAATTCTCGATTTTAAAAAATGCAAAGACCGCCTTCGGCGGAGAAATCGACTTCGTCTTTCTTTCGGCTCCAGAAACCCTTCCTGATGGCAAGACCAAGCTGGACGATGAGTTACTTGAGGAAATTGTTTCTGAGTTCGACGGAGTATCGGTTGCCATTGAGATGCTCTGGGAAGACGATTTTGTTGCGAGGGCAAAGTCTTTGGGTCTAAAGGTTTTCACCTACACGGCCAGGGTAGAAACCGCGCAGGGCGATGTCGAAAGCTGGTTTGAAAAGCTCGTTCTCAGCGGTGTTGATGGAATCTTTGCCGACCAACCCGACCTGCTAATCAAAACCGTCACTCGGCTGTCCTAAGCTACCTCAGATGGAATTAGACCTCTTCTCCCAAAACGACCCGGACGAACTGTTGGCGGGGTTAAATCCGCAGCAACGTCAGGCCGTGGAATACCGAGGTCGGGCCTTGCTGATTGTGGCCGGCGCAGGCAGTGGTAAGACCAGAGTGCTAACCCACCGCATCGCACACTTTTTGGCTCAAAAGGAGCTTTGGCCTTCGCAGATTTTGGCAATTACATTCACCAACAAGGCAGCCGCCGAGATGCGCGAGCGAGTAGAGCAGCTGATTGGCGCATCTAGCGAGGGAATGTGGATCAAGACCTTCCACTCGGCCTGCCTGCAGATTCTTCGTCGCGAAGCAGACCGCTTGGGTCACGATTCAAACTTCACGGTTTACGACACCGGAGACACCAGGGCACTTTTGAAGCGCTTGCTTCGCGAAGCTGGCGCTGAGGATGCTGACATCAAGCCACAGCAGGCCGCTGCGATTATCTCGAATGCCAAGAATGAGCTCAAAGATGCTGAGGATTTTGCTCGCAACGCGGATCGCTCCAACCCCAAGGAGCGAATTGTTGCCGAAGTCTTTCAGGCTTACGAGCGAGAGCTGTTGCGCAACAACGCCTTCGATTTTGATGACCTGATTTCCGAAACCGTAGGCCTGCTCAGGGCACACCCGGAGGTCAGGGCTCGATACCAAAAGCGTTTCCGCCACCTGTTGGTTGACGAGTATCAAGACACCAACCACGCGCAGTATGCGCTGATTCGCGAGTTCACCAGGCCGCTGCCAGATGAATACGCCAACTTTGATGAGCGCACCGGCGAAGTCCTCCAGCCAGCCCAACTAACCGTGGTGGGTGACTCAGATCAGTCGATCTATGCCTTCCGTGGCGCTGATATAAGAAACATCACCGAGTTCGAGCGTGACTTCCCCGGCGCACAAACCATCTTGTTGGAGCAGAACTATCGCTCCACGCAGAACATCCTGTCTGGCGCAAATGCGGTTATCTCACAAAATCCATATCGGCCTGCAAAGAACCTATGGACCGATCAGGGTAGCGGCGAGCTAATTTCGATTTTCACTGGATTTGATGAGCGCAATGAAGCCGCCTATGTGGTGGATCAGATTAAGAAGCTGCACTCCGAGGGCACCAACTATCGCGATATCGCAATCCTCTACCGCACTAACGCTTTGACTCCGTCCCTGGAAGCGGAGCTGAAGAGCCAACTGATCCCCTATGCCGTGATCGGCGGTCTCAAGTTCTTTGAGCGCCGAGAGATCAAAGACGCCCTTGCCTACCTAACTGTGATTTCGAATGCCAGAAATGACGAGGCTGCCCGACGAGTGTTGAATGTGCCGGCTCGCGGAATCGGTGAAAAGACTGAGCTGAAGATCGCTCAGTTTGCTCGCGAAAACGAGATGTCATTCAGGCAGGCACTCTCCTTTGGCTCCCAACTCGGTCTCGGTCCAAAGCTCACCGCCACCGTTGAAGGTTTTGGCGATTTGCTGAATGAACTCGACGCACTCTCGGCAACCGAGGGGCCAGCCGAGGTTCTCAAGCTGGTGCTTGAACGCAGCGGATATCGGGCCTCGCTGGAGGGATCGCGAGACCCCCAGGATGAAGCCAGAGTTGAAAACCTAGATGCGCTCCTAGGTCAGCTCTTTGACTGGCAGGCAAATAATCCGGAGGGCACTCTCGCTGACTACCTTGCGGAAATCACACTGGCCGCAGCAGCTGATGAGATTGAGGATGAATCTGGCAGCATCTCGCTCATGACCTTGCACACCGCAAAGGGCCTGGAGTATCAGGTGGTATTCCTAATTGGTTTGGAGCAGGGCACCCTGCCACATGTTCGTTCTTTCGATGAGCCCGGTGGTCTTCAGGAAGAGCGTCGTCTGATGTATGTCGGTATGACCAGGGCGAAGCAAAAGCTCTACATATCGCACGCGTTGCAGCGCACCCTGTTTGGTAACACCGCTTCCTTTATTCCGTCGAGCTTCCTGAGCGATATTCCCAGTGAGCTTTGTGATCAGGTGGGTGCCGAACGGCGCGAACTTCGTGCCTCGAGCACTGCTCCGGTCCGCACCAGCTGGCAGGGTGCGGTGAATACCCCAACGGCTATTCGAGACAACAAGGATCTTGAACTTGCGGTTGGCGATGCCATTCAGCATGACAGTTTTGGAAAGGGTCGAGTGATTGCGGTTGCAGGCAATTCGCCCAAACAAACTGCCGAGGTCAGATTCGATTCTGGTGTCACCAAGCGACTACTGGTGAAAATGGCACCAATTAGCAAGCTCTAGCCCTAATCGGGCGGGCGAATTCACTAGACTAACTAAGTTGTCCGCTGACTCTAGAAACGGAAATAACCGTGGATTTATTTGAATATCAAGCGCGCGATCTATTCGAGAAGTACGGTGTTCCGGTTCTCGCAGGTCGCATCGCAGACACCCCAGAAGAAGCCGAAGCCGCAGCTGCAGCAATCGGTGGAACCGTAGTTGTAAAGGCCCAGGTAAAAACTGGTGGACGAGGCAAGGCCGGCGGTGTCAAGGTTGCGCACTCTCCAGCTGAAGCCAAGGAAAAGGCTGAGGCGATTCTTGGTCTCGACATCAAGGGCCACGTCGTAAAGCGCGTGATGATTGCCCAGGGTGCATCGATTGACAAGGAGTTCTACTTCTCTGTTTTGCTAGACCGCTCCAACCGAACCTTCCTATCGCTGTGCAGCGTTGAGGGTGGCATGGAGATCGAGCAGCTGGCAGTTGAGCGCCCAGAGGCACTTGCCAAGATTCCAGTGTCGGCAGTGCACGGCATCGACAAGGCAAAAGCCGTTGAGATCGCAACCGCTGCTAAGTTCCCAAGCGAACTAATCGACGCAGTTTCGGACGTCTTCGTAAAGCTCTACGACGTATTCAAGAAGGAAGACGCCACTTTGGTGGAGGTCAACCCGCTGGTACTAACCACCGGCGGCGAGATTGTTGCCCTAGACGGCAAGGTTTCCTTCGATGACAACGCTGAATTCCGTCACGAGCGCGACGAAATGGAGCGCGACCAGCTTGACCCGCTAGAGGCCAAGGCCAAGGAGATGGACCTCAACTACGTCAAGCTTGACGGTGAGGTTGGCATCATCGGTAACGGTGCTGGTCTTGTGATGAGCACCTTGGACGTAGTTGCTTACGCCGGTGAGCGTCACGGAAACGTCAAGCCAGCTAACTTCCTAGACATCGGTGGCGGTGCCTCCGCTGAGGTTATGGCTGCTGGTCTAGATGTGATCTTGAACGACCCACAGGTACGCAGCGTATTCGTGAACGTCTTCGGTGGCATCACCGCCTGCGACGCCGTTGCGAATGGAATTGTTGGAGCGCTAAACACCCTGGGTGACCGCGCTAGCAAGCCACTGGTTGTGCGACTAGACGGCAACAACGTTGAAGAGGGTCGTCGTATCCTCTCCGAGTTCAACCACCCGCTGGTTTCGCTAGCGGACACCATGGATGGCGGAGCCGACAAGGCCGCTCAGTTGGCTAACAAGTAAGGCTTTAGAAATGGCAATTTACCTAGACAAAAACTCCAAGATCATCGTCCAGGGCATGACCGGTGCCGAGGGAATGAAGCACACCACCCGCATGCTCGCAGGTGGCTCAAACATCGTCGGTGGCGTGAACCCACGCAAGGCTGGCGAGAGTGTTGATGTTGCTGGCAAGTCACTTCCAGTATTCGGAACCGTGAAGGAAGCCATGGCTGCCACCGGTGCGAATGTTTCGGTCATCTTCGTTCCTCCTGCCTTCGCAAAGGCAGCGATCATCGAAGCGATCGACGCCGAGATTGAGCTTGCGGTAGCAATTACCGAGGGCATCCCAGTGCACGACAGCGCTGAGGCTTGGGCATACAACGTTGAGAAGGGCAAGAAGACCCGTCTAATCGGACCGAACTGCCCAGGCATCATCTCCCCAGAGCAGTCCAACGCAGGTATTACGCCTTCGAACATCTCCGGCAAGGGCCCAATCGGCTTGGTTTCCAAGTCTGGAACCTTGACCTACCAGATGATGTTCGAACTTCGCGACATCGGTTTCTCAACCGCCATCGGTATCGGTGGAGACCCAGTTATTGGAACCACTCACATCGATGCGCTGGAGGCTTTCCAGAACGACCCTGAGACCAAGGCGATTGTGCTAATCGGTGAGATTGGTGGCGACTCGGAAGAGAAGGCTGCCGACTACATCTCCAAGCACGTCACCAAGCCAGTGGTCGCATATGTTGCCGGCTTCACCGCGCCAGAGGGCAAGACCATGGGCCACGCCGGTGCCATCGTGTCCGGTTCCGCTGGAACCGCTCAGGCCAAGAAGGAAGCATTTGAGGCAGTTGGCGTGAAGGTTGGCAAGACTCCTTCCGAAACCGCTGCGCTAATGCGCGAGATCATCGCCAAGCTCTAAAGGTGAATCGGGGGCTTAGCTTCGCAATTTCAGCGCTGCAAGCGCTGATTATTGCGGCCATCACGATTGGCTTAGTGATAGCCCCACTTACTCTTGCCTGGTTTATTGAGGGCGATGGTTCGGTTGACTGGATGGTGGCATTTCGGGTCGCCGCCTACGCATTTTTGTTGGCCTGCGGTGTCCCACTGCAGTTCAACGCTGGCGAAATCCTTGGCATAGCGGTCCCTGCTTTCACCATGTCGACCTTGCCGCTGGGCCTAACCGCGCTGATGGCTGTGCTAATCATTCGCATCGGTCACCGTCTTTCCGCTGCCAGTTCGATCTGGCCGGCCTGGGTGGGTGGTTCGGTTGCTTTTGGTGGCATTGGGCTTGCGGTTTCGATGCTAAGTGTCAATGAAGCAGTGGTCGTTGCCGAGTGGGCACCACTGATTGCGCCCGCCTTCTTCTTCGGCGGAATCATGTTTTTGGCTTCGGTGCTGGGACCAAGATATGAGCTTTTCGAAGGCGCTAACCCGCCGGAGGCCAAGGAGCGCATTTGGGTTCGAAACCAGGCCAAAGCCATCTTCGCCAAGCTGCACTGGTCGCTGGCTTCGGTGCTATCGCCAGCTGCCCGAGTTGGCCTTGCGGTGGTCGCGGCCTTGCTGTTGGTGAGCAGCGCCATGATTGCTTTGGCACTTGGGTTCGGTTGGATTGAAGTGGTGCGACTTTATGAAGCGCTGCGAGTTAGTGTGCTCGGTGGCGTGATGCTGACCATCGCTCAGCTTGCGATTCTGCCCAACTTGATTGTCTACGGCATGAGCTGGATTGCTGGTCCCGGTTTCTCGATCGGTATCGGTTCTTCAGTCTCCGCACTAGGGACCCAGCTCGGTCCAATGCCAGCCTTGCCAATCTTTGTTGCCATTCCAACCGGCGGATTTGATCGCGCAATTTTGTTTGCCCTGATTCCGATTGTTGTGGCCTTTGTGGGCACCTTGCTGGCTCGTCGCTATACCGATCAGATGCGCTGGGAGTATGCCACCAGATTCTCGGCGGCTTTGGCTTTTGCCTTTATGGCGGCCTTAATCGCGGCTTTGGCCGCGTTCACGGTTGCGCTATTGGCTTCGGGAAGTTTTGGTCCAGGTCGGTTCAGTGAGGTTGGCATCAATGCCTTCGCCTTCTCAGGCGTGCTTTTCCTTGAGGTGTTGATTCCAAGTTTCATCGCGGGTCTGGTAGTGATTAAGCCATACAGCGATCCGCAAGAGCGCGGAAGGTAGGGCAGATGCTTTCGATTGTGGTTTTGATCTCGGGTTCCGGGTCCAACCTGAGAGCGCTCTTGGAAGCATGCGATAACCCGCTTTTCCCCGCAAAGATTCTTGCGGTCGGTGCCGACAATGCTGCCGCAGGTCTTGCTCACGCCGAACAATTCGGCGTTCCGACTTTTGTGGTTGAGCCTGGCCTGTTTGAATCTCGCGAACAGTGGTCGCAAATGCTGCTGGAAAATGTTCGTTACCACCAGCCAGACCTCGTGATCTTGGCGGGCTTTATGAAGGTGCTGCCGGAGAGTTTCGTCTCAGCGCTCAGCCCCAACCTTATTAATCTGCACCCTTCGCTACTTCCGGCATTCCCTGGCGCTCATGCGGTTCGCGATGCTCTTGCCGCCGGTGCCAACACCACTGGGGCAACTGTCCACATTGTTGACGCTGGCGTTGACACCGGTCCGGTGTTAGCGCAGCGCGAGGTTTCGGTTGCCGCTGGCATCTCAGAGGCCGAGCTCCACGAGCAGATCAAAGTGGTTGAGCGATCACTGATTGTCGATGTGGTGGCTGAGATTGCCGAGGGCAAGCTCAATCTGGCGGAAAGGGCAAACTGATGGCGACCAACCTCCCAGCGCGCAACTACCAGGAGCGTGACCAGGTAAAAATTCGCAGGGCACTGATTTCAGTCTCCGATAAGACCGGTCTGCTAGAACTCGCCAAGGGTTTAAGCGAGCAGGGAGTGCAGCTGGTCTCCACCGGCTCAACCGCCAAGCAGATCGCAGCTGCCGGCTTACTGGTCAAAGAGGTTTCTGAGGTAACCGGTTTTCCTGAATCGCTAGATGGTCGAGTTAAAACCCTCCACCCAAAGATCCACGGTGGGATTCTGGCTGACCTTCGCCTTGATGAGCACGCCCAAGAACTCGCCAATTTGGATATTGAAGCCTTTGAGCTGGTAGTGGTAAACCTCTACCCGTTTGTTCAAACCGTTGCCGCTGGCGCTACCGGCGATGCTGCGGTTGAGCAGATTGATATCGGTGGTCCAGCCATGGTTCGTGCGGCGGCCAAGAATCACGCCAACGTTGCCATCGTTGTGAACCCAGAGAACTACGCACGAGTACTCCAGGCAAACGCCAACGGCGGCACTTCTTTAGCGCTTCGCCGGGAGTTGGCCCAGGCAGCATTTAGCCACACCGCGCAGTATGACAGCGCAGTTGCGAATTGGATGCTGAGTGAATTTGGTAGTGGTAACTCAGGCCAGTTCGAGCAGGCAGTCAGCTTGAACTTTGAGCTTCAGAACGTGCTTCGCTACGGAGAGAATTCGCACCAAAGTGCGGCTCTGTATGCTTCAGTCGGAGAATTCTCTGGTGTTGCCCAGGCCAAGCTGCTCGGCGGCAAAGAGATGTCATACAACAACTATGTCGATGTCGATGCGGCGCTGCGCGCTGCCTTCGACTTCAACGAGCCAGCAGTTGCCATCATCAAGCATGCGAACCCCTGCGGTGTGGCGGTGGCTCCGGTAGGAAGTTCGGATCCAATCGCTACCGCACACCTGCGGGCTCACGAAACTGATCCAGTTTCGGCGTTTGGTGGTGTGATTGCGGCTAACCGAGTTGTTACCGAGAAGACGGCTTTACAGGTCGCAGAGATTTTTACCGAGGTGATCGCCGCTCCCGGCTTTGAGCCAGCTGCCTTGGAGGTTTTGAGTAAGAAAAAGAACCTTCGCATTTTGGAACTCGCCAACGGGTATGTTCGACCAGCACGTGAAATCCGTCAGGTCTCAGGTGGTGCTTTGATTCAAGACTCGGATGGTTTTGAGAATTTGGATGTCTCTAAGTGGCAGTTGGTCACCGGAGCTGCTGCCGATTCCGCTTTGCTTGCTGATCTGGAATTTGCCTGGCGTGCATCTCGCGCTGTGAAATCGAATGCCATCCTTTTGGCCAAGGATTTGGCGGCAGTCGGCATTGGTATGGGGCAGGTAAACCGCCTGGATTCTTGTCGCCTTGCGGTTTCAAGAGCTGGCGATCGGGTGACGGGCTCGGTTGCCGCTTCAGACGCCTTCTTCCCTTTTGCGGATGGCCTGCAGGTGCTTATCGATGCTGGTGTGAGAGCCGTGGTGCAGCCCGGTGGTAGCGTTCGCGACGAAGAGGTTATTGCCGCAGCAAAGGCTGCCGGTATCACGATGTACTTCACTTCGGAACGACACTTCTACCACTGAGTTCAACCGGAATATAAAGCGGGATGAACCCCGACCAAATTCTGGTTACTGCTATCCTGAAGGGCTGCCCTAAAGGCGGCGGAAGAGACAAATGCAATCCGAACTAAGCACGTTCAAAACCCTTTGGCGCCTGGTGCCATTTGCCAAGCGAGCCCTACCCCGAATCTTCCTCGGGATGCTCGCCGCTATCGGTGCTCACATGTTCGCACTCGCCATGCCTCAGTTCCTCCAGAATCTTGTGAACTCGCTGGTTGCCGGCGGTATTGATGCCCTAATCCCAGCGGTTGGACTGATCCTTGCGATGGGTGTTGCCGAGGCGCTTTTTGTTCTTCTTAGGCGCTGGTTGGTGCTTACTCCCGGCACCTACGTGGAAGCGGATATGCGCAACGCGCTCTATGCGAAGTTGCAGGATCTGCCGGTTGCTTTCCATGACCGTTGGCCATCGGGACAGCTTCTCTCCAGGGCAGTTCGAGACCTAAGCCTTACTAGACGTTGGTTGAGCTTTGGCTTGGTGCTGTTGGTTGCCAACCTGCTGACTTTGATTGTTGGCATGGTGATCCTGTTCACCTTCAACTTCTGGCTCGGCCTGATCTTCTTGGTCGCCTCGGTGCCAATTATTGTCATCGGCTTCCGCTTCGAAAAGAGCTTCGGTGAGGTGGCACGCCTGTCCCAGGATCAGTCTGGAGACCTAGCGACCAGGGTTGAACAGGCAGTTCACGGTGTGAGAGTCCTCAAGGCTTTTGGTCGCGGTGGCTACGCCGCTGCCCAGTTCTCTTCGGAGGCCAAGCAGCTGCTTGGAACCGAGATCAGGAAGGCTAAGGCGGTTGCCAACATCTGGCTCTACCTGATCTTGCTGCCGGAGTTGGCCCTTGGGCTTTCACTTTTGGCGGGCATGCTTTTGGTGGTTGACGGTCAGATCACGGTGGGAACACTGGTTGCTTTCGTTGCCACCGCAATGGTGCTGCGTTGGCCAACCGAATCGCTAGGTTTCCTTTTGGGCATGACCCTGGATGCTAAATCTGCGGTTACTCGCTTCTTCGAAGTAATGGACGAACCGGATTTAATCGCCGATCCAGCTGCCCCAAAGACCGTGGTAGAACCCAAGGGTCTGTTGGAGTTCAAGAACGTCAGCTTCCGCTACCCAGACACCCCAGCGTCCCAGCCTGATCTAATCTCGAACTTCAATCTCAGGTTAGAGCCCGGCCAGTCGGTAGCGCTAATTGGACTTACCGGCTGCGGCAAGACCACGCTTACCGCGTTGAGCACCAGGCTCTACGAGGTAACTGGGGGATCGGTCGAGATTGACGGCGTTGACGTTCGGGACATGACCCGAGCCGAACTTCGCACCTTGATTGCCATGGCGTTCGAAGATGCCACCCTGTTCTCATCCTCAGTTCGTGACAACGTGCTGTTAGGAAATCCAAACCAGAGCGAGGCGGACCTCACTCAAGCACTCGAAATCGCTCAGGCCCAGTTTGTTTATGACCTTCCTGATGGCCTGGACACCAAGATTGGTGAGGAGGGCCTTTCGCTCTCCGGTGGCCAGCGTCAGCGCTTGGCCCTGGCTCGTGCGGTTGCTGCCAAGCCTAGGATCTTGGTTTTGGATGACCCACTTTCGGCCTTGGACGTTGATACCGAAGCCATGGTTGAGGATGCCCTCAGACACGTACTGACCACCACAACCGCCTTGATCGTTGCCCACCGACCATCCACCGTGATGCTGGCAGACAAAGTTGCCCTGATGCATGAGGGCAAAGTGGTTGCTTTTGGCACTCACCAGGAACTACTCAAGACCTCCGACCACTACCGCTATGTGATCAGCTCACTTGATGCGGCTGAGAAGGCCAGGGAGGTGAACCTATGAGCATGCACGGCACCAACGACGAAGAAAAAACAGACCTCACCAAAGCAGAATCTCGTTTTGTGAGGGCCCGCTCCCGCGCGCTACTTGGCTCACTGCTACTGCCAATCAGGTCTCGCGTGATTGCCGCTATCTTCCTGGTTCTAATTTCAACTGCCATGCGAGTCGCTGGTCCAGCGGTGATCGCGTTTGGAATCGACACCGCCTTGCCAAAGGCCATGGTCGGTGACTACACGCCAATTGGACTGACGGTTTTTGTCTACCTGTCCGCCGCCGCATTGACCGCGAGCCTTACCTATTACTTCTTGATGGTGACGGCACGTGCATCGCAGGCGATGATGTTCGATCTAAGAAACCGAGTCTTCGTTCACACTCAAAAGCTCTCTGTGGAGTTCCATGAGCGCTACACCGCAGGTCGCGTGATCGCCCGTCAGACCTCGGACCTGGAGTCCATTGGTGAACTTCTTTCCGGTGGTCTAAGCGAACTGGTGGTCGGCGGCATGTTCATGCTCTTTACCGCCGGAGCCTTGTTCTTGCTTGACCCAGAGAGTTTCTACATTCTTCTGGTAGCGCTAATTCCACTGGCGATTCTGACCCGCTGGTTCCAACTTGGAACCAATAAGGGCTATCGCTTACAGCGAGTTGCATCGTCGCGTTTGATCCAGTACTTCGTGGAGACCATGACCGGTATTCGCGCGGTGAAGGCCTTCCGCAAGGAGAAGGCAAACGAGAAGCACTTCGGTGGTCTGGTTGAGGAGTATCGCGGCCACAACGCCAAGCTTATTCAGCTCTTTGGTATCTACGATCCGGGTTTGATATTGATTGGCAACGTCACGGTGGCGGCAATCCTGCTCTTTGGCGGCTTCAGGGTGCTCGAAGGCTCCTTGGGCATTGGTGTGTTGACTGCTGCGATTTTGTATTCCAGAAGGTTCTTTGACCCGATGGAAGAAATTGCCATGTTCTACAACTCCTATCAGTCGGCAGCCTCGGCCCTGGAGAAGATTTCGGGCGTGCTGCAAGAAGAACCAACCGTTGCCGAACCGGAGAATCCAGTTGCACTCAAGGACGTCAAGGGCGAGGTCAGCTTCAAGGATGTCGAGTTCAAGTATGCGACCGGGTCAACCGTGCTGCATCCTTTCAGTCTTACCATTCCAGCCGGTCAAACCGTTGCGCTGGTTGGCACCACCGGTGCCGGCAAGTCCACCCTGGCCAAGTTGATTTCTCGTTTCTACGACCCATCCAAGGGAACCGTGAGCCTAGATGGTGTCGACCTGAGAGATATAGCGAACTCCGATCTTCGCCACGAAGTTGTAATGGTGACTCAGGAGGCTTACCTGTTCTCTGGATCGGTGGCCGAAAACATTCAGTTGGGTAAGCCGGATGCCTCGATGGATGAGGTTATTGCTGCCGCAAAGGCAGTCGGCGCTCACGACTTCATCCTCTCGCTCCCAGATGGTTACCAGACCGATGTCAATAAGCGCGGTGGCAGAGTTTCCTCCGGTCAGCGACAGCTGATTTCGTTCGCGAGGGCATTCTTGGCGAACCCGGCGGTATTGATTTTGGATGAGGCAACTAGCTCGTTGGACATCCCATCTGAGCGCTTGGTTCAGCAGGGACTCAAAACCCTGCTGCACAACAGAACCGCAGTGATCATCGCCCACCGACTCTCCACGGTTTCGATTGCGCAGCGCGTCTTGGTAATGGAGCACGGTCGAGTAATCGAAGATGGCAGCCCAGAACAATTGGCCGCCTCCGGCGGCAAGTTCGCAGCCCTGTATAAGGCTTGGCGCGACTCGCTGGTTTAGCGCTTAATCAGCGCTAGCGCCTGGTTGGCAGTCAGGTCCACCTTCACAACGCCAGAGGCGACTTCATACTCCTTGCCGGAAATCAGGTCGACGTATTTGCCATCGGCAAGGTGGGTGGTGACTTCAATACCGCTTTGGTCGTTGGTGGTGACATTAACCGCAAAGAACCCAGTGTCCCCGCGTTCAAAACTCAAAACCGCATCGCTGGTTTGTGGGTTGGTAAGTGCCTTGCCGGAGGTGGCATCGCGGAACTCAATCATGCCGTTGACCCAATTCATACGGTGCTGGCAGAGCCAGGTTCCAGGATCGTGGTTGGTGAGGTAGATCGGGCTGGACTGCGCACACTTGGCATCCAGCACTCGACCATTCTCATCCTTTGGAGCCCAGTCATAATTGTCGAAGGCGTACGAGCTGTAGAGCATGGGTTGGCCGTAGTCGAGCGCCAACATTAGAGCGGTTGCTGCCTCAAACTGGGCCGGCTGGCTGTAGTTCAGGGTCTGACCGTTGCGCTCGGTGTCATGGTTAGAAACCATCACCACGGTCTGATTCGAGGGCGTGATCCAAGGCGACTCGGTTGAGGTGTCAGGCAAGAATGCGACCTGCTGGCTAAAGATTGAAGCTAGTTGATATGCCAAGTCAAAACCGAAGATATCTCCGATTCCCAAATAGTCGCCAGGTTCGGCACCCGGGGTGCCGGGGATGACCTCTTGGATGTACTCAATGTCAGCAGGCAGCTTGGCCTTGATTGCCTCCAAATCCGCAACCGGTATGTGCTTGGCGGCATCGATCCTAAAACCGGTGACACCAAGGCTCACTAGCGACTGAAGGTAATCGACGATCTTGGCCCGCACGGTTTCGTCTTCGGTTCTTAGGTCTGCGAGGTTTAGCAGCTCACACTCCTGCACTTGCGTGAGGTTTGCCCAGTCTGCGATCTGACCATCCATGGTTTCCTCGCAGGCGTGGAAATCGCTTCGGGTGTAAATGTCTGAGTATTCATACTTGGCGTATTCGGTGCCCGCGGTACCTACGCCCTCGCTGCTACCGGTCATGTGGTTGATTACGGCATCCACGTAAATCTCAACACCACGCTCGCTACAGGTCTTAACCATCGCCTCAAATTCGCTCTGGGTGCCTAGTTGAGAACCAATCTGGTAGCTCACCGGCTGGTAGCCAACCCACCATTCGCCACCTTGGATGTGCTCCTGCGGAGGGGCTACTAACACCCAGTCAATGCCAACGGTGTCGAGGTATTCGCACTCTTGGGCAATCGAGTTGAAGTTCCACATAAACAATTGGACCCCGACCTGGTCTTCGAATCGTTCTGCGGCTTGGTTGGCGCTACATCCGGTAAGTGCCAGAAGGCCAATTACCGCTGCGGTGAGATGCTTGAAAGTAAATCGCATGCCTCCATGCTAACCGCTAGGCTTTACACGGCTATTTCGCGCACGTGGCGCAGGTATATCAGGAGAAAAATTGAGCAAAATTAAGGTGATTGGCAAGGTTGTCGAGCTTGACGGCGATGAGATGACTCGCATCATTTGGCAGGACATCAAGGACCACCTAATCCTTCCGTTCCTAGACGTTGATCTTGAGTACTACGACCTATCGGTCGAGAACCGTGACGCAACCGACGACCAGGTGACCATCGACGCAGCACACGCCATCCGTAAGCACGGTGTTGGCGTGAAGTGCGCGACCATCACCCCGGATGAGGCACGTGTTACCGAGTTCCAGCTAAAGAAGATGTGGAAGAGCCCTAACGGCACCATCCGTAACATCCTGGACGGCGTGGTGTTCCGCGAGCCAATCATCATCTCGAACGTGCCAAGACTGGTTCCAGGCTGGACCAAGCCAATCATCATTGGTCGTCACGCACACGGTGACCAGTACAAGGCAACCGACTTCAAGGTTCCTGGCAAGGGTCGCGTAACCATCACCTGGACTCCAGCTGACGGTGGCGAGCCACAGACCATGACCGTTGCTGACTACCCAGAAAACGGTGGTGTAGCAATGGGTATGTACAACTACATGGACTCGATTCGCGACTTCGCTCGCGCATCTTTCAACTACGGACTATCTCGTAACTACCCGGTTTACCTCTCCACCAAGAACACCATCTTGAAGGCCTACGACGGTGCCTTCAAGGATGCCTTCGAAGAGGTCTTCCAGAACGAGTACGCAGACAAGTTTGCTGCTGCTGGCATCACCTACGAGCACCGCCTGATCGACGACATGGTTGCGGCAGCGCTGAAGTGGGAGGGTGGCTACGTCTGGGCATGTAAGAACTACGACGGTGACGTACAGTCCGACACCGTAGCTCAGGGCTTTGGCTCGCTAGGCCTTATGACCTCGGTGCTAACCACCCCAGACGGACAGACCGCACTGGCTGAGGCTGCTCATGGCACCGTGACCCGTCACTACCGCCAGTGGCAGAAGGGCGAGAAGACTTCGACCAACCCGATTGCGTCGATCTTCGCCTGGACCAGAGGCCTAATGCACCGCGCCAAGCTAGATGGCACCCCAGAGGTTCACGCTTTTGCCGAGACCCTTGAGGACGTCATCATCAAGACTGTTGAGGCTGGTCACATGACCAAGGACCTAGCAGCGCTTGTTGGCAAGCAGCAGGCTTGGCAGACCACCGAGGAGTTCATGACTACCTTGGCAACCAACCTCAAGGCCAGAATCGGATAATCGATAAGGCTGTGGAAAACCCCCTGCGAGAAATCGCAGGGGGTTTTACTTTTCTGCCATGGCTAATCAACTAAGAATCCCGCTGGCAATTTGCCTCATTGGCCTCGGTGGACTGCCGGCTCAGGCCGCAACGGCCCCCACGGTTATCAACTTTGTCGCCGAACAGCCCGCGATCAACCAAACCAGATTCATCTTGGACTTTGATGCCCCAATTGAAAACTTAGATACGGAAGACTTCGAATACACCGCGGGCTGCAACCTGGGATATCTTGAGATTCTGGAAAGTGTCGCGCAAGTCGATTTGATTGATTGCCCAACCGGGATGGTGATTCTGACCCTGAAAGCAAACTCCATGGGTTCGGATACTCTCGGCCCCAAGAATGATTTGAAGTTTCAGTTGGAGATTGACGCCAGTGAGCCAACCGCCACATTCTCCGAAATTGAGATCGAGGGATCTGGACCATTCAGCTACACAACTCTGCTGCGCTTTAGCGAACCCGTCGAGTTCGATCCCGACTCCTTGCGGTTCACATCCGACACCAGCTGCAACACCAGCATCGTTGCGATGACTGGGGGATTTCGACTCAAGGCCACCTGCGGTTATGCGGAACTGAGCTGGATATTGCCGGCATATAGCCTCAGAGATAACGCCGGGCATCAGGGGCCAGAACGCGAACTTAGCGTTTCAGTGACTCATCGCGCTCCGGCTCCGGTTGCGACCCCGGCGCCACCGGTCATCGTCCCGATTCCACAACCTCCCATCCCGGTTTTGCCCCCTGTTCCGGTATTGCCTCCGGTCATGACTCCGCCATCGCCAGAACCGGCGCCAGCCGAGCCGTCTGCGACTTTTACGCCTACGGAAAGCGCCAGTGTCTCAGAGGTCGTGGTTGAGCCATGGTCCGGATCGGCCACGCTGCCGATGGAGCCTCCGCTTTCAATCTCTATAACCCCAACATCAATCCCAGCCCCCACATCGGCTAGCGCTGCAGATCTGACTCAGCTTGGTTTTTTCCCGGTTGAAATGCCTCAAATACCCGGGGCGGAAAGTCCTGTGGCTGTGGAGGGTGATGGCGATTCCGATGAGCCAAAAGTAGCGATCGAAACGGTCTCCGTTGCCAAAGTGAATGGTGATTCAGAGCGTCAGGACAGCTCTTTCGGAGTTTGGCTAATCGGCATTGGTTCGCTAATTCTGATTGCCTTTGGCCTAATCCGAAGATTTAGCGGAAGATGATGGTGCGCTGACCGTCCAGTAGTACGCGGTGCTCCGCAAACCACTTCACGGCCTGGGTTAGAGTCTTTGACTCAGCGTCCTGACCGATCTCAACCAGCAACTGCTTTGAGTCAGAGTGCTCAACTCGTGTCACATTTTGTTCAATGATCGGACCCTCGTCGAGATCCTCGGTGACAAAGTGTGCGGTTGCGCCAATTAGCTTTACGCCGCGAGCATGAGCTTGGGCATATGGGTTGGCACCCTTAAAGCCAGGCAGGAAGCTGTGGTGAATATTGATGATTCGACCTGCGAAGTCTCGGCAGAATTCTGGAGAGAGGATCTGCATGTACCGAGCTAGCACAATGAGTTCAATATCCTGCTCGGCGATGACCTTTCGAAGGTGACTCTCAAAGGCAGCCTTATCCTCTGCGCTCGCTACCTTGAAGCTATCGAATTCGATGCCGTAAAACTCTGCGAGGTTTGCGAGGTCTGGGTGGTTACCAACAATTCTCGGGATCTCAATTGGCAACAGACCGGCTCGCTGACGGTAAAGCAAGTCATTCAAGGTGTGCGAAGCTTTTGAAACTAGGACGAGAGTTTTCATTTTGCGTCCCACGTGATCTAGCACGTAGGTCATGTCAAAGCGAGCTGCGATTTCCTCAAACTGTCGCCCGAAGGCTTCCTTGGTGATCTCCGCTTCAATCTGCAGTCTCATAAAGAAACGACCGGTGTCGACCGAGGTGTACTGCTGGCTCTCGGTGATGTTCCCACCAATCTCAACCACAGCTCCGGTAATTGCGTGCACGATGCCTTTTTGGTCAGGGCACACAAACGTCAGGACCCAGTGTTCTTTTGAGCTAGCCATCCCACAATCCTATTGAGTCAATAGCCGAAGAATGGGCCTAGCTGGCTGGTAAACTCGGGCCATGTCCACTCAACCAGCCAGCTTTAGTTCACCGCTTTCCGAGACTGATCCGGAAATTGCTGCCGTTTTGGAGCAAGAACTGGATCGTCAGCGCCACACCCTGGAGATGATCGCAAGCGAGAACTTCGTGTCTCGCGGAGTCCTGGAAGCTCAAGGCTCTGTGCTCACCAATAAGTACGCCGAGGGTTACCCGGGCAAGCGTTACTACGGTGGTTGCGAAGCCGTTGACGTGGCTGAAGAGTTGGCACGCAACCGTGCCAAGGAGCTTTTTGGTGCTGAGCACGCCAACGTCCAGCCGCACTCCGGTGCGACCGCAAACGCTGCGGTAATGATGGCGTTGGCTAACCCAGGCGAAAAGATTCTCGGCCTTTCGCTGGCGCACGGTGGCCATCTAACTCACGGTATGAAGTTGAACTTCTCCGGCAAAATGTATGAGCCGCACGCCTATGAGCTTGATCCAAACACCTACCTAATCGACATGGATAACGTGCGCGAACGTGCCCTGGAGGTTCGCCCACAGGTACTCATCGCAGGTTGGTCGGCTTACTCCCGTCACCTCGACTTCGCAGCCTTCCGATCAATTGCCGATGAGGTCGGCGCAAAGCTTTGGGTGGATATGGCTCACTTCGCAGGTCTGGTTGCCGCTGGAGTTCACCCAAGTCCAGTGCCTTACGCCGATGTGGTTTCCTCAACCGTTCACAAGACTTTGGCCGGCCCTCGTTCGGGCATGATTCTGTGCAAGCAGGAGTTTGCTAAGAAGATTGACTCCGCGGTGTTCCCAGGCCAGCAGGGTGGACCGCTGATGCACGTGATTGCCGCCAAGGCAGTTGCCTACAAGGCAGCGATGCAGCCGGACTTCGTCGATCGTCAGAAGCGCACCATCGAAGGTGCTCAGATCATCGCAGAGCGCTTGACTCAGCCAGATGTTGTGGCAGCCGGTGTTTCCGTACTAACCGGTGGCACCGATGTTCACCTGGTGCTTGTCGACCTGCGCAACGCTCCAATTACCGGTCAGGACGCCGAGGACATTCTGCACGAGGCCGGCATAACTGTGAACAAGAACTCAGTGCCATTCGACCCACGCCCACCAATGGTTACCTCTGGTATTCGCATCGGAACCCCAGCTTTGGCAACTCGTGGCTTTGGTGCTGAGGAGTTCACCGAGGTGGCGGACATCATCGCCAATGCCCTAAAGCCAGGTGCAGACCTTGCGGCACTTCGCGCTCGAGTTCACAAGCTCACCGACCGCATTCCGCTTTACTCAAACCTAGAGAACTGGTAAGTCTTTGACTGCGATCGTGCTGGATGGCCTGGCTACCGCCAAGGCAATCAAAGCCGAACTCGCAGTAGAGGTAGCAAAGCTCAAGCAGACCGGAATCACTCCAGGTCTTGGCACCCTTTTGGTGGGCGATGACCCAGGTTCACACTCCTATGTCGGAGGTAAGCACCGTGACTGTGCCCAGGTGGGCATCAACTCAATTCGCATTGACCTGCCAGCTTCAGCGACCCTGAATGACATCAAGGCTGCGGTTAGGGATCTAAACGACTCCAAAGAGGTCACCGGCTACATTGTCCAGTTGCCACTTCCTGGTGGAATCGATTCGAATGCCATCTTGGAGTTGATGGATCCAGCCAAGGATGCCGATGGCCTGCACCCAATCAATCTGGGTCGATTGGTTTTGAATGTTTCAGGAGAGATGAAGTCGCCACTTCCCTGCACGCCAAACGGAATCGTTGAGCTACTCAAGCGCTATCAGGTTCCAACCAAAGGGGCCGAGGTTGCGATTATTGGCCGCGGTTTGACGGTTGGTAGGCCACTTGGCCTACTGATGACCCGCAAGGGGATTGACTCAACAGTCACTCTGCTTCACAGTGCGAGTAAAGATATCCCAGCTGCCATCCGCCGGGCAGACATCGTGGTTGCTGCCTTGGGCCAACCTCACTTTGTGAAGCCGGAGTGGATAAAGCCCGGCGCTGCGGTTTTGGATGTTGGAATCACCCGAACCGAGCAAGGATTGACTGGCGATGTTGACCCGACGGTAAGTCAGGTTGCCGGTTGGTTATCTCCAAATCCCGGCGGCGTTGGTCCAATGACCAGGGCAATGCTGCTAAAGAACGTTGTACTAGCGGCTCAGAACTGAGATCTGATCGCCCACAGGTCTGGAAAGACTGGGTTGAACAAAGTGCTTGCCAGATAGCCCGCGCCAGCCGATCCGCCAGTTCCCATCTTGCGACCAATGGTGCGCTCCACCATCTTCACGTGTCTATAGCGCCACTCCTGCAGTCCCTCATCAAAATCAACTAGCGATTCGGCAACCATGGAAGCTTCGGGGTCGACTTTGTGAAGCTCGATTAGAACCTTTTGAACCGCTTCGTTTGGCTCCCAAGCCTGGGTGACATCACGCTTGAGCACGCTTTCCGGCATCGGCATTCGGGAGTGGAAATAGTGCAGTGCTGAATCCCACAACGAGGGTCTGAGCATCGCAGCTTCGACTCTGGCTCTAGCTTCTGAGCCTGGCATTAGGTGCTCAGCCATCCCCATACCGGTGCCCTTGTCGGCATTCGCACCGGCCTGATCGCGGCGCCCCAAGACCGCCTCCAGCTCTCGGAACTGGGCGGATTGAAATCCTGATGCGCTGGTTAGTCTTGCCCTGAAGGAGTTGAACTGCAGCGGGGTCATGGTCTCGAGAATATCCAGCTGTGAGACGCAGGTTTTCATAATGGTTCTTACTCGACCAAGCAGAGCTAGCGATCGGTGGGTGTCGCCTGCGGCAAGAGATCTTTGCGCTGCTGCCACCTCGTGCAGAATCTGCTTGAACCACAGTTCGTAAACCTGGTGGATGGTGATGAACAGCAGCTCATCGTGCTCTGGTCCATCGCTAAGCGGCTGCTGCAGCGTGAGTAGCTCATCGACCTTGAGGTATGAGATGTAGCTAACGTGCTTGTCGTGGGTCATGTGACTCGGTTCCCATCTAGCTGAACTTGCTTGTAATCTCCAGAAGCCACTAGGTCGCGCAGTCTTTCGAAACCGTAGTAAACCTCGGTGTAGCTGGTGGTCAGTGGCGAGATGGCAAGGCGAATTGCTCCCGGTTCGCGATAGTCCGGAATCACGTTCTTGAGCTTGCGAAGCGCAACCGCAATCTGCTTGGCATCTTTGTGAATCACGATGATGTGACCACCGCGCTTTTTTGAATCGCGTGGAGTCCCCAGGCTAAAGCCAAGCGGTGCTAACCAAGCATCGAACAGCTCTATCATCAGATCAGTGCCCTTGGCTGCCTTGGCCTCGATCTGCTTGATGCCGGCTTCCTCAATCATCGAGAATGCCACCTCAACACCGCGAATGCCGATGATGCTTGGGCTAGCGATTTGGAAGCCGCGGATGCCCTTGGCTTTTTCGTAGAAAGGACCCATCGCAAACTGGTGCTCATTCGAGAACCAACCTTGAATTGGGATCTGAAGTTGGTCCTGAAGTTCCTTACGAATAAACATCCAGGCTGGTGAGCCCGGGCCGGAGTTGCCGTATTTGTAGGTGCAGCCCACCGCTAGGTCAACGCCGTTGGCATCGAACTGAAGATCAATCGCACCGGCTGCGTGAGAGCAGTCCCAGATCACCAGTGCCCCATACTTGCGAGCCACATCGGTGATGCCCTTGATATCTGGTCTACCACCAGAGCGATACTGGATGGCCTGCAGGGTGACAAACGCAACATCTTCGCTGAGGTGTTTCTCGAGCTCCTGGGGGCTAATCAGCTCGCAATCGTGTTCGACAGCCACCGAACCTGGTCCGCCCATGCCGTCGTTGTTGAGGGTGATTAGATTCAGCCCGAACTGCTCGGCGATGCCGGCGAGGATATAGCGATCGGTTGGAAAGTTAGCCGAGTCGATAATCACAGTTTTGCGACCAGGACGCGCCTTCAAAGCTGCCAAGCAAAGTTGGTAGAAGTTGACACTGGTGGTGTCGCAGACCAGGGTCTGACCTTCGGTTGTACCTAGCACGCTTCTTGCCAGTAGGTTGCCGGCCGGCTGTGCCTGGTCGATCCAGTGGCTCCAGCCGTCAACCAGTTCGGTTCCCCATTCGTCCATTAGGAACTTATTGATTGACTCAACCGTCTTCTTTGGAAGGCGCCCCAGCGAGTTGCCATCCAGATAGCAAAGGTCGGGATCGGTTATGACAAATTGGTGTTTGTATTGCGCCAGCGGGTCGGCAGCATCGAGCTCGAGTGCAAAGCTACGTTGCGTTGCCGAGGGCTGGTCAGTGGCAGCGCTCATGCCCCCACTCTACAACTAGACCAGCAGTTGGTGCTTTGCTAGCTCGGCGTAAAGCGGAGTTGACTTGACCAGCTCCGAGTGGGTGCCAGAGCCAACCACTTGACCACGTTCCAGCACGATGATCTGGTCGCTGTCCACCACGGTGGAAAGTCGGTGAGCAATCACAATCAAGGTTCGATTCTTCGCCACCGCATCAATCGCCTCGCGCATACGCTGCTCGTTTGGACCATCGAGCGCACTAGTTGATTCATCCAGAAGCAAGATCGGGGGAGCTGCCAACAGTGCCCTGGCAATTGCCAAACGTTGGCGCTCACCACCGGAAAGCATGATGCCGTTTTCGCCAACTTCAGCATCTAGGCCCTTGGCGTCTCGGTTCAACACTTCGGTGAGATTGACCATGTCCAGTACCTCACGAAGGTCTTCATCGGTTGCCTCAGCACGACCAAGCAATAGGTTTTCGCGAATTGATCCGGCTAGCACTGGAGCATCTTGTTCGACATACCCAATCTGCGACCGCAAAGTGTCCAGTGACATTTTCTGGACGCTGGTTCCATCCAGCAGAATCTCACCGCCGGTTGGTTCGTAGAACCTTTCAATCAGCGAGAAAATGGTGGACTTTCCAGCACCCGATGGACCAACTAACGCAACTCGGCTGCCTCGCGGAATCTGGAAGGAGACATTCTCGAGAATCGACTTTGGCTCCTCGTCCTCACCGGGCTCATAGTGGAAGGAGATGTTCGAAAACTCAACGGCATTGTTACCCTGACGGTTCAGATCGCCAGATCCTTGGTCTTCCTCGTCAATCACCATGATTTCTTGAATGCGAGCCAGCGCACCCAGGGCACTCATCACCGAGGAGTAGGCACCAAAGGCCGATATCAGCGGGCCAACCATGAAGAACAACAAGATCACAAAGGTGACCAGGCTCGAGATTGAGGTTTCACCCGTTGCAACTCGCAGACCACCCAGTCCAAGCACCACGATGAATGCGGTGTTGAAAGCGATCTGCGCGATCGGAGCCACGATCGCACTTAGCTTGGCGATCTTGACACCCTGGTCATATGCGGCAAGGGCATCCTTATCGATGGCCTGGGCTTCGCGGGTTTCTGCTCTGGCTGCCCTGATGGTTCGGATAGCACCGAGTGCTCGCTCAACCGATGCGCTCATCGCACCAACCTTTTGCTGGGCCTTGGTGGTTGCACTGCGTAGCTTGCGACCGGTCATCGCGATGGCTGCCACCGCAATAAAGACCACCAGCAAAGTCGAGCCCAAAAGAATCGGGTCGATAAATGCCATCAGAATGATTGCTCCAAGGAACTGCAACATTCCACCGACCGCATCAACCAAGCCCTGGGTGAGCACGGATTTTAGAAGCGTGGAGTCTGCCCCAACGCGCGAAACCAGATCACCAATTCTTCTGCGGTCATATTCCTTGATCGGAAGTCGAAGCAGTCTTGAGACCAGCTTCTTGCGGGTGCCAAGCACTACCCCTTCGCCGGTGCGGTAAAGCAAGTAGAACTGAAAGCCATTGATTAGCGCTGCACTCACCAACAGCACCACGATTCCGATGGCGAGATTTGTGAATTCTTTACTCTGTTCGACCGCCGAGATTACCTGTCCCATCAATAGCGGTTGGGCAAGGGAAAGCAGCGAGGTGATAATCGAGAGCACCAGCGCAATGATTAGCGCTTTCTTGTGATCCGCCAGGTAGGGGAGGAGGTCACTAAGGCTTGCTCTTGGCCCCTTGTACTCTCTAGACCTTGGGTTTTCTGACGGGTCGCGGTAATCGCTCAATTTATGCCTCTAGTCTGATCATTGGGTCACCGAAGATCGCCTCGTTGAGTAGGTAGTTCAACTCCGGTAGGGCTAGGGCCCTGGTGTAAGAGGTGTTCAACGTGAACCTCTCATAATCTAACCCTTCAATGACCTCAAACACCCTGGCATCCAAAACTGTGAGGAACATCAAAGTGGTGTTTGCCACCCTTGGAAAGTCTCGATAAACCTTGCCGCAGCCAAAACCAAAGACTCGAACTGCGATGTCAGCCTGCTCGGGTTTACATTTTTGAATCAAGCCCTGATCCGCCACCTTGATGATTGGGCGAAGAGTTTTCTGGCGCTGCCAGATTTGAAAACAGGTTCGAAGATCATTGTTTACACCGATGCGTTCACCGGAGTCGGTGACGTAATTCACCGCGACATCTTGGTCTGAGATTAGGTGGAACCTTCGGTCAAGCCGGTTCTGGACTGACCACTTTCGCCAAGACCTGGGCACCAAGAAGGCGATGTATTCGCTGTGATTGGCTGCGTGGTTGAAAAAGGGAATTGAGAGCGAGTTGTTTCTCCCAAACGGCGGGTTTGAAATTGTCACCAAGTCCTGGCCGCTAGGAGTGTGCTCCAAGAAATTCGCGCCTTTAACCTTTGGGTGCTTCGGGTAGAGATCAACGGCCTGGATATCTTGCGCGCCGAGCGATTCAAGCGCAGCGATAAAGGAGCCGTTCCCACCGGCCGGTTCCAAGAATGAACGGTTGCTACCGGTAATCGCGATTAGTTCTGCGCTGAGTTTTAGGGCTAGGTCTTTTGGGGTGTAGTACTGCTCCACCCCGGTCTTGCGACGATTACCCAGCTTCTCCATTTGAGAAAGATATCAATCTTTGAGTAACAAAGAAACGTGGCTTGTCGCTATCTAATTTTCGGGGCCACCTTGCTAGTCTGAAGGGCTGTCCAGATTTGGGCCTGAAATGGAGATTGAGTTGTCAAAAAACACTGAGCGCGAATCGGTTATTCGCGCTCGCTCCCTCACTAAGAAGTACAAAGATTTTGTTGCGGTAGACGGCATCGACTTTGATGTTTATCGAGGTGAGTCCTTTGGGCTCCTCGGCCCGAATGGTGCGGGCAAGTCCACCACGATGAAGATGATCACCTCGGTATCACAGCGCACCTCCGGTGAGCTGACTATTTTGGGCAAGGAACCAAACGACCAGGGTCCTGAGATTCGAGCCCACCTAGGTGTTGTGCCGCAGAAGGACATGCTTGATCGTGAGCTAAAGGTTTGGGAAAACCTTGTAACTTACGGTCGCTACTTCGGCCTGCCTCGCAAGTGGCTAAAGACCAAGGTCGAAGAACTTTTGGAGTTCGCTCAGCTGACCGACAAGCGCAACGAAAAGGCAGACGATCTATCCGGTGGTATGCAGCGTCGCTTGGCGATCGCCCGTGGCCTCGTGAACGAGCCTGAGATTTTGCTGCTGGATGAGCCAACCACTGGCCTGGACCCGCAAGCACGTCACATTCTTTGGGATCGACTGTTCCGCCTAAAGGAACAGGGCGTCACTTTGGTGCTCACCACCCACTACATGGACGAGGCTGAGCAGCTATGCGATCGCATCATCGTGATGGACAAGGGCAAGATCATGGCGGAGGGTTCTCCTGCCGAGTTGATTCGTGACTACTCCTCAAAGGAAGTCGTTGAGCTTCGTTTTGGAACCGACAAGAACGAGACGGTGGCAAAGCAGCTCGAGGGCAAGGGCGATCGCCTGGAACTGTTGCCAGATCGCATCTTGATTTACACCGAGAAGGGTGAAGCTCTGCTGACCTCTATTCTCGAATCAGGCCTACACCCTGTGACCTCGCTGGTTCGCAGGTCCTCGCTGGAAGACGTCTTCTTGCGCCTGACCGGTAGGACGTTGGTCGACTAATGTCGCTTGAATTCAAGCCCGGCAGGGCGGTCGACCCCAAACGCGCAGTGCGCTTTGGTGCTTGGCGAGTAGCCGAGTATCGCTTCTACTCGATGAGCAAGTGGATGGGTTCGGTTATTGCCTTTGGTTTGGGCAATCCAATCCTTTACTTGATCTCAGTGGGTCTTGGCATCGGGGCGTTGGTGGATGCCAACACCGGTGGCGGTGGAATCCTAGGTGTCCCGTACATCCAGTTCGTGGCTCCCGCGCTTTTGGCATCGGCAGCCATTCAGGGCGTGATGGACGAGGTTACGTTCCCAACCATGGATGGTTTTGTTTGGGACAAACTGTTCTTTGCGATCAATGCCACCAGCGTTTCGGCGAGACAGATTGCCGACGGCGTGATGATTGTTGCGCTGGGTCGAGGACTGTTCACCACCCTGATGTACCTAGGTGTGCTGTTGGCATTTGGTGCGGTGCCAGTCTCCAGCGTTATCCCACTGCTTTTGTCTTCGATGTTGGCAGCCTGGGGCTGGGCTTCGGTGATGCTGGCGATTACTGCCAGGTTGGAGCGCGATGAGGGCTATTTCGCGCTCATCGGTCGCTTTGTTATCGCACCGATGTTCTTGTTCTCCGGAACCTTCTATCCGCTGGAGCAAATGCCGATTTACCTGCAGCCATTGGGCTGGATATCGCCGCTTTGGCATTCGGTTCAGCTCGGAAGGCACCTTTCCTACGGCATGGAACTAGCTGACGGCATGTTCTTTGTTCACCTGGCATACCTCGCCATCATGGGCGTCGTAGCCATGCGCTTTGTGTATCCAAAGTTCAAAGAGAGGCTTTCTCGATGATCACTCAAGCTTTGATTACTCAGGCGGTTGCCATCGCCGAGAAGCGCGCCAAGCGTCCCGGAGCATCGGTTTACTCCGGTCGCGCCATGGTCATGATTGAGCGCGCACTTTACGCAGCTAAGAGCTCGAACTGGTTGATTATCGTTTCTGGTTTTGTTGAGCCAGTGCTCTACTTGATGGCCTTTGGTTTTGGTATTGGCCAGCTGATCGGCGACGTGCAGGATGGCAACGGTAATCCGGTGAGCTACGCGGCATTTATCGCACCTGCGCTTTTGGCGACTAGTGCGATGAATGGCGCACTGTATGACGCCACCTGGAATGTCTTCTTCAAGATGCACTTCGGCAAGGTCTACCAGGTGATGCTCTCTAGCTCGCTCGGTCCGATGGATGTCGCACTTGGGGAAATCTCTTGGGCGCTGATTCGCGGTGCCACCTACTCGGTTGGCTTTATGGCGATTGTCGCACCGCTTGGACTGGTGACCAATGCTTGGGGCTTATTGGCAATTCCAGCGGCAACTCTGATCGCCTTCGGCTTTGCGTCGGTTGGAATGGCAATCACTTCATATATGAAGAACTTCCAGCAGATGAACTGGGTGAATTTCTTCCTTTTGCCGATGTTCCTGTTCTCGGGAACCTTCTTCCCAGTGAGCGTCTATCCGGAGTGGATCCAGGTAATCGTGAAGGCGTTGCCACTTTGTCAGGGCGTTGACCTGGTGCGCTCACTAATGCTGGGCGTAATGGACATGGCTGTGCTTGGCCACATCGCTTACTTCGTAGTGATGATTGCCCTTGGACTCACCTTCACAACGGTGAGGCTAAAGGCCCTGTTTATGAGGTAATTACCAGAAGACCGCTAGCACCACGTTCAAGATGGTGAGCAGACCGATTGCGCCAAATGCCTTGGCCGATACGGTCTGCTTCTTCTTAAAGTGAAGCACCAAAACCAAGATCAGCGTGATCACTAGAGATTTCACGCCAATTTTCATGTGGTTGAGCTCTTCGTCCCAAGCCATCACGGCCATCCACTCGCGAACACCGACCATCAAGACTCCGGTGATCAACATGGTCCAGGCGCCGTGAACCATTGCTGGAACGATGGTCGCTAGGTTCTTGCCCATGGCTTTCATCTGGGTCAAAAAGCCACCCAAAAGCGACGCGAGCCCGAGGAAGTGAAGAACTAGTAGAGAGTGAAGAATGAATTCTGCGGTTGGCTGCATGATGCTCCTTTGAACAATCTCAGCCTATAGCTTTTGGTCCTCTGGGCTTGGTAGGGGCTTGCTTGCCTGAGTCTGTTCAGCGAGCTGTTCGGTGGCTTGTTTGCCCCCTGGATGAAAGGCTTCATCCATGGCAGCAAACGCGCCAGACATTGCCGAATGCCGCTTTCTGCCGGGCTTGCTCTTCCAAAGCGCTGGGGCGACCAGTGCCGCTAGCACCACCAAAATCGCAAGTAGAACCTCCAAGCGACATTGCCTCCCTCGAGCCTAGAAATCAAGCTGTCTCTGTCGAATCTAGCCCATCAAAAAGTGAACGCCGCAACAACTTCGCCGTCCCACATTTCGCCGGTTTCTTCAAACCCGAGTTTTCTGTAGAAATCCGCAGAGTTTTGCTCGTCTGGAACCCAGCAAAGAAGCACCCTTGTACAGCCCATCTCGCGATACCTGTTTAGAACCTCTTGCACGGCGAACGTTCCCACGCCCATTCCCTGGTGTGATTTGTCTACTAATAGTCGCCAGAGCCAGGGGTCTCTTTGCTGCTCCGTAGGCTCAGCACACATTATGAAACCAGCCGGTTGGGAGTTCCTGAGGATTCCGCGCATCCAGACAACGGGTGCTCCATTTGAATCTCGCGGCAGGAAAAGCGCATCGGCGTAGCTCTCAGCAACCGTTGAAACCAAATTGGCTTGGGATTCGTGAACCTCAAGCCTGAGGAAATCCCTCGCACGCTTGTCCAGTTCAATGAGTTCCAGATTGTCTAACATCGTTCCACCCCAGGCGCTTGGCAAATTTATATCAAATTGGCCATGGTCAAAGCAGCCTGCACGGCCTCTTTGCCCTTGTCTTCCTTGGAGCCTTCTAGACCAGCTCTGGCTAGCGCTTCGCTCTCGTGATTCACTGTAAGAAGGCCAAAACCGATCGGAACTCCGTAATCAAGCTGAACTCTGGTGAGACCATCGGTGGCGGAATTGCAGACAAAATCGAAGTGTGGTGTTTCACCCTGGATCACAACACCAAGCGCAATAACTGCGTCAGCTCCTTTTTCGACGGCCCACTTAGCAGCTAGCGGCAACTCAAAAGCACCTGGCACAGTTTGCTGGATTACCTTTGTGGCACCCGATGCCTCAAGCTCGCGAAGAGCACCGGCGACTAGGCCGTCCATGATTTGGGTGTGCCAACTGGTCGAAATTACAAATATCTTTTTACCCGCTGCGCTGGCGCGCAGTTCGGGAGCGCCTGATCCACTCACGGTTACAGGTTAGCTGGTAATTGGTGTCCCATGCGCTCGCGCTTTACCTGAAGGTAGCCGGTGTTCTCTTTTGCCAGACCTACAACCAGTGGAACGGTCTCGTTCACTGGAATTCCAGCCTCAACCAAGAAGCTGCTCTTGGCTGGGTTGTTGGTCATGAGTCGAACACTCTTGATACCAAGGTCGTGCAAGATCGCAACTGCTGCGCCGTATTCACGAGCTTCAGAAGGCAGACCTAGAGCCAGGTTGGCATCGACTGTGTCGAGGCCTTTCTCCTGAAGTGCGTAAGCCTTTAGCTTGTTCAAAAGTCCGATTCCGCGACCTTCCTGGCCACGTAGGTAGATCACAACGCCACCGTTTGGGTCAGCAGCAGCTGCGTCCATGGCGGCCTCGAGCTGTGGGCCACACTCGCACTTGAGAGAGCCGAATGCTTCACCTGTGATGCACTCGGAGTGCAGGCGGACGAGAACGTTCTCACCGGTTGGGTTACCGGAAATCAATGCCACGTGGTCTGCGGTGGTCTCTACGTCGTAGTAGCCGCGCAGTCTGAAGTCTCCGTGGGTGGTCGGAACGTTGGCCTCAGCCTCAAATCGAATGCGGTTGGCAGGCTGTGCCTGCTTCTCCTCGCGACGAGCTAGGTGGTCCTTCAGGTTTGCAATGGTGGTCATAGGAAGTTCAAACCGCTTAGCGGTGTCTAATAATTCCCCAAACCTCATCATTGTTCCGTCGTCGTTAACCATTTCGGCCATCAGGGCAACTGGTTGCAGTCCGGCGAGAAGCATCAAATCGACGGCAGCCTCGGTGTGACCGGGGCGTTCGAGCACTCCACCGGGCTTGGCGCGCAACGGAATAACGTGTCCTGGGCGAATCAGAGAATCGGCAGTGGAGTTTGGGTCTGCCAGCACGCGACCGGTCAAGGCTCGCTCTGCGGCACTGATTCCGGTCGAGGTTCGACTGGCAGCGTCAACGCTCACTGTGTAGGCGGTCTGGTGCGGGTCCTTGTTGTTCACCCACATCAGTGGAAGCTCTAACTGATTGGCACGCTCGCGGCTCATCGGAGCGCAGATGTAACCCGAGGTGTAGCGGATCATCCACGCCAACCACTCCTGGGTCGCGAACTCGGCGGCGATGATGGCATCGCCTTCGTTTTCACGGTCCTCGGCGTCCGATACCAGAACAGGCTTGCCGGCCTTTAGCGCGGCAATTACCTCTTCGATGCTGGAAAGTTCACTCATTTAAACTGCAATAGCCTTTCAATGTGCTTCGCAAGCACGTCTGCCTCGACATTGACCTTGTCACCGGGCTGCTTGTAGCCCAAGGTGGTCACTTCCAAAGTCTCTGGAATCAGCGAGACCGCAATGTGGTCATCGCCCAGTTCGTTTACGGTTAGCGAGATGCCGTCGATGGTGATTGAACCCTTCATCACGACATACTTCATCAGGTCTGCCGGAATACGGATTCGCACCCAGTCCCAGTTATCGCTCTTCTCGCGCGAGATTACCTCGCCAACTCCATCGACGTGACCTTGCACGATGTGACCGCCAAAGCGGGTCTCGTGCTGCATCGCTCGCTCAAGGTTGATTACGTCGCCAACCTTTACTTCGCTCAGGCTCGAGCGCTTGAGGGTCTCGAGCATCACATCTGCGGTGAAAGAGTTGCCATCGATATCGATTGCAGTCAGGCAGGTGCCAGAGCAGCTGATTGAGTCACCACGCTTTAGGTCGCTGAGCACCTTGCCGCAGGCGATGGTTAGTCGAATCGCATCTGGCTGTTGCTCAATTGCCGCAACCTTGCCGAGTTCTTCAATAATTCCGGTGAACATTAGGCCCTCCTGGCTCTAAGGAAAAGATCGTTGCCCAATTGCTGGATCTCAAAAATCTCAAGGCGGTGGGCATCCGCAATGTTGTTTACGCCTATGTCAGTAAGCGAGGTTTTAGCCCCGCCAAGTAAAACTGGCGCCAGGTAGATCTGGTATTCATCAACCAGGTTCTCCTGCTCAAACTGGCTGGCAAGAGTGGGTCCGCCTTCAACCAGAAGATGCTTCACCCCGCGTGCCCAAAGATTCGCAAGTGCATCTCCTAGGTTTCTAGTTTGAATGTGAATCGTGGGGGCCTTGTCGTTGAAAATCTTCAAATCTCCGCCAAGTTCGCTTTCACCAATCACGACTCGAATCGGCTGATGCTCAAAGTAGCTTCCGTCAGGTCTGCGGGCAGTTAGCTCGGGATTGTCGGCCAAAACCGTGCCGGTGCCAACCGCAATCGCATCAATCTGCGAGCGAGTCAAATGGGTGTGCTCGCGCGATAGTGGACCAGAGATCCACTGGCTGGTGCCATCATCTGCTGCGTTGCGACCATCGAGGCTACTGGCCCACTTCAGGGTGACATAGGTGCGCTTATTGCGATTCGCAGTTAGCCAAACCCTGGATTGCTGGTCTGCCTCAGAAACCAGAACACCGGAGATCACCTCAATACCGGCATCGCGCAGCGTCTGAGAACCATTGCCAGAGACATCACCCGGATCTTGAGACGCGAATACCACCCGAGAAATCCCGGCAGCAATCAGTGCCTGCGAGCAAGGTCCGGTTCGGCCGGTGTGATTACAAGGCTCAAGGGTCACCACCGCGGTGAGATTCTTAGGCGGGTTATCGCCGTAGCCGGCAGCCAGGTTTGAAAGTGCCATGACCTCGGCGTGCGGCGTGCCGGCTCCCTGGTGCCAACCTTCGGCAATGATGTTCAAATCTTCATCGAGAATAACCGCGCCCACCTGAGGGTTTACGCCGTGGGCTGGGCCGTTTAGGGCAAGCTCAAGCGACCTGCGCATCGCAGGTTCAAATGCTTGCTGGTTCATTTCGCCCTCTCGGTAATCACAGACCGCGGGCGCGCGAGAAAAACGGGTGCAGAGCACCCAGGTTCTTCTCCCATCCGGACTTTAACCGTCGGTATCGGAATTTCACCGATTCAACCGCCTGAGGTCATCTAGCTGGCTGCCAAACTCCCAGTCGGGTCGCGGACTTTAACCGCCGGCTCAGATTTTCACTGACCCCGAAGAACTGTGTTACTTAGAACAATAGCGGTTTCGCCGGCAAAATTCCCTGCCGCTATGGGCGGACGAAGCCGAGCTTGTCGTAGACATCGGAAAGCGTGCGCTCCGCAATGTCATTTGCCTTGGCAGCTCCCTGGGCTAGCAGTCGATCTAGTTCGGCTGGATCGGCTAGCAACTCCTGGGCGCGTACTCGAATTGGATCGAGAGTTGCCACTACAGCATCTGCCACCGCGGTCTTTAGAGCTCCATAACCCTGGCCCTGAAGCGATGAAGTGAAGGACTCGATGCTTTCACCGGTGATGGCGCTGTAGATGCCGATGAGGTTAGAAACTCCCGGCTTGGCATCGCGATCAAAGCGAATCTCGCCATCGGTGTCAGTAACCGCACTCTTGATCTTCTTGGCAATAACGCTTGGCTCGTCCATTAGATTCACCAGACCCTTTGGGTCCGCAGCGGACTTCGACATCTTTGCGGTTGGCTCCTGAAGGTCATAGATCTTCGCGGTTTCCTTGAGGATCTTTGCCTCTGGGATTTCGAAGGTCTTGCCAAATCTTGAGTTGAATCGGGTCGCCAAGTCTCTGGTTAGCTCAAGGTGCTGGCGCTGGTCTTCACCAACTGGGACAGACTTTGGCTGGTAGAGCAGGATGTCAGCGGCCTGCAGAATTGGGTAGGTAAAAAGTCCTACCGAGGAGTTATCGGCTCCACCTTTTTGGCTTTTGTCCTTGAACTGAGTCATTCGGCTGGCCTCACCAAAACCGGTGATGCAGTTCAGCACCCAAGCCAATTGGGCGTGAGCTGGAACATGTGACTGCACAAATAAAGCCGACTTGGTCGGATCAATTCCCGCAGCGATGTACTGGGCCGCCGTGCGGCGGGTGTTTTGCCGCAGCTCGCTTGGATCCTGCGGAACGGTAATTGCGTGCAGGTCAACGATGACGTAGTAGGCATTGAAGTCATCCTGCATCTTCACCCACTGGGTGAGTGCCCCCAGGTAGTTTCCGAGGTGCAAGCTGGCAGCGCTTGGCTGCATGCCCGATAGCAGGTTTGGCTTGGTCATCTTTTTCCTACAGGTCGTATTCGACGTTCACCGGTGTGTGATCGGTCCAACGGGTGTCATAGCTTGGTGCTCTATCGACCCGATAATTCTGCCCCTTTTTGGCAAGCTTTGGGGTTGCGAGCTGGTAATCAATTCGCCAGCCAGCATCGGTGTCGAAAGCCTGACCGCGGAAAGACCACCAGGTGTAAGGACCTGGCACTCCCGGGTGCGCAGCGCGACCCATGTCCACCCAACCCTGATTGGCAAAGCCATCAAAAAACGCGCGCTCCTCGGGTAAGAAACCGGCGTTTTTTAGATTGCCCTTCCAGTTCTTGATATCCAACTCGGTGTGACCAACATTCAAATCACCAACCACGACCGCGTAGTCGCGATTCTTAATCAGCCACTGCATACGCTCAGACATGGCGTTTAGGAACTTGTATTTCTCAACCTGCTTCGGGGTGTCCACCTCGCCGGAGTGCACGTAAACACTCACCACGGTAAAGATGCCACTTGGGGTCTCAAAATCCGCTTCGATCCAACGTCCAGCCGAGTCAAACTCATCTGGGCCAAGCTCCACCCGGACCTCGAGCGCTGGCTGCTTTGACAAAATTGCGACTCCGGCGCGACCCTTGGCGCTGGCCTCGTGGTCATAGATATTCCAGCCGCCCGGGATGGCGATCGGGCCATCTTGCGCCAGAGCCAAAAGCTCACCCTGAGGAGCTCTAACCTCTTGTAGGCAAAGGATGTCTGGGTTGGCCTCCTTTAGCCACTGCGCCATATCTTTTCTCGCGGCCGCTCTGATGCCATTGACGTTTACGGTGGTTACTTTCAGCACTAGATGGTTATCCAAATCTCTTCGCCACGAATATCGAGTGAAATCTTTCCAAGCGCAGTCTTTGCCGGCCCATCAATCGGACTACCGGTCTCTGGATCGAATCTAGCTCCGTGACAACCGCAAGCAATTTCGTTATCCCGAACCCCGGTCACGATGCAGCCGGCGTGGGTGCAGGTTGCGCTGAAAGCCTTGTAGTTGCCGGCTGTGGTTTGGGTCACTAGCACGGTCAGGGTCTTATCGACCGCGAACTTTGTGCCACCGCCGACAGGAACCTCTGATGTCAGTCCGAGAAGGACTTCGCCGGTAACAGCTTCGCTATCGGAGGTGATTGGAGTCGACTCTTGCGCTTGCGAACATGCCCCGAGCGCCAAAGTGCCAGCGGCCGCCATCGAGCCAAGGGCGGCTCGACGACTTAGGCTCACGGCTTTCCGCGCAGGATGGCCTGCTTGACCTCAGAGATTGCCTTGGTTACCTCAATGCCGCGAGGGCAAGCCTCGGTGCAGTTAAAGGTGGTGCGGCAGCGCCAAACACCCTCTTTGTCATTCAAGATGTCGATGCGAACCTGAGCCGCCTCGTCTCTGGAGTCAAAGATAAAGCGGTGAGCGTTCACGATTGCGGCAGGGCCAAAGTACTGACCATCGGTCCAGAACACTGGGCAGCTGGTGGTGCAGGCGGCGCAGAGAATGCACTTGGTGGTGTCGTCGTAGCGAGCACGGTCCTCAGGGGACTGTAGGCGCTCCTTCTCAGGCTTGTCCGAGGCAATTAGGAATGGGTTGATGTCCTTGTATGCCTGGTAGAACGGGTTCATGTCGACAATCAGGTCCTTCTCAACTGGAAGACCCTTGATTGGCTCGATGTAGATCGGCTGCGAGATGTCTAGATCCTTGATCAGGGTCTTACATGCCAAGCGGTTGCGACCATTGATGCGCATTGCGTCCGAGCCACACACACCGTGAGCACAGGAGCGACGGAAGGTTAGCGAACCATCCTGCTCCCACTTGATCTTGTGTAGTGCGTCTAGCACACGATCGGTGCCGAACATCTCAACGTCGTAGTCAACCCACTTCGGCTCGCTGTCGGTTTCTGGGTCGAAGCGACGAATAAAAAGGGTTACCTGGAATGAGGCAACTTCTGCGATCTGCTGCTGGGCCATTAGTACTTGCGCTCCATCGGCTGGTAGTTGGTAATTACGACTGGCTTCCAGCCGAGCTTGATGTTGGTTCCGGTGGCCTTATCGGTCTTGTCAACCTTGTAGGCCATTGAGTGAACCATGAACTTCTTGTCGTTGCGGTCTGGGAAGTCCTCGCGCAGGTGTGCCCCGCGGGACTCGCGGCGCTCGCGGCAAGTGATCACGGTTACCTCGGCAAGGTCCAGTAGGAAGCCAAGCTCAACAGCCTCTAGTAGGTCGGTGTTGAAGCGGCGACCCTGGTCCTGGATCGAGATGTTCTCGTAACGCTTGCGAAGCTCCATGATCTTGTCGAAGGCTTCCTGCAAGGTCTCCTCGGTGCGGAATACCTGGGCGTTTTTGTCCATGGTCTCCTGCAGCTCCTTGCGAAGCTGAGCAACCTTTTCCTTACCCTTGGCCTTGCGAACCTTTTCCAACATGGCTACAACCTCGTCGGCAGCATTCTCTGGAACTGGAACCTGCTTGGCAGTCTTGGCATACTCAACCGCGTAGCGACCAGCACGCTTACCAAAGACGTTGATGTCCAGTAGCGAGTTGGTTCCCAAGCGGTTAGCACCGTGTACCGAGACACAGGCACATTCACCGGCTGCGTAAAGACCTGGCACCACGGTGTCGTTGTCGCTAAGCACCTCGGCCTTGATGTTGGTTGGAATGCCACCCATCGCATAGTGCGCGGTTGGGAACACTGGCACCGGCTCGGTGTAAGGCTCAACGCCCAGGTAGGTGCGAGCAAACTCGGTGATGTCTGGAAGCTTGGCGTCAATGACCGCTGGCTCTAGGTGAGTTAGGTCAAGTAGTACGTAGTCCTTGTTTGGACCGGCACCGCGACCCTCGCGCACCTCGTTTGCCATCGCACGCGCAACCATGTCACGCGGAGCTAGGTCCTTGATGGTTGGTGCGTAGCGCTCCATGAAACGCTCGCCGGAGGCGTTACGCAGAATTCCACCCTCACCACGAGCCGCCTCGGAGAGCAGAATTCCTAGACCGGCTAGGCCGGTTGGGTGGAACTGGTAGAACTCCATGTCCTCAAGTGGCAGGCCCTTGCGGAAGATGATGCCAACGCCATCACCGGTGAGGGTGTGAGCGTTCGAGGTGGTCTTGTAGATCTTGCCAAAGCCACCGGTTGCGAAAACTATCGACTTACCCGCAAAGACGTGAATGTCTCCGGTTGCCAATTCGTAGGCAACTACACCGGCAGGCTTGCCCTCGTTCATAACTAGGTCAAGCACGTAGAACTCGTTGTAGAACTCAATTCCCAGCTTTACGCAGTTTTGGTACAGGGTCTGCAGGATCATGTGGCCGGTACGGTCGGCTGCGTAGCAGCTGCGGCGCACTGGGGCCTTGCCGTGGTCACGAGTGTGACCACCAAAGCGGCGCTGGTCGATCTTGCCGTCTGGGGTTCGGTTGAATGGCAGACCCATGTTCTCTAGGTCGATAACGGCCTGAACCGATTCCTTGGCCAAAATCTCAGCGGCATCCTGGTCTACCAGGTAGTCGCCACCCTTAACGGTGTCGAAGGTGTGCCACTCCCAGCTGTCCTCTTCTACGTTTGCGAGCGCTGCAGCCATTCCACCCTGAGCCGCACCGGTGTGGGAGCGGGTTGGGAACAGCTTCGAGACCACTGCCACCTTGGCGTGCGGGCCAGCCTCAATCGCAGCGCGCATGCCAGCGCCACCGGCGCCGACGATAACTACGTCGTAGTTGTGATAGGTCACGTTGTCGTTGGCCATGATTTCCTAACTAGTTCACTGGGCAGAACGAAGGCAATAGCTCCGCAGCCGCACCAGCAGGGCAAGGGTCAAAAGTAAAGATGACTAGGGTTCCTAGAACCACCAAGAGTGCGCAAACAATCCAAAGGGTGTAGTTCAGACCGACGCGAACCTTCTCACGCTCTGCGTAGTCGTTCACGATGGTGCGCATACCGTTGGTGCCGTGGATCATCGCAAGCCACAGCATTGCCAGATCCCAGACCTGCCAGAACGGATCTGCCCACTTGCCAGCAACAAAGGCAAAGTCGATGGCCTTGATGCCCTCACCCATAACCAGGTTCACAATCAGGTGGGTGAAGACCAGGACAACCAGTAGCGGTCCGGAGACGCGCATGAATAGCCAACCGTACTTCTCCCAGTTGGCGGCCTTGCGGCTACGAGGCTGGTTTGGGGTTTCAATAATTACGCTCATTAGTGGGCTCCAAACACTCGAGCTAGGTGAACCGGCGTAAAGGCCGCCACCAAAACCACGCTGATCGCGACGACTGCCCAGAACATGATGTTCTGGTACTTGGTGCCCTTGGACCAGAAGTCAACCGCGATGATGCGAAGACCGTTCAGACCGTGGAACAAGATTCCAGCAACCAAGCCAAGCTCTGCAACACCAACAACCGGAGTCTTGTAGGACTCGATCACGACGTTGTAGGCCTCTGGGCTGACTCGAACCAGGGCGGTGTCAAGAATGTGTACAAGTAGGAAAAAGAAAATTGCGACACCGGTAATACGGTGCAACACCCAGGACCACATGCCCACCTTGCCGCGGTACAGGGTTCCTGCTGGCCGAGTTGCCAAGCTAGCCTCCATGGATAGTTTCGGGATACCTAAAGTCTAACTAACCAAACCTCTTTGGCTTTCCCAAATGGCCAAGAAACATCTAGGGTGATTAGGTGAGTTCCTCAAAAAGCAGCAACCTAGAGAATTTCTTTGCCGTAATCCCAGCCGGAGGCGTGGGTTCTAGGCTCTGGCCTTTGTCTCGTGCTAGCGCACCGAAGTTTCTGCACGACCTAACCGGTAGCGGCCAGACTCTGCTGCAGGACACCTGGGATCGGCTGCAGCCCTTGGCAGCGGGAAAGACCATGGTGGTTACCGGTAACGTTCACGCTCACGCCGTTGAGCAGCAGCTTCCAGACCTAGACGAACAGCACATCATTCTCGAGCCATCTCCCAGAGATTCCACCGCGGCGATTGCGCTTGCCGCCGCTGTGTTAGCTCAACGCCAACCCGACGTAATCATTGGTTCTTTCGCGGCTGACCACGTGATTTTGGATCAGGCCGAATTTCAAAAGAGCGTGCTTGAGGCCATCGATGTGGCCGCCACCGGAAAGATCGTCACCATTGGACTGAGACCAACCGAACCATCGGTGGGATTTGGCTACATCCAAAAGGGTGAGCCACTTGAGAGCCCAACGGCCTGCCAGGTGCTCAAGTTTGTCGAGAAGCCAAATATCAAGGTCGCCAAGCAATATGTCGAATCCGGCGACTATTTCTGGAACGCTGGAATGTTTATTGCCAAGGCCAGTCTGCTACTCAGTGTGCTGGAGCAGACCGAGCCAGAGCTGCACCGCGGCATCATGGAAATCGCGAAGGCCTGGGACACCCCAAAGCGCGAAGCAGTCCTCAAGAGCGTCTGGGCAAAACTCAAGCGCATTGCCATCGACTACTCGATTGCCGAACCGGCTGCCGAGCAAGGCCTAGTAGCGGTTATTCCAGCTGAATTCGAGTGGCACGACGTTGGAGACTTTGCCTCAATCGCAGAGCTGCAGTCCCAGGGAAGAAAGGGCAACCTTGCGGTTTTGGGTTCCGCCAAGGTTCTTTCTGATTCCTCATCAGGCATCTTGGTCTCTGACACCGATCGCTTGATCGCTTTGATTGGGCTGGAAGATGTGATCGTGGTGGACACCCCGGATGCCTTGCTCATCACAACCAAGGAGCACGCCCAAAAGGTGAAGTCTTTGGTGGATGTGCTAAAGCAAACCGGACACTCAGAGCTTTTATAACAGTTACCAAACAGGGTCAAAACTTGGCCGCTGAGGTCATTTTTGCCTTGGCTTGGCAGGTAGAGTTGTGGCAATACTGCGCCCTCGGGCGCGAAATTCCAATCAGGAGGAAACCTTGAAACTAAAGAATGCATCCGCAGCATTCGCACTACTAGGCGTTTCAGCCCTAGTGCTAACCGGTTGCGCAGCTGCCCCAGAGGCAGAGCCAACCGCATCGGAGACCGCATCAGAGGCACCAAGCATTGACTACCTTGCTTGTGCAGTTTCTGACGAGGGTAGCTGGAACGACAAGTCGTTCAACGAGTCTGTTTTTGACGGTCTAACCAAGGCTCAGACTGAGCTAGGTGTTCAGATCGCCGAGGCTGAGTCAAACTCTGCTGAGGACTTCGCACCGAACCTACAGGCAATGGTTGACCAGTCTTGCGACATCACCTTCGCTGTTGGCTTCAACCTAGTTGCAGACGTAAACGCTGCTGCTGCTGCTAACCCAGAGGTTAACTTCGTAACCATCGATGGTTGGTCTGAGGGCAACGCAAACCTAAAGCCAGTTGGCTACGCAATGAACCAGTCCAGCTACCTAGCTGGCTACCTAGCTGCTGCTTACTCGACCACCAAGGTGGTTGGTACCTACGGTGGTATGCAGATTGACGCTGTTACCGACTTCATGAACGGCTTCTACTACGGAGCTATGGCATGGGGCGAGGAGAACGGCACTGAGGTTAAGGTTGTTGGTTGGGACCCAGCCGCAGCTACCGGTCAGTTCATCGGTGACTTCACCCCTAACTCCGGTACCTCCAAGTCGATCGCAGCTGCTTTGATCAACGACGGCGCTGACGTAATCTTCCCAGTAGGTGGAGACCAGTTCGGTGCTGTTTCTGAGGCAATCAAGGAAGCTGGCATCGCCGGTGTAATGATCGGTGTTGACAAGGACGTGGCTCTAACCTCTCCAGAGTACGCACCATACGTGCTTACCTCTGCTGAGAAGCGCATGACCAACGCTGTTTACGACATCATCGCAGAGCTATCTGCTGGTGGCGCATTCAACGGTGACGCATACGTTGGCACCTTGGCAAACGGTGGAACCGGACTATCTCCGTTCTACGAGTTCGACTCCAAGATCGATGACGCAACCAAGGCTCGCCTAGCCGAGATCGAGGCTGGCATCATCGCTGGTGAGATCGACCCACTGAGCTAATTCAGTATCAAAACCTAAAGGCCGCAGAGTGATCTGCGGCCTTTAGTTTTTTGGCAGAATAGTAGGGGGCACGAAGGAGTGCAAAAGTGAAATTAGAACTGCGCGGCATTACAAAGCGCTTTGGTCAACTGGTGGCCAACGACTCGATTAACTTGGTGGTTCAGCCGGGTGAGATCCATGCCCTCTTGGGAGAGAATGGCGCTGGTAAGTCAACCCTGATGAATGTGCTCTACGGCTTGTATCAGGCCGACGAGGGCGAAATTCTGCTTGACGATAAGGCACAGAAGTTCTCAGGCCCTGGCGATGCCATGGCAGCTGGAATCGGCATGGTCCACCAGCACTTCATGCTTATCCCAGTCTTTACGGTTGCCGAGAATGTTGCCCTCGGTAACGAGCCCACCGGAGTGATGGGAACCTTTAATCTTTCTGAGGCCAGAAAGCGCGTTGTCGAAATCTCCAACCGCTTCGGTTTCAATGTTGACCCAGACGCTCTGGTGGAAGACCTACCGGTGGGTGTCCAGCAACGTGTGGAAATCATCAAGGCGCTCTCGCGCGATGCCAAGGTGCTCGTGCTCGACGAACCGACCGCTGTGCTCACCCCGCAGGAAACCGACGAGCTGATGGCGATTATGCGTCAGTTAGCTAAGGCCGGAACCTCAATTGTTTTCATTACCCACAAACTTCGTGAAGTAAAAGAAGTTGCCGACAAGATCACCGTTATCCGCTTGGGCAAGGTGGTAGGAGATGCTTCCCCTGAGGCATCCACCTCGGAGCTGGCTTCGATGATGGTTGGTCGCGAAGTGGACCTGACGGTCTCAAAGCGCCAGGCTTCTCTGGGTGAGGCTGTGCTCCGAGTCGAGAACATCTCGGTATTGGATGACCGTAACCAGCGAGCGGTAAACGGCGTTAGCTTCAACGTTCAGCGCGGTGAGATCTTGGCCATTGCCGGTGTTCAGGGCAACGGTCAGACCGAGCTTGCGGAGGCGCTTCTGGGATTGCGCCCGGTTATCAAGGGCAGCGGTGCGATTGCCATTAAGGATCAGGTGCGAAAGCCGCAGGCTTCGGTGCGGGATGTCTTAGATTCCGGCGTGGGATTTATCCCCGAAGACCGTAAGAAGGACGGCCTGGTCTCTGAGTTCACCATCGCAGAGAACCTAATGCTGGATGCGTCTTATAAGTCGGTATTCACCAAGGGCTTCAATATCAATTTCGCAGCTCGCAAGAAAATCTCTCGAGAGCTGGTTGAGCGCTTTGACGTTCGCACTCCTTCTGCAGACCACCTTGCTGGAAAACTTTCCGGCGGTAACCAGCAGAAGGTTGTTGTGGCCAGAGAGCTTTACCGCAATGTCGACATTTTGATCGCATCCCAGCCGACCAGAGGTGTTGACGTTGGTTCAATCGAATTTATCCACGAGCAGCTGGTGGCCGAACGTGATGCCGGCAAGGCTGTGATCTTGATCTCCACCGAACTCGATGAGGTGCTCGCTTTGGCGGACCGCATCGCGGTGATGTATCGCGGACAGATTGTTGGAATTGTTGGCCCAGAGACTTCACGAGAGCAGTTGGGCAAGATGATGGCGGGAGTCGCAGCGTGAGTAACCCAGAAGCAAGATTGAACCAAGCGATCAAGGAAATTTTGTCCGGTGGGCTGACCCGCACCGTGCTGTCTGTAATCCTGGGCTTCTTGGTGGGGGCCATGTTCATGATCGGCTCCAACAAGGAGTTCCTAGAGGGTCTGACCTACTTCTTTTCTCGTCCGCAAGACTCGTTGGGGGCCGCCTGGACTGTTGTCAGCGATGGCTATGGCGCCCTATTTAAGGGATCGATTTACAACGCCGAGGCTGAGGATCTTGTTAGGGCCTTTAGGCCTTTGACCGAGACCCTACGCCTGGGCGCTCCGCTGATTGCTGCCGGTTTGGGAATCGGCCTGGCCTTCCGAGTTGGCCTGTTCAACATCGGTGGTACCGGCCAGTTGATCTTCGGAATGATCTTCGCCACCTGGGTTGCCACCCGCGTCGAGTTGCCAATCGTGCTTCACACCTTGGTTGCGCTAATCGCAGGAATCTTGGGTGCGGCGCTATTGGGTGCGCTGGTTGGTTTCCTGAAGGCTCGAACCGGTGCCCACGAGGTGATTTTGACGATCATGCTCAATTACATTGCGCTTTACTTCTTCACCTTCTTGATGCGCGACCCAATGCTGCTTCAGGAAGAACGTGCTACCGGTAACCCTAAGGCTGACCCAGCAGCGGTAACAGCCCAGTTCCCCAAGCTCTTCGGCGATGAGTACTCGCTGCACTGGGGCTTGGTAATCGCGCTGGCAGCGGTAATTGTGTACTGGTGGCTAATGGAGCGCTCCACGATTGGTTACCGCCTGCGCATGGTTGGCTTCAACCCAGATGCGGCTAAGACCGCGGGTATCAATGTGAACCGCACCTACATTTTGGCAATGGCACTTTCCGCCGCTTTCGTTGGAGTGGCTGCCTCAAACCAGGCGCTGGGAACCGCTATCGGAGTTACTCCAAGCTCACACGCCGGCATCGGTTTTGATGCCATCACGGTGGCGCTGTTGGGTGGCTCCTCGGCCCCAGGTATCTTGCTCGCCGGATTGCTCTTCGGAGCATTCAAGGCGGGAGCTCCTGCGATGCAGGTAATCGGAGTTTCTCCCGAGGTGCTCGGCATCGTGCAGGGTGCGATTGTTTTGTTCATCGCAGCTCCGCCACTGATCAGAGCAATTTTTGGCTTGCCTAAGCCACAGACCACCAATGCCCTCGGTGCCTTCCGAGATCGAATCTTTGGGAAAGGTGGTGCCAAATGAGTTGGCTTAAGCCGGTCGCTGGCATCAACAGCGAAGAGCGGGTTGGTTACAAGAGCCCGATCGTCATGGGGGCAATTGGCCTCATCGTGCTCTACTTCTTTGGCCTAGTGGGCCGCTCAGGTCAAACCACGTTTGAGCTAACTCGCAAAGAGGATGCTATACAGCTTCCAGCCTTTGAAATTGCATCGGCTCAGCTTGGCATCATCTCGGGCGTCTTGATGCTGGTAATTGCGGCAGCCGCTCTGCTGCTATCGCTACGCAATCAGAAGACTCCGATTTGGCTAGCGTCGATCTACGGATTGGTTAGTGTCACATCCCTACTGGGCTGGCTAGCCGCCGACAACAGCGTGCCGGTGGTCTTTATCGCTGGAACCGCTCTGGTTTTGGCGGTGCCAATCATGCTCGGAGCGATGGCCGGTGTGATGAGTGAGCGCAGTGGAATTACCAACATTGCCATCGAGGGCCAGCTGCTAACCGGTGCCTTTATGGCTGCGGTGGTTTCTAGCATCACCGACAACTTCGCACTGGGAATCTTCGCAGCAATGTTCACAGCATCGCTGATGAGCATGGTGCTGGCAGTATTCGCCATCAAGTTCTTAGCCCAGCAGATCATCGTTGGTGTGGTGCTGAACGTATTGGTAATTGGTATCACCAACTTCCTCTATCAGCAGTGGCTCACCGAGGATGGCGAGAACGTAAACTTCCCCGGCACCTTGGACATCATCAAGATTCCATTCCTAAGCGATATTCCTGTGATCGGTCCAGTGCTGTTTGAGAACCGAATCACGGTCTTCGCCGCGTTGTTGATTGTTCCTGCGCTTTGGTTTGTGCTGTTCAAGACCAAGCTGGGCCTTCGTGCCAGAGCAGTCGGTGAGCACCCACTTGCTGCCGACACCGTCGGCATCAACGTCGGCCGCACTCGTTTCTGGTGGGTAACCATCGGTGGTGCGATCGCAGGTCTTGGTGGTGCCGCCCTAACCATTGGTAACGCAGGTGCGTTTGGTCGTGAGATGTCCGGAGGCTTTGGTTTTATCGCCCTGGCGGTTGTCATCCTTGGTCGCTGGCACCCAATTTCGGCAGCCTTGGCAGCTTTGCTGTTCGGCTTCTCGATCATCCTGCGCGTTTGGGCAAACCAGGTTAGCCCCGGTATTCCTACCGACTTCATCACGATGGTTCCCTACATTGTCACCATCATCGCGGTGGTTGGTTTCGTGGGTCAGTCAAGACCTCCGAAGTCACTCGCCATCCCATATGTGAAGGGGTAGTTGTGGATATCGATTGGGCAGCTTTGAAGGCGGAAGCCATCAAAGCCATGAAAAAGGCTTATGCGCCATATTCAAACTTTCCAGTTGGGGCAGCAGCGCTAACCGATAAGGGCGAAATCATCTCTGGCTGCAATGTGGAGAATGCTTCATATGGAGTTGGGCTGTGTGCCGAGTGCTCGCTGGTCAGTGAGCTCTATCGCACCGGTGGCGGCAAATTGGTTGCCTTTTCCTGTGTTGATGGTGATGGCAACACCCTGATGCCCTGTGGTCGTTGCCGCCAGTTGCTTTACGAACACCATGCCCCAGGCATGCTGCTGGACACTGTTTCTGGCATCAAAACCATCTACGAAGTATTGCCTGATGCCTTCGGGCCTGAACACCTGGAGCAAAAGTGAGCTTTTCCGCTGTCGAACTAATCATCAAAAAGCGCGAGCGTTTTGAACTATCCACCGACGAGATTCATTGGTTGGTTGCCAACTACACCTCGGGAGTAGTGGCGGATGAGCAAATGTCAGCGATGGCGATGGCGATTTTGCTAAACGGCATGAACCGCCGTGAGATTAAGGACCTCACTCTCGCGATGATCGACTCCGGAGAGCGTTTGGAGTTCACTGGGCTTTCGATGCCAACCGCGGATAAGCACTCCACCGGTGGCGTTGGCGACAAGATCACTTTGCCTCTCGCTCCGCTGGTCGCCTCATATGGCGTTGCGGTGCCGCAGCTTTCTGGTCGCGGTCTCGGTCACACCGGTGGGACACTGGACAAACTCGAAGCCATCCCCGGCTGGCAGGCGAGTCTTTCCAATACCGAGCTTTACTCTCAGTTAGCCGAAGTCGGTGCTGTGATCTGCGCTGCCGGATCTGGTCTTGCTCCAGCCGATAGAAAGCTCTACTCGCTTCGCGATGTCACTGGCACGGTGGAGGCTATCCCGCTAATCGCTTCATCGATTATGAGCAAGAAGATTGCCGAGGGGACGGCTGCTTTGGTGCTGGATGTCAAGGTTGGCTCGGGGGCATTCATGAAGACTCTTGATCGAGCAACCGAACTAGCTCAAACCTTGGTTCAACTCGGTCAGGATGCCGGTGTTAACACCGCAGCTTTGCTTACCGATATGTCCACTCCGCTGGGCCTCAAGATCGGTAATGCTCTTGAGGTTGAGGAGTCGGTTGAAGTACTAGCCGGCGGAGGACCTGCGGATGTTGTCGAGCTGACAGTTGAGCTAGCGAAAGAGATGCTCATCCAAGCTGGCGTCCACGGTGTTGACCCGAGCGAGAACCTGCGCAACGGTAAAGCGATGGATAAGTGGCGTCAAATGATTTCTGCTCAGGGTGGCAACCCGGATGCGGAACTTCCAAAGGCAAAGCACTCCCACCAAATCTTGGCGACCGAGTCTGGTTTTGTATCCCGCCTGGATGCCCTCGATGTCGGTATCGCCTCCTGGCGCTTGGGAGCCGGTCGCGAGCGTAAAGAAGATGCCGTTCAGTTTGGGGCTGGCATCGAGCTCAATGTCCAAATCGGGAGCCACATCGAAGCTGGTCAGCCGCTAATGACCCTCTTCACCGACACCGAAGAAAAGTTTGAGCGCGCGATTGAGCTAGCCAGTGGTGCGGTCGAGATTTCAGCCTTGCCGGTTGCGGAGCGTAAGCTCATCCTCGGCAGAATCAGTTAGGAACCCAGTGGATATCAAAGCTCTACCAAAGATCTCACTTCACGATCACCTAGACGGTGGGTTGAGACCACAGACCATCATCGAGTTGGCGGCCAAGATTGGTCACCAACTTCCTGCTGACAATGCTCAGGATTTGGGTCGCTGGTTTGCCGAGTCGGCAAACTCTGGTTCTCTGGTTCGCTACCTCGAGACTTTTGACCACACGGTTGCTGTGATGCAGACCCGCGAGGGGCTAGAGCGAGTTGCCTATGAGGCGGTTATCGACCTTGCCGAACAGAACGTGATCTACGCCGAGCTGCGCTGGGCTCCGGAGCAGCACCTTTCTAAGGGCTTGACTCTGGATGAAACCGTTGAGGCAGTTCAGGATGGCCTAGAGCGTGGCATGGCTGAGGTTGAGGAGCGCGGCGGTTTCATTCGCACCGGTCAGCTGGTTACCGCGATGCGTCACGCCAACCGCGGCATGGAGATCGCGGAACTAGCAGTGCGCCACCGCAATGCCGGGGTGGTTGGTTTTGACATCGCTGGTGCGGAGAAGGGCTTTTTGCCAAACCTGCACAAGGAAGCCTTTGACTACCTAGCCGCAGAGCTTTTCCCATGCACCGTTCACGCCGGTGAGGCCGATGGCGTTGAGTCGATTCGCGATGCTATCGTCTCCGGTCGTGCGCTTCGACTGGGCCACGGAGTGCGGCTGGTTGAGGACATCATGTTCTCTAGAACCGAGGGTGACACGGACTTGGTGGTGCTTGGACCGGTTGCGCAGTGGGTGCACGATCGCGGAATTGCGCTGGAAACTTCACCATCTTCAAACCTGCAAACTGGGGCTTTTGAGATGCTTGGTGACACCATGGCGGACCACCCATTCGACATTCTTTACGAGCTGGGCTTCAAGGTCACGGTGAACACCGATAACCGCCTGATGAGTGCTACCAACCTCACCAAGGAGCTTGAGATTTTGGTCGACACCTTCGGCTATTCGCTTGAGGATCTCGAGCAGTTCCAGCTCAATGCCGCCGAGGCTGCCTTCCAAGGACTTCCAGAGCGCGAAGAGTTGATGGACATGATTGAGATGGGTTTCGCAAAGGCGCGCTAGTGCTAGCCCAAGCCTTTGGCCCAAATTCGATTTCTCACCGGTCTGAAACCGCGGACTGGGAGCAGGCCATCAGCGCTGCCGTTGCCCTTTTGGAAGCTGACCAGAGAGTCACTTCCACCTATATCCATAGGGTTTTGGAGGCTAATCAAAAACACGGCCCCTACTTTGTGGTCGCTCCCGGAATCGCCATCGCACACGCTTCCCCGGCCGAAGACGTGCTGCAAACCGGCATGGCACTTTTGCGACTAGAGACACCGGTTATTTCAGGATCCAATAATGATCCGGTGAAGTTGCTGTTTGCTTTTTGCGCGACTGATGGCACCAGTCACATTGAATTGCTATCGCGATTCGCCGAGGTTATGAGCAGCCCCGCAAATGTGAATTCCCTGAAAACCGAAGCCGATCTCGCGATTGTTCGCAATTTATTGACGGCGTAGTTGGTTAGATAGTTTTGTGAAGATTTATGCTGTTTGCGGTGCTGGAATTGGCACCTCTGTGCTCCTAAAGTCCAATGCCGATCGTGCTCTGGCGAGCCTCGGTATTGAGGCAGACGTTCAGGCAGCCTCAATCGCTGACGCCTTGGCTTCTGATTCTCTGGCTCAGGTGGTCTTGATTACCCCGGAACTCCAGGAGCAGATCAAGGGCATTCGCTCCGAGGTAATTCCGATCGACAACATCTTCAATCTCGAAGAGCTAACCCAGAAACTCTCAGCCGCTCTCAGCTAGTGTTTTGCCATGGCAAACCCTGGCGGAACAGAGCGCACCAAGCTCAATCGAATCTCCTATAAGGCATCTCACGAGGTGAGTGACCTTTACTCAATCCTGGATAACAACCTGGTGGCTCACGTTGCTGTGGTTCAAGATGGCAAGCCGCTGGTCATTCCGATGGCCTATGGCCGACTGGACGACATCATCTACCTGCACGGATCCTCCGGGTCTAGGTTGATGCGGTTATTAGAAAACGAACCGGACATTTGCGTATCTATTACCGAACTGAAGGCCCTGAAGGTCGCCCGCTCCACCTTTAACTCCGGCATGCACTATCGCTCGGTGGTCATCTTCGGCAAGGCGTCTTTGGTTGGCGATGACAAAAAAGACCAAGCCCTAAACGCGCTTAGCGATGCCATGATTCCGGGTCGCGTGAAGGAAGTGCGTGCCAGCACCAAGAAGGAATTGGCCGCCACAATCATCGTTTCATTGCCGCTGGATGAGTGTTCAGTAAAGATCTCAGTCAATGAGGTCGACGACGATGAGCAAGACCTAAACCAGGGCACCTGGGCCGGTGTCGTGCCATTTATCACCACAATTGGTGAGCCGATTCCAGCCGATGAAGAGGCCGCTGGGTTAGCGGTTCCTGCTTCGGTGCGAAACCTTACTAAGAACTCTTAAGTAGGTCCTGGGCCCAGCTTCTCAGGCTGGCTAGTTTCTGCTGCGAATCTGCCTCTGATTCGGCCGTAACCTGAAGATAGCACTTGAGTTTTGGCTCGGTTCCAGAAGGCCTAATGATGACTCGGTAGGAATCGGTGGTCAGAATCACACCTTCAGTGGCGGGAAGATTCTTGCCCAATTCGAGATTTTCAAACTCGCAGCGCTCGCCCAGAATCTGGGATGGCGGGTTGCTCTTCACCTCGGACATAATCTTGCCGATTATTGAAAGGTCGGTAACTCTAATTGATACCTGACCGGTTGCCAGATGGCCGTAGCGCTTAGCCAAGCCCCGAAGTAAGTCAATCAGGTCCATGCCCTCGGCCTTGAGGGTTGAGGCAAGCTCCGCAACTGCCAGAGCGGCCGAAATGCCATCCTTATCCGGTGTGGCTGTCGGGTCGATGCAGTAGCCCAGCGCCTCTTCATAGCAATAGCTCAGGTCCGGGACTTTTGAGATCCACTTGAAGCCGGTGAGGGTCTGCTGATATTTCAGGCCGTGAAAGGCTGCGACCTTGGCAAGACTTGCTGAAACAATTGAGTTTGCCAAGGTGCCGCTTTGGCGACCGGAGGCGATCATTTCCGCCAGCAGTAAGCCAACCTGATCGCCGGTGAGCATTTGGTACTCATTGCCTTTTCGAACTCCGACTGCCAATCGATCGGCATCTGGGTCGTTGGCGATAATCAGATCAGAGTGGTTGGTTTTGGCGTGCTCGAGGCTGAGGTCCATTGCCCCAGGCTCTTCCGGATTCGGGAAGGAAACGGTGGGGAATTGCCCGTCCGGCTCCTGCTGCCTGGCAACAGAGCTGAAGACAAAACCGGTTTTGTCAAAGACTGCCTTCATCACTCGATAGCCAACGCCGTGCATGGCGGTGTAGGTAATCTTCAGGTTCTTGCGACCCGTCGCATCGCTACCAACCAAAGAAGCCGCTCTTTGAACATAGGCATCAATATCGGCTTGACCCAAAACCTCGATGTTGTTGGACTTGGGAATCTCATCGAACTTGATCTCGGCGGCGATCTCGTCAATCAGTGATGCGATTTGCTTGTCTTGTGGGGCAATCAGCTGCGAGCAGCCATTTTTGCCACCTAGGTAAACCTTGTAGCCATTGTCACGCGGCGGGTTGTGGCTTGCGGTGACAATTACGGTGGCGCTGGAGAGGAATCGCTTGCCCGTGAAGGCCGCCACGGGTGTCGGCACCGCGGAATCAAAAAGCCGAGTCCTGATGCCGGCTGCGGCAAAGATCTCTGCTGAGTCTTGCGCGAAAATGTCGGAATTCACTCTGCCGTCATAGCCAACCACCACGGACAGCTCGCCGTCTTTGTCCAGGTATTCGGCCTTGTTGGCATTCAGGAACCTTGCGATCGCGAGTGCTGCCTGGGCGACCACAATGCGGTTCATGCGATTCGGACCCGCACCTAGCTCGCCGCGAAGTCCGGCGGTGCCGAACTGGAGTCGGGTCTCAAAGCGAGAGCGAAGACCCTGTTGATCCTGGGCGTCAATCAGCTGCTCAAGTTCTAGCCGAGTTAGTGGATCTGGGTCTTGATTCAGCCAGTTTTTAGCACTTGCGATTAGGTCCATTTAGAGCTTGGCCACAATCTCTGCCAGTAGCTTGCTGATCCTTGCCTCGGCATTGCGACCAGCTTCCAAGACTTCTGCGTGGGAGAGCGGGGTGGTCTGGATGCCAGCGGCCAGGTTGGTAATCAGCGACATTCCCAGGATTTCCATACCGGCTTGACGGGCTGCGATTGCCTCTAGAGCGGTAGACATTCCAACGATGTGTCCGCCCATGATCTTTGCCATTTGAACCTCGGCCGGAGTCTCGTAGTGCGGTCCGCGGAACTGCACGTAAACGCCTTCGTCCAGGTTTGGATCAACTTCCCTGGCAAGGTCGCGTAGTCGCTTCGAGTAAAGGTCGGTTAGATCAATAAAGGTTGCGCCCTCCAGTGGGCTGGAGGCGGTGAGGTTGATGTGATCGGAGATTAGCACCGCAGCTCCACCTGCCCACTCAGGCTTGATGCCGCCGGCACCGTTGGTGAGAATCATGGTCTTCGCACCGGTTGCCGCCGCGGTCCTTACCGAGTGAACCACAGAGCGAACCCCGTGGTTCTCATAGAAGTGAGTACGAGCGCCAATAACCAGAGCGTGCTTACCATTCGGAAGGCGAATCGAGCGAATGGTGCCAACGTGCCCAACCACCGCAGGCTTGGAGAAACCAATGATTTCATTACCGGGAATCTCGCTTACGGTCTCACCAATCAGATCGGCGGCCTTGGCCCAGCCGGATCCCAGCGTTAGTGCGATGTCGTGGTGTGCGATTCCAGAGATTTTTGCGATTTGCTCGGCAGCCTGTTTGGCGATTTCAAAAGGGTTAGCACCCTCAGCGTTGAGTGGATTGACCATAAAAATCAGTCTAACTAACCCCGTAACTCAGATTGGTAGGCCAGAATGAACCCGTGACAATTTCATCGTCGAATCAACATCGCATCGTAATCATTGGTGGTGGCCCAGGTGGCTACGAGGCAGCCAGAGCTGGTCGCCAGCTAGGCGCCGAGGTAATCCTCATCGAGGACAATGGCATCGGCGGTAACGCTGTGCTAACCGATGTGGTGCCATCCAAGACTCTGATCGCCACCGCAGAAGCTGCTCAGCGGGTGGCTCAGGCCCAGAGCCTAGGTGTGACTTTCTCCATCGACAATGTTTCGGTTCAGCCTAAGGTCGAAATCGATCTCGAAGCGGTAAACAAGCGACTGCTCGCCCTAGCCAAGAGCCAGTCCGAAGACATGCTGGAAACCCTGAAGCACGAAGGTGTTCGAGTTGTTTCTGGCCGTGGTCGCCTTGATGGCAACCACCACGTAATTGTTGAGCCAACCTTAGGTGGCGAGCCAGAGCGCATCGAGGCAAAGACCATCATCGTTGCCGTTGGTGCTCACCCGAGAGAGGTGCCTGGCTCCAAGCCAGATGGCGATCGTATCTTCACCTGGAAGCAGCTTTACAACCTAAAGACCCTGCCTGAGCACATGATTGTGGTTGGCTCCGGCGTTACCGGTGCTGAGTTTGCCAGCGCTTACCTTCAGCTCGGTAGCAAGGTGACCTTGATCTCAAGCCGTGACAAAGTCTTGCCTGGTAACGATGCTGATGCTGCGGATTTGATCGAGGAAGTCTTCCGTCGCGGTGGAATGCAGATTTTGAACAAATCCCGTGCGGTGGAGGTTGTGAACACCGGAAGTGGTGTGCGGGTGACCTTAGAGAGCGGTCAGGTCGTTGAGGGCAGTCACTGTCTGATGGCGGTTGGTGCGATTCCAAACACCGACGGACTTGGGCTTGAGGAGGCTGGCGTAAAACTGACCGAGTCTGGTCATGTGATTGCCAATAAGGTCGCAAGAACTTCCAGGGCAAACGTGTATGCGGTCGGAGACTGCTCGACCGCTATGCCGCTCGCCTCGGTGAGCGCCATGCAGGGTCGCACCGCGGTTTACCACACCATGGGAGATGTGGCGGCTCCGACCAGAATGCGCAATGTGGCGGCCAACGTCTTCACGTCCCCTGAGATTGCTTCGGTGGGTTGGTCACAGGCCGAGATCGAGCAGGGCTTGGTGCGCGGCGAGATTCAGAAGGTCATGCTGGACACCAACCCGAGAGCAAAGATGTCTGGGATTCGCGAGGGTTTTATCAAGCTCTTTGCCTCGATCGGCTCCGGCACCGTTATCGGTGGCGTGGTAGTCGCACCTCGTGCTTCTGACTTGATCTACCCGATTGCGGTCGCGATTGAGAATCGCCTCACGGTTGATGAATTGGCTAGGACCTACACGGTCTACCCATCGCTGTCTGGTTCAATCGCCGAGGCTGCCTCGGCGCTGCACCAGCCAATCGACTAGTCGGTTATATCCAGAATTCTGGTTCCAGCGGAGATCGTGGTTCCCACGGTGACGCCAATAGAACCGATGACTCCCGAGCGGTGAGCGGTGAGCGGTTGCTCCATCTTCATGGCCTCCAAAACCACAACCAAGTCACCTGCTTCAACTCGGTCGCCCTCATTGACCGCAAGCTTCACCACGGTTGACTGCATTGGGGCCAGCAGGCTATTGCCCTTGGCGCCGGTGTGAGATGCGCTACCGGAGCTCTTGGCACGCTTCGGTGCGTGACCGGCAGCTGAACCAATCTCTCCAACTAAAAGACGCTTTGGAACACTAACCTCAAGGCGCTTGCCGGCGACCTCAACCACAATCTCGTGGCGAGCCTCAGCCTCAGGTAGTTCTTCTGCCTGTCCAGACCAAGGTTCGATGGTGTTGTCCCACTCGGTTTCGATCCAGCGGGTGTAGACGCCAAACTTCCCGCCTTCTGCGGTGAAAGCCGGATCATTCACAATTGCTCGGTGGAAAGGCAGAACGGTCGGTAAGCCGTGAACCTGCATTTCTTCCAGTGCTCTTCTGGAGCGCTGCAGGGCTTCGGCGCGGGTTGCTCCGGTGACAATCAACTTGGCAACCATCGAGTCGAAGTTGCCAGAGACCACATCTCCCGAAACCACACCGGCGTCAACTCGAACTCCAGGTCCGCTTGGAGCAATGAACTGGTGAATTGCGCCAGGGGCTGGCAGGAAGCCACGACCAGGGTCTTCGCCATTGATGCGGAACTCAAAGCTGTGACCAGAAACCTCAGGGTCTGGATAGTCCAGCACGCCACCTTCGGCGATGCGGAACTGTTCGCGAACTAGATCTAAGCCAGTGACCTCTTCGGAGACCGGGTGCTCCACCTGTAGGCGAGTGTTTACCTCCAGGAAGGAGATGGTGCCATCTTGGGCAACTAGGAATTCACAGGTACCAGCACCCTCATAGCCAACTGCCTTGAGGATGGCCTTAGAAGATTCATACAACCTGGCTTCTTGCTCGGCACTCAAAAATGGTGCTGGTGCTTCTTCAACCAACTTCTGGTGGCGGCGCTGCAGCGAGCAGTCACGGGTTGAGACCACAACCACATTGCCGTGCTGGTCAGCTAGGCACTGAGTTTCGACGTGACGAGGCTTGTCCAGGTACTTCTCGATAAAGCACTCACCGCGACCGAAGGCGGCAATCGCCTCACGGGTGGCAGACTCAAAAAGCTCTTGAATTTCGGCAGCGTCACGAACGATCTTGATGCCGCGACCACCACCACCGTAGGCAGCCTTGATGGCTACAGGTAGTCCGTGAACCGCTACAAAGTCTTCGACTTCCTTGACGGTCTCAACCGGGTTGATAGTTCCAGGAGCTAGCGGAGCACCAACCGACTCGGCAACTTTTCTTGCCGAAACCTTGTCTCCAAGCTGCTCGATCGAAGCCGGCTTCGGTCCGATCCAAATCAGACCGGCATCAATCACTGCCTGCGCAAACGAGGCATTCTCAGATAAAAAGCCGTAGCCAGGGTGAACGGCATTGGCTCCCGAGCGCTTGGCAATCGCAATTAGCTTGTCGGAAACCAAATAGGTCTCAGCAGCAGTTTCGCCGTTTAGGGCGTAGGCCTCATCGGCCAGCTTTACGTGTTGAGCGTGACGGTCGCCATCGGCATAAACCGCAACGGTAAGGATTCCAGCGTCTTTGGCTGCTCGAATGATTCGAACCGCAATCTCGCCTCGATTGGCAATAAGCAACTTAGTAATTCGGCGCTGGGTCATAATCCAAAAGCTTATTGCCCTCTAGGGCTGGAAATTTATAAGCAAACGACAAAAAACTCGCTGTTTCGTTGCGGTTATCTCCATAGCGATTGGTAGTCGTGACCCAGTTCGGTCATCAACTCCCTTAGCGCAACCAGTGAAAGCCCGACCACGGTGTGATAGTCACCCTCAATGCGCTCCACAAAAGCTCCACCAATGCCATCAATTGTGAAGGCGCCGGCCACCTGCAGCGGTTCTCCGGTGGCAACGTACTTGTGAATTTGCTCGTCGCTGAGGTTGGCAAAAGTTACTGAAGTCTGAGTGACCTTGCCAGAGGCTTGGCCAGTGCTTCCATCGATCAGCCAGTGACCCGAGCAAAGCACTCCGGTTTCACCGCGCATCTTTTGCCACCTGGCAATTGCGACCTCTGGGTGGTGCGGTTTTCCAAGCATTTCGCCATCAAATAGCAATGCGGAATCGCAGCCCAAAACCAGGCCATCAAAAGCCACGGCTTCGGCTTTTGCCCTCGCTAACAGCAGAGTCATCTCCTGGATGGTGGAGGGTTTTTGCTCAGCGACCAAAGCGTCTTCGTCAACGCCAGGCGAGCGGGTTTCAAAAGCGATTCCAGCGTCGGTTAGCAAACGCTTTCTAGCGGGCGATGTCGAGGCAAGCAGCAATTTGGTCACGGAAGACAGGTTAGCTGTGGAACACTGTGGGAGTGAATCTTCGAGTCAAAATTGAAAAAGTTGCCCACGGTGGAGTTTTTGTAGCTCGCCACGAGGGTCGAGTCATCTTCGTTTCCGGTGCCATCGATGGTGAGGTCGTCGATGTTGAAATCACCGAAGACGCCGGCAAGTTTCTCAGGGCAACCGTCACAAACGTGGTCGAGCCTTCTGAGCACCGCCAACCTCACTTTTGGAAGGCTGCCCGCGAAGGTGCTGGTGGAGCGGAATTTGGCCACATCAACCTCGCTCACCAGCGTGAGTTGAAAGCCCAGGTGTTGGAGGAAGCGCTACAGCGCATGGCTGGCATCGATTTCAAAACCGCTGTGGCGGCTTGCCCGCAAGAAACCGATGGCCTGCACTATCGCACCAGAGTTCAGCTAAACGTGGATGCTTCCGGCACTGCCGGACCGATGCGACCTCGAAGCAATGAGGCAGTCTTCAGCCCGACCCTGCCTTTGGCGGTCACCGAGATCGAAGAGCTAGGGCTGCAGCTAAAGAACTGGAATGGCGTGAAGAAGATCTCTATCGCCGCCAGCTCAACCGGGGATCTGCAGTGGATGGTCGATGGAAAGCTAAACGGCTCTGAGCGCTTGGTTGAAAGAGCTGCCGGCCGCACCTTCAGATTGAGTTCCGGGGCTTTTTGGCAGGTCCACAAAGACGCCGCCAATCTGCTAACCAAGGCGGTTTTCGAAGCCGCTGAAGAGTTGGAATTTGATGCCAACAAGCCAGCCCTCGATCTTTACGCCGGAGCGGGATTGTTTGCGGCAACCATGGCTGCCAAGTACAGCGCTACCGCTTTCACGGCAGTTGAGAACAACAAGCAGGCAGTTGCCGATGGTTCAAAGTCCGCTATCGATCTCTCGAACCTGAAGTTTGAAAAGTCAGATGTGCTGCAGTACTTGCGCGCGGCAAGCGCCAAACCCGGCAGTTTCGACACCGTGGTGCTCGACCCTCCTCGCTCGGGAGCAGCCGGCAAAGTCATCGAGCAGCTAATCAAGCTGCGCCCGAGAAATATCGTTTATGTGGCATGCGACCCAGTGGCCTTGGCACGAGATCTAGGTTCGCTAACCAAAGCGGGTTACCAACTTAGGGGACTTAATGCTTTCGATATCTTCCCGCACACACATCACTTTGAGGCCGTTGCCGCACTAACTCTTGGCTAGCCTAGAGCGGTATGGAAAAGGTAAAAGTAGCGATTGTTGATGACCACGAGGCGGTCCGACTTGGGTTTGCTGGCACCTGCAAGGACCATGGTTTTGAGCTGGTCGCATCTGCTGCGACAGTAGACGAATTGCTCTCTGAAATTTCAGACCAAGACTGTGCGGTAGTGGTGGCAGATTTGTCCTTGGCCGATGGCTCATTGGTGCAAGACAACATCGAGCGTTTGGTTGAATCTGGACCTGCCGTGTTGATCTACAGCATTGCCGACAAGCCACCGCTGATGCGCACCGCTCTGCGGGCAGGCGCAACCGCGATTGTCTCTAAATCCCGCCCGATGGCAACCCTGGTTGAAGCGATCTCACTCGCGGCTCAAGGCATCATCATCAACAATGCCGAAACCAGCGCTCTGATCGATGCCGATAGACCATTCAAAGAAGTCAAACTTTCAGATCGCGAACGCGAGGTGCTATCGCTATACGCCTCGGGCATGAGCCTGAAGCAGGTTGCGTATCAACTCCAGATCAAACCATCCAGTGCCAAAGAGCACATCGACCGGGTCCGCGTGAAATACGCGAAACTAGGTCGCGAGGCGGCCACCAAGGTCGATCTGTTCCGCAGAGCTGTCGAGGATGGCATCTTGCAAGGAGAGTTGCTTTAGGTGTCAAAGCCAAAGCTTGCTTCGGCGGCCAGCGTTCGACTGGAAACCATGTTCAGCCGAATTTACTCATCGGTTTTGGCGGTGCTTCACGTCGAGGTAATCCTGAACATTGTGTTCCAGGCGCAATACCTGGGTTTCGGTAAGGCCTGGGTTGCCACTTACGTCACAATTCCAATCGTAGGAATGGTGATTCGCTCTTGGCGCCGGGGCACCTTGGGGTGGTGGCCCTATGTCCACGGCGTAACCGTGCTTGTGGCAATGTTGCGTTGGCCATGGTTAGTGGTTGACCCCTCAGCCTTACCGGAGGATTTCCAGGCCTGGGTTTGGTGGCTGGTCGGGACAGCCACCATCTCGATGGGGGTAGTAAACCCGCGCTGGCTGGGTTGGGTCTACCTGGTGGTGGCCTCGGTTAGCTGGTACTGGCTCGACACCTCAATTTACGGTGGCTCTGGCGAGTGGACTGTCGCGCTGCAGGACTCGGTCTACGTCTTTTTGCTCGGCGGCGCTGTTTCGTCGCTGGTTCGCCTCACCCGAGAAGGTGCAAGGCGAGCAGACGAGGCGAACTCGATAGCGATTGCGCGGGCGGTCGAACAGGCTCAGACCGATGCCGCCGAGAGGGAGCGTCAGCGCATCGATGCCCTGGTCCACGACCGGGTGCTGAACACTCTGCTGGTCGCGGCCAAGGCCAAATCCCCATCTGAGTATCAGGCCGCTGCGATCGCGGCAGCTCAGGCGGTTGCCAGTCTCGAATCCGCAGCGAGCGAGCAGGAAGCTGCATCCGGGGTTACCACCCTGGGCCTATACCGCTCCCTGCGCAAGGCCGCGCTTCGAGCATCAAGTGAGATCTCAGTGGAGATTGTCTCAGCCGGCCTGGAAGAGATTCCGGCAGAAATTGCCCAAAGCGTGACAGAGGCCACACTTCAAGCCATCGACAATTCACTTAGGCATTCCGGGTCAGCCAATATTCGGTTGGTTCTTGGACACCCGGAAACAGCTGGATTATTTGTCCAGGTCAGCGATGACGGTAAGGGCTTTAATCCAGAACGATTGGCAAAAGATCGGTTGGGAATTCGCACTTCCATCCAAGCTCGGATGCACTCGGTCGGCGGATCAGCAAAGATCTTTAGTGAGGTTGGAGTCGGGACCACTGTCGAATTGCGGTGGTCAAGGTGATCAAACTTTCACGCTCCGCCATCACCGTTTTCACTCTGGCATTCGGCCTGTACCACGCCATTTTGGGCGCGGTGAATTTTGATCATTACGGCAATCCAGAGTTTGTTGTTTTGGCAATCGCGCTTTACTTAGCCGCCTTGGTTATCTCGATCTCAGACAGTCCGGGTCTGAAGCTCAAGGACTATAAGGCGGCCTTCAGCCTGGTTGCCGCCATGCTGATTTCGCTTTTTATGGCGGGATCGGTTTCGGCAAACCACGCCGATGGCCACTCGACCTGGCATGTTGCCGGAATCGCCACACTGATGGCCATCATTGCGCTGCGGCAGCACAAGGTGATGGCTTGGACCGGTTTGGTCGTAATGATCCTCGAAGTTTTGATTTGGGGAGGCATAGATCAACTTTTCAGAGCAGGAATTTTTGGTGCCGTGATGTTGGTGGCCGCTGCCCACGCCTCAGCCATTACCTTGGCTTCCACTGCGAAAGCTGCCTTGGATTTCCGCGAGCAAGCGCTGGCAACCGCCGCCGCCACTGCGGCCAAGTCAGCCGCCAGGACAGAGCGCAAAATTAGAGTCGAAAAAGCTTTGAGTGATGCGCTGCCTTTTCTCAACAAAATCGAGCGCCTAAATGGCCAGCTAACCGAGGCCGATAGAGCAAAGGCGCTCGAGCTCGAGGCGATGCTGCGCGATCAGATTCGCGGCCGAAACTTTGACCTACCAGAATTACTTCAAGAGATTTCCCTGGCTCGCTCTCGAGGCGTTGAGGTCCAGGTCCTAGATGATGGCGGCCTAGAGCAACTCAGTGAACCTAAGCGCCGCGAGCTGTTGAGCGAGGTTGCTAAGCACGTCGCAAAGGTTCAATCCGGGAAGTTAGTCCTGCGCTCGGTCGCCGATGAGGACTGGGTGGTCACAATCGCGGCATCAACACCAGGTGCTCCAGCACCCGATTTGTTCATCAGAATTTAAAAAATGATGGGCGGATCCGAGGATCTCGCCCATTCACTTCCCCTGTGCTCTGCACAATCCCTGAGCACCCTTTTGTTGCCAAAACAGAGACATCTTCATTTCAGCGAATCCTGAATGTTCCTGCAGCGGAAGTAACTCGAATGTTACTAACCATTTTGGGGGACAAACTATAGGCCTGGCCTGGAGGACGAGTGCCAGTTAGAAGAGAGTTCACCGCGCAAAATACCTTGGTTTCGATGCCAAGAGGAGCCTGGCTTCCTAATCGCGATGCGCCCCAGGCGGCGGGATTCGATGATGGCCGCGGTCACCACTGCGAGCGCCGCAGCCTGCTCCTCGGCGTCACCGCCCTTGACTGTTAGTAGCTGTTGGATCTCAGCTTCGGAATACTGCTTCATTAGAGCGGGATGTTTCCGTGCTTCTTAGGCGGCAGGCTCGCCCGCTTGGTCTTCAAAGCCCTCAACGAGCGAATCACTGCGGTTCGGGTAGCGGCCGGTTCGATGATGCCATCAAGCTCACCGCGCTCTGCCGCTAGGAACGGACTTGCGACGTTGTAGGTGTACTCCTTGGCCAGCTGGTCACGGACCTTGGCGATGTCCAGACCCTTTTCTTCTGCCTCGCGAATCTTGTCGCGGAACAGGATGTTGACCGCTCCCTGACCACCCATAACGGCAATCTCAGCGGTTGGCCAGGCTAGGTTGATATCTGCACCGAGCTGCTTCGAGCCCATCACGATGTACGCGCCGCCGTAAGCCTTACGGGTGATTACGGTTACAAGCGGAACGGTGGCTTCGGCGTAGGCGTAAAGCAACTTAGCGCCACGGCGGATTACTCCCGCCCATTCTTGATCGGTGCCTGGTAGGTAACCGGGGACATCGACCAAAGTCAAAATCGGGATTGAGAAAGCGTCGCAGAAGCGCACAAATCGAGCGGCCTTTTCACCCGCATCGATGTTTAGCGTTCCCGCCATCTGCTGCGGCTGGTTGGCAACAATTCCGACGCTGGAACCGTCAACGCGCGCAAAGCCAATCAAGATATTCGGTGCGAATAGCGGCTGAACCTCTAGGAATTCACCCTCGTCAACCAAGGCCTCGATGATGGCGTGCATGTCATATGGCTGGTTAGGGGAGTCCGGAATGATGGTGTTTAGCTTTAGGTCTGCCTCAGTGATTTCGAGCTCAGTCTCGGACTGGTAGGTAACGGTCTCCGAGAGGTTGTTCTCTGGCAAAAAGCCCACCAAAGACTTCACATAGTCGATGGCATCAGCCTCATCATCGGCCAGGTAGTGGGCCACACCGGAAGTCTCGTTGTGGGCACGAGCACCACCGAGTTCCTCCATGCCAACATCTTCACCGGTAACGGTCTTGATTACATCCGGACCAGTTACGAACATGTTCGAGGTCTTGTCCACCATGATCACAAAGTCGGTTAGCGCAGGGGAGTAAACCGCACCGCCGGCAGCCGGTCCCATGATGATGGAAATCTGAGGGATGACACCCGAAGCCATCGTGTTTAGTTTGAAGATTTCGCCGTATTTTCCAAGCGCGATAACGCCCTCTTGAATTCGAGCACCACCGGAGTCGAGCATGCCAATCAGCGGAACACCGGTCTTGATTGCCAGCTCCATGATCTTGATGATCTTGTTTCCTGCGGTCTCACCCAATGAGCCACCAAATACTGTGAAGTCCTGGGAGTAAACCGCAACCTGGCGGCCGTGAATGGTGCCGACACCGGTTACCACCGAGTCACCGTAGGGGCGTTTGGCATCCATGCCAAAGGCTGTCGAACGGTGGCGCACATATTCGTCCACCTCAACAAAACTGCCGGCATCGAGCAGCATCTCGATGCGCTCGCGGGCGGTGTTTTTGCCCTTGGCGTGCTGCTTTTCTTTGGCGTTGTCTCCAGCACTGACCACTGCCTCGTGGTAACGAGCCTTTAGATCGGCAAGCTTGCCAGCGGTGGTGGAAAGGTCAGGGGTGTTGGACACAAAATCTCCTTAGATGCTTGCCTACTTTATCCAGCTTCTAGGCAGTACAACTTGAACAATACCTACAAGCAAATTCTAAATTCATCGTAGATACCTACAAGTTTGCTGGTTGCGATACGGTTTTGGTGTGTCCCTATCTCAAACTGCCGGCGTGGTGAACGAACTGATCGCTTTAGATTCAGTCGATTCCACCAATCTCGAACTTGCCCGCCGCATCGCTAGCGGTGAACTACCAAATTTCTCACTGGTGGTTTCACGCGAGCAAACCGCAGGGATGGGGCGACTAGGTCGCTCTTGGGTTTCAGAACCAGGCACCAGCATTTCGGCATCGCTCTACTTAAAATCCCAGCACACTCAAGAACTTGGCTGGGCGACCTTGATCATGGCCAGCGCAATTCGTTCCGCAATTGCGGAAATCGTCGAGGCAGAGGTATTGGTCAAGTGGCCAAATGACGTTTTGGTAGCGGGTAAAAAGATCAGCGGCATTCTGGCTCAGATTCAGCCCGATGGGTCTTTGATCTTGGGCTTTGGCATCAACCTCAAAGCCCAAGCTGGCGCTCCTGAAACCGCAACCGCCCTTGACCTTCATGGCGTCTCAGCTGACTTTGATTCGGTGCTCTACGCGGTGGTGCGAAACTTCCGAATTCGCTGGTCGATATTTGAGCAAGATCCAAAGCTGGCAATCATCAAGGCGCGTGGCGAGTTGCTCGAACACTCCGCCACGATTGGCAAGTCAGTTCGAGCCGAGCTGCCAGGCGGTGGAGAAGTTTTTGGTATCGCTAAGGACATCGATTCTGATGGCCGATTGGTGATTCACACCCCAGAACCTGTCGTGGTGTCAGCGGCCGATGTCTGGCATCTGCGAAACTAGACAGGGAAAAGAGGTCGAGCATGCCAGTTGTTGGAGTAATCGGTGCTGGTCAACTTGCTCGAATGATGCAGCCGGCTGCCATTGCGCTGGGAATCGGCATCAAGGTTTTTGGGGAGTCAGCGGGCTCATCCGCCCATCAGGCGGTGACCAAGGTTGGCGATTACAACGACTTTGAACAACTACTGGATTTTGCCAAGACCGTCGATGTTATTACCTTCGATCATGAGCACGTTCCAACCGCGATCTTGGAGCGATTGACCGCCGAGGGATACGCGGTTCGTCCAGGACCAAACGCTCTAAAGCACGCTCAGAACAAGCTCACCATGAGGCGCAAGCTGACCGAACTTGGATTACCTCAGCCAATCTGGCAGGCAGCCCACAGCGAGGCAGAGGTTACAGATTTCTTAGCGTTACACGGACCGAAAATTGTGGTCAAAACGCCAATCGGTGGTTATGACGGCAAGGGCGTCAGGGTTATCGCAGCGGTGTCGGAGATCAGCGACTGGCTTGCCAATATCGATGCGTTTGGCGGCGAGCTATTGCTTGAGGAGAAGGTCGATTTTGTTGGCGAATTAGCTCAGCTTTCGGCGAGAAGGCCAAGCGGAGAATTCAAGGCCTGGCCGCTGGTCGCGACGACTCAAGAGGCTGGGGTCTGCTCCGAAGTTGTTGCCCCGGCACCAGATCTAGATCACCACGCCAATGCCGAGCAGATTGCGCGTTCCATCGCCGAAGGCTTAGGCGTAGTTGGCGTGATGGCGGTTGAGCTATTTCAGGCGCGCAGCGGTGAGATTTTGGTTAATGAGTTGGCTATGCGACCTCACAACTCTGGTCACTTTTCAATTGACGCATCCATCACCTCGCAATTTGAGCAGCACCTAAGAGCGGTTTTGGACCTCCCGCTCGGAGACGCCAGTGGCACCTCGAAGTTTGCGGTGATGATCAACCTGCTGGGGGTGGACTCCGAAAATGACTTCGTCAGCCAGTATCCAAAGGCGATGGCGCAGTATCCGCAAGTCAAGTTCCACCTTTACGAAAAGGCACCGCGTCAAGGGCGCAAGATGGGTCACCTAACCTTGCAAGGCGATGACCTTGACGCACTTCTGGTTGCTGGCCGAGCCTGCCGAGAATTGCTTTACAACCGCTAAATTGACCTTGGGAGGTTGAGATGAAAACTGTCGCAATAGTTATGGGTTCTGACTCTGACTGGAGAGTGCTGCAGGATGCTGCTACCACCCTCAAGGAATTTGGCATCGAGCACGAAGTCGAGGTGCTCAGCGCGCACCGCACCCCTGAGCGCATGATCGAGTGGGGTAAGTCGGCTGCCGACCGCGGCATCAAGGTGGTCATCGCCGGTGCTGGCGGAGCCGCCCACCTCCCGGGCATGCTCGCGTCTGTGACCTCGTTGCCAGTCATCGGAGTTCCAGTGGCTTTGGGCAAGTTGGACGGCATGGACTCTTTGCTCTCGATTGTCCAAATGCCCGCTGGTGTGCCAGTTGCTACTGTCTCGATCGATGGTGCTAAGAACGCTGCGCTATTGGCGGTACGAATTTTGGGTGCCAGCGATGCGTCCCTTAGAACCCAGCTAGATGCCCACCGTGCGGATCTCGCCAGCACAGTCGCCGTCAAAAACGACAACCTGAAAAACAGCCTCTAACCCCAGCAATTTAGCCAAAACCGCTTGTTGCTCAGGGTTTTCTAAGCCAAGCAACTTAGGGTTGGTTTCGGTTGGAGGTGAGGCATGCGAAATTTCTTGAAGTCCTTGGCAGTGTCGTCACTGCTGATAACCCTCACCGGCTGCAGCGTCTTCTACCCAAACTGGGGAGCGACTTCACTGCCGGAGCCGGTAACCGAATCCGAAAGTGTAGCGCCGGAAGAAACTGCGACCGAAGAAACCGCAACTGCTGAGGCCAGCCCTGAAGAAACTGCCACTCCTGAGGAAACTAAAGAGCCAATCGTTCGCAAAGAAGTGACGGTTGAGATCATCATGGCGGTTCCAGAACCTGGAGCCGGAGTCTTCACCGTGGTGGCTCAGATTCCAGAGCTAACCGAGTCTGGCGGCAAGTGCATCTTCAAGTACCTTGGCAACGGCGTAACCCGCACCAAGGAAGTCAAGGCCGAGCCAAGCAGTGAATATACCCAGTGCTTCCCAATCGAATTCCCACTGAAGGATCTACCTTCTGGCAACGGGGTGGTGACCGTTAGCTATGAATCCGAGGGACACTTTGGGACTTCCGCCCCAACCTCGGTGGTGATTGGCTAATGAAGCGCCTGTTTGGCATCTTTTCGGCTATTGCGCTGATTGCTGGTGGTCTGGTGGTACAACCGCCTGCTCAAACCCCAGCTCAAGCCGCCCCGCCTGGAAGCGCTTTTGATCCTGGTTTGATTATCAGCGACAGCGTCTTCTATGACTTTGGCACCATGACAGTTGCCCAAATCCAGGCGTTCTTGGACTCCAGGGTTGCTGAGTGTCGAGCGACAAATCCGGCACTTGATTGCCTAAAAAACATCAAAGTCGATATTCCCGCTACGCCTGCCACTGCTCCGGGTGCGGTTGGACCGTGCAAGGCCATTGCGGCAAAGCCAGGAGCAAGCGCTGCCGAGGTAATTCACGCCATCTCCAACGCCTGCGGCATCAACCCCAAGGTTTTCATCGTCACGCTGCAAAAGGAACAGGCGCTGGTTACCTCCACAAGACCAACCGACTACATGTATCGGGCGGCTATGGGATTTGGTTGCCCGGACAGTGACCCAGGCATCTGCGGCAAAGTATTCACCGGTTTGTTTAACCAGCTATACATGGCTGCCCGACAGTTCCGCTGGTATGGCAACCCCGCGGGTTCGTTTACCTATTGGAAGCCTGGTCGGGTAGTCGCAATGCGTTACCACCCGAGGGCAGCCTGCGGCACAAAGACCTTTGAGTTGAAGAGCCAGGCAACCGCCAACCTCTACTACTACACGCCATACACCCCGAACGATGCGGCGCTGCGCAACCTTTACGGCACCGGTGACTCCTGCTCGGCATACGGCAATAGAAACTTTTGGCGCTTTTTCCACGATTGGTTTGGATCTCCGATTGGTGGCAGCTATCTGCTCAAATCCAGCACCAGTGAGACCTTCCTGATCGTAGACAATCTGCGCTACCGAGTCTCGGACAACAGGTTGCTGTCATCGGTCAGGCCGCTGGGCCCAGAGGGAGTTATCTCCCAGGCCTATTTGGAGAGTTTTGAGAATAAGGGCGACCTATATCAGTTGGTTCGTCGCGGCACCACAACCGAGTACTGGCTTTTGGTGGATGGTAAGCGCTACTCGCTCACCGACTGTAACTTGGCGAGGCAATTTGGCCTGAACTGTGACCTCGCGACCAGCCTCACCGAAACGCAGTTGAATTTGTTTATTCGATCCGGTGCCCTAACGCGCTTGATTCAGACTCCAGAGGGCAATAGGTTCTGGGTGGAAAATGGCACCCGACGTGCGGTGGTGGATGATTTGGCGCTGAACTCGGTCGGGGGTCAGGGTGTAAGCGTGAGTCCGATGGTTATCGAGCAGGTAGTGTCGCTGGTTCCTGGCGAGCCACTTGCGAGTGACCTAACTGTCTTTGGGCTGACCGGCACCGAAGATGTGGCACTGGCTTTTGGTGGCAAGAGTTATCGCATCTCGGCATCGCTTGCGAGCAGTATTGGCTTGGGTAAGTGGTTCACCAGCTCCAAGGTCAAGATTGATCAGCGATTGGTGTCAACAAGTTCTGGAGTCATTCGCGGTTTTGTCTCCAACGCAGCTGGTCAGAACTTTGTGCTAACCGAAAACGGAAAGCTTCCGGTTTTGGACCCAGCGAACTGGACTAGCCAGCGCAGTGTGCTGCCTGATGCGGTCCTCAATAAGATCCCTACCGTCAATGGCACCCTCGCCGCACCGGCAGTGGTGACCAGCGCTGGAAACAAGCTCTCCTACTTTGTTCAGGGTGCTCAGCGTCGTTCGGTATCGGACAAGGCGATGACAGATCGGTTCCTGAAGCTAATTAGCCAATCCAAGGTCATCACCTTGCCGCTGTCGGCAATCAACACCGTGGAAAGTGTGGGCAATGGCTACGCACCTGGCTCACTGGTTCGTTCCTCCGGCGATAACACCGTCTTCCTGGTGGACGATCTAACCCGCAAGGTTCGACTTTCTTCTATGGACCAAGCTCGCAACGTCTCAGATTCCAAGATCTTCACCATCGACAGCGCAGATCTAGCCAAACTGCAGACCCGAACCGGATTCAACTCCATCAAGGTTCAGTGTGATGGGGCGACATATTTGATTGACGGTGGCACCCTCTATCCAATTTCCAGTGCGGGAGCAGATGAATTCCCGGGTAAGCCATATCCGCTAGCGGTATCAACCTGTGCCGGATTGAACATGGCATCAAAGCCGGTGGGGCAGTTCTTGCGAGATGCCACCGGCAGGCTGTTCTTTGTTGAAAACGGCACTCGAAGCCGGATTCGAAACTGGGCGCAATTCGGAGCGCTTAGGGGAGAGGGTCCTGGCTTTATCTCGGCATCGAGCTTCTTTGCCAGCCGTATTCCAGTGGCGGGAACGGCTCCAGCGACAGCTGTGCTGGCATCCTTTGAGAACACCCCAAGTGGAGTGTTTGAAGACTTCACCTTCCTAGGATCAGTGCCTGTTGTCACCACCCCTACGGTTTCACCAACGCCCAAGCCGACTCCCAAGCCAACCGCTTCGGCTACCGCGTCACCAAAGCCAACTCCGAAACCCACGGTCTCACCAACTGTTTCTCCAACGCCAAAACCGTCACCAACCACTTCGGCAACCACTTCAGGGTTTGTGACATACCAGGTCAAAACCGGTGACACATTGGCTTTGATTGCGACCAGGTTTGGTGTCACGGTAGCCAGGATTCAGGCAGCCAACGCGATGGGAACCTCCATCACGATTCGAGTCGGCCAGAGCTTAAGAATTCCTACGACGGTAAGTTCATCGCCAGCTGTGACAACCTCACCAACGATTCGGACCTACACCGTGGTAGCCGGCGATACGCTGACCGGAATTGCCCGCAAGCTTGGGGTGAGCGCGACCGCGCTAGCTGAGCTAAATGGCATTACCAACCCGAATCTACTGCGGGTGGGTCAGGTTCTAAAGGTTCCTAGCTAGCATCCCAAGCCGACTGCACAATCGCAGCCAGGTCATGCTTAGTTCTAAATCCGAACTCGTTGTCAATGCGGGAAACATCAGCCACCAATCGAGGTGGATCGCCAGCTCGGCGCTCGCCGAGAGCAATCTCAAAATCGATGCCGCTGGCTACCTTCAGCGCAGATAGCACCTCGATAACCGAGGCTCCAACACCGGTGCCGACATTGAAGGTGTTGTACTTTTGACCCTCGCCAACCAAATACTTGACTGCCGCTAGGTGTGCCATCGCGAGATCCTCGACGTGTAGGTAGTCGCGAATGCAACTGCCGTCCGGGGTTGGGTAGTCGGTGCCAAAGACAATTGGAGCCTTACCGGCCTTGATCGCATTGATGGCAATTGGAATAAGGTTTAGGGCCGCAGTGTCGGCTAGGTCACTTGCGCCAGCGCCAGCAACATTGAAATAGCGCAGGTTTACGCCCTTGAGTCCCCAGACCTTGGCGTTCTGGACCATCTGCTCGCCAATTAACTTGGTCTGGCCATATGGATTGATTGGCACACCGGGGTAGTCCTCGGTGACCTTGTCCACATCTGGCATGCCATAGGTGGCGGCCGAGGAGGAGAAAACCAGAGATTTCAGGCCAACCTCGCGCATAGCAAGCAGCAGATTGCCCAAACCACCCAGGTTCTCTAGGAAATATTCCTCTGGTTTTTCAACAGATTCGCCGACCTGTTTTCTGGCAGCCAGGTGAATTACGGAGTCAAACTGCTCCGCCTTCATCAGCCTCACCAGTTGAGCGACTGCGTCTTTCGAGGCAAGATCGAGCTCGACCACCGGGCAGCTAATCCGCTTGGTAAGGCCTGTGGAGAGGTTGTCGACCACGACGCAGCTATGGCCGGCGGCTTCAGCCGCTCTGACAACGTGAGATCCGATGTAGCCTGCGCCACCAGTTACCAATAACTTCATGGCTCAAGGCTACCTTGAGGCTTTGCTAACAATTTGTCTTCAGCGGAATAATTCGAACTTGACAAGGGCATAATTACACCGATGTAATTACATCAACGAGATTCAAAGGATTAGGGGTTATAGGCATGGAACAAAGAGGTCAGGTGCCTGCTAACTGGTTCGTCGATGTGCTCAAGCTGGGGGTTGCTGGAGCTTACTCCGATGGCGAGTCAGATCCATTAGCTTGGCAAGAAGATGCTCTTTGCTCCCAGACCGACCCAGAGGCCTTCTTCCCTGAAAAGGGTGGCTCCACTCGCGATGCCAAGCGCATTTGTGCTCAGTGCACCGTAAAGAGCGAGTGCTTGGAATACGCACTAAAGAACGACGAGCGCTTCGGTATCTGGGGTGGCCTCAGCGAGCGCGAGCGTCGCCGTCTGCGCAGGCGCGCCTAAGTTATCGTGGGTTCGCTCTCGGTAGCGGCCATAGTCGTTTCTCACGCTCAAGCCGATTTACTTGCTAGATCTCTTGCCGCACTAAGCGAACAAACCCACCCCATTCAACAGGTGATGGTTGTTGAAACCGCAGGCGATCAGACATCAATCGACCTTGCCCTTAGTTTTGGGTTTTCAGTCATTGAACCCGGCCCGCTCAAATTAGGTGCCGCGATTCAGGCCGGCATCAATTCACTTTCCGAAACCCCAGGCTGGATCTGGGTGCTTCATGAGGATGCCATTCCAGAACCTGATGCACTGAAGTACCTCTCGCAAGCCGCTGAGATCTCGCCATCGGTTGCGATTATCGGTCCAAAGCTTTTGGAGTTGGACAACTCGATTCAAATTCAGCAGCTTGGACTAACGGTTACGCCCACCGGCAGACCTTTTCTATTGGTTCAACGCGAGTACGACCAGGGTCAACATGACCGTGCCGGCGACACTCTGGCGGTATCGACCGCCGGTATGTTGGTTTCGCTGGGCGTTTGGCAGCAGCTCGGTGGCCTAGACGATTCGACCCCGGTTTTGGCGCAGGATCTGGAGTTTTGTGCCAAGGCGCGAGTAGCCGGGTATCGAGTGGTGGTTGAGGCCAACTCCAGGGTGCATCACGCCGGTCTTTCGATGCAGGGTAAGCGCCCTAAGAGCTGGCTTTCTGGAAGCTTTAGCCAGGCAATCTCCCGCGCGCACCTGCACTTCGCAACCTTGTATTTGCCGGCTGCTTTGGTGTTTCTCACCTACTTACTGCTGCCGCTGATGGTCTTGCTTGCCATCCCGCAAAATCTGCTCCAAAAGCGCCCCGGTCGGACAATCGCACAGTTTTCCGGATGGATTTGGGCTTGGTTCTCTTTCCCAACTCGATTCGCCGCACGTAAGCGATTCCGCGAACTTGGTTCAATAAAGCCTCTAAAGACGCTGATTGCGACCCGTGCTCAAAGAGCACAAAGGCGCAAAGCGAAGTTTGAGGTCGAGCCAGAGCAAAGCTTGGACTCTCAACGGCCAGGCATCTTTAGAAGTAACTCGGCATGGTTTGCGCTACTGCCGCTGATTGTTTCGATTCAGCTGTTTCCGCAGGGTGCGATAACCGCCAATGGACTTTTGCCACTTGGCTCGAATTTGAATTCGCTGCTGCCTTTTGTTGCCGCCAACTCACTGCCGATGCTGGATTCAGTGGCTCTGCCTACCGACCCATTTAACTGGTGGTTGTTGCTGGCCGCTCTAATCTGGCCGAGCGATCCTTCAGTGGGCTTTGCCGCCTTGGTTTTTCTCGCCACCAGCATTGCGTTTTTCGGAGCTTGGCAATTGGGCAAGCTTTTTATCAATAAGCCCTGGGTCATAACGGTAATCGCGCTTGGTTATTCACTCAGCCCGCAGCTTTTGACTTTGAAGTCTGGCATTGCGGTAGTTGAGCTGACCGCCTCGGCCCTAATCCCTTGGACTCTTTTCTTCCTGGTCAGAGCCATTCAAGCGTTCAATAGTGCGAGGTCATGGCGCTGGGTTGGATTGCTCGGGCTTAGCTTGGGGCTGCTGGCGGCATCTTCCTCGCTGCTGTTTAGCCTTTTGGCTGTAACGGTAGTGATCGCAGCGATCTCCCACCCCAAGCGCGGTCTGATTCTGATATGGGCACTGCTACCGGGCCTCGCAGTCCTCTACCCGCTTTTCTGGTATGCCTTCGAGACTCAAAACTGGCTGGCGATCGCCAGCGTTAGTGCGCACGCTCACCCCCCGATCGAAGTGCTTGGCCTTTTAAATCTGGTGGTCCTCGGAGTGCTAATTCTGATTGCGCTACCTAGTTGGTTCCTCGCGGGCGCGAAGGTAACCACCAGCTTTTTCGGTTTCGCGATTGCCGCTTTGTGCCTAAGCGCTATTCAGCCTCAGTCTTCGAGTGCGCCACTGGTATTGGCGGCTCTGCTTGCCCTGCTGCTGCTTTCAGGCTTGAGTCTTGAGAGCGTACGACCAAAGTTCGCTAAGGCTCTAATCGCTGCCACCTCGGTTGCGGCGGCGCTTTATTCCGGATACAGCTTTGGCTTTACCAATCAAGTTGACCCAAGCTGGAAATCTTCTCGGGTAGTGCCCGCGCTGGTGGTTGCTGCCAGCGAGCAGGATCCGAATCTTAGAACCTTGGTGTTAGAGGTAGACGATCTGGTTCGTGCTACCTACCTCTGGGGCAGCGGTCAAAAGCTCGAGATGTCATCAGTTTTATTGGCAAGTAATCCGCCAAAGTCTGAACTTCAGGAACCGCTTGCCGAAATCGCAGCCAATTTGATTGCTGGTAACCAGGACAAACTGGCGCCGCTTTTGACAAAGACTCGAATCGACTTTGTGTTGCTTCGAACTCCTAATCCCGAGATTGAGGTCGGGATCTCCAGTCTGGATATCCTGCAGCCTGCAGGCGCTACTTCCTACGGCGTGCTTTGGCGGGTGGCAAGCGATAACAAGGCAGCTTCGCCGATTGTTGAATCCGATCCAGTTCGGCCATGGCAATTCGGCGTAGTGGCAGCGTTCGCTCTGCTGGCTCTGCCAACCAGGGCGGCAATCCTTGGTCGACGTCGAAAGAGTGCGGTGAAATGAAGCTAGCAATTCGCATTCTCGGTCTAACCATTTCGCTAGCCGGTCTGGCTGGAGCTTGGTTTATTCAGGGAGTCCCGCTGCCTTCGGTATCTGCGGTCTCGCAAGAGCCGCTAGCGGTGACGACCGACGCCAAGCCGCTGCAGCTTTATTGCCCAGGCCCACTGGTTGAACTTGGCGGCAAGGACGGCACCGACCTTGGTTCGCTGGCGCTGGTTGGCAAAGCAAATATCAGTTACCGCCTTGGAGCTGGCAGCCTGGCCGCAGAACCAGCGCGTCGAGTTGAAGCCGGCACCGCCATCACCATGGCAAGTAAAGAACAGGGCTCGGCGACCTTAGCTGCGGCCCAGAGTCAGCTGATTCAAAGGCCTCGAATGGCAGGTCTCGCTGCTACCGACTGCGGCCAACCTCAGGCCGAGGGCTGGCTGCTGAATGGTCTGGCTGGCTCCGGCTTTGAAAGCATTTTGCTGGTGGCAAACCCGAACCCAGTTGAAGTTCAAGTTCAGCTGACTTTCCACCTTTCCACCTCGACCACCTCTCAGTTGATTACGCTGGCGCCGCTTTCTACGCAGCAACTATCGATTGCGAGTTTCGTTGAGGCTGAGCCGCAGTTTGCGATTCACTTCCAAAGCTCCGGGCAAAAGGTGTCGGTGGCGCTACAAAATCGTTCGAGCGTTGGCCTGAGCGCTACCGGAGTCGAGCTTGTTGATCCAACCTCGGCTGCCGCCGAATCTCAAGTAATCCCCGGCTTTGAGATTCTGGCTGACGGACTGGCAGATCCGAGTCTGAGAATTTTCAACCCTGGCACTGACCCAACCACTGCGCTTGTCACGTTTGTGGGATCGGGAACCAACAGCGATGTGGTGAGTGTCGAGCTACCGGCCGGTGGTTTTGAGCTGGTTGCGCCCAAGTTGGCAGCAGGGAGTTATTTGGTTCTGATCGAAGCCGAATCTGAGGTCATGGCCGAGCTCTACAACCCATATGTTGGTGAGAATTTCGACTTTGCTTGGCTTTCTCCGGTAGCGGCTAAGACTGGAAAATCTGCGATGGCGATTCCTGGCTATGCGGCGAAGTTGGCGCTGGCAAATCCGGGCGATCAAACGGTGAATCTCATTTTGACTTTAGATTCCAGATCTCAAGCGCTAGCAATACCGGCGCGTTCGCAGTTGTTGGTAAACGTCTCGGGTAAGTCTCTGGCCTTGGATTCTGGAGACAAATACTTTGCGAATTTGATTCTCACCGACCCCAAGGGTTATGCCGTCATTTCGGTGGGGGAGAACGCTAACCTCGGGTCAGATATTCAGGTGGTTGTCCGCTAGTGCGGATGCATCAGTTCCCAGGGGTCCTTATCAATTAGCGATGCTGCCGCGGAGATCACGGCGTGCTCGATGTGCATTCTGGGATCCGGCAAGCGTTGGCGACCAAATCGCTCAATCGGAATGCGATACAGGGTGATGGTCATCGATGTTTTATTGACGCTGAAGCGTTTGACTGGTTCGCCATCGACAATTGCCGGAACGTCTTCGATGCGCCACTTGAGAGCTTCAAACTCCTTTGGATAGCTCTCCTGAAGGTATTCGCAGGTTTCCTGAACCACTGATTCAAAGAAGCCCAAACGGGCTACCCCAAAGTGAAAAAGCTTGGAGGGCAGTGGTCTGCGCAATCCGCGACCGTGTCGGTCTCGGTGGCTTCCGGCCCTGATTCCCATTGGCTCATTGTATTCTTGGCACGCTAAAGCCAAAGAGAGTTCTCGCTGTGATCAATTTCAAAGACTTCGTAAAGACCTATGACGTTCGTGGTTTGGTTGGGTCGCAACTAACCGAAGCCGTGGTTGCCGCCTTTGGTGCGGCCTTTGTGGATGAGCTGGAGCTTGCGGGCAAGCAGCTGGTAATTGGTCACGATATGCGAGACAGCTCCCCGGAGTTCGCAGCAGCATTTGCCTCAGGAGCATCTAAGCGCGGAGGCAATCCACTTATGCTCGGGCTTTGCTCAACCGACATGACCTACTTTGCCTCCGGCAAGTTGGATTTGCCATCGGTGATGTTTACCGCCAGCCACAACCCAGCCAGCTACAACGGCATGAAGTTCTCGCGGGCCGGAGCCAAAGGCATTGGCCTGGATTCTGGATTGGCTGCAATTAGAGACCGCGCACAGAGCTACTTTGACAGCCAGATCGAAGCGGTAGCGGCTCTCGGTGTGGTCGAAGAGATAAACCTCACTCGTGAGTATGTCGAATACCTTCGTAAGTTGGTCGACCTTTCCCAGACTCGCAGGCTCAAGATTGTGGTTGATGCGGCAAACGGCATGGGTGGCTTTACCGTTCCACTGGTGCTTGAGGATGCGGCCGGACTTCCGGCTTTGAATCTGGAAATCGTGCCGCTGTATTTTGAACTCGATGGCACCTTCCCAAACCACGAGGCTAATCCCCTCCAGGTCGAGAACCTAAGGGACCTGCAGCGTGCGGTTGTTGAGCACGGCGCAGATCTAGGTCTGGCGTTTGACGGCGATGCCGATCGCTGCTTCGCGGTTGATGAAAAAGGTGGCCTGGTTAGCCCATCGGCGCTCGCAGCTATCGTTTCGATTCGCGAAATTGAGCGCGTGAAGGCACTTGGCGAAACTGATATCACCGTGTTGCACAACCTCTTGACCTCGAAGGTGGTCGAGGAGCGCATCAAGCAGGCTGGCGCTTCGCCAGTGCGCACCAAGGTTGGTCACTCGCTAATCAAGGAGCAGATGGCCGCCACCCATGCGGTCTTTGGTGGCGAGCACTCCGCTCACTACTACTTCCGCGACTTCTGGGGAGCGGATAACGGCATGCTGGCAGCGCTACACCTAATCAGCGAACTCGGCGCTTACCAGGGCTCGATGAGTGAACTTTCCAAGAGCTTTAGCCCTTATTTCTCTTCCGGTGAGATCAACTCAACCGTTTCGGATGTGCCGGCCGCTATTGAGCGACTAAAGACTAGGTTCCCTGACTGCTCGGTGGAGCAGTTTGATGGTTACACATTCAGCTTTGGCGACAAGGAAAATTGGTTCTGGTTCAATGTTCGTTCGTCAAACACCGAACCATTGCTTAGACTTAACGTCGAATCAAACCACGAGGCCTCGATGGAAAAGATTCGTGACCAAGCCATCACTGCGATCAGAAATGGCTAAACCGATTCGAGAGGCCGCAAATGTCCCAAACCCTCACTCAGATCGACTTTAAAGTCGCTGACTTATCGCTTGCCGAATCCGGCAGACACCAGATTCGTCTCGCCGAAGCAGAGATGCCAGGCCTTATGGCACTGCGCAAAGAATTCGGACCATCGCAACCGCTAAAGGGTGCCCGTATTGCGGGATCACTGCACATGACCGTGCAGACCGCAGTTTTGATCGAGACCCTGAAGGCTCTTGGTGCTTCGGTGCGCTGGGCAAGCTGCAACATTTACTCCACTCAGGACGAGGCTGCGGCTGCCGTGGTGGTTGGTTCTGGCACCACCCAGCAGCCGGCGGGAACTCCAGTATTTGCCTGGAAGGGTGAGAACCTAGAGGAGTACTGGTGGTGCACCGAGAAGATTTTTGATTTTTCTTCCGAGGGCTTTGACGGTCCAAACCTGATCTTGGATGACGGTGGCGATGCCACCCTATTGGTTCACAAGGGTGTGGAGTTTGAGGCTGCCGGTTCGGTACCTCCTGCTGGCCTCGATGATTCTGAGGAGTACCGAGTCATTCTTGAGGTGCTGCGCGAATCGCTAAAGCGTGATGGCAGTTACTTCACCCGAATCGCCAAAGAGATCAAGGGTGTTTCTGAGGAGACCACCACCGGTGTTCATAGGCTGTATGAGTTTGCCAAGAACGGCACCTTACTATTCCCAGCCATCAACGTAAACGACGCGGTCACCAAGTCGAAGTTTGACAATAAGTACGGCATTCGTCACTCGCTACCTGATGGCCTAAACCGTGCCACCGATGTGCTGATGGGCGGCAAGGTTTGCTTCGTTGCCGGCTACGGCGATGTCGGTAAGGGCTGTGCCGAAGCACTTCGTGGTCAGGGTGCCAGAGTTATCGTCTCGGAGATCGATCCAATTTGCGCTCTTCAAGCTGCGATGGATGGTTTCCAGGTTGCCACCTTGGAGGATGTCATCGACCAGGTTGACATTTTCATTACCGCAACCGGTAACGAGAATGTGATTCGCCCAGAGCACCTGGCGAAGATGAAGAACCTTGCGATTTTGGCCAACGTCGGACACTTCGACAACGAAATCGATATGGCTGGAATCAGCAAGATGCCAGGTGTGGTGAAGGTTGAAATCAAGCCTCAGGTTCACGAGTGGCGTCTGCCAAACGGCAATGCGGTTTTGATTCTGTCCGAGGGTCGCCTTATGAACCTAGGTAACGCCACCGGTCACCCAAGCTTTGTGATGTCGACATCGTTCTCGAACCAGGTGTTGGCTCAAATTGAGCTTTACCTGCGCTCAGCGGAGTACGGCATCGGCGTCCACATCATGCCTAAGGAGCTCGATGAGAAGGTCGCCAGGTTGCACTTAGACGCGCTTGGTGTAAAACTGACTCAACTAACCGAGCGTCAGGCACGCTACATTGGAGTAAATGTGGCGGGTCCTTACAAGGTGGATCACTACCGTTACTAGCTGGAGGTTGTGCAGTGTCGAACAAGATTCTTGTCGTTGACGATGATGACGCACTGCGCGAAATGGTTGGGCTAGTTCTCAACGCTGCCGGCTATGAAACCGTATTTGCGGCCGATGGGCTCAGCGCTGTCGACGTTTTCAAAAAAGAGGAACCAGATTTGGTTCTTTTGGACATCATGTTGCCTGGGCAGTCCGGAATTGAAGTCTGCAAGCAGCTGCGAGTTCTAAGCGGAACTCCAATTGTGATGCTTACCGCCAAGGGCGACACCGAAGATGTGGTGTTGGGTCTTGAGGCCGGTGCCGATGACTACGTGGTGAAGCCACATAACGGAGCTGAACTCTTGGCTCGCATTAAGGCCAGGCTTCGCCCGGTTGCCGAAGACGGTGGAATTATCACCGTTGGAGAACTCACCATGGACCCACGTTCCTACGAGGTGAAGCGCGCCGGTGTGAAGATTTCACTAACCCCACTCGAGTTCAAGTTGCTGCACACCTTGGCGGTGAAGCCACAGCAGGTTTTCTCTAGGGAAATGTTGTTGGAGCAGGTCTGGGGTTACCAGTACAAGGCCGACACCCGCCTGGTGAATGTTCACGTCCAGCGCCTAAGGTCCAAGGTCGAGGAGGATCCTGAGAACCCGAAGATTGTCACCACAGTGCGCGGCCACGGATATCGGGCTGGTACCGAAACTCCGTGATCTCCCTGCTAAGACGGTCACTTACTGCTAGGACCGTATTTGCCACAGTAACCCTGAGCGCAATCGCGCTGGCAACTTTGGGGGGCTTTCTCTCCTACTCGCTAGCGAACAACTTCTTTCAAAACCGCCTAAGTCAAGTGCTCAGCGAAACCGAACGCGCAGTGACATCGGTGCAGGGCACCGTTGCGGCAGCTTCGTTGGCGGATGAAACTGCGCTGCAGACCCTGATCAACTCCGTGGTGCCATCGCTTGAGGTCTCTGGGGTGTCAGGAGCCAGACAGGTTGCGCTACTTCGAAGCCCTGGGCAACCGCAGCTTCAGCTTTTCCAATCGCCTATTTCCCAAGACCTAGATTTGGCGACGATTCCCAGTGAACTGCGCGAAGAAGTTAGGGCCTCTGACGGGGTGCTTACCTACACCTCGGTTTCTTTGGTGAGAAACGGCCAAATTGTTCCGGGTATTACGGTTGGCGCTCCGATTACCCTGCCGCTGGCAGGTGATTTCGAGCTCTACCTGGTTTTCGATCTGGGGCCTGAACAGCAAGCACTGGATACCGTGCAGCGAGCCTTGGCATTTGGTGGTGTGGTGCTGCTGGCTGTGATTTCGTTGGTGAGCTACTTCGTCACCAGAACCATTATCAAACCGGTGGAGCAGGCCGCCTCGGTTGCTGAGTCGTTGTCCGAGGGGCAGTTGGATGTTCGTCTTCCAGAAAAGGGCACTGATGTCATGGCGGTGCTGGCCCGTTCGTTTAACAAGATGGCCAACAGCCTCCAGCAGCAAATTCAGCAGCTCGACTCGCTCTCGAGAATGCAGCGCCGTTTCGTGTCTGACGTATCGCATGAACTTCGAACCCCAATGACCACCATCAAGTTGGCCGGTGAGGTGATATTCGGTAATCGCGAGAAGTTAGAGCCATCACTATCCAGATCCGCCGAGTTGATGCAGAACCAGATTCAACGCTTCGAAGAACTATTGGCCGATCTTTTGGAGATTTCTCGCTACGACGCCGGGGCGGTAACTGCCGACCTTGAACTCCATGATCTCAACGCCGTGGTTGGTGCAGCCATCGCCAGCATCGAACCGCTGGCAAAGAGCAAAGAAACCGAGATTCAAGTTCGCCTACCAGCCGGGAATGTCGAAGCCGAATTTGATGCCAAGCGAATTGAACGATTGCTTAGAAACCTGCTCTCCAATGCTGTCGAGCATGGCGAGGGCAAACCAATCGTGGTGGAGGTTGGCTCGAATGCTAACGCAGTTGCAGTCTGCGTGACAGATCGCGGGGTCGGCATGACCAAGCAGCAGTTGGAGCGTATTTTTGACCGATTCTGGCGTGCTGATCCAGCCAGGCAGCGTTCGGTTGGCGGCACCGGTCTCGGGCTTGCTATCTCGCGAGAGGACGCAATTCTGCATCGTGGTTGGCTACAGGTGTGGTCTAAGCCAAACCGCGGCTCAAGCTTCAGGCTGACCTTGCCGATCAGGGCCGATGCCGTAATTGCGAATTCGCCACTGCCATTGCCACCTAGAACGATGGAGGGCTAATGAAGAAGATTTTTGCTTTAGTGCTCTCCGCCTTGTTGCTCGCTGGTTGCGCGCAATTGCCAACCAAGGTTGATATCAAGAGCGGTCCCGAGTTGGTCGCTCCGGAGGCAGCTGACTTTAGCTACTACATTCCAACCGGCCCCTCCGAAGGCTCTTCGCAACAGGAGATCGTCTCTGGCTTCTTAGCAGCGGGTACTGGTCCGCAAAACGACTACTCAGTGGCACGTGAGTTTCTGACTGATGAATTTGCTCAGCGTTGGAACCCTGCTGCCGAGGTGCTGATTCGTGACGGTGCTCCTGGCTTTACTCCAAGTGGCGAGAGCTCGCTCATGGTGGATGTTCGGGTCGGAGCCTCAGTGGATGAGCACGGTAGCTACCGGGAGAATCTGGAGCCAGAGCAGATAACGCTTCGCTTTAACTTGGAGCGTGAGGGTGGGGAGTGGCGAATCTCAAATGCTCCAAACCTGACCGTGGTCACCTCTCCAGTTTTCTCAGTGGTTTTCAATGCGTTCCAGGTCTACTTCTACAGCAACACTCAAAACGCTCTAGTCTCCGATGTCCGCTGGTTCCCATCTCGAGCATCCACCGGTACCAAATTGGTAAACGCTCTGCTCGCCGGCCCGTCCGCCCACCTGGCACAGGGCGTTGTCTCCTCGATCCCGGATGGGACCAAGCTCACAATCGATGCGGTGAATATCCAAGACGGTGTTGCCCAGGTCGATTTTGATTCGACCGCCTTGGAGGCAGATGCTCTGGAGCGTCGATTGATGCTCACTCAGTTGCGAGCAACCCTGATGCAGTTGGTTGGAGTAGCGGATGTGCAGGTTTCGATCAATAGCTCGCCCCAGGAAATCATTCCGGCAAACCTCCAGACCCCATCGGTTGGCGGAGCGGCCTTCTACCTTAGAAACACCGGCATCTACCGGGTGACTGGAACTAACGACACGGTTATTCGCGGCACAGCGGGCTTTTTGAACGCGGAATCCGTCACGGCCTTCGACGTGACTGAGGATGGCGATTGGATTGCTTACGCAACCGCGGCCGGAGTCACGTTAGTGGACAACACCGGCCTCTCGGGACGTGCCGAGACGGTGTCCACTAGGTCCACTGTCCGCAACCTGTTTTTTGATTCATATGGCTATCTCTGGGTGATTCCAGGCGGGGCAGGCGAACCAATCGAGATTGTCTCCAGAGCTGGAGAGCGAAAGTACCTATTCGAGAACTTGCAAGGTGATCGCGGTCAGGTGAGAATCGGCCCCGCTGGGGCGCGATTGGCAAGTCTTGAAACTGGAGAGCTCAGTCGAATCAGAACTTATTCGGTTTCGCGAGATCTTGCGGGTTGGCCAATCAAATTGACGCTGGGTGGCCTGGTTCACACCTCCATCGGAACGGTGCTGTCCTTCACCTGGCAGAGCGCGGATACTCTTCGAGTGCTGGAGGAAACCAGCTCGGGTCTGACCTCGATTAGCGATTACCCAATCACCGGACCTAGAGCCCAGTTGAGTATTCCGCCGGTAACCGGAGTAGAGATTTATACCGGCGCTGCGGGGCTTTCCACCTACTTGGTAGCCGAGAACGGTGAGGTCTGGGTGCTGACTGGAAGCGCTTGGCGTCGAGTTGTGGCAAATGCGATGCTGATAGCCACCAACGACTAACAGAGAACTACTTCAGGTCTTTATCCACAAATAGCCAAAGCCAGTTCAAACCTGCCCGAATCTCGAAGAGGCTAGGTGGATGGCCTATACATTGATTGATCTGGTTTTCCCATCTAGCTGCGTGGTCTGCGGGAGCAAACCTAAGCCAATTTGCCCCAGATGCCGCCCTGAAGCGGAAATCGGGGAAATGGCAGGTTTTGACTTTCCAGTTTTCTATGCCCATCGACACCAGGGAGCCATTGAGCAGGTGATAACCGGATACAAAGATCAGCAGCTGACAGCGCTTGAGGAGACTTTGGCCAAATCTGTTGCGGAGCTTTTTTCAAGTGTGGACATGAGTGAGGTGTCAGCTTTGGTGCTTCCGGCAAGAAACCCGAGGAACTATCGCAAACGTGGTTTCGATCCGGCCAAATCACTTGCCAAACGGGCTTTGAAAATCGCAGGGATAAACATCCCGATCATCACCCTTTCCAACATCCGCTCCCGAATGGACCAGCGCGGCTTGGGCCGCCAGGACCGGGTGAAGAATGTGACCGGCAGCATGCGGCTCACGGTGGTTCCCTCGGGCAAAGTTGCGTTGTTTGACGATGTGGTAACTACCGGTTCAACACTTAGGGAGCTTGCCCGAGCCTGCGAGGTGGTCGGAGTCAAGGTGACCGTGGGCTGTGTATTGGCTCAAAGAAATGCACAATCTTGACGCGGTCTTGACCTTTAAGGCGTATCTTGTTTTTAGGGCAAAGTTGCCCCTAGACGGAGGTCAAAATGGAACTCAAAATTACCGCCAGAAACCTCAATGTCTCGGACCGCTTCCGAGATTATGTCGAAGAGAAAGCCGGAAAAATCGACCGGTATGCGCACAAGCCTGAGGAACTTCACATCAAGATCACTCGCCAAGAACACAGCAAGACTGCTGGCGCGGAAGATCAGGTTGAACTCACTGTTTACGAGCCCGGGCACATCGTCCGTGCTGAGGCTCGAGCTAGCGACAAGTTCGCGGCATTCGATATCGCCTTTGGCAAGTTGGTAGAGCGCCTCAGAAGGTATTCGGATAAGCACAAAGTTCACCGCGGCGGCGGCCACAAGAACCTTTCCGCGAGTGAATTGGCAGCCACGGACTTTGCGGCTCTGGATGTAACTCCAATCGACCACGACCTCTTGCTTGGCAAAGTCGAGCCTGAGCCTGTAACCGAAGATGCTCCATACAACCCGGTGGTCATCAAATCCAAGGAGTTTGAGGGCAAGCCAATGACCAAGGAAGAGGCCGTTGGTCACATGGAATTGGTGGGCCACGACTTCTATTTGTTCTTAGACTCCGAAACCTCTCGGCCAGCGGTGGTTTATCGCCGTAAAGGCTGGAATTACGGGGTTATTTCCCTGGTCTAGTCCAAAGCACATCACGGGTAGAATTACACCCGTTAATCAAGGAGTATCTATTGGCGTCGATTATTGACAAACTGCTTCGCGCGGGCGAGGGAAGACTGCTCAGAAAGCTGCAGTCCATTGCCGCTGAGGTAAACGCACTAGAGCCAAACTTCCAGGCGCTAACCGATGAAGAGCTACACGGTGAAACCGCGGCCCTGCGTCAGCGCTTTGCTGAGGGCGAGACCCTTGATGACCTGCTACCAGAAGCCTTTGCCGCTGTGCGTGAAGCTTCGGTGAGAACTCTTGGTATGCGCCACTTCGACGTCCAGCTCATGGGTGGAGCAGCACTTCACCTGGGCAACATTGCGGAAATGAAAACCGGTGAGGGTAAAACTTTGGTTGCCACTCTGGCCGCCTACCTAAACGCGATTCCAGGTCGCGGAGTCCACGTAGTCACCGTAAACGATTTCTTGGCTGGCTACCAGTCCGAACTGATGGGTCGCATTTTCCGTGCGCTTGGTATGACCACCGGCTGCATTCTTGGCGGTCAGGACCCAGCCCAGCGTCGCGAGATGTACGCCTGCGACATCACCTACGGCACCAACAACGAGTTTGGTTTTGACTACCTGCGCGACAACATGGCGCTAAACAGCCAGGACCTCGTACAGCGTGGACACTTCTTCGCAATCGTCGACGAGGTTGACTCGATTTTGATCGACGAAGCTAGAACTCCGCTAATTATCTCGGGCCCTGCCGCAGCGGATGTGAACCGCTGGTTTGGAGTATTCGCCAAGTTGGCTCAGACCCTTGAAATCGATGTTGACTACGAGGTTGATGAGAAGAAGCGCACCGTTGGCGTGCTGGAGGCGGGAATCGACAAGGTCGAGGACTACCTGGGAATCACCAACCTCTATGAGACCGCGAACACCCCACTCATTTCGTTCCTAAACAACTCAATTCGCGCCAAGGAGCTGTTCCGTAAGGACCGCGACTATGTGATCGTGAACGGTGAGGTTCAGATTGTCGACGAGCACACTGGACGTCTACTTCCAGGCCGTCGTTACAACGAGGGTATGCACCAGGCGATTGAGGCAAAAGAGGGCGTAGCCATCAAGGCTGAGAACCAAACTCTTGCCACCGTTACGCTGCAGAACTACTTCAGACTCTACGAGAAGCTGTCTGGTATGACCGGTACCGCAGAAACCGAAGCGGCTGAGTTCATGTCCACCTACAAGCTCGGTGTGGTACCAATCCCAACCAACAAGCCAATGGTCCGCATGGATCAATCTGACCTGATCTTCAAGAACGAAGAGGTCAAGTTCCACATGGTGGTGCAGGACATCGCTGAGCGTCACGCCAAGGGACAGCCAATTTTGGTTGGAACCACCAGCGTTGAAAAGAGCGAGTATCTCTCGAAGCTTTTGGCCAAGGCTGGCATCAAGCACGAAGTGCTGAACGCCAAGAACAATGCTCGCGAAGCGGTAATCGTTGCTCAAGCTGGTCGATTTGGTGCCGTTACGGTTGCGACCAACATGGCTGGTCGTGGTACCGACATCATGCTCGGTGGCAACGCCGAGTTCCTTGCTGTGCAGGAGATGCACAAGCTCGGTCTTGACCCAGAAGAGCAGGCTGAGCAATACGAAGAGGCCTGGGATGAGATTTTTGGCAAGGTCAAGCAAGAGGTAGCCAAAGAAGCCGAGCGCGTGCTCGAAGTTGGCGGCCTATACGTGCTTGGAACTGAGCGCCACGAATCCCGTCGAATCGACAACCAGCTGCGAGGTCGTTCCGGTCGTCAGGGTGACCCAGGTGAATCCCGCTTCTACCTATCGCTTACCGATGACCTTATGCGCCTATTCAACTCAGGTGCTGCGGCAGCTTTGATGAACCGCTCCTCGGTGCCAGACGACTCAGCAATTGAGTCGAAGATGGTTTCTAAGGCAATCGCATCTGCTCAGGGGCAGGTCGAAGGTCGCAACGCTGAGATTCGCAAGAACATCTTGAAGTATGACGATGTCATGAACCGTCAGCGCGAAGCAATCTATGCGGACCGTCGACAGATTCTCAAGGGTGAAGACATCTCGGCGACCTTCCAATCCTTCCTGGAGGAGACCGTAAACGACATTGTTGCGGTTAACCTTCCTGAGGGTGGCAGCCAGGATTGGGATCTAGAGCAGCTGTGGGTTCAGCTCAAGCAGGTCTACCCAATCGGCATTGAGATTTCTGAGGTGTTGGAAGCTGCTGGCTCACGCGCCAAGCTAACTAAGGCTTGGTTGATCGAAGAGATTCTCTCGGATGCCCGCATCGCCTACGAAAACCGCACCAAGGAGGTCGGTGAAGAGGTAATGCGTGAACTTGAACGTCGCGTAATGCTTTCGGTTATCGACCGAAAGTGGCGTGATCACCTCTACGAGATGGACTATCTCAAGGAGGGTATTGGACTCAGAGCTATGGCTCAGCGTGACCCGCTAGTTGAATACCAGCGCGAGGGCTACGGCATGTTTATTGACATGATGGCTGGCATTCGCGAAGAGGCAGTTCAGTTCCTCTTCAACATCGAATTGAAGCAGGCTGAGCCTCAGGTTCAGGCTGAACAGCCGCAGCAGTTGACGTTCAGTGCCCCTGATGAGAACGGTGAAGCTGACTCACACAGTGAACCAAACCCAGCGGTAAAGCCAGTTCAGAAGCCGAAGCAGGGTGGAGCAGGAAGTTCTTTCTTCAAGAACTAAATGATCAAGACTTCGGTCACGCGAAATCGATCGTGAATTCTCTCTGCCCTAAGCGCAACGGCCTTTGTTGCTCCTGAGACCCTGAGTATTACCACGCCATGAATTCCTGCGTCATCAGTCAAAAATGTCTTGCTTTTGCGAAGTGAAATGTCCGGCCTGGCTTTAGCGCCAGTGATCTGCCGCTGTATTGCCTCTCGTTTTGCCCGCTGTGAAATGTCGTAGTAAGCCTTGTCTGATAGCCACCTAGCCAGCTGCTCAGGCCTTCTTACTCCAGCGAGGATTTCAATGTAAGCCTTGGAAATCTCAGCAAAAAGTTGAGCTGGATCGAAATCGCTAGGCACCTTATCATCGGACATCTTGGCTCCTCCTTGAACGCCTTTGAGATTCAAGAAGTTTGCCCCCTATGACCCCACCCTTGGATAGCGGGTTTTTTGCCCTGTGGATAACTTGCCAGTTTTGCCTGGTACTCAAACAGCTCACGTTCCCTACCTAACTGAGCTTCCGGCGTAAGACCGGAGTCTCCATGAGTTGGTTAATTATCTACGGTTATCCGCACATATAAACCACGTTTGGGACTTTTCTCAAACGTGTCGGCTTAATGCGGGTTTGTGGATAACGAAATACGAAAATTCAAGAGTTAGTCCAATCTCTCCCTGAGAGGAGAGAGATGAACAAAACACTGCGGAAGAGAATTTCGAGTTTGACGCTGGTTCTGTTGACTGTGGCAGTTGGAATGGTGGTGGCGGGGTTCATCACCCTCAACAGGCCACTCCCGGAGTACCTGGTCGCAAAGTCGACGCTAATCCCGGGCGAGAGACTCGGAATCGAGAGTTTTGAGGTCAAGAGTCTAGATCTCGGATCTGTTGGCGATACATACCTGAAGGTTCGAAATGCACCAGCATCCTTTTACTTAGATGAGATGTTGATGGCAGGAGAATTGGTCCCGAACCAAAAGGTGCTAATGGCTCCTTCACTTGGTTTGACCACCATAGTTCTTTCGCCGTCTATACCTGTCAGTCAAAAAGTATCAGCTGGGTCCTGGGTTCAAATATGGCGAACATCTCCAGGCGCACAGGGCTACCTAGGTGAGCTGTTGGTAGCAAGGAGCCAAGTCGTTGAAGTCATCCAAGATTCCTCATTTATCTCTGAACGAGGTTCAAACGTCGAGGTTTTGGTGTCTCAATCTCAAGCTGCTCTGCTTCTAGAAACTCTCGCCTCCGAGCTCAATGTTTATGTCTTGGTAGCCCCCTAATGCTGAATTTCAAATCGGCGAAATCGCTCGGAGTGCTTGAAGTGAGCAAAGACCGAGGAGCTAGGTCGATCGCCGTCTGGGGAAGTGCGGGTAGCGGAAAGACAATGCTCGCAATAAACCTCGCGTTTGAGCTGACTCGTTTGAATCAAAAAGTTCTACTTGTTGACTTGGACCTCCGACGACCTTCGGTCGCTTCTTGGCTTGGCCTCACCGATGCTGGCCCCGGCATTACGGCCGCAATGCGATTGGCGAGGGCCAATCGTCTAGAGATAGAAGAAGTCATTAGGCTGTGCGCAGAGTTGAGGTTTGGGTCTTCGAAAGTAGACATACTGACAGGCCTGTCCAGCCCTGTGCGTTGGTCGGAAGTCCGCATCGATGACTTAGTGTCGCTGCTTTCGGCGGTTGGTCCGCACTTTGACCTGATTGTCTTCGATCTAAACGACGAACTAAGCGACAAGACAATTGTTGATTCGGAGTTGAATTCTCGAGAGGACGTCACCCGCTGGATTGTTGAGTCCGTTGACCTATCGCTGGCGACTTTTATTGCTGATCCGGTGGGGATAAATCGCTTTTTGTTTGACCTTAGTTCGACTGATCGCAATCTTTGGCCAGTCGCAAATCGATTGAGTACACGGGGACTAGGCAAGTCCGCTGCGAAGCAGTTGCGGGCACTTCTCTCTGATTTCACTTCATCGTCGATTCGAGCCGAACTCCCGAGTGACACGACGAGTTGTGACGCAACCATTTCCAACGCGAGACCGCTCCTGCTCGAAAGCCCCAACTCCAAGCTGACGCTTGCCATCAGGGCACTAGCGGCTCAGATCCTCGACGAATCTACCTCGGGGCTAAACTCTGAGGGTGGCTAAAACTGACTCCTACTCACAGCAATGGATCCGCACTTTGCTGGCCGAATGGCAGCTAGTCGCAGATCTTGCTTTTGGTGACTTGGTTCTTTGGGTGCCCAAGGGCGGTAAGTTACACGCCGCCGCTCACGCAAGGCCTGCCGCCGCCGCAACGCTTTTTTATCGAGATATCACGGGAACGCCCTCGCGGTATGACTGGGATCAGGTGATTCAGACTGCTTGGACATCCGGGCAACCTGTGGTTTCGGACGAGCCGTCGAACTTCGAAGGCGTCAAAACCAAAATCGATGCCTATCCGGTGTTTGCCCCTGACAAGCAAAGTGATTCAACTCCAATTGCGGTGATCACTCGGCACACAAACCTCGGAGAGTCGCGGGTGCCTAACAAGCTCCAGCTGAACTTCGTCGCAATCGGCAACAGCCTGCTTAACATGGTGAGCCGGGGTGCTTTTCCCATTCCGGAGGCAGGTACTGCTTCAAAGCGTGGTGCTCCGCGAGCGAACGACGGTCTGGTGCGTTTGGATCAGAGCGGGCGCGTGCTTTTTGCCAGCCCCAACGCTCTTTCCATGTTCAATCGCGCCGGCGTTGATGGAGATCTTGAGGGTCGTTTGTTTGCCGAAAGCATCACTGACCTCAATCTTCGTCAGGATCAACTTGACGAAGGCCTGCCGCTGATTCTCACCGCAAAGGGAGCTTGGCGCACCGACCTTGAATTCGAGGACGTGACCATTGCGGTGAGATCAATACCGCTCGTCGAGGGTGAAAAGCGTGTCGGTGGAGTCGTGCTGTGTCGCGATGTGACTGAACTTCGAGTGCGAGAGCGTGCGCTTTTGACCAAGGACATGACTATCCGTGAGATTCACCACCGAGTGAAGAACAATTTACAAACGGTCGCATCGCTATTGCGAATCCAGTCCCGCCAGAGCGATTCTGAGGAAGTAAAAGAGTCACTAGCTCAAGCCATGCGTCGAGTCAGTGCTATTGCGGTTGTCCATGATGTGCTCTCTGAGGGAATCGACCAGGAGATCTCCTTCGACCAGATTTTTAAGCGCATCCTTTTGCTGGTTCCGGAGATTGCCGGTTACCACACCACCGTAAAAACCGAATTCATTGGAAGCTTCGGTGAGCTAACTGCTGAGCGCTCAACTCCGCTGGCTCTGGTGCTGACCGAGGTGGTAGCCAACGCCGTTGAACATGGCCTCTCAGACCGCAGTGGAGTTATCCAGGTTGAGGCGGTTAGGGACAAAAAGGTTTTGACAATTACCGTTACCGATGACGGTGTTGGCCTTCCGGAAGGCAAAGTTGGAACCGGGTTGGGCACTCAAATCATTCGAACTCTGGTTGAGTCCGAACTTCGCGGAAAGATTCTTTGGACCTCGCCAATTCGAGGCGGGACCAAGGTCACAATCGAACTGCCGGCTTAGTTTTCCAAACTCTTCAGCATCTGCGCCACCGCGTCGGCAGGGCTCAATCCCTGAGGGAACTGCGGTGCTTGACCTGAAATCGCCCTGCTGGCAAGGCCGGTCTCGGTGTGACCCAAAAGTTCACTAACGACCTTGATGCCGCTTCGTCGCCACTCTCTGGCAACTGCCGTTAGGAAGCCGTGCATAGCCATCTTTGACGCCGAGTAGCTAGACATAGATGGCAGTGGCATCTGAGCCACGATTCCGGTGACATTCAGTACGAAGGCTCCTTCGGAGCCCGCGAGGTTTGGCTGCAGCGCAACCAATAGGTCGCGTGGTCCTCGGTAGTTGACTTGAATCAACTTGGCGTCAATCTCAACTGGGGTATCGGTCGCGAGCCCAAAGCCAACAACTCCGGCTGCGACAACTACACCGTCTAGCTTGACTGCCGAGTTCAGATATGTGGTGAGCGTTGAAATTGACTCCTGGCTCTCGAGATCCAAGAGCAGTTTCTGAACCACCTGGTCTGAAATGTGGGCAGCGGATTCGTTCGATCTGGCGGTGCCGTAGACGTTAGCCCCAGCCGCAACCAGGCTGGCGGCGAACTCACGCCCTAATCCACCAGAAGCACCGACAACCAAAATGTTTTTTCCAGAGAAGTTCATGACTTCTCCAACCCGCATCAGGCAGGGCTTATTTCGAAGTAACAAAGAATCTTGAATGGAGCGAAAAAAGTAGACTTGGAGCCCCACTGAGGTAAGGAGCCTTCGATGAAATACGCCGCTTTGAGTCTCGCTCTGCTTTTGAGCCTGAGTGGATGCACCGCTTCGCAAGAAGCAGCGGTGGGTGAGTGCGATGGCGTGGTGGTCGAGGTCAACTTCGGCGCTTTAGGTGCTGAGCAGATATCTCAGTGCATCTCCTTTGAAGGCGATGAGATCTTGGCCAAGGATGTATTGGCTCAAGCGGGAGCGGAGATCGAAGGAACCATCACTTACCCGGATCAAATTGTTTGCCGAGTCAATGGCCTTCCTAGCGCAACCGAACCGTTGGAGATTGAAGGGCAGGATCCATACCTAGAACCCTGTGCTGATATGCCACCAGAGTTCGCATACTGGGCACTTTGGATCAAGGCCAATCAAGCCGCCGAGTGGGAGTATGCCCCCGAAGGTGCGGCGACTTTGAAGCTGACTCGCGGCGAGGCTGTCGGCCTTGCGTTTGCCTCCGGTGACCAAGCACCAACACCTGCTGAGTGATGTTCTCGCTAGCTCGGCAAGTTCGATTGGCCATTTTGCTGCCAATTGGATTCTTGCTGGCTAGAGCGCTTTACGCCGGGCTCTTCGGTGGTGCAAGCCAAGGTGAGATTCTGCTGATTGATCTGCCAAAGATTAGTCTTGCCGGACCGTTTGCCCATGTGTTTTTGTTTGGACCGATTTATCTAGATGGGCTGATTACTAACCTATCCACCGCAGTGCCATTTGCCCTTTTTATGCTGATCGCAGGACTGGCGGTTGTCCTTATAAAGCCAGCCCACCTCTTTCTGCTGGCAAAGAAGTTGCCCGGATTTGCGCCACTGATTTCAGCCTTGGCAATTGGTTGGATTCAAATACCGGCTCTGATTCAAGCTACGTCTCGAATCGGCAGGGCAGTCAGCCTCCGAGGGGAAAAGCGGGTGCGAGCTTTGCTGCCAATTCTCGAAACCGCGATTGGCACCGCCCTGGCAATCGCGCAGCGTTTAGCGCTCACGAAGTCAAGTAAATCGTCTTCTACCACAAGGCTTTTGATGCAGGACGTTTCTATTGCGCAGGCTGGATTAAGCGAGATCAATTTCAGCTTGGGGCCAGGGGAGTGTCTTGTGATTTCCGGTCCAACTGGAAGTGGTAAGAGCAGCCTGCTGATCGCCGCCACTGGCCTAGCTTCCGAGTTGGGGTTGGCGGTCAGTGGGCAAATACAAAGCCCAGATCAGCTTGGCTTTGTTTCGCAGCAGGCGCGCGAGCAGCTTTTTGGCCCCTTGGTTCGAGATGAAATCTCAACCACCATTGAGTTTGGACTCGACGCAAAAATGAATCGACCGGTTCAGCAGTTGAGCGAGGGTGAAGCCATCCAGGTCAGCCTGATCCGCGAGCTGCAGAAGCAACCAAAGCTGCTCATCCTAGATGAGCCATTCGCTGGGTTGGATGAGCAGGCCTGCTTGGAATTTGTCTCAATCTTGAGGAGCTATTTGGCGCGCGGCGGAGCGCTGCTGGTGGCAGAGCATCGTCCTGAGCTGCTGGCTGAGATAACTACCTCGTCTGAGCACATTTCGAACGGTCGCGTTTTGCCCGGAAGTTGGAAGCCAAAGCCAGTTCGGGCCGAGAGAAAAACTCCACTTATGCCGCGCGATGAGGTCTTTAGGTTCGAGGCCGGCTCGGTTGGCTATCGCGAACAGGTTCTTGTCGACAACCCTGCGCTCACTATTCACCAATCTGAGGTCATTGCCCTCACCGGAGCAAATGGAGTTGGTAAAACCACATTGCTCAATGCCATCGAGGCAAGCTCTCAAGACTTTGTTTTAGTCCCCGAGCTAGTGAGTGACTTCTTTGTAACAACCACCCTTGCGGCCGAGCTAGCAAGAGCAGACAAGGTGGCCAAGGTGGATAGTGGCTTTACCTTGGCGAACCTTGAATCAATTCTTGGGTTTGTCCCAGATTTAGAAACGCATCCAAGAGACCTCTCGGCCGGAACCCAACTCGCTCTGGCGATTGCGATGCAGCTGAGCCACAAGCCAAAGGTTTTGCTCATTGATGAACCTACCAAGGGGTTTGATCCACAGGTCAAGGCACAGGCTATTGCGACCCTGGAGTGCGTGAGGGAGACGGGCTGTGCCGTGGTTTTTGCTACCCACGATTGCGACCTGGTTGAGCAGCTTGCCACCACCGTTTACCAAATTTCTGATGCCAAGCTAAAGCAGATTGGCAAGGTGTTTGCATGACCTTGAACTTGCAGCGTTTTGGCCTGATTGCTATTTCCCTGATTGGGCTAACCGGATTTCTTTGGCCGCTTTGGTTGCCGCAAGCTGTCGGGAGCTCTGACTCAACATCGGGCTGGTTGGCGATAGCGCTGCTACCTTTGCTGGCCATAACTGCGCTCTGGTTTGCGCAGGGCAAGCTGGCGGGCCCTCGGCAGATTGCGCTGCTTGGATTACTGGCGAGCATTGCGGCGGCAACCCGCATCGCGACCAGCGGTGTTGGTGGCTTTGAGTTGATATTTGTTGTGGTGATTCTCGGGGCAGCAGCGCTTGGAGCTAGATTCGGCTTCCTGCTTGGAGCAACTGCAATCCTGCTGTCATCGCTATTCTTCGGGGGCATCGGCCCCTGGACCGCCTTCCAGATGTTTGCGGTGGGCTGGGTTGGCGCTGGAGCCGGATTGATTGGAAAGCGCATGGGCAAAAAGCTAAAGAGCTGGCAGCTTGCCAGCTACTCAGTGGTTTCTGCCTATCTCTTTGGCTTAATCATGAACCTCTGGTTCTGGCCGTTTGCGGTTGGCCCGCAGACCTCAATCTCGTTTGATAGCCAGGCTTCGCTGGGTCAGAACCTCGCAAGCTTCCTCGCCTACAGCTTGGTTAGCTCAACCCTCACCTGGGACACCGTAAGAGCCATCAGCTCTGCGGTGTTGATCCTGCTAATTGGCAAGCCATTTATTGAGACTTTGCGCCGCTACAAGTTCTAGACCGAGAAGTATTTCGCCTCTGGGTGGTGGAATACAAAAGCATCGGTGGATTGCTCCGGGTGTAGCTGGAGCTCTTCGCTCAGCTCAATGCCGAGTCGCTCAGGCTTGAGTAGCTGAACCACCTTGCGGCGATCTTCCATGTCTGGGCAGGCTGGATAGCCAAGCGAGAAGCGTGCTCCGCGATACCTCAGATCGAAGAAGCCAGCAATGTCACTTGGGTCCTCGTTCTCGAAACCAAGTTCGGCACGAATACGGCTGTGCCAAAACTCTGCGAGCGCTTCGGTGAGCTGCATCGCAAGGCCATTTAGCTCCATGTAATCGCGGTAGGCATTTTCTTTGAAGAGCTTGGCGGTGAAGTTATCGACGTTGCCACCAACGGTGACCAGCTGAAGCGGCATGACATCAATCTGGCCAGATTCCTTGCTCTTTACAAAGTCAGCCAGGCAAAGGTGGCGGTCACGTCGCTGACGCGGGAAGTTAAAACGGAGGCGTTCGGTGCCAATCTCTCCAGATGCTCCATCTGGTGCCAAAAGTCCAGGCCGTCCGAGCACACCGTCTGGGTCATCGGCGTGGTGCAGCACCACGACATCATTACCTTCGGAGTAGACCGGGAAGTAGCCGTAGGCCACCGAGGCATCAAAAACACCTTCGGCAAGGATGCGATCCAGCCAATAGCGCAGCCTTGGGCGACCCTCGGCCTCAACTAGTTGCTCATAGCTGGTCTGGTCATCGCCCCTAGAGGGCTTTAGTCCCCACTGTCCCATGAAGGTGGCGCGCTCATCGAGGAAGGAGGAGTAGTCGGCAAGCTTTAGTCCGCGCACCAATCTGGTGCCCCAGAATGGTGGCGTTGGCACGGGGTTGTCTAGGGCAACATCGGAGCGAGTCGGCAAGTCCTCAGGTTCGGTGAGAGTCAGCGTGGTCTTGGCGTGAATACGCTTTTTCAAAGCTGGTAACCCGACGCTCTCAGGGTCTGCTCCTCGGGCGATCTGCACCAACGGCTCCATCAGAGCAAGCCCCTCGAAGGCGTCTTTTGCATAGCGAACTACTCCCGGGAACTGACTCGCCAGATCATCTTCAACAAAAGCTCTGGTTAGCGCGGCGCCTCCGAGAATAACCGGCCACTTCTTGGCCAATCCGCGACTTTCAAGTTCCTGAAGGTTTTCCTTCATCACCAGGGTGGATTTCACCAGCAGTCCAGACATCCCAATCACATCGGCGTTGTGCTCTTCGGCAGCCGCGATGATGTCGGAAATCGGCTGTTTGATGCCGATATTTATTACCTGATATCCATTGTTGGTCAGGATGATATCAACCAGGTTCTTGCCGATATCGTGGACATCGCCGCGAACCGTGGCAAGCACAATCGTGCCCTTGCCTGCCTCATCGGTCTTCTCCATGTGCGGCTCCAACAGTGCCACCGCGGCCTTCATAACTTCGGCAGACTGCAGCACAAATGGCAGCTGCATTTCGCCTTTACCGAAGCGCTCACCAACCACCTTCATGCCCTCAAGCAAGTGATCGTTGATAATCGCAAGCGGTGCGATACCATCTGCCCTAGCGAGATCCAAGTCCTGTTCAAGGCCCTTGGACTCACCATCGATGATTCGCCGCTGCAGGCGCTCAGTGACCGGCAGAGCTGCTAGCTCAGCAGCGCGAGCATCCTTTAGGGCAGCGGAACTTGCGCCATCAAACAGCTGCAAAATAGCTTCAAGCGGGTCGTAACTTAGGTTGCCATCGGCGTCATACTCACGACGGTCATAAATCAAATCGAGCGCAACCTTGCGCTGTTCGTCAGGAATGTTGGCCAGCGGCATGATCTTGGCGGCATCGATGATGCCGGTGTCCAAACCTGCCTCGGTTGCTTCGTGCAAGAACACCGAATTGAGCACCGCGCGCGAAACCGGGTTTAGACCAAATGAAACATTGGACACGCCCAAGGTGGTGTGAACACCTGGGTAAAGGCGGTTCACCTCGCGGATTGCCTCGATGGTTTCGATGGCATCGCGACGAGTTTCTTCCTGCCCGGTGGCAATCGGGAAGGTTAGGCAGTCAACGATGATGTCCTCTACCCTCATGCCCCAGTCGGCGATCAAGGTGTCAATCAGTCTTGATGCGATCCGAACCTTGTCCTCGCGGGTTCTGGCCTGGCCCTGCTCGTCGATGGTCAAAGCCACCACAGCAGCACCGTGTTCCTTCACCAGTGGCATGGTGCGCTGGAAGCGCGAACCGGGCTGGTAACCATCTTCGAAGTTCACCGAGTTGATGACTGGGCGACCACCGATTAGCTCGAGACCTGCCTTCATTACCTCAGGCTCGGTTGAGTCAATAACCAGCGGCAAAGTGGAGGAGGTGGTAAAGCGAGAGACGATCTCGGTGATATCGCGCACGCCATCGCGACCCACATAGTCCACACAAACATCTAGAAGATGTGCGCCATCGCGCACCTGCTTCTTGGCAATCTCGACGCAGTCATCCCAGCGCTCCTCAAGCATTGCCTCGCGGAACGCCTTTGAGCCATTGGCATTGGTGCGCTCCCCAATTGCAAGGTAGCTGTTGTCCTGCTTGAGTGGCACGTGTTGGTAGAGGCTTGAGACACCTGGCTCGATTTCGAGCTTTCGATTTGGCACTGGAGTGCCAGCTAGTCGATCAACTACTGCCTTTAGGTGCGCCGGGGTGGTGCCACAGCAACCTCCGACCATGGCAAGCCCAAACTCTTTGACGAACTGCTCGTGAGCGGCTGCCAGTTCGGTTGGCGAGAGCGGATACAACGCTCCATCTCCGGAAAGAATCGGCAAACCGGCATTCGGCATCACCATCACCGGAACCTGGGAGTGCTTACTGAGCTGCCTCAGGTGCTCGCTCATCTCGGCAGGGCCGGTAGCGCAGTTCAACCCAATCATGTCGATGCCCAGTGGCTCTATCGCGGTGAGTGCCGCACCGATCTCGCTACCAAGCAGCATGGTGCCGGTGGTCTCTACGGTGACCTCAACGAAGATTGGCAGTCTGACACCAGACTCAACGATTGCCAGCCGGCAGGCGTTGATCGCCGCCTTGGTTTGAAGTAGGTCCTGGCTGGTCTCCACCATAAAAGCATCGGCGCCACCGGCAATTAGCCCTTTGGCCTGCAGCGCGAAGGTTTGCTTTAGGTGGTCATAAGTGGTGTGGCCCAGGGTCGGAAGCTTGGTTCCTGGACCCATCGATCCCAACACCCAGCGAGTTTTTCCATCTTTGGCTTTGAAGCGATCTGCGCTCTCGCGAGCAATCTGAGCACCGGCGGCGGCCAGTTCCTCAATTCGATCATCAATGCCATAGTCCGAGAGGTTTGACCAGTTGGCACCAAAGGTGTTGGTCTCGACACAGTCCACGCCAGCCTCAAAATAGGCATCGTGGACCGAGGAGACAATGTCCGGGCGAGTTACGTTCAGTACTTCGTTACAACCCTCATGACCTTCGAAGTCGGCAAGGGTTGGCTTTTGATCCTGCAGCATGGTTCCCATAGCACCATCTGCGATGACCACTCGACTGGCGAGCGCGTCCATCAACTCTTGAGCGCGCGCTGTTAGAGCTACCTCCTTGAACTCATGCAGATACAAAAGGACTCCGTTAGAAATTGGGGATTCGCAGGCCTGCGCAATAGCTCAAGATTACCCGCTATTTGATGGCCAAAGCCCAATTGTTTCGCTCAAGCAGTATGTTTTAGGAATGCAGCTAATTGGTATCTGGGCAGTCATTGCCGCCACCTTGGGCCCGATTCAAAATGTCTTGGGCTGGAGTATCTCTGGAGCGCTATGGCCAGGCTACGACCCGATCGCAAAAACCATCAGCGACCTGGCAGCCGATGACTCCCCAGTGAAGTGGATTCAATCCAGTTTCTTTTTGTTTGGTGCTGTTCTGACACTCATCGGCGCTTGGAGTGCGAGAGCCTTTGCGCTACCGGGACGCATTGCTTTGGGCATGGCTGGATTTGCGGCACTCGGCTACACCTACTACGCGACCCCATCGCAAATTTCTCATTCCGACGAACATCGCCTTTACGCAACCATTGCCTTTGTTTTGTTCTCAGCCTGGCCGATCTTGGCGATGCGATTCGATAAGCGTTACCACTGGGCACTTAGGCCAGTGGGAGCAATCAGCGCAACCGTTGTCATGGGTCTGACTACCCTGTGGTTCTTGCTCACCTGGCTCGAGCCTGGTCAGCCAATCGTTGGGCTTTCAGAGCGAGTTATCGCAGTTATGCAGGTGGTGTGGCTGTCATTTGCCATCTGGGCGCAGTATCTACATCAGCGAAAAAGGGAGAATGACAAGCTCATTGACCTCGAGGGCGAAGAACTCTTCGGGTAGTTTGATTCCATGAAACCTGTAATTGGACTCACCAGCTATCGCCAGCGTGGCCAGACCGGCGTTTGGGACACCGAGATGGCAATGCTGCCGGCCTACTACCTTGAAGGTGTAACGCGAGCTGGTGGCATAGCGGTTATCCTGCCACCGCAACAGGTTCACTCTGAGGATGCCAGAAACCTACTTTCAGGCCTAGACGGTCTGATCATCACCGGAGGCCGAGATGTCGAGGCAGCCAGATATGGCCACGATTCACACGAAAAAGCCGAAAAGCCAGATCGTTTGCGTGACCTTTTGGAAGACGAACTGATTTCAGCCGCAATTCAAATGAAGCTCCCATTCCTGGGCATCTGCCGAGGAGCCCAAATGTTGAATGTGAATCGCGGGGGAACGCTCATTCAGCACCTGCCTGATGTGGTTGGGGACAATCGCTATTTGCAGGGTGAAGGCAACTTCGCACACATGCAGATGTCGGTTCGCGAAGGATCACTATTGGCTTCAATTGTTGGTGAGCAGGTCAACAACGCAGCGCTCTATCACCACCAGGCGATTGATGAGCCAGGCGATGGCCTTCAGGTAGTCGCTTACTCGCCGGACGGAATCGTGCAGGCGGTTGAGGTTGAAGAACATCCATTTGGCCTGGCCGTGCAGTGGCACCCAGAGCAGACCCTGGATGACCTCAGAATTTTCGAAGCTCTGATTGCCGCCACCAAGGCGAACAATTAGAGATAAAGATCCAATCTGGAAAGAATTAGTTTTCGAAGCGAGCTAACACTTCCCGACAGGGCCTTGAGGTCCACATAGTCCAAGAACATCGAAATCGAACCGTCTGGATACTCCAAAAGCACACATGGCTCTCGACCCTCTGATGCCTTTAACTCTCGGTCATTGCGCTCATTCATGTGGAGCATTTTGATGCCTATGTTGTGATTCTTCAGCAACTCTTTTTCGAGCGCTTTGAACGATGACTTCTTCTTAATTGGGGAGTGCGAGATGTCGCAAAGGCTGCAGCTTCTAGCTCCAACAAGGTGACCAAAGAAATAGCTGAGCTCGCCAATAATGCCGCCGTCGGCTTTATAGACGCCGATGAGAGTTGCTCTGGTTTCAATCACACCTTTTTGAACAGATTTCTGAATTGGTTACTTCCAAATTTCCAGGAAACTGCATTTCAGACTCAATGAAACGGGCATACTTTTTCGTATGACAAATCTTGATCGCCCAGAAGTAGAGCCAATGATGGAGCCAGCACCAAAGGAGCTGACTCTCAAAGACATCGTCGTCGGTGACGGCGCAGAAGCACCGGTAGGCGCGACCGTTGAGGTTCACTACCTAGGCGTTGACTACGAAACCGGAGAAGAGTTCGACTCCTCCTGGGGTCGCGGAGAGTCAATCACCTTCCCGCTTCAGCGCTTGATCAAGGGTTGGCAGGAAGGTATTCCTGGCATGAAGGTTGGCGGTCGCAGAATGCTAATCTGCCCACCAGAGATGGCTTACGGTCCAGCCGGTGGCGGTCACTCGCTATCTGGCCGCACCTTGGTGTTTGTTATCGACCTACTGGGTGTGAACTAACTCAAAGTAATCAACGGTGACATTCTCGCCCTTGAAAAACTCGTCCCAGCTTTTCTCTGGTCGCTGCGTAAACCCAAGCGATTGAAGCAGTTTTATCGACGGTAGGTTTCGGCTATCTGGCGTTGCGATGAATCGCATGACACCAACTTCACGGATTAGGTATTCGATTAGTGCTGAAGCCGCTTCTTTGGCATAGCCCTGTCCCTGGAATCGTTTGGAAATCGTGTAGCCGAGTTCAAAGCTTGGCTCTGTTTCTTCCAAAGCGTGCAGCGCTAGGTCACCGATAAGTTCCCCGGTTTCAATTAGGTAAATCCCGAGTTGCAGCCACTGACCCTTAGGTGGCAGATCCATACCCGCTTGAGACTCGATCAGCTTCAAGGCCTGAGCTTGGCTATATGGGGTGTCCCAGGTTTGATAGCGGGCAATCTCCGGGTCAGACCGGTAGGTCGCAAAGTCGGCGGAATCCTCGTTGGCGAGCGGTTCGATTCGAAGTCGAATTGTCTTTAGCGGGTAGATCATTAGCGATGGCTAACCTTCCAGAGCAGAGCAAGCGATTTCTGGAACATTGGGAGTAGGCCCCGTCGGGCTCGAACCGACGACCCACGGATTAAAAGTCCGTTGCTCTACCGACTGAGCTAGAGGCCCGCACCTTAATTGGCGCAGCGACAGTCTAACAGTGGTGCTTAGTCTTGCTCTTCGTCACCCTGATCGATTGCGTCCTCGGCTTCGATTTCTTCGGCTAGAGATTCAATGGCCTGATATTCGCTGCTGGCTTCGATACCAATGCCGGTCTCGACATTTTTTAGGGTGCGCTCGATGGCGTTAGTGCGGGTCTTAGCAAGTGACACAGTGTTCTGAGCGGTGTTGAGTTGCTTTTGTAGCTTGTCCCAAACCTGGCCATACTTTTGGAATTCCGCCTTGGCAGCGCTGAGAATTTTCCAGACATCGCTGGTGCTTTTCTCGATCGCTAGAGTCTTGAATCCCATCTGAAGGCTGTTGAGAAGGGACATCAAAGTGGTTGGGCCGGTAATCAAAACTCGGAACTTGTTCTGAAGCTCATTGGCAAGTCCTGGGCGACGAACCACCTCGGCAAAGAGTCCCTCGGTAGGCAGGTACATAATCGCGAAGTCGGTGCTCTGCGGAACATCGATGTACTTATCGGCAATGGTCTTAGCCTGAGTCTTGATGGCACGTTCTAGCACCTTGGATGCCACCTCAATGGCATCCTTATCGGCGCTCTCTTGAGCCGCAAGCAAACGTTCATAGTCCTCCTGCGGGAACTTGGAGTCGATAGGCAGGTAAACGATTTCGCCGTCTTGGCGACCTGGCAACTTGATTGCGAATTCAACTAGCGCGTCGGAATTGCGCTTGATCTTTACGTTTGCCTCGTACTGCTCTGGAGAAAGCATGTCTTCCAACTGACGCGAGAGCTGAACCTCTCCCCAGCCACCACGGTTTTTAACGTTGGTTAGCACGCGCTTTAGGTCGCCCACGCCGGAAGCAAGGTTCTGCATTTCACCCAGACCTTTTTGAACCGACTCAAGCTGATCGCTGACCAGCTTGAAGGATTCCCCAAGACGCTTCTCCAAGGTGCCCTGTAGCTTCTCATCAACCGTCTCACGCATCTTTTCGAGCTTCTCTTCGTTGCTCTTTTGCATCTTGTCAATCGATGCCTGCATCGTGGTCTGAAGCTGATCCTGCTTTCGAGCGTTAGCTTCGGTGAGCTCCTTGAGAGCAGTCGACATCTTTTCGAGCGACTCGTTTAGTGTCTTTTGTAATTCAGTTCTTGACGCGGCAGCCTCTTCGCGCTGTGCCTTGCCGGTTACCTCGAAGCTCTGTCTTAGGAGTTCAAACTTATTGTCCACTTGGAGCTGGTTGGCGGTGATGATGCGGCCGATTTCGTCACGGTTATCACTGAGGTTCTTAGAGATATCGCTCGGCGCCTTGAGTTTGGCGTTGAGCACCAGAAGCACTGCGCCGAGGACCAGAACAGCGGTGATGACGCTTGATGCCAGAATCGGCAGAATCAGCGAAGAGAACTCCAAGGGGACCTCCAAAAAGGGTTAGGTTCCCAAGTTAGTTGGTGTGGCTGACATTTTTGATCTTTCACAAAAGATGTCAGACACACCAACGGCTTGATTAGGACTTCGAGAGCTTCCCTGGGTTGGCAGGATCGCGGTCATCCAGACCCCAAGGCTGGCCGTATTCGCCAGCTAGCAGGTCCAAGAATGGCTTGGCGTCAAACTCTTCTGGGCCCTTGACTCCGGTGCCCGACCAGACTCCGGTTGCCAAAAGCTCTAGGGAGATGACCGGTACGAGAGCGGTCTGCCAAACCACGGCCTGGGAGCCGTAATTGGCGTTGGTCCACTCGGTGTCGCAGACGTGAGATAGGTAGACAGCTCGGGGCTTGCCATCAAGGCCGGTTCCGGTAACCAGGGTTCCGGCACAGGTCTTACCGGTCATGCGATCGGCAAGTGATGCTGGGTCTGGCAATACTGCAGCGACCACATCTCTTGGAGCTACGCTGACGCGACCGTCCTTACTGCGCACTGAAACCGGGTTTACCGAGTCGAGGCCTAGGGCATGCAGGGTCTGCAGCACGTTGATGAACTCCGTGCCCAGTCCGTACTTGAAGGCAACGCGCTTGGCGTTGAGGGTGCGAGGCAACATGTTCACCTCTTCGTGCTCAACGTTCACACACTCCACCGCTCCGATACCACCTGGGAACTCGAATACCTCGGGTTCGCTAAATGGTGGAGTGGTAAACCAGCCCCTGTCCTTCTCCCACAAAAGTGGTGGGTTCAGGCACTCTTCAATAACGGTCCAAATTGAGAAGGATGGCGCGAAGATCTCCTCACCGGCATCGTTTTTCACAACCAGGTTTCCACCGTCCATGATCTTGATCTCATCGACCTCTTGGAACAGGTGATCCTGCGCATAGCGGGCAAAGATGTTTGAGATACCAGGCTCAGCACCGGTGCCGATAAGTGCCAACAGACCCTGATCCGCATAAAGCTTGCTGCGGTCATACTGCCAGTCACCCAGCTTCTCAGCTGGAGTGTTGAACGGGTCAGTTGGGTGAGTGTGGCTCAGGCTCATTGCCATGTCCATGTAGTTGGCGCCAGCCTGCAGAGCACCCTCGAAGATGCTCTGTACGAACTTTGGCTCAACGGCATTCATGACGTGAGTGATTTGGTGCTTGCGAGCTAACTCGGCAACATTTGCCGGGTCAGACGCATCCACCTTGTCGGCGACAAACTTTGCCGCCACATTGGCATCGCGGTGAGATGCGACCCAGGCTACCGACTTCTCGGCACGGCTTAGGTCGTAGTCCGAAACCACGATTTTTTCGAAGAAATTACGATTTGCAGCGATTTTGACGATGGCATCGCCAACACCGCCTGCTCCAACGAGCAAGATACGCATTGATTCACAACCAGACGTTGACCGATTTGTAATGGGCCCAGTCCTTGCCCTCGTTCACCAGTAGGCGCAAAGCCGGAATGGCGTCACGGTGTAACCGCGCCTTCACCGAAGTGAACTACCTAATCAGTATGCCACTAACTCAAAACTTAAATCGGTTAGTCAAGCTGTCTAATTGGCACCACCAGCGGAGTTTTGCCCACCGGGTCTTCGATAACGCGAGCCAGGATGTGGAAGGCGGTGGCGAGGTTGTTTGGGGTGATTACATCTTTGGCGGCACCCTGGTCAACAATCTTTCCGTCCTTGAGAATCACAACCTTGTCGGCAAAACGAGCCGCCAAATTCAAATCGTGAACCACCGCAACAATCGTCATGCCGCGCTCGCGCTTGAGCGAGGAAAGTAGGTTGATCACCTGCAGCTGGTGAGAGTAGTCAAGTGAGTTGGTTGGCTCATCCAGTAGCAGCACCTCTGGGTTTTTGGCTAGGGCTGCGGCAATTAAGGCGACCTGTCTTGAGCCGGTAGATAGCTCACCGAGTTTCTTTTTGGCGAGCTTGGTCAAACCGGTTCGCTCCAGGATGGTTTGAATCTCTTGATTGAGTCTTGGCGAAACCCTCGAGATCTCCTGCGAGTTCATTGCGCTTCTGGCAACTAATTCAAAAACCGTCTCGGTTGACCTCGCCGCCGGCATGGCTCCCAGTAGCCCTACTTTGCGATCGAGTTCTTGGCGACTGAGCTCGTTGATGGAAACTCCATCGAGCAAAACCGCACCTGAGGAAGTCTTGATCTTGCGGGCCAGTGCCTTCAGCAAAGAGCTCTTTCCGGCGCCGTTGGCACCGATGACCGCGGTGATGGTTCCGCCCGGGAGCGTAAGGTCTAGGTTCTCGATGATCTGATCCGCAGCATAGCCAGCACTTAGTGCCTGGGCAGCTAGCTTTTTACTTGGATCAAACATGGCTAAAGCTTACTTTTAGGACCAGTTTGAAGTTAGCTCCACGGCAGCCAAAAAGCGCTGGTATTCCCGCTGCCTTGAAACTGAAGGCCTAAAAGTTTGCTCAGCAGGATTTAGGTTTCGCAGCTCATCCATCGAGCTAAAGATGCCTGAGCCAAGACCAGCTAGCAGAGCTGCTCCAAAACCGGTGGATTCCAAAACCTTGGCTCGCACCACATCGTGCTCGGTGACATCGGCCTGAATTTGAAGCAACAAGTTGTTTGCGGCTGCACCGCCATCAACCCGGAGTGACTCAATCGGGCGACCAAAATCCTTGGCCATAGCATCCAGCACCGCCTTGACCTGGAAGGTAATGGCTTCCAAAGTTGCGTAGGCGATGTTTGCCTTTGAGGTTCCTCGGGTTAGGCCAAGCAATGAGCCTCTAATACTGGTGTTCCAGAACGGTGCTCCCAGGCCGGTAAGGCTTGGCACAAAAACCACATTGTCGCTGCTGCCGGCAGATACTGCCAGCTCCTCCACATCAGACGAGCGCTCAATGATGCCAAGGCCATCTCGTAGCCACTGCACCGCAGCTCCTGCCACAAACACACTGCCCTCCAGAGCGTAGGTGATTTCGCCATTTGGCGCCTGCCAGGCTGCGGTTGCCAGCAGCTTGTGTGAGCTTTCAACGATCTCGGTGCCGGTGTTGGTGAGAATAAACGCACCGGTGCCGTAGGTAGATTTCGAGTCTCCTTTATTGAATGCTGCCTGACCGAAGAGCGCAGCCTGCTGATCGCCCGCGATGCCACAAATCGGAATCTCAAGACCGAAAAAGTGCGCTGGATCGGTTTTCGCAAGTTGCCCCCAGCTCGAGGTAATCGTTGGCAGTGCGGATTTTGGAATGCCGAAGGCCGAAAGTAACTCATCGTCCCACTTGCCGGTTTCAAGATTCATCAACTGAGTGCGAGAGGCATTTGAGCAATCTGTGATGTGTGATGCACCACCGGAAAGTCGGGCGACCAGATAGCTGTCGATCGTTCCCAGGGCGAAAGTGCCATCTTCAACGCCTTGCCACATCTGGGGCAGGTTCCGCTTCCACCACAAGAACTTGCTCGAGGTGAAGTAGGGGTCGAGATTCAATCCGGTGCGCTTGCGAATCCAATCACCTTGGTTGATGCGCTCTAGCTCTTCGGTGAGGTCAGCAGTTCTGCGGTCTTGCCAGACGATCGCGTTGGTGGGGGAGCGTAGGTCTTTCCGGTTCCAGATCACCGCGGTTTCGCGCTGGTTGGTGATGCCCAAGGCGGTTGGTTTTTCGTCGGTTTTATCAAGCGCCGCGGAGACGGCCGAGAGGGCCGCTTGCCAAATTTGCTCTGGTTGGTGCTCTACCCAACCCGGAGTGGGGAAGTGCTGCTCAAACTCTTGGTAGCCGCGGGCAATGATCTGACCGCTTTTAGAAACCACAAGCGCAGTCACTCCGGTGGTGCCGGTATCAATAGCCAAAATCGACAAGGCTTCCTCCTTGAAACCACAGCGTTACCTAAAACTTACCCTCAATAACTTATGCTTGCAGCGTGATGTTACAAAAACAGACAAAATCACACAATTTCGTACAAAGCGAGTACGACGTAGCTGTGATTGGGGCGGGCATTAACGGCGCAGTTGCTGCTGCCGCAGCCAGCGCGGCCGGCCTCAAAGTCTTGCTTGTAGACAAGGGCGATTTCGCGAACTTCACATCACAGGAATCCAGCAACCTGGTTTGGGGTGGCATCAAGTATCTGCAGACCTATGAATTTGGTCTAGTGCTCAAGCTCTGCCAAGCGCGCAACCGTCTGATTCGCGCCTACCCAAACCAAATCAAGGAAATCGGCTTTCTCGCATCGCTTGGACCAAACGCACCGTTTGGCAGGTTGCTGGGAACCTTCGGAACTCTGTTCTACTGGGGCATCGGTTTGTTTGGAACCCCACTGCCATCGAGTTACTCAGCGCGGCAGGCAAAAGCACTCGAGCCAAATCTGATTACCGGTCGAAAGGCTGTGCAGTACTTCGATGCTCACCTGCCGGACAACGACTCACGTTTTGTCTATGACTTTGTAAAAAAAGCCAAGCAGAACGGCACCACTGCCCGAAACTACACCGAGCTGGTTGGTGGCAAGCGTGAAGCAGGTGTTTGGAAGCTTGAATTCAAATCAGCCGAGGGTGATTTTTCGGCAACCGCCAGGACTGTGGTTAACGCCGCGGGACCATTTGCGAAGAACGCCTCTGAGATCTTTGTATCTCCGACCAAAGCCCGGCTGGTTTTCTCTAAGGGTGTGCACTTCACGATTTCTCGCAAGCTAACTCAGGGAGATCGAGTACTGGCCTTCTGGGATGAGCAGAACCGACTGTTCTATGTCCTGCCAATGGGTGACCGCTCGATGATCGGAACCACCGACACCAGAGTTGATACCCCACACACCGAAGCCAATGATGAGGATATTGAGTTTGTGCTGCGCCAGATCAATGCCCAGTTGGAGTTGGATAAACCAATCACCAAAGACGAGATAGTTTCTGCTCGTTCGGGAGTTCGTCCGCTGGTGATCGATGGTTCGCAATCAGATGGTCAAGACTGGCATGCGCTTTCTCGCAAGCACGTAATCGAGGCGAATTCCGAATCCGCTGTGATCTCAATCTTGGGTGGCAAACTCACCGACTGTCTCAATGTCGGGCAAGAGGTGCTTGCCGAGCTTGGGCACCTTGGTCTCAGCGGCAAGTTGCCACGCAAGTGGTTTGGGGAAGGTTCACAGGTTCGCTATCCAGAACTTCTAGAGCACGTGATCACTCAGGTGAAAAGTGAAGAGGCCGCAGTCAGAATTTCCGAGGGTCTGTGGCGTCGTCACGGCGAGCAAGCTTTTGAGATCATCGAGAGCGGAGACCTCGAGGAGGTCTTTACCGGATTAGGCATTTGCTACGCCGAGCTCTCCTGGATCGCGAAAAACGAAGATGTTGTCACCCGCGAAGACTTGCTTAGAAGAAGGCTTCCAATCGCGATGGCCAGAAGTGCTAGCGAAATCGCAAACAACCAAAAACTTGAAGCTTTGCTAGTGGATGTGGGGCTCTAGCTCGAGTTTGTCTTTTTTCGAAGGCCACTCAACTAGCAGCATTGCTCCGAGCATCAAGGTTCCACCAACCAGCATCGCAACCGTAAATGGCTCCTGACCGGCGGCAATCGCAATCAATGCGGTAAACACAACCTCGCTGGTCATGATCAACGCTGCCCGAGCCGGATCCATCAGAGTCTGAGCCCAGGTTTGAATCCAAAAAGCAGCCGCTGTGGAAAGTACCGCGGTGAAGACGATCGCTACCCAAACATCGGAGGTTGGTGGCGGTTGGAAGCCATCGGTGAGTGCAAAGCCCCAGCAGACCGCCGCAACCGCGGCAATCTGCACCATCGCGAACCGGTAGGCATTTCGGCCGTGGCCATACTTACCCAAAAACAGAATGTGTAGACCATATAGAACTGCGCAGACAACCAGCCAGATCTGACCAATCTGGAAATCAAGCGATGCCGCAGCGCCTGAGAAAACCGCCAGACCAATCGCCGACAACACAGCCGCGATTGCGAACTTCTTCGAAACCTTGCGGCGATAGATTGCCCAGGCCAAGAATGGCGTGAAGATCACATAGAGTCCGGTTAGGAAGCCGCTGGTCGCTGCGGTGGTGAGCTCTAAGCCGATGGTCTGCGTGATGTAGCCAAATGCCAAAATCACACCAAGGGCTAGGCCAATTTTGATATCGCCCGCATCAAAGCGGCTCGAGGTCTTGGGTCTAAGCAAGAACATGGCTACTGCGGCAAGCGTAAATCGGACCGCGAGAAAGTCCATATAAGGCTGCTTTTCTATAGCGTCCTTCATCAGCACAAACGCCGCACCCCAGGTAAAGCAAACTCCCAATAGGGCAATAACTGCGAGGCGAGTACGGGTCATGAGGCCAAAGTCTAACTAATAGTTAGTTAGCTAAATCGTTTAGACCGCAACGCTCCACTCCAACCACCTTTGGCTTAGCGGAGAGTGTGATTCTGAGCACTAAAAACTCAGCCGGCGAGAGTGTTGATCCAGCCTCAATTTCCTTGCGGATTTCTTTGGGTGCCATGGCGGCAAACGGCGCCAAAATGCTCGGAAGCGCTGGCCGGTGAGAGCAGATCAAGCCGGATTTGCTGGTCCCGAGCAGATCTTTCACGACGTCCTGGGTTCTTGCCGGACGCTTCTTGTTGCCCAACTCGGTGAGCTGATGACGCTCAATGAGTTTTTGCTTGCGAGTCTCTGCGTATGGGGCAATGGTGTCGTGACAGCGCACCCAAGGGCTGGTGATGAGGCGCTTAGGTCCGTAGGCAGCGATTAGCGGCACGAGTGCCTTGGCCTGCTTTTTGCCCTCGGGCAGCAGGGTTCGCTTTGCCTCTTCGCCCTTCCAATCCGAGCGCAGCGTGGCCTTGGCGTGACGAAGAATGATAAGCGCGCGAGTTTCGAGCTCCTTAGCCTTGTGAAGCTGAATCACCTGCTCCATCAGGTTCTTATCGTGCTCGTAGCTCAGAAGTTGGACGGCCTCTTTAGCGGCAATCCACTCCACCTTCGCAATCTCTTGGTTGGGTGCGAACTTTTGTTTCGCCATCGCTTTGGCTGTCACCTTGGAAGCCCAGTAGTGAACCTCTTTGTCTAGCCCGTCGCCAACTTGGTATTTGATTACGCCGAGTTTTCTGCCTAGGCGAACCTTGAACCCAGCTTCTTCTAATACTTCTCGAACCGCGGTCTGTGGCAGCTGCTCACCCGGATCGAGTTTTCCTTTGGGAAAGCCCCAGTCTTTGTATTGCTCACGATGAACAAGCGCGACCTCGAGCTTGCCACTTTGTTCGCGCCAGCAAACAATGCCGGCAGCATAGATAGTCACTATCGGCTGCGCTTTCGTTCTAGGGTGCGCTGCATCAAGACGTCTTGCATGTCGCTTAGCTTCTCACCCATAACATTGTGGGTCTCGCGAGACCAAACCCCATTGGCCTTGAGCTCCCATACCGCAACCGACTCACTCATGCCCAGGTCAAAGATTTCGTGCAGCTGGCGAATTTGATCGGTCTGGGTGATTTTCACCAGGGTCTCGACGCGACGATCTAGATTGCGGTGCATCATGTCGGCACTACCGATAAAGATGTCCGGGTCGCCGCCATTGTCGAAGCTAAAGATACGGCTGTGCTCGAGATAGCGACCAAGCACCGAGTGCACCTTGATGTGATCGGAGAGTCCTGGCACGCCAGGGCGCAATGCGCACATTCCGCGCACCAATACCTCAACTGTCACGCCGGCTTTGGATGCCCGGTAAAGCTCGTCGATGATTTGCTCATCAACCAGGGAGTTCATCTTGATTCGAATCCGACCAGCCTTGCCTGCCTGCTGATGAGAGATCTCTCGGCGAATTCGCTCGGTTAGACCCTCGCGAACGCCATTTGGTGAGACCAACAGGCTCTTGTACTGCGGTGCCTGGGTGTGGCCGGAGAGTTGGTTGAACAGCTTGGCTAGGTCCTCGCCAACGCTAGGCCTTGAGGTCAGAAGACCTAGGTCCTCGTAGTAGCGCGCGGTCTTTGGGTTGTAGTTTCCGGTGCCAATGTGGCAGTAGCGACGAAGTGTGTCACCCTCTTGGCGAATAACCAGCGAGAGCTTGCAGTGGGTCTTGAGGCCCACGATTCCGTAAACCACGTGCACGCCGGCAGCTTCGAGCTTTCTGGCCCAGGCAATGTTGTTTTGCTCATCGAATCTGGCCTTGATCTCAACCAGTGCCAACACCTGCTTGCCGGCTTCAGCTGCGTCAATTAGCGCATCGACAATTGGCGAGTCACCGCTGGTGCGGTAGAGGGTTTGCTTGATCGCCAATACCTGCGGGTCGGCAGCTGCCTGCTCCAAGAATGCTTGAACGCTGGTGGCAAAGGACTCGTAGGGGTGGTGAACCAAAATCTCGCGAGCGCGAATGGCGGCAAAGACATCGGCTGGCTCATCCGAGTCAGACTCGAGGTAGCGGTTGGTGGTGATCTGGTGTGGCTCGAAATGCAGTTCCGGCCTTTTCATAAAAGCGAAGGCGGTGAGGCTCTTTAGATCTAGCGGCTCGGCGAGGTGGTAAACATCGCTGGATTCAATATCCAACTCTCGCTGCAGCAGATTCAACACCTGCTGATCGATGTCTTCGGCAACTTCAAGGCGAACTGGAGGACCAAAACGACGACGTAGCAATTCTTTTTCGAGCTGAATAAGAAGGTTTTCACCTTCGTCCTCATCGACCTCAAGATCTTCGTTCCTAGTGACTCGGAAGGTGTGGTGCTGTAGCACCTCCATGCCCGGGAACAGCTCAGAGAGGAAGGCTCCCATTACGTCTTCTAGCGGTACAAAGCGGTTGCTGCTGCCTGGTACAGGAACGAACCTTGGCAAAAGTGGCGGTACCTTCACGCGAGCGAAGTGCTCCTGGCGATTGCTTGGGTTGCGCAGCACCACAGCGAGGTTTAGCGAAAGACCTGAAATGTATGGGAAGGGGTGGGCAGGGTCAACCGCGAGTGGGGTTAAGACCGGGAACACTTGGTCCTGGAAGTATTTCTCGAGACCACTGCGTTCTTCAGCATTGAGTGCCGACCAGTGCTCAACTTGAACTCCGTTGAGCGCAAGTTCGGGGCCAATCTTGTCCCTAAACAGGGCGGCATGGCGAGCCTGGAGGTCTTTGGTCTTTGCGGAGATCTGGCTTAGCACCTCAATCGGCCCAAGCCCAGATGCCGAGTTAACCGCAATGCCGGTGGCAATTCGACGCTTGAGCGAGGCGACGCGCACCATAAAGAACTCATCAAGATTGGAGGCAAAAATACTTAGAAAGTTCACTCGCTCCAACAGTGGAATCGACTCATCTTCGGCCAGTTCCAATACCCTGCGGTTGAAATCCAGCCAGCTAAGTTCGCGATCTAGAAATCTGTCCGCAGGTAGGTCCGGCTGGGACTCTGGGAGAAATATCGCGGTGGTCTCTTCTGACATGCTCTCTATCTTGGCATCTCGGAGTTATTCGGAAGGTTAATTATTCGCTCGCATTGCCTTGCGGATCCAGTCGATAGCCGACGTTCCTTACGGTGCCAATTAGGGACTCATACTCGCCGAGCTTTGCCCGCAGGCGCCTGACGTGCACATCGACGGTTCTGGTGCCACCGAAGTAGTCGTAACCCCAAACCTCGCTCAATAGCTGCTCTCGGGTGAAGACGCGGTTGGGGTTTTCGTTCAAATACCTCAGAAGTTCAAATTCCTTGAAGGTCAAATCCAGGGTGCGGCCATTTACCTTTGCGGTGTAGCTGGCATCATCGATGCTCAAACCAGAATCGATCTCAGCCTGCTCGACAACCTTCTGCCCCAGCGATGATGCCAGCCGGATTCTCACATCAACTTCGCTCAGTGAGGCTGACTCAAAGACAAAGTCGGTAAGGCCCCAGTCGGCGTTGACCGCAGCCAGGGAGCTTTCGGTGACCACCAAAACAAGTGGCTTGGACCAGCTCGCAGCCAAAAGAATTCGGGCCATCGACTTCGCGTTTGCTAAATCGGTTCGACAATCTAAAAGTGTGATGTCGTGTCTGGGAGCCGAGACCAACTCGGATGGCTCAAAGCCAATTTGGAAAACCTGGTGACCCAGAATCTCAAGCTGGGGAAGTGGATTTTCTCGCGCGGGGGAGATTGCCAGAACTACAGCCATCTTGCCACCCTTCGCTTTTCAAAATGATAGCGAGCTTTCGCGCCCCAGACAGCTAGAGTTCTTGTGTGACTAAGCAGTGGCTACAGATAATTCTGATCTGGATTGCGGTGCTCTCGGCATCGCTGGTTGCGCTCACCATCGCAGAACTCGAGCTTCGCTTTTTGGTTTTCTCTTCGATAGCCGCCTCGGCGATCGCAATTGTCAGCATTGAGCACCTGATTTCATCTAGAACTAAGGACACCGTTAGGCAGCAGGTCTATGTCTCGGCCGGGACAATTGTGATCCTGGGAACCATGACCTTAGTGTCCTTGCTGGGTTAGACTTATCTCATGCTTTTGGCCTTAGAAATTTTCTTCACCGGACTGTTGGTGTTGGCAACCCTCGCGATTGCCGGAGTATCTGCGCTAGTGCTCTACAAGCTATTCAAGGGGCAGCGCTAATTTGTTCGTCATCCCAGATGACCTTCCAATTGAGCTAACGCCATTCACATTCCTACTTGGATCTTGGCGTGGCACTGGCGTAATCAGCTATCCAATCGGCGATGAGCCAGCCCAAGAAATCGAATTCAGCCAAACACTGAGCTTTATCCCGATCGGCTCACGCTTGGAGTTTCGCTCCGATGTCACCGATCTCAAAGGCAACCCAATCTCTCAGGAGCGGGGCTTTTGGTCGCTCTCGAGGCCGGCTTCGGCCTCAGATGCCGGCCCTGGGCTTTTGCCAGGTGATGGCAGTCCACTTCTCACGGTTCGCGAGGATCTTGAGCTTTGGCGAAACTCAAATGGTGGGTTTGATATTGAAGCGCTAATCATTCAGCCATCTCAGGTAGCCGAACTCTACTTTGGCCAAATCAAGGGTGCCCGAATCGATATCGCAACCGATGCAGTTTTACGCTCGCCAAACGCCAAAGACTACGCAGCCGGTCAGCGCATCTTCGGTCTGGTTGATGGAGCGCTACTGTGGGCTTGGGATATGGCAGCCCACGGTCAACCGCTAAAGTCTCACGCTTCTGCGCGTCTCGAGCGCCATGACTAAACACTTTGGCAATCCGCTTCTAGAGCAGCGTCAACTGCTTATGGGAAAAGCGGTGGTCAAGCGCATCGACGAACAGGTGCTACTGCTCGCCGGTGACGATGCGCTGAGTTGGCTCCACTCGATCACCTCGCAAAACATCAAGAATCTCAAGCCTGGCGAATCAACCGAGACCTTGGTGCTGACCCCAAACGGTCACATCGAGCACCAGATTAAGGTTTTGGCATTCGAAGGTGGCCTGTATCTGATTGTGAATGCTGAGAAGGTTCCAGCACTCACCAAGTGGCTCACCATGATGCGCTTTAGATCCAAGGTTGAGATCTCTGAGACCGAGTTGGAGGTTTGGGGTGGGTTTACAGACCTTGGTCTGAGCGATCTGGTTTGGGTCGATAACTTTGATTCCGAGCCCAAGGGTTCGGTGCGCTATGCGGCCGCGGTCGAGAGTTTTCCATATCGCGAGTATCTAATCCCCAAGGGTCACAAACCTGAGCTCGCAGAGGCTGGATTACTGGCGTTTGAAGCACTGCGCATCGAAGCAGGTAGGCCAGAGATTACCGACATCGATGAGCGTTCGCTGCCTCACGAATATGACTGGTTGGCCAGCGCGGTTCACCTAACCAAGGGTTGCTACCGAGGTCAGGAGACAGTTGCCAAGGTTCATAACCTAGGCCACCCACCCAGACGCTTAGTGGTGCTAAATCTCGAGGTTGGCGACACCATGGCAAACCCTGGCGAAGAGATTTTTTATCAGGGCAAACTCGTCGGCAAGGTTTTAGCGGGAGCGCTGCATCACGAGGCGGGGTCAGTTGCCCTGGGGCTAGTGAATCGCAATACGCCCTATCTCGACCTTGAACTCTGCGGCATGACCGCATCACAGCGAGTGTTGGTGCCAGCTACCGCAGGAAAGGCTGCCAACCTGCCTAGGCCAAGCGCATTCAAGCTCAGCGGTAAGAAGTGAACTTCTCGTTCCCTCGCGCCCTGAGCAGAGTGAAAGATTCACTCTGGCAGATCTCGCAGTTGGTTTTGGCATCGATCGTCGCCTACCTAATTGCCCGCTTTGGTATTGGTCACCCGGTTCCGCTTTTAGCAGTCACGGTTGCCATTTCTTCACTGGGATTTGCTCGCGACACCAGACCCGGCCGAGTTGCCACCACGGCGCTCGCAATGGTTATGGGTGTGGTGCTGAGCGAGACAGTGCTGGTGCTATTTGGACCTGGAACGTTCCAGCTACTCAGTGTGATTTTGTTGGCGCTGCTGTTAGCCCGACTGGTTTCGCCAAACCCCACCTTTGCGCTAACGGTCGCGATTCAAGCCGTCTTGGTTCAGTTACTCGATGCTCCAACCGGTGGTGATTTTGCCCGAGTGATCGATGGCTTAGTTGGTGGTCTGGTGGCTCTAGCCTTTACCGCCTTGGCGCCTAGAAACCCGATTCGGCTGGCCAGGGCAGACTCTAGATTGCTGTTTCACAGCTTCAAAGAAACCCTGGCCAAGTTGCGCGAGGTGCTACTCACCACCGACAAAGCAACCGCAGATCTTGCGCTGGAGAATATTCGCCAGACTCAACCGCTGGTTGATAACTGGAAGAGTTCGCTGGAGAGCGCTGCCGCGATTGCGAAGATCTCACCTTTTTACCGCTGGGCACAAAAGGAAATTGCCGACCAGGCCGTCCTGTTCTATGGCATGGATTTGGCAACCCGAAATCTTCGGGTTATCACCCGTCGCATCGACTACGTGTTGAGCGATCAGCGCCCAAGGCCAGAACTTGCAGCTTTGATCTCCAAGGCGCTGATTGCGGTTGATCTACTGGAGCAAAGTCTTGACGACTTTTCGCTTCGAGCTAAGGCGCAAAAGTACCTGGAGAAACTACTAAAGCAGCTCGATCCAGCCAGCATCGCCGCATCCGGTCTGAGCGACCAGGTGATTTTTATGCAGCTTCGTCCGATGCTGGTCGATTTGGCAGTCGCATCCGGGGTTGAACCCCAGCAGGCACTGAAGCTGTTGCCACACGTTGACTAAACTTGTCCCATGACCTACAACCTAATTTTGCTTCGCCACGGCAACAGCGTATGGAACCAGAAAAACCTATTCACCGGCTGGGTGGATGTTGACCTAAGCGACCAGGGTCGCGAAGAGGCCAAGCGCGCTGGCGAGCTTTTGGGTGAGTCAGGATTATTGCCTGATGTGCTCTACACCTCGGTGCTAAAGCGTGCCATCAACACCGCACACATTGCGTTGGACCAGATCGACCGCAACTGGATCCCAACCTTGCGCAACTGGCGACTAAACGAGCGTCACTACGGTTCGCTACAGGGCCTGGACAAGGCAGAGACCTTGGATAAGTACGGTCCAGAGCAGTTCCAGATTTGGCGCAGAAGCTACGACGTGCCACCACCACCAATTGCGGATGACAACAAGTACTCCCAGGTGGGCGATGAAAGATATGCCGACCTTGGAAATGATGTCCCACGCACCGAGTGCCTAAAGGATGTCCTAGTTCGAATGATCCCCTACTGGGAGTCTGACATTTCAGCTTCCCTGAAGGCGGGAAAGACTGTTTTGGTGACCGCTCACGGCAACTCGCTGCGTGCGCTGGTCAAGCACCTTGATGGCATTAGCGACGATGAGATTGCAGAGCTGAATATCCCAACCGGTATCCCGCTGCACTACAAGCTGGATTCAAACTTTAAGCCACTGGTTCGCGGTGGCGAGTATCTAGACCCAGAGGCCGCAGCTGCTGGAGCGGCAGCGGTTGCCAACCAGGGGAAGAAGTAAAGCTTCTTAGTCGTGCCACTCACCGGTCTGCAAGAAGCTGACCTTCGAGGAAATGTCCACGACGTGGTCAGCAAAACGCTCAAAGTAGCGCGATGCCAGTGTCACGTCGACGGTGAACATGGCGTTCTCTTTCCACTCCGGGCTTAGTACCACATCGAAAACCTTGCGGTGTAGGCGGTCAACTGCCTCGTCGCGGGCTTGGATTTCGCGCGCTAGGTCCAAATCGGTGTTTTGTAGCAGCTTGATTGCCTTGCCTACTAGCTCAAGATCAATGCGCGCCATGTCCTCGAAGGTCTTGCGCAGTGATGCCGGAACCGCACTGCCAGGGAAGCGGTAGCGAGCGATTGCTGCGATGTGAGAGGAGAGCGATCCCATGCGCTCCAAAGACGCCGACATGCGAAGTGCCGAAACCAGAATGCGAAGGTCTCGAGCCACTGGGCTCTGAGTCGCCAGCACCTTGATCACTAGCTCGTCGAGGTCTAGGGCCTTTGCTTCATTGGCCTCCGCCAGCGCCAGCGCTTCATCGGCCAAGGTGACATCGGAGTTTAGAAAGGCCCGAGAGGCCTTGTCCATGATGGACTCGGCATTTTCAGCCAGGCTGATGAGTCGACCCTGAACATCGGCAAGTGCGTTCTGAAAAATACTTTGCATGGCGCTTCCTAAATCTCTTTGTGAGCCAGAGCTTTTCAACCCTTTGCTAATTCAAGGTTAATTCGTGACCAACCACAAGCAAACTTGCCGAGCCACACTAATAAGTTCCCATACTCTTGAGGTGAGAACTATCTGTTAACCTAGTAAACATCCAGCGATGTAGAGAGCGGGTGGCCCATGGGGTTCCTAGCTTCTCGTCGCGCTCAAAAAGAACAGTCCAGAGACTTCGATGCTTTTCAAAGCATTGCCGCTCAGGTTGTGGACGTTATGGCAACCGCTGGAGTGGTTCTAGATCTTAATAACAATGTGCTTCGCGCCTCTCCCGGTGCGATCCAGCTTGGGCTGGTGCAAAATCGCCGCCTGATCCACGCCTCGCTGCTAAAGCTGGTGGAAAAGGCCAAGAAATCTTCCGGTGCGGTCCAGAAGGAGCTTTTCCTAGAGACTGGCCTTAGGCGCGACAAGGTTTGGGTCGATGCCAGAGCGGCCCAATTCGGCGGTGAATACGTCATGCTGCTGGTGGATGATCGCACCGAATCGAAGCAGCTAGAAGACACCAGGCGTGACTTTGTGGCCAACGTCTCTCACGAGCTAAAGACGCCAATCGGCGCCATCGGCCTATTGGCCGAAGCCATCCAGGGCGCTACCGATGATTCTGAGATGGTCAAGAAATTTGCCGAATCCATGCAGAAGGAAAGCCAGCGCCTTGCCAATTTGGTTCAGGAGTTGATACAGCTCTCCAAGGTTCAAGGTGCCAGGGTCGGAGAGAACTCAACCGAAGTTGATTTGGCCGCGGTTATCACCGATTCGGTCGACAGAAATCTGCTACTGGCTCAGCAGAACAACATCAGGGTGGTCTCCAGCGCCGAGCCTGGCACTGTGGTCATGGGTAACTACGAAATGCTGGTTACTGCTGTGAGAAACCTCATCGAGAACGCGATTGTTTACTCCAATCCGGGCAGCCAGGTTGGCATTGGTCTAAAGGTGGTCAACGAGGTAGCGGAGATTTCGGTTACCGACTCCGGCATCGGAATTTCCGAAACCGATCAGAAGCGCATTTTTGAGCGCTTCTACCGAGTGGATCCATCTCGATCTCGCGAAACCGGTGGCACAGGTCTCGGGCTATCGATCGTGAAACACGTTGCTGCCAACCACGGTGGCGAGGTCAAGCTCTTCTCGCAACCAGGCGTCGGCTCTACCTTCACCCTTCGACTTCCCATCGACACCCAGGAGATGTAATGACTCGAGTACTTGTAGTTGAAGACGAGAAGAACCTCAGAGAGCCACTGGTCTTTTTGCTCCAGCGTGAGGGTTACGACGTCGTGGAGGCAGAGGATGGCAATGCCGCCCTTGAGGTTTTCCGCAGCAAGGGTGCGGATCTAGTGCTACTGGATCTCATGCTCCCGGGACTCTCCGGCAACGAAGTCTGCCGAGCCATTAGGGCCGAGAGCAGTGTCCCGGTGATCATGGTGACCGCCAAGGACACCGAGATTGACAAAGTGGTTGGCTTGGAAATTGGCGCCGACGACTACGTCACTAAGCCTTACTCGACCAGAGAGCTACTTGCTCGCATGAAGGCGGTATTGCGCCGCGGTGCGGAACCGCAAGCAGCTGAGCACGGCCTACTCAAAGCCGGGCCGGTGGTGATGGATATCGAGCGGCACGTGGTGAGCGTGAATGGCGAGAAAGTTCAGATGCCACTGAAGGAATTCGAGCTACTTGAACTTTTGCTGGAGAACGTCAATCGAGTGCTGACCCGCGGTCAGATTATCGACCGAGTTTGGGGTTCAAACTATTTCGGTGACACCAAGACTTTGGATGTGCACGTAAAGCGAATTCGCTCAAAGATTGAAGAAGATCCTGCTCGTCCACGACACCTTGTGACGGTGCGTGGCCTAGGTTACAAGTTCGAGATTTAGTTCAGCGCTTCGGCGTACTCGCGGTATTCCTCGAGCGAGCCATCCATCACTGGAACATTCAGCACGTATGGGTCTCCGCCACCGGAAACTGCAACTTCGTGCACCTGTCCTGGAACACCATCGAGCTTGAAGGTCACTGGCTCGGTGCCGTTGTAGCCAAGGTCAAACTTGGTGCCGGCCTTAACCGCAAACTCAACGCGGACATCCTGGCCAGCCGAGTCCTTGGTCTGAACACTAGCCATTAGGTCGTCCATGGATGAGTTCACGAAGGAACCGATCAGCACAGCCTTGCCGCTCTCGCCCTGGATTAGCAGAACGTTTCTTGCCTTTAGAGACTGAGCGTCAACCTGAACACCGTCGCTTGGAGCATATGGGTCCAGTGATGCCACGTTGTGAGACAGTGAGCAACCTGCCAAAGACAGGGTGGCCAGGGTCAAAAGGGACAAAGAAGCAATTTTCTTTACGTTCACGAAGCTCTCCAAAGGACGTATTGCCCCAAGTCTAGCCTAGGAATTAGCCCTATTCTGTGGTAAACTTGAGGTTTTGGAGCCGAAAGAAGCGTATGAAATTTGAAGTTGGCGAAACCGTTGTCTACCCCCACCACGGAGCTGCTGAAATTATCGAAGTTTCCGAGAAGACGATTCGCGGCGAGACCAAGAAGTATCTAACTCTTCGAGTTGTGGTTCAGGGATCCAAGTTGGAGTCTGGCTCAGAGCCAGCTCCGGATCGCCCAAGCCAGGAACTAATCATTCAGGTCCCACAGGAGAGCGTCACCGATGTTGGTGTTCGCGATGTTATCGACAAGAAGGGCGTCCAGCAGGTCTTCGACGTGCTTCGCGCTGAGTTTGTGGAAGAGCCGACCAACTGGTCACGTCGCTACAAGGCAAACCTAGAAAAGCTTGCCTCCGGTGATGTGGTTAAGGTTTCCGAGGTGGTTCGCGACCTATGGCGTCGCGATCAGGACCGCGGTCTTTCCGCCGGTGAAAAGCGCATGCTGGCTAAGGCTCGCCAAATTTTGATTTCCGAGCTTGCGCTGGCGCGCAAGGTAGACGAGGTCAAGGCTTCTGCCGAGCTCGACAAGGTATTGGCCAGCTAAATCATGAGCGTTGCGGTGGTTCTAGTTGCCGCCGGCAACGGCGAGCGGCTCGGTGCGGGGATTCCCAAAGCACTGGTAGAAGTCGGTGGCAAATCGCTACTTGAGCACGCGCTTAACTCCATTCAAAAGTTCAACCCGGCTCAGCTTGTGGTGGTGGCTCACGAAGACCACATCCCAGAATTTGAATCTCAGGTCAGGGCTGTCTACCAAGGCAAGTTCGATATCGCCCCGGGTGGGAACTCCAGGCAGGGCTCGGTGGCAAATGGCCTGGCTCTGGTCAGTGAAGATTTGGTTTTGGTTCACGATGCGGCACGCTGCTTTGCCACAGCCGAACTGTTTAGTGCGGTGGCTAACGCGCTAGAGGTTAGCGATGCGGTGATTCCGGTTATGCCGGTAGCAGATACCGTCAAACGAGTTTCGGGAGCTAGCGTGCTTGGCACCGAAGATCGCAGCACGCTACGTCTTTCCCAAACCCCACAGGGATTTAGGACCGCGGCTTTGAAATCTGCGCTAGCTCAGACCACTGCGGAATTCACCGATGAGGCGGCTTTGATGCAGTCGTTTGGTTTTCCGGTCGATTCGGTGCCTGGAGAAGCAGCTGCCTTCAAGGTAACCACCAGCTCAGACCTTGAACGAGCACGTCAGGACTTTGGGGCAAAGGCTACCGGCATTGGAACCGATGCCCACAAGTTCTCTGATTCAGGCGTTTTGGTTCTAGGTTGCCTTAGTTGGCCAGAGCTTCCAAAGCTCGAAGGTCACTCGGATGGCGACTCGATCGCTCACGCAATTGTTGACGCCCTGCTTTCCGCTGCTGGCTTGGGAGATATCGGATCAAACTTTGGTGTCGATCGCCCAGAATTTGCGGGTGCCAGCGGTGAGGTGTTTATCACCGAAACCTTGCGATTGATTGGGGCCAAGGGTTTTGAAGTTGAGAACGTTGCGGTTCAGGTTGTAGCGGATAAGCCAAAGATTGGTCCAAGACGTGCGGAATTGGAAGAGCGGTTGGGGCAGTTGTTGAGCGCTCGAGTTTCGGTTGGCGCCACCACTACCGACGGTCTTGGGTTCCTTGCGGATTCTAGGGGTGTTGCGGCGGTTGCCACAGCCTTGTTGAAAGTGCTTGGTTAGGCTTTGGGCATGAAGATTTTTGATTCCAAATCAGCTCAGCTGCGGGAGTTTGCCCCGATCAGCCCCGGCCGGGTTGGAATCTACGTTTGCGGTCCAACGGTTCAGTCGGTTGCCCATATCGGACATCTGCGCTCCGCACTCTCGTATGACGTGATGGCGCGCTGGTTGACTCACCTTGGCAACCAGGTGACGCTGGTCCGCAATGTCACCGACATCGATGACAAGGTCTTAGAAAAAGCAGTCGAGCAAAACCAAGAATGGTGGTCGCTGGCCTATGCCAACGAGCTGCTTTTCGCAGCAGACTTTAGAAGACTGGGCATCCAGGCCCCCTCCTATGAGCCTCGAGCAACCGGTCACATCCCGCAAATGCTGAGCTTGATCGCAACCTTGATTGAGCGTGGTCACGCTTATCGAGCACTGGATGGCAGTGCGAACGTCTACTTTGATACCGCTAGCTGGCCAAGCTACGGAGAACTTACTAACCAGTCTCCAGATGACATGGATGGCCAGGAAAGCGCTGCCGACAAAAAGCGCGCCCAGGACTTTGCGCTCTGGAAGGCCGCCAAGCCAAACGAGCCAGCTACCGCAGCTTGGGATTCCGAGTTTGGTCGTGGTCGACCTGGCTGGCACATCGAGTGCTCTGCCATGGCTTCGCACTATCTGGGCACGAACTTTGATATCCACGGCGGCGGTTTGGACCTGCGTTTCCCGCACCACGAGAACGAACTGGCGCAGTCGACTGCCGCCGGCCACGGCTTTGCCAACTACTGGGTTCACAATGGTCTAGTTACCGTCTCCGGGCAGAAGATGAGTAAGTCGCTTGGCAATTCGGTTCATTCGAGCGACCTATTCGCACTTGCCAGTGCTCAAACCGTGCGCTACTACCTAAGCTCGGCCCACTACCGTTCGGTGCTGGACTATCAGCCGAGCGTTTTGGCCGAGGCAGATGCAGCTCTAGGTCGAATCTTGGGATTCCTGGAGCGAGCAGGTCGAGAGCTTTCGCAAACCAGATTCAGCGAAGCTGATAGCACGATTTCGATTCCAGTCGAGTTTGCTGACGAGATGAACGATGACTTCAATGTTCCAGCGGCGCTCGCAGTGGTTCACGAATTGGTGCGTTCTGGTAACTCAGATCTTGATGAGCAGCGACTGCGTGAAGCTGCCCAAAAGCGCGACCAGGTAACTCTCATGCTTGAGGTCTTAGGTCTAGCGCCAAGTCAGTGGGAGTCTCAGCTATCTTCCGAGCACCAAGCGCTTGACTCACTGGTGCAGGCACTCATCGCCGAACGTGATCGAGCTCGCGATGCTAAGGACTACGCAACCGCAGATCGAATTAGGGACCAACTCTCCGCAGCCGGTATTGAGCTTGCGGATTCACAAAACCAAACACACTGGAGTCTTAGCTAATGGCAAAAATCGGAAGGCCCGGAGCGGCCAAGGGTAAAAAGGGTGCGGTCAAAGGCACCGGCGGGCACGGTCGCCAGGCCCTAGAGGGACGCGGCCCTACCCCCAAGGCTGAGGACCGCCCATACCACAAGGCGTACAAGGCCAAGAAGGCCGCTGCCGCTGGAATCAAGCCAAAGGCCGAAGCACGTCCTAGCCGCAAGGGTGAGTTTGTCGCTGGTCGATCCGGCATGGGAGCTCGCGCAATCTCCGGCGAGGTGCTCTCTGGCCGCAACTCGGTGGTCGAAGCGCTAAAGGCCAAGATTCCTGCCACCGCAATGTTTATTGCTCAGCGCATCGAGATGGATGACCGAGTCAAAGAAGCCATCGCCATCGCGAATGGTCGTGGCATTCCACTTTCTGAGGTCACTCGAGCCGAAATCGATCGCATGACCGGTGGCGACAGCGTCCACCAGGGCATTGCGCTGCAGGTTCCGCCATACAACTACAAGCACCCAATGGAGCTGTTGGACCGAGCGCTATCGACCGGTCACTTGCCGCTGTTGGTTGCTCTCGATGGCGTGACTGACCCGAGAAACCTCGGAGCAATCATTCGCTCCATCGCAGCTTTTGGTGGTCACGGCGTCGTGCTACCGCAGCGTCGTAGCGTCGGTGTAACGGCAGCCGCCTGGAAGACCAGTGCCGGTGCGGCGGCTCGCATGCCGGTGGCACTGGCATCCAACCTGAACCAGACCATCAAGGAATACAAGCAGCGCGGTGTTTTTGTCATTGGCCTAGATGGCGATGGCGATGTGATGTTGCCGGAATTCACCTTGGCAGATAAGCCACTTTTGGTTGTGGTTGGTTCAGAGGGCAAGGGGCTATCGCGCCTAGTTCAAGAGAATTGCGACCAGGTAGTTTCGATTCCAATTACCGCGGCAACTGAGTCGCTCAACGCGGGTATCGCGGCATCGGTTGCGCTCTACCAGATTTCGAGCATGCGCTCCTAAACCCGATCGCGCCAGTCGCCTTCTTCATCATCGTCGGCAACCACGATCAATCCCGATGGGACTGCTTCGGCCAGGGTGATGTTTTCGGTGGTGGGGGAGCCAATCAGGGCTTCTTCGTCGCGACGCTTGGAAAGCACCTCGGAGACATAGCTGCGCACTGCCTGCAGCAGTGACACGTCCGACCCTGCGTTTTCAGACATATACCAGCGGTGTTCCAGCACCTCGTGGAAGACCTCTGCCGGCTCTAACTTGCCGGTGTATTCGCTTGGAATTGCGCCAACCACTGGTTCGTAAACCTCGCTGAGCCACTCGTGGGCCAACACTTCTTCGTCGGCGCCTGGGCGCTGGTGGGCCAGGCGATACTCGTCGATATCGTTTAGCAACCGCCTTGCCTGGTTTTCTTCAACATCCAAGCCAGTAAGGAGTAGCAGTCTTCGAGCGTGGTGGCCGGCATCCACCACCTTGGGCTGAATCCTCACCTTGGTGCCATCGGCTTCTTGGCTCATGCTGAGCTCTTCGATATCGAAGCCAAGTTCATTTAGGCGCTGAACTCGTCTCGAGATTCGCCAACGCTCGGAGAGATCGAAGACCTCGGTGGCGGTTAGCTCTTTCCAAAGTTCGTGATACTTATCAACGATGCGCTGGCTGATCTGGTTGGCGTCAATCTCCGAGGCGGCCTTGCCAGAGGCAATCAAATCCATCAGCTCGCCGGCAATGTTTACCCGCGCAATCTCAAGGTCATTTTCGCGCTGACCATTCGAGAGTCTGGAGTCATAAAGCTGCCCGGTTTCGGCATCCACCAGGTAGGCGGCAAACTTTCCAGCGTCACGCCTAAACAGGGTGTTTGAAAGTGATACATCGCCCCAGAAAAAACCCACCAGGTGAAGGCGAACCAGAAGTAGTGCTAGCGCATCAACTAAGCGCTTGGCGGTTTGCTCCCTTAGTCCCTGCGACCACATCGCACGATAGGGCAGCGAGAACTTGAGGTGTCGCGTAATCAAAACCGCTGGCAATTCCTCGCCGTTTTGATCGGTTCGGTTGTTGATAATCGCGAATGGTTCGACGCATGGGATATCGAGCTTTTCTAGCCTGCGAAGCATCTCGTATTCGCGTTTGGCAAGATCAAATAGCGTCTCTTTGATGGCAATGACGTGACTGCCTAGGTGCGCGAAGCGAACCGTGTGGCGAGAAAGGCCCTTAGGTAAGGCCGCAATGTTTTCACTGGGCCAGTCCTCCAATGGCAAATGCCACGGCAGATCCAGCAGCGCTGGTTCTGCCGTGGCAGCCGTGATGTTTAGTTGATTAGGCATTGGGCCTTAGTTCAGGCGCTCGCCGCTCTCTGCGTCGAAGACGTGTACCGCTGCGGCATCTGCCTGCAGGTGGATACGGTCTCCAGCGCGTGGGTGGTCGATTGGGTCTACTCGAACCACAACGTTGTGCTCCTGGCCGTCTAGGTTTGCGCGACCGTATAGGTAGCCGTCTGAACCCAGCTCTTCAACCACGTCAACATCGACCTCTAGGCCGTGAGCAGCAGGAGTTAGCTTCTCTGGGCGGATACCTACGGTTACGCGGTTACCAGATGCCTTGGCAAGGATGTCGCGGTCGATTGGTAGCACTGCGTCACCGAACTGCACGCCGCCGTCGATGATTGGTAGCTGGATTAGGTTCATGGCAGGGGAGCCGATGAAGCCCGCAACGAAAACGTTGGCTGGGCGGTCATAAAGGTTACGAGGGGTGTCAACCTGCTGTAGCAGACCGTCCTTCAGCACCGCTACGCGGTCACCCATGGTCATGGCCTCAACCTGGTCGTGGGTTACGTAAACGGTGGTTACACCCAAGCGACGCTGTAGCGAAGCGATCTGGGTACGGGTCTGAACGCGAAGCTTGGCGTCAAGGTTAGATAGCGGCTCGTCCATTAGGAACACCTGTGGCTTACGAACGATCGCGCGACCCATGGCCACACGCTGACGCTGTCCACCGGAAAGTGCCTTTGGCTTGCGGTTTAGGTATGGCTCTAGGTCTAGGAGCTTGGCGGCCTCTAGCACGCGCTCGGCACGCTCCTCCTTGCTAACGCCAGCAATCTTCAGGGCGAAACCCATGTTCTCTGCCACGGTCATGTGTGGGTAGAGCGCGTAGTTCTGGAAAACCATCGCGATGTCGCGGTCCTTTGGTGGAACATCGGTTACCTCACGGTCACCAATGAAGATGCCACCTTCGTTTACCTCTTCTAGGCCGGCAAGCATGCGCAGCGAGGTTGACTTTCCACAGCCAGAAGGACCTACTAGAACTAGAAACTCACCGTCTCTAACCTCTAGGTTCAACTTGTCTACTGCTGGCTTGGTTCCGCCTGGGTAGAGGCGGGTTGCGTTGCGAAATGACACTGATGCCATGACTGTCTCCTTCACCGGCGGTACGTGCCGGACGATCCTTCGTGAATGGATGCTGCTCCTGGTGAAGCAGCCTGACAAGTATCGCACCTCGGTTACACTTATGTAGCTTCGTAACCAAGCTGATACCGAATCAAGGTAGGAACTAATGACTTCGAACCACAAGCCAACTCGCTCAGAGCAGCGCGATGCAGCCCGCCAGAAGGCCAAGGCTCTTCGTGCCGAGAACCAGAAGAAGGCCAAGCGCTCCAAGTTGCTAATCCAGCTCTCTGTGGTGCTGGTTGCCCTTGGCATCGTCGGTGGTGTGGCAGCGGTGATCGCAATTGAGGCTGCTAACCGAGTCGCCGCTCCAGTTGTGGAAGACGCCCCTAAGAACCTCAGCGAATTTGGTGGGCTGAAGGTAGGTGTCGGTCTTCAGGCCTTCACTGCCGAAAACACCCCTACTCCAGAAGCGTCTGAGACTAAGGCACCTGAGATCGTCGTTTACGTTGACTACCAGTGCCCAATTTGCCAGGCATTCGATCTTCCGAACTCCGCCCAGCTACGCTCCTGGGTTGACACCGGTGCCGCAACAGTTGAAATTCGTCCAATCTCCTTCCTAGACCGCGCATCACTCAACGAGTATTCCTCGAGAGCAGCTAACGCAGCATTCTGTGTTGCCAACTTCGTGCCAGATGCTTACTTCGACATGCACTCAAACCTCATGATCAACCAGCCTGCCGAAGGCCAGGCCGGTCTCGATGACAACGAGCTGTATGAGGTGGCACAAACCTCTGGCGCTGGCACCACAGAGGTGAAGGGCTGCATTCAGAACAAGAGCTTTGCTAACTACATCGAGCAGCACACCCAGAAGGTGCTAAACGAGCCTCAGCAGGGCATCCAGGTAACTGGCACCCCGACCATCTTGGTAAACGGCAACCAGTTCACCTGGGCCACCGGAGAAGAGTTGGTATCTCCTGAGTTCTTTGCTCAGTTCGTACAGACTGCTTCCGCAGAGTAGCTCAAGCAGCTATTTGAGATAAGTCCGGATTAAGGCACAGCCATGGGCTGTGCCTTAATCATTCTCTAAGCAAACTCACAGCTTCCAAGCGGACCTGGACCCCAAATCCATGGAAAAAAACTTCTACAATTGGGCGGAATTGCTGTCTCGACATATGAGGAAATCTTGAACGTAGAGCTTTGGGTCTGGGGACTCACCATTGTCATTCTCACCGCAGTATTGGTGATTGATTTCGTATACCAGGCACGCAATCCGCACGACCCTTCATTCAAGGAATCGGCGATCCAGAGCTCGATCTACATCACGCTTGCTCTGCTGTTTACCTTCGTGATTAGCGGAGTCTGGGGAGCTCAATATGGCCAGGAGTACCTAGCCGGCTTCATTACCGAGAAGTCGCTGTCGGTAGACAACGTCTTTGTTTTCCTAGTTATCTTTACTCAGTTTGCTGTGCCAAGGGCGCTTCGTAGCCAGGCACTGCTCATCGGAATCGCGATTGCCTTGATTCTGCGATTCATCTTTATCCTGCTTGGCGCTACCTTCATCGAGAACTTCAGCTGGGCCTTCTACGCCTTCGGAGCGTTCCTATTGCTCACCGCGATCAAGATTATGAAGGACACCTTCAACGGCTTGAAGGAATCTGAGCACGAGGAGTTCGCCGGCGGCAAGCTGATTCAGTTCCTGCAAAAGCGCATGCGCACCACCGATGAGTACCACGGCGCAAAGATGACCATCATCCAAAATGGCAAGCGTTACGCAACTCCTCTTTTGTTGGTGATGGTGGCAATTGGATTTACCGACCTGCTATTCGCCCTAGACAGCATTCCGGCCATCTACGGACTAACCGAAGAGCCATACATCGTCTTCGTTGCCAACGTCTTCGCGCTGCTGGGACTTCGCCAGCTCTACTTCCTACTTGGTGGCTTGATGGAGAGGTTAAAGTACCTAGGTATTGGACTTTCAGCAATCTTGGCTTGGATCGGCTTCAAGCTGGTTATCCACGCCCTGCACAAGAACGAACTTCCGTTTATCAACGGTGGTGAGCCAGTGAAGGCCATTCCTGAGATTCCAACCGAGCTGTCCCTAACAGTCATCTTGGTCACCTTGCTTATTACAACCATCTGGTCGCTGGCAGCTACCGCTGTTGAGGCTAAGAACAAAAAGGCTGAGGTTCAGGAGTAGACCAGGCCATCTCTCTGGAGTCGGCTCAAGACAAAACTCCGTAAACCGATAAACTTTTCGGGCAACAAGCCGACCTGGCGCAATTGGTAGCGCACCGCACTTGTAATGCGGGGGTTACGGGTTCGAGTCCCGTGGTCGGCTCTGATGGTGACTGAACTGGAGAGGTAACCATGGAGTTCAACTTTTTGGCAGTGCTATTGGCAACCGTCGCAGGCTTTGCGATTGGTGGCATCTGGTTTGGTCCAAAGACCTTCTTCCCGATTTGGTGGAAGTTAATGGGCAAGTCTCCTGAGGAGAATCCGGGCACTGAATCCATGGGTATGGTCTTTGGACTCACCGCACTTGGTGCCCTGACTCAGGCAAGCGTGCTAGGTCTGATTCTGCCTTTGATCGAGCAAGCGGTTGGTGGTCTTGACTGGTTTGGCGGCATGGCTACCGCAGCACTTTTGGGGCTTGGCTTTTCGGCAGCAACCTCCCTCAGCCACAAGCTATTTGGTGGCTTTGGCCTAAAGGTTTGGATCCTTGAGGTTGGTCAAGACATCGTGTCTTTGGCTGCGATGGGTGCAATCATCGCGAGCTTTATCTAGTCCTTTTTAGAAGGCTGAGATAGCTGGACGATAAAGATAATCCAGCCCACAACCGGTAGCGCTAGCCACCAGAAGTTATGCATCGAAAGACCGGCATCGCGCAATCTTCTCGCCCCAGCCGCAAGGCTTGGAACCAGGGTCAAGATGCTAAAGAAGTTTGAGAGCGTGTCGGAGAGAATCGAAAGTGCGGCGGTTGCAATAACCAGCGTCAGGATGAAGTACCAGTAGTCAGGCCTGGTGGTGCGGCCGGTGAAGGTTGCGTATTGCTTTAGTGCCAGCTTGGTGGCTTCCCAGAGTTCCATGGCTAAATCCTAGTCTTGTCAAAAATGCGAGATACTAGAGGGTGTGATGACAACGAGGTTAGAGCACGATCTTCTTGGGGAGCGCGAAATCCCCGCCAACGCCTACTGGGGAATTCATACCCTTAGGGCCATAGAAAACTTCCCAATAACCGGTGTGCCCATCGGCCACTACCGCTCTTTGGTGCGCGGTCTTGGCTTTATCAAAGAGGCCTCCGCAAAAGCCAACCTAGAGCTAGATGTGATTCCTCAGGAAATCGCAGACCCCATCATCAAGGCATCGATTGAGGTGCGGGATGGACTCTGGGATGCCGAGTTTACGGTTGACGCAATTCAAGGCGGTGCTGGTACCTCCACCAACATGAATGCCAACGAGGTAATCGCCAACCGAGCCTTGGAGATTGCTGGATTCACCAAGGGTGAATACGACAAGATCCACCCACTAAACCACGTGAACGCATCGCAGTCCACCAACGACGTTTACCCAACCGCCATCAAGGTCTCGCTGATTATTGAAAGCTTGGCTTTGGTAAAGCAGGTGGATTACCTGCGCAAGTCAATTGATGCCAAGGCGCTCGAGTTCAAAGATGTGATCAAGATGGGTCGCACCCAGTTGCAAGATGCTGTGCCGATGACTCTGGGTCAGGAGTTCACCGCCTGGTCCTTGACCTTGGGTGAAGACCAAAGTCGATTGCGCGAAATCATCCCACTGCTGAGTGAGCTAAACCTAGGTGGCACCGCGATTGGAACCAGGTTGAACACCCCAGACGGTTATGCCGAGTTGGTAGTGGATATCCTCAGTGAGATTTGTGAGCACCCGTTTAGGTTGGCTGAGAACCTGATTGAGGCAACCAGCGACACCGGTGTCTTTATCTCAATCTCCAGCGTGCTCAAGCGCCTGGCTACCAAGATGTCGAAGATCTCTAACGACCTCAGACTTCTCTCCTCTGGCCCTAGAGCCGGCTTTGGTGAGATCAACCTTCCTGCCCGTCAGGCTGGTTCTTCAATCATGCCGGGCAAGGTCAACCCAGTGATTCCTGAGGCTGTGAATCAGATTGCCTTCCAGGTAATCGGCAATGACTTGACCGTAACCATGGCTTCGGAGGCTGGACAGCTGCAGCTCAATGCCTTTGAGCCAATCATCGCGAGATCTTTGATGATGAACCTGGTCTACCTGCGTAAGGCTTGCCAGATTCTGGCCGACTTCTGCGTTGATGGAATCACTGCGAACGTGGAATACCTCAAGTACACGGTTGAGAACTCAATCGGTTTGGTAACTGCACTCGCTCCCGCCCTCGGCTACGAAGCAGCCTCGCTGATCGCTAAGCACGCTCAGGAGCACAAGCTTTCGGTAAAGCAATCAGCAAGTCAGCTGGGGCTTATGACCGAGGCAGAGTTCGATGCCATCTTGGGAGATGTCGACCGAATTACCGGGCGAGGGTAGTACCCAGCAGCAAGGTGATTACCGGGGCATAAATCAAAGCCGGTAGCAGATCTGCCACTGAAACCATGCGAATTTGTAGCACTCGCAATCCAGTGCCCAACAGCAATATGCCTCCGGTTGCCGTGATGGAAGCTACCGCAGCCTGTGAGAGCACATCTCCTGCGGTGGCGGAAAGAATCGTTAGCAGTCCCTGCCAAAGCCCTACTGGAATGGCGGAAAAGGCAACTCCCCAACCCATGGTTGCTGCGAAAGCAACCGAGGTAAAACCGTCCAGGGTTGACTTGAGGGCCAGAATTTCAAATCCCTGACCGAGTCCATCCTGCAAGGCGCCAAGAACTGCCATCGGGCCAATGGTGAAAAGCAGGGCCGCATTCACAAAGCCCTGAATGAATTGGTCCTTATCGCCTTTGCCCTTGGTCTTAGCTTGCAGCCAAACTCCAAACTGTTCCAACCGCTCTTCAATTCTCAAAAGCGAACCAGTCACTCCACCAAGCAGCAAAGCTGCGAGTACTACCAATATGGTTGGAAAGATTCCGGTCGCAGCGACAAACCCCTCATCACTTAGCTCCGCGAGGTTCAGGGCTCCAATGACCAGCACAATCAAACCCATGGCATCGGTGAGGGTTCGGCTCATCTTCTGCGGAAGACGATTACCAAGCAGCACGCCGATCGCCGATCCGATCAGGATCGCAAGAACGTTTATCAGCGTGCCCAAGAAACTAGGCGCCTAAAGACTTTAGAAGTTCGTAAACCAAGAATGCCGGCCAAACCAAAGCTTTCAAAAAGCCGAGCAAGCCCATCCAGAAGTCGGTCGCGGTGGAAATGTAATAGATCACAGCACCAATAAAGCCAAAGCCGTAGATCGAGCCGGTGCCAGCCGAGAATTTAGCCATGGCTCAACTCTACTGAGCTGGCTTGAAAGTGATGCTCACCGAGTTGATGCAGTAGCGATCTCCGGTTGGAGTCTGGGGGGCATCCTCGAAGACGTGACCCAGGTGACCGCCGCACTTGGCGCAACGAACCTCGGTCCGTACCATGCCGTGGGAGCGGTCTTCGATGTATTCGATCGCTTTATTGTCCTGAGGCTTATAGAAGCTTGGCCAACCGCAGTGCGAGTCAAACTTGGTGTCCGCCTCAAACAAAAAGGCATCGCAGCCGCGGCAGTGGTAGCTGCCGGCACGCTTTTCGTCCAGTAGTTCTCCGGTGTAGGCGCGCTCGGTTCCAGCCATGCGAAGCACGTGATATTCGAACTCGCTCAGCTCGGCTTTCCACTGCTCATCGGTTTTATAGACTTCGTACATCAATTCAACTTCCGCTAATTGGCTTTATAACCCTTTAGTAACACGATAAATAGGTTATTCAATTCCTTTGCTTTTCCCGCTTTAGTGCGTAAAGTGGGGATGTCGGAGTGGGACCTAGGTTGAAGCCCGATGCATTCGTGAAGTACTCGAATGCCGGAAATGCATCAGGAGCATCAACATGGCACAAGGAACCGTAAAGTGGTTCAACTCTGAAAAGGGTTTTGGTTTCATCACTCAGGACGGCGGTCCAGACGTATTCGTACACTTCTCCGCTATCCAGACCGATGGTTACCGCGAATTGAAGGAAAACCAGCGAGTCGAGTTCGACGTAAAGACCGGTGACAAGGGCCCTCAGGCCGAGAACGTTACCGTCCTCTAATAGAACAAGATCTAACAGTCAGGCCGATGTGCGAAAGCACATCGGCCTTTCACTTGCACTCTGGCCCTGGGAGTGCTAAAAATGTATTAGCACTCAACTATGCCGAGTGCTAAACACAAAACTTGAACTGCAAACGGGAGAAACCCAAATGGCAAAAAACATTCACTTCAATGAAGACGCTCGTCGCGGACTAGAGCGTGGCTTGAACATTCTGGCTGACACCGTAAAGGTGACCCTTGGACCTCGTGGACGCAACGTCGTTCTCGAGAAGAAGTGGGGCGCACCAACCATCACCAACGATGGTGTTTCGATCGCCAAGGAAATCGAGCTAAGCGACCCGCTAGAGAAGATCGGCGCTGAGCTGGTTAAGGAAGTTGCTAAGAAGACTGACGATGTTGCCGGTGATGGAACCACCACCGCGACCGTGCTAGCCCAGGCGCTAGTGAAGGAAGGCCTTCGCAACGTAGCTGCTGGTGCAGACCCAATCTCGCTAAAGCGCGGTATCGACAAGGCTTCTGCCGCTGTAACTGAGGCGCTACTAAAGATGGCTGTCCCAGTTGAGACCAAGGAGCAGATTGCTGCTACCGCTTCTATCTCCGCAGGTGACTCGGTCATCGGTGAGATCATCGCCGAGGCGATCGACAAGGTTGGTAAGGAGGGTGTGGTTACCGTTGAGGAGTCAAACACCTTCGGCATCCAGCTTGAGCTAACCGAGGGTATGCGCTTTGACAAGGGTTACGTTTCTGCCTACATGGTGAGCGACCCAGAGCGCCAGGAAGCAATCCTTGAGGATGCCTACATCCTGATCGCTAACAACAAGATCTCCAACATGAAGGACCTGCTCCCGATCGTTGACAAGGTCATGCAGGCTGGCAAGCCACTATTGATCATCGCCGAGGACATCGAGGGCGAAGCCCTTGCCACCCTGGTTGTGAACAAGATCCGCGGCATCTTCAAGTCGGTAGCCGTGAAGGCTCCTGGCTTCGGTGACCGTCGCAAGGCAATGCTGCAGGACATCGCAATCTTGACCGGTGGAACTGTAATCGCCGAAGAGGTTGGCCTAAAGCTTGAGAACACCGATCTAGCAATGCTGGGACGCGCTCGCAAGGTGGTAATCACCAAGGACGAGACCACCATCGTTGAGGGTGCTGGTGACTCTGAGCAGATCAAGGGCCGCGTCGAGCAGATTCGCCGCGAGATCTCGAACACTGACTCTGACTACGACCGCGAGAAGCTACAGGAGCGTCTAGCCAAGCTAGCCGGTGGTGTAGCTGTTATCAAGGCAGGTGCGGCAACTGAGGTTGAGCTCAAGGAGCGCAAGCACCGCATTGAGGACGCAGTTCGCAATGCGAAGGCAGCGGTTGAAGAGGGCATCGTCGCCGGTGGTGGAGTTGCTTTACTACAGGCTGGCAAGGTTGCTTTCGACGGCCTAAACCTAGTTGGCGACGAGGCTACCGGTGCTCGCATCGTGTCCGTTGCTATCTCGGCTCCGCTAAAGCAGATCGCGCTAAACGCCGGTCTTGAGCCAGGTGTAGTTGCTGACAAGGTATCCAACCTGCCAGACGGTCACGGCCTAAACGCCGCAACCGGTGAGTATGTAGACATGCTCAAGGCAGGCATCAACGACCCAGTGAAGGTAACCCGCTCTGCGCTGCAGAACGCCGCTTCCATCGCAGGTCTATTCCTAACCACTGAGGCTGTTGTGGCTGAGCGCCCAGAGCCTGCTGCGGCACCTGCTGGTGACGCCGGTAACGGAATGGACTTCTAAAGAAGTAAACAAAAAAGCCGGGGTGGAAACACCCCGGCTTTTGCTTTAAGCCTTTTTCTGAGAGATCGGAATCTCGAAGCAGAAGGTCGCTCCGCCGCCCGGGGTAGCTTCGGTCCAAATCTTGCCGCCGTGAGCATTGACGATTGATCGGGCGATGGCTAGACCTAGACCAGAACCTCCGGTATCGCGGTTTCTGGAGTTATCCGCGCGATAGAAGCGGTCAAACACCTTTTCCTGAAGCGGTTCTGGAATGCCCTCTCCATGGTCAATCACCGAGAGCTTGAGGTTCTTACCCTCTTTAGCTGCCCGAACGGTTACCTTTGAGCCCTCAGGGGCGAATCGGGAGGCGTTGGCAACCAAATTGGTTAGCACTTGCTTGATGCGGTCGGAATCAAGGTCAACCTCAAGACTGCCGGTGGCATCATCAAGTTCAAATGTCACCTTGGAGTTTGCTACCGAAGCATCTTTGATAACAGGGCCAGCGATTGATTCGATGCGCACTTTTTGGGTGGTGAGTTGGCCCAGCTCATCCATGCGGGTAAGCGTCAAAAGCGACTCAACCAGGCCAGACATTCGGATTGCCTCTGACTCAATGCGATCCATCGCCTCTGCGACGTCCTTGGGCTTCTTGATAGCACCCATGCGGTACAGCTCGGCATAGCCTCGAACAGTTACCAGCGGGGTGCGAAGCTCGTGACTGGCATCGGATACGAAGCGTCGCATCTGCTCCAAGGTTTTGTCTTTGCCGCGAACCGCAGATTCAATTGAATCCAACATGCTGTTCAGAGCATTGTTTAGTCTTCCGATTTCGGTCTTGCCGTGACGTGCGACCAAACGTGAGGAGAACTGCCCGGCCTTTACTGACTGAGCAGTGCGCTCCACCTCGCGAAGCGGCCTAAGGGCCGAGGTGATGGTGAGCCAAATACTCAAGCCGGAAAGCACAATCAGAAAGATTCCAAATCTGCCACCGATGTTGCCGTATTCGTTAATGATCTGGCGGTTTGTGTTTGTGGGAAGCGCCACGACAACCGAGCCGAGCGCTCGGTTTAGTGGGAGGGCAACTATGCGCCAGGTGGTGTCGGGACCCCTTGGGTTTTGAACCTCAACTTCAAAGGGGATGCCTTCGGTTTGTTCCACCACCTCAAGGGTGAGGGTTGAGAAGTTTGGAGTCGCCCGCTTGTTTCCGGCGGAGGAGACCAGGCCTAGGAACTGCTGACCGTCCTGATTCAAAATCGCAATGTAGTAGTCGCTTGGTAGCGAAGGCAGCGTGAGTTCACCATTGGCAACTCGACGATCCAGCATCAAAGGATTCTCAGAGGACAGCGTGGAAGCGGTGGCAACTAAAAGGGTGTCGGTGTTGCGCTGCAGGTAGGTGCTAAGTAGCGCCACGGTTCCAGCGCTGGAGACCGCAAGTAATAACCCAATCAAGCCGACCGAGAGTGCGGTCAGCTTAGATCTTAGGGATATGCGCTCCCAAGCCCACTGGAACTTATTCTTCAACTAACTAGCCCTTTGGACCCTTGAGCATGTAGCCGACGCCACGCTTGGTGACAATCAGTGGCTCAGTGCTCAACGGGTCTAACTTCTTTCTGAGATAGGAGACATAAGACTCAACAATTCCCATCTCTCCGTTGAAGTCATACTCCCAGACGTGGTCGAGAATCTGTGCTTTGGTGAGCACGCGATTTGGATTGCTTGCTAGATAGCGCAACAGTTGGTACTCAGTTGGAGAGAGTTCAACCGGTTCGCCCTTCACAGTTACCTCGTGAGCATCCTCATTCATCTCCAATTCGCCCACCCGAATCACAGACTGGCCATCGGAGTCTTTTCCGGTGCGACGCATGATCGCGCTGATGCGGGCGACAATCTCATCGAGACTGAAGGGCTTAGTGACATAGTCATCGCCACCGACGGTAAGGCCGGTCACCTTGTCCTCGGTCTCATCGCGAGCGGTGAGGAAGAGAATTGGGGTTTCGATACCCATGGATCGAATCTTCTTGGTGACACCAAAGCCAGAGATATCCGGAAGCATGACGTCCAGCAGCACGATATCGGGCTGGGTGTCAATGATCTTGGCTATTGCGTCGGTGCCATTGGGGGAGGTGAGCACCTGGTGCCCGGCGAATCGCAAGCTTGCTGAAAGCAGGTCGCGAATATTTGGCTCATCGTCAACTACTAGTACTTTTAGGCTCTCCATGCCTAAAGCATGAACTAACTAACTGGAAGATTCCTGAGAATAATCTGGATGTCTAGATTTCGTCAGCATCCAAGATTTCGTAGGAGTAGCCCTGCTCCGCCAAAAAGCGCTGGCGGTTCTGAGCAAAGTCCTGCTCCACGGTGTCGCGGGCAACCAGCGTGTAGAAAGAAGCCGATCGGCCATTGGCCTTAGGTCGCAATAGGCGACCGAGGCGCTGCGCCTCTTCCTGCCTAGAACCAAAGGCACCCGAAATCTGAATAGCGACCGATGCCTCTGGCAGGTCAATAGAGAAGTTGGCCACCTTGGAAACCACCAGCGCAGTTAGCTCGCCACGGCGGAATTGCGCAAAGAGTTGCTCGCGCTCATCCACTGGAGTCTCGCCGGTGAGCTTGGGGATTCCTAAGCCTTGCGATACCTCTTCGATTTGATCGAGATACTGCCCGATAATCAGGGTTGGCTCACCCTTGTGTTTTTTCAGAAGCGCCCGAATGATTGGCATCTTGGCCGCAGCGGTGGCGGCAATTCGGAATCGGGCATCCTGGTCGGCGATGGCATAGTCCATGCGGATATCGTCCGGCAGGCTCACCCTCACCTCGTAGCAGCTGGCTGGTGCGATATAGCCTTGGGCCTCGATGTCTTTCCATGGTGCATCGAAACGCTTAGGTCCAATCAGCGAAAAGACATCGGACTCTCTACCGTCCTCGCGCACCAAGGTTGCGGTTAGCCCAAGTCTTCTTCTGGCCTGAAGGTCGGCGGTCATCTTGAAGATCGGTGCCGGTAATAGGTGGACCTCGTCATAGATGATTAATCCCCAGTCGCGGGCGTTTAGCAGCTCTAGGTGAGCAAACTCGCCTTTGCGCTTGGTGGTCAAAATTTGATATGTGGCAATGGTCACCGGACCGATATCTTTGGTTGAGCCCGAGTACTCCGCGATGTCCTCTTCTTTGAGTGAGGTTCGTGCCAACAGCTCATCTCGCCACTGCCTAGCCGAAACGGTGTTGGTGACCAGGATCAAAGTATTGGTTTTGATCTCTGCCATGGTTGCCGCACCGACCAAAGTCTTGCCCGCACCGCAGGGCAAAACCACAACACCCGAACCGCCAAGTTCAAACTTGCTCACCGCTTCTTTTTGGTAATCGCGCAGCTGCCACAGTGTTTGATCTAGCGAAATCTCGAATGGAGTGCCGGGGGTGAAGCCGGCATTGTCCTCCGCCGGCCAGCCAAGTTTTAGGAGCTCCTGTTTGAGCTGACCGCGAGCCCAGTCCTTGACCCGGTAGGCGTTGTCTAGGCGTTCATCCAAAAGCTCAGAAATCTTTCGGTTGCTGGCAACCTCAATCAAGATCGATGGGGTTGAGCCGGTCAGTCTCAGGCCACTTTCGTCGCGATCGATAACCAACTTGCCATAGCGATCAATGGTGGAGCGAATCTCACGCTCGACGCCCTCTGGCACTGGATACTTACTCCAGCGCTTGAGTGAATCGATTATGAAGTCGGCATCGTGTCCCGCGGCCCTAGCATTCCAAAGGCCCAGCCTCGTGATTCGATAGGTGTGAATGTGCTCCGGAGCACGCTCTAGTTCCGCAAAAATTGCGAGTTCATGGCGGGCATCTTTTGCCTGAGGGTGATCTGTTTCAAGTAGCACTGTGCGGTCGGACTGCACAATCAAAGGCCCAAGAGACATCCTTCAAGCCTAACTGAGCCAGACGGCCTGAATCCTGGAAAGCGGCAAGGTGCGCTCGGCTTCCTTAACCACGTCTCTACCTCGGAAGCGTCCACCAGCGATGCCCAGCGGAGTCATCTCAATCTCAACAATGCCCTCCGGCATATCCACTCTGACGCCGACCTTGAGCTTGTTCTTGAGTGCAAACTGCAATTGACGCAGGTGATCATCTGGCGAAGGCGCCTTTGCCTCCGCGCTTAGCAGTGACTTTGCTTGCAGAGCAAAAACATCAACCAGCTCTGGCTCGATGAAGACTTGTGAGAGTCGAGGCGCAACCACCTTGCCGGCTTCATCTAACTGAATTACCGGGTAACCGGCATCGCGGAGATTGAAGTAAATCAAACTCGGATTCAAGCGCGAAACTAGCTGACCATCGATTGGCTTGAGCATCAGTGCGACCAAGGCGCTTTCGTTCAGAATCTGCGTAAGCAAAATGGCGTCGCTTGATTCAACAATCGACTGACCTTCGCCTGCCCTCACGGTCAACTCGCCAAACTTCTTCTTGGCCTGGTTGAGTAGATAGCTAACTGGCTGCGGCAATTCGGAGCCGGAGAGTGTGAGCAGGATCTCCTCTATCTCGGCCGCGGTCATGCCCATTTCCATCGCGTGCAGAATCGAGTTCAGCGACAATCTGAATCGGCAGGCCAGCCCCAAATCCTCAGACTGGGCAAGCAGGTCAATTCGCTTGTGCACCGCAGGAGCAAGTGGTCCAGGGGCGATGATGCTTAGATCACCTTGGATAATGATGCGCGATACCGGCTTAGGAAACTGATCCCAAACCAACTGTCCGGCATTGTTTAGATCTTTGCTGGCAGCCCTAAAAAGCTGCGTCGGTTCATAGTTAGACAGCAGTCCGAGAATGTGTCCGTAGCGCAGTAGTTCAAGATCGTTCTGATCGAAAAGCGGATACTGCTCAATAAGTTGCTCATCCAGTGATCCACTGCCCAGCACCAGCTCTGGTAAGTCCCAGACCGACTCGGCAAGTATGCTCCAGCGCTGAGCAGGATCGGCATCTAGCCAATTGAGACCCTTGATTGTCGAGACGTATCGGCTCTCTGCTACATCAACCAAACCCGCACGTCTGGCCAGTTGGAATCGCAGTTGAAGTTGTGCCAGATCCATCTTTAGGACCTGGGCGAGGTCTTTTGCCTCGGCCGCGCGCAGTCCGGCCTTTACCGATTCCAGCCAGTGCCGCTCACAAGCAAACAGAATCTCGGTGATCGCAAGTTGAGTTTCGTAATTGGCAAGCTCTGTGGTTTCAATTTCATGCTTTATCGGCTTGAGCTTCACCGGCTGGAGTTCTGACACGAGTTCAACGGCTGATTCAAATGCGGCAGTCTCGGACGCCAAGAAGCTGTCTTGTAGTTTCTGGTTTGTGCCACCGGATTTCAAAATCGAAAGTGACTTAGCGTCGAGTAGGCGAATTCTTCGTTCGAGCTCTCTGCGGCCAACCATGGCGCGAGCTAAATCGAATAGGTCACCTAAGGATGAAGCCGAGTTACCCAGTGGCCGAAGGACTGCCTTGAGCTCGGCTTCGCTCATCTCGCGAAGCTGACTTGCTATCAGCAGTAATTCAGACAATTAGCTCCGATTGTTTTTGCCCCTGCGGGCGATTGAGGTAACGAGCATCCCGATGATTAGCAAAAACCCAACCGGGAAACCAATCAGTGGCAGCTGGGCCATCAGAGCTGGAAGTTCTTCAACTCCCAAGGCGGTAAGTAGCAGTGTTGCCACCATAGAAATAAGCGATACGGCAATGACCCCGATCGCCATATAGGCCAGGGTCACTTCAATTTGAGAGCGGTTTGGAGAATCAGCCATCCGATAACTCTAACTCTTCGGATACACTTATCGCCGGTTAGTGGAAAGTAGGACGTATGCCAACCGGCAAAGTTAAATTCTTTGATGACGACAAGGGCTTCGGCTTCATCGCAGGCGATGATGGCACCGAGGTATTTCTGCACATCTCTGCGCTGCCTGCCGGCACCTCAACCATCAAGCCTGGTTCTCGCGTTGAATACGGTATTGCCGATGGTCGCAAGGGCGCTCAGGCGCTTTCGGTCCGCATCATTGAGGTGCCAACCCTGACCCCAATGAACCGCAAGCCTGCCGAGGACCTAGCGATCATCACCGAAGACCTAATTCGCCTTTTGGACCAGATCGGCGGAAACCTAAAGCGCGGCAAGTACCCAGAGGCGACTCACTCTCGCAAGGTGGCGCAGCTGTTGCGCAAGGTTGCTGATGAGCTCGAAGGTTAGTGCTCCAGAACTAGCACTCGCAGCATTGCGAGAGACCACCGAAGCAGCACTGATCGGTGAGTTTGTCTCAGAGTCGGAAATCGAAAAGAACGTTGTTGAGGTGCGCTATGCCTGCACCCTCAAGCAGTATCAGCACTGGCACTGGGTGGTCACCCTCACTCAGACCGATAAGCGCAATCCGCTAACCGTCTCCGAGATCAACCTTTTGGCATCTGCGGATGCTCAATTGGCACCGCAGTGGGTGCCTTGGGCAGAGCGATTGGCAGAGTTTAGGCGTCAGTTGCGCGCCGAGGGTAAGGCGAATAGCGATGCCGAGGCAGATGCGCTAATCGAGGGAATGCACTCAGGATTTACGAACCATGAACCAGGCGAGGATTCCCAGCAGAATTCCGATGACGGCGGTGTGAAGCCACCACTCAAGACCCGCGTTCGCCAGCGTCGGGTAAAGCGCCAGGAAGACAATCAGGACCACGGCCCAGAGTCCGGTTCCGACCAAGATAGCTAGTTTGGTGTTTACCTGGGCTGGTTCTGGCTCAGGGTGACGATCGGAAAACTTTACAAATAGTTTTGCCATTAGATGCGCTCCAGCACGTAGTCCAGGCAACTGATCAATGCCGCAACGTCGCTTGGGTCGGTTGAGACAAAGGTTGCCACACGAATCTGGTTTCTGCCAAGTTTGCGATAAGGCTCAACATCCACCACGCCATTGGCCCTGAGGGTCTTGGTGATTTCGGTGGCGTCGATCGAGTCATCAAAGTCGATGGTTACTACAACCTGCGAGCGGTGATCTGGGTTTGCCACATAAGCACTGGCAACCGAAGTCTTTTCTGCCCAGTCATACAAGAGCTTGGAGCTTTGCTTGGTTCTTTGATCCGCCCACTTTAGGCCACCGTTTTGATTGATCCACTTGATCTGGTCATTCAGTAGGTAGAGGGTGGCAATCGCTGGGGTGTTTAGGGTTTGATTCAATCTCGAGTTGTCCAGAGCGGTCTTTACGCTTAGAAATTCTGGAATGTAGCGGTCACTCGCGTGAATTCTTTCGACGCGTGCGATGGCCTCCGGTGAGAACATCGCGAGCCATAGTCCACCGTCGGATGCGAAGTTTTTCTGCGGAGCAAAGTAGTAAACGTCAGTTTCTGAAAGTTCAAAATCGATGCCACCGGCAGCACTGGTGGCATCCGTGAGCATCAAGGCTCCCGTGTCTACTCCGGCAATCCGAGTTACTGGGGTAACAACACCGGTTGAAGTTTCATTGTGCGGGTAGACATAGCTGTCGATGCCGGCTTGCGCTTGAAGTGCTGCGCGTGAGCCAGGTTCGCTTTTGATTACGGTTGGAGCTTTCAACCAAGGATTGGTTAGAGCGCTCGCGAACTTCGAGCCAAACTCACCGTGAACCAAGGCCTGAGCCTGCTGCTCAACGATGCTGAAAGCTGCGGCATCCCAAAACGCGGTTGAACCGCCATTGCCGAGCACTACCTCATAACCGTCTGGAGCTCTAAAGAGGCTACTGAGGCCTTCGCGAATCTCTCCAACTAGGTTCTTAATTGGAGCCTGACGGTGACTGGTGCCCATCAGAGCGGCACCCTCGGTCAGAAAATTTTGAAATTGGCTGGCTCGAGTGCGAGACGGACCGCAGCCGAATCTTCCGTCTTTCGGGAGCAGTTCGCTTGGGATCTTGATCTCGGCCATGGCCCAAGTTTAGCTTTGATTTAGCATTAGTCTTGCTAAGCCAAAGGGGGCATCATGACCGATTTAATCGACACCACGGAGATGTACCTCAAGGCCATTTTGGAGCTTGAGGAAGACGGCATTGTGCCGATGCGTGCTCGAATTGCCGAACGCCTCGATCACTCCGGCCCCACCGTCTCGCAAACCGTTGCTCGCATGGAGCGCGATGGGCTCTTGAGGGTGGGTGACGATCGCCAGCTCGAGTTCACCGAGGCAGGCCGGGTTACCGCAATCGAAGTGATGCGCAAGCACCGATTGGCCGAGCGCCTTCTGCTTGAAGTAATCGGATTGGATTGGCACCTGGTGCACGAAGAAGCTTGCCGCTGGGAACACGTGATGAGTGAAGCGGTAGAGCTCAAGATTGCCGGGCTGCTCTCAGATGTTTCACACTCACCATTCGGCATGCCGGTGCCAGGTCTAGATCTCTTGGGACTGCCGCAGGCTAAGCCGGCCGCCTGCCAGCCGATAACCGCAGTGACCACCGGTGAATATCAATTGATCCGAATCGGAGAGCCAGTTCAGGTCGACGAAGAGTTCCTGCTTCAGCTGCTTGAGCTCGGTCTCACCCCTGGGGCAAAGGTGGTCGTGACGGTTGAGAAAACCGGCTGGTTACTGAGTGCGGCGGGCAAAACTGAGGGAATGCTGTTAGATGAGCTAATCGCCTCACACTTATTCGTAGGCTAAGAAAACCTCAGTTATACTGCTACACGCGGAAGTTCCAATGAAGTTTTCGGAGGATTCCTTTTGACCCATCAAACCGCAGAGGTTCAGCTGGTATCTCGTAAAGAGATGCGCAAGCAGCAGGCCCAGCCCAAGCGCGTTCGCCGCAGCTTGAACGTTCGCACGCCGATCACAATGGTCGCGGCGATTGGCCTGCTCGCAACTTTTGCCCTGCCTTCCTACGGTTTTGATCCAGAGACCACAGCGATGAGCGGCCTGACTCGCGACAGCCGCCTGGTGGAGTTCTCTCACCCGTCTCAAGGGCTATCGGTAGCCACTGTTAGGGCGGTCGAGTTTTCTCGCGGTGACTATGAGCCGGCTGAAGCATCTGAGTTCCAGATAACCACCACCAGAAGCCGCAACTACAACGGCCCGCTGGCGGAGGACTACTGGGTGAAGCCGCGCTACACCAACATCACCTCAGCGCTAATCATGAGAGCAGCCGCTGAGCAGGTTGGTGTTCCATACGTTTCTGGTGGCGAAACCCCATCCGGTTTTGACTGCTCAGGCTACGTGATGTTCATCTATTCGCAGTTCGGCATTCCACTACCGCACAGCGTTTACCAGCAGTCCAAGCTCGGTGTGAAGATCGATATCGAGGATGCTGTACCAGGTGACATCGTGGTCTTCAACGATTACAGCCACAACGGACTCTACGCCGGTAACGGCAACTTCTATCACGCACCACAGCGCGGCGATCGCGTGAAGCTGGCTCCAATCTTCACGCCACGCTTCCACATCATTCGCCTGGTCGACATCAATAACTAATCGATACCAAAACTTCACTTTTTGTTTCTGCGTTTCTGCGTTGATTTAGACCGTGCAGTCGTAATCTTCCCTCAAGTGTTGACTTGATCTTCAGGGAGGAGGTGCCAGATGCCTAAGGGCTTGCTCTCCAAGCACGGCAATTGGATTCATCTGCACCAGCATCCCTGCATATCTCGTCGGGAAATTTCGCGCGTCGCTTTTTGCGGCGCGTTTTTTATTTCCGGGCAGTCGCACCGAAATCCCGCAGGCCGTGCGGGTGGTTTCGATAAAGGAGTAGTTAGTTGCGCACGTTAGTCCTAAACGCAGGTTACGAACCACTGGCGGTGGTGTCGTTCAAAAGAGCTTTGATTCTGGTGCTGAATGAAAAGGCCACCATTTTGGCGGGAGCCGACAAAGGCAAAGTACACAGCGCTGATCGAGAGTTTGATTTACCCACGGTGATCTTGCTGCAGCGCTATGTCCGAATCCCAAATTCTCGAAAGATTCCGGTTTCCAGGCGGGGCGTGCTTAGAAGAGATGCGCATCGCTGCGGTTACTGCGGCAAGAGCGCCAACACCATCGATCACATTCTCCCCAAATCCCGCGGCGGAGCGGACAGCTGGGAGAACCTAGTTGCCTGTTGCCTGAGGTGCAATAACGCCAAGAGCGATAAGACTCCTGCTGAGATGGGATGGGAGCTAAAGATCACCCCCAAGATGCCTAGCGGTTTGATTTGGACTGTCAGGGGAGTGGAGAAAGAAGATCCGCAGTGGGAGCCTTTCTTGGGGATGCAGCGTCAAGCTGCCTAAGTGGCCTCGATAGGAATCGAACCTACGACACACGGTTTAGGAAACCGTTGCTCTATCCACTGAGCTACGAAGCCGAATTTAGCTACTAGGTTACTCGCTATTCAATCTCGATTTTGCTTTGAGCCCCATCCTCCAATCTTTGCCGGGCTTTCAGAGAGCCGCCCGAGGTTTTGGCCCTTTGCCACTTAGGATTTGGGCGTGGAGCCGCAAGTCATAATCCGCGCCTGGCGCGATGAATTGCAGGGAATTGGTGGAACCAATCCCTTGGTTTCGTTTGAGCTCTCAAGTTTTGGCCAAGTGGACTTGGCTCGTTCTCACCCCGGTGGGCTAGCACAGCTGGTTTCCTCTCGCAGCACTACCCTGAGCAACCTGGTGAGAGACGGTGTCGCACAGGCTCGGGCACACAGCACGGTTCGGCGCATCAAGCTCAAAGCCGCTCGCATTGAAGAGAATTTCGGAATTTCCTCGGTGTTTATCGCGGGTGGATTGGTCGAGGACAAGAATTCCGGCAAGAAGCTTCCGATACTGCTTTGGCCAACCCACCTGATTTCCAAGGGTGACGACTACGAGATTCGAATCGATTCCAGGCCACTGCTCAACCCGGCTCTAACTGAGCTAATAACGTCGGTCCGTCGCAGTTTCAATTCAAATGACCTGTTGGCTGTGTCTGTCGGACAAGGCGATTTGATCCCGCTATCGGTACTCTCCTTGGTTTCAGAAATCTTGCACGACGCAAATGTTGAAGTAGAAAAGCTCTTAGTGCTTGGCAACTTCGTGCCAGATCTGTTGACCACGCAGCTCCAAGAGCTGCCGATTGATCAAGAGCTTTTGCTAAGAATTGCCGGCCACGGTGAGGTGAGCGAACAAGACACTTCGCAGCAGGTTGTGCTGGTGGCGAATGCCGATGATTCGCAGCGTCAGGTTCTAAGGCGGGCGATTGGCGGCAATTCCTTTGCGGTGGAGACCCTGCCGGGCTGCGGTTACCTGCAGACCGCAGTAAATCTATTGGCCAACCTTGCCTACCACGGCAAGCGAACTTTGGTGATTGGGCCAAGGCAGCAAACCTTAGACGAGATGGCCGAGCGGCTTGGTGCGGTTGGACTCTCCGGCCTAGCAATTCGTGAGGCGCAGACCTGGACCGATGCGGTCAGCGCAATTTCGCGAAATGAGAAAGCTCAGCCTGTCGCATTGGCTGATGCGATTGCCTCAAAGCAAGAAGCTGAGGCCAAGATCGCCAAGTATTTTGAGCTGGTTAGTCATCCAGATCCAGAACTCAAGGTCAGTTTGATTGACGCAATGCGTGAGCTAGCGGCACTTGCCGGCAATGCGACTCCAGCCACCAATAACTCAAGAATTCGCACCGATTTACTAGCTGGTCTATCCGACCGCGCCACGCCCGCGCTTAAGGCAGCGCACCAGGCGGGAGTGTTTGATTTTGGTCCGCAGGATTCCCCGTGGTTTGCGGCGCGCTTTGAGTCTCAGCAAGAGCTTGACTTCGCACTCAGCGAGGTAAAAGCCATCTCCGGCGAAGAATTCCGCACCCTCAGATATCAAATCAGTCGATACCTGAGGGATCAAAAGCTGGTTCAGTGCGAAAGCGTGGAGCAGTGGGCAAGGCAGCTTAGATTGCTGATTGGCATCAGGGAAACTCTGGATAAGTTCCTGCCCTCGATCTATGACCGCTCGCTGGCGCAGATGATTGAGGCTACTGCGCCGCGAACTGAGCGTGGTCAACTTTCGGGCGCTCAGCGTCGCAGATTTAAGAAGTTGGCCAAGGAGTTCATCCGCCCAGGGGCTTCAATCAGCAACCTCTACATTTCGCTGCAGCAGGCCGAGCAGCAACGCATCGGCTGGCTGGAGATGAATCAGACTCAGGCTCCTCCAACGGTCCCGTTGGGATTGAATGATGTTCAAGAGAAATTTGAGCGCATCACCTCGGTTTTGGAATTGCTGCAACGTCACCTAGATCCAAATCCAGACATCGAACTATTGACCCGATTGAATCTTGATGCCCTCGAAGTCAAGATCAATGACCTGGCCAACAAGACCGAGATTCTCGACCGACTGTTAGAGCGCGCACCGCTGGTTGCCGAACTGGAGTCGATGGGTCTGGGCAATTTGGTGGTAGAGCTGTGCAGGCTGCATCCGGATATGGAGCGGGTTGAGAACGAATTCCAACTGGCCTGGTGGCAATCGGCTCTAGAAGCGATCGTGAATCGCAACCCGACAATCTTGCAGTACTCGGCAACCGAGATTGCCAAACTTGAGGCCGAATTCGAGCGCTGCTCAGCACAACTTATTGAGCACGGCAACAATGAGGTCAAAGACCGCTTGAGCCATCGCTGGAAGAGTGCGATCGCCAAGTATCCAGAACAAGCCGACAAGCTTCGCAATTTGCTCAGGGCGCGCGAACTCACACTAAAGTCCGGTTACCAAGAATCCGGACCACTTTGGAATGCCTTGGCAAGCGCGGTCTTGCTGTCGCCGTTTAGGCTTCACGAACTTTCCAAGGATGAGAAGTTTGACGTCGTTATCATCTTGGATGCCGCCTCGACAGCGATGGCCGAATCGCTTCCCGCTATCGCCAGAGCAAGCCAGGTAATCGCATTTGGCGATCCAACCCTTGCGATGGTTGAGGATTTCGACACTGTAGCCAGGGCCAACCAGGGGCATGTTGCCCCCAAGCGCCAAGCAAGTTTTGATGTAATTGCCCAGCGGTTTGGTTCGCTTTCGATTAGGCACAGCTATCGCACCGAAGGTCAGGTGTTGGGTAGGTACCTAAACCAAAACTTCTATGACGATCGCCTAATTCTCGAACCGGCTGCCGGTCAGCTATTTGGCTCTCACAACTTTGAACACGTTCAAATTGAAGAGGGCTCCACCGCAACCTCGACTATCGAAGGTGCCACCGAGTCAATGGATGCTGAGGTTAGCAAGGTGGTTGAGCTGGTGCTCAATCACGCCCGTTGGACACCGGAGCAATCGCTTTGCGTGGTGACGGCATCCGCTGTTCACGCCGATCGAGTAGAGCACGCAGTGTCACAGGCCCTAAAGGACCAGGCCCACTTGGCGGAATTCTTCGATGCTCATGGGCGAGAGAAGTTCCGAGTCGCAACCATGAGTCAGTTCACTCACCAACTTGCCGATCGTGTCATCTTCTCGGTTGGCTTTGGCCGGACACCGGAGGGCCGCATCTCTGGCACACTGGGCGATTTCAATTCGGAATTTGCAGCGCACTGGATGGTGAACACCATTGTTTCCGCTAGAAAGCGCCTAACGGTAGTTTCTTGCTACAACTTCGAGGACTTTGCGGCAGGTAAGTTGCCAGAGAATCAACGCTGGCTTAAGGACCTAATCGCACCAAGCTTCCTGAGTGATATTCGCAGTGGCGAACCAGACCCACTTTTGGCAGATCTCTCCAAGCGCCTAAAGAAACTCGGCTTCCAGGTTGCTTTGAACTTTGGAGACCGAATTGGTTTGGCAGTTTCGCTGGGCAATCGCGCTGCTGTGGTGGATGCCGACTGGGCCCTCAAGGGTGAGAATTGGGATGAGAAGCTCTGGCTCCGCCCTGGGCTACTGCGAGCAATGGGCTGGATGTATATCCGAGTTCACGCACTCGAAATTTTTGCTCAGCCGCAGGATGTTGCCAATCGAATTGCGAAGCAATTGGGTGTCGATATAGAACGCAAGGCACAGCCACTATTCGAAGAGAAAGCTTTCGAGGACACCGGCCGCGCCTGGGGTGACCCGGACGACTCGAACGATAATCGACTAAACGACGAACGTCCGCCGCACTGGGGTTAGTCCGAACTAGATGATGAACCCGACTGCGAGTCGGTGCGATAGAAGCCGGATCCTTTGAAGGTGACTCCAAGGTTGCCAAATTGCTTGCGAAGTTCACCTGCGCACTTGGGGCAGCTGGTCAAGGCAGTGTCTGAGAAAGACTGTTGAATCTCAAACGCGTGTTCACAGTCCTTGCAGACGTATGAATAAGTTGGCATGTTTCCTCCGAGAAAGATTTTAACTTATCGCCGAAGCGCGGAAATGATGGATTGCTGTTGGCGTAACGGCTCCGGTCACCCAAACATCATGTGGTTCGGTTGGAATCTGATCGAGAATCTCGGAATCAAAAACCACCGCATACTTTGCGACCCCACTGACCTGCGCCAGGGTTTTGTCGTAGAAGCCCTTGCCCTTGCCCAGGCGATTTCCACTTTTATCAACCGCTAGAGCTGGAAGCAAGATCAACTGGGCTTTGCTCAAATCCTGAGCTGGACCATTTGGTTCAAAAATGCCGTGACTGCCTGGTGCCAAATCGCCAGTGGCAAAAACTAGCTGCCCAGCTTCAATTCTTGGATAGAGCAAAGTCTTGCCCATTGCGATAACCCACTGGTTGAACTCAGTGACATCAGGCTCACTTATAAGCGGGTGATAGCTCGCGATCACTTGCGCATCTAACTCAAGAGTCAGTCGCACTAGGTTTGCGGCTAGGCCACCCGAGGGTTGAGGGCGTTGCGAAATCACCCGCTGCCTGATCTCAGATTTGCTCACAAAGGAATCCATAGGGGTAATCTTGCCAGCGTGAACCCAATTCGCCCAATCGCACATGGATCGGTTGCGCTGCGCCTGGTTGGACGACGAGATTATTGGCGCTTACAGCACCTTTTGACTCTTGATAGAGATTGGTTGGAGCCCTGGGAGGCCACCACTCCCGGACTTAGAACGGTGGTAAACGCCGGTTGGATGATTTCGAGCCTGAAGTCCCAAGCCAGACGGGGCACCGGTCTTGGGTTTGTAATTTTGAATAACGGTGAAGTCGTTGGTCAACTGAATGTCGCAAACATTCAACACGGATCGGTTTCCTCGGCAACCATTGGCTACTGGATCGCGAAGTCCGCCGCTGGCAAAAACATCACCCCGACCGCGGTTGCTTTGGCGATCGATTACCTGATGGACGACCTTGGTTTACATCGAGTCGAAATTGACATCCGACCCGAAAATGCCCCGAGTCTGAGGGTGGTTGAAAAACTCGGATTGCGACTTGAGGGCATCAAGGAGCGCTTTATCCACATCGATGGTGCTTGGCGCGATCACAAGGTTTATGCCATCACCGCGGAAGAGAAAAACGGCTCACTGATTGACCGACTGGCAAACACGCGGAGCCAATGACGCCATTTGGGAACACTGACGCATATCTTGTTGGTATGGAGAATTCAGTGGGCTTGGGTGGAATCACTTTGGTGGTTGCGGCCATTGTCTGGTTGGCCATTTTTGTGCCCGGTTTCTCCAAGCGTTCGGAGATTAAAGCCAACTCCAGCATCGTGAGGCGCGATGTAAAAATTGCTCGCGCCCAAACTCCTATGACTGTCGACGAGAAGCTAAATCGCCTGGTCAACACCCAGAGATTTTTCTCGGTGCTTTTCGCACTGTTCCTAATTGGCAGCATTGCGTCAGGCGTGGCCGCTGCCGGAGATGCTGGCTGGTGGTCCGCGGTTGGTGTATCGGCAGTCTTTGCCCTGCTGAGCATGTTGGTATCGAGGGCAGCATCGGTTCAGGCCACTGCAATCGCATCCAAGCTTCACAAGACCCGTCAAGAAGTGCGAAGAAAAGCTTCGGCGCAGCGCCCTGTGGTTGAAGATCGAACCTGGGCTCCTAATCCGATTCCAGCTCCGCTGAATCAGCCAAAGGTTGGTGAGCTTGTCGACAACCTCGCGGATGTGGTTGAGATCCAAAGACCTGCGAATGTTTTTGACAGTAAAGAATTAGACGCAATACTCGCAAGACGCCGCGCAATCTGATTCTGCCGTTAAGCTATTTCGTAGTTATCCCCCAATTTCACGACAAATGGAGCACGCAAAAATCATGGGACTTTTAGACTCAGTAAAGAGATTTTTTAAGAAGACCTCAGAGGTAACCGTAAAGGAAGCCGGCATTTTGGCAGATGAGGCCGGCAAGGCCGCCAACAAGGCTGCTGAAGAGGCACTAAAGGCTGGCAACAAGCTAGCTGCCGAAGCGCTAACCGAGGTTGAGAAGGTAGCCAAGACTGTTGCTAGGTCTGCTTCAACTGCAAAGAAGAAGACCACCGCAGCTGCTAAGAAGCCAGCAACCGCAGCGAAGAAGCCTGCAGCTAAGAAGCCAGCTGCAAAGAAGCCAGCGACCGCTGCTAAGCCAGCCGCAAAGAAGCCCGCAACTGCTGCTAAGCCAGCCGCAAAGCCTGCAGCAAAGAAGCCTGCTGCCAAGAAGCCAGCAACCGCAGCTAAGAAGCCAGCCGCAGCGAAGGCACCTGCGGCTAAGAAGCCAGCAACCGCTGCGAAGCCAGCTGCCGCAAAGGCAACCGCAGCCAAGAAGCCTGCTGCTAAGAAGCCAGCAGCCAAGAAGCCTGCCGCTAAGTAATTAGCTCAGCACGTATCCCACCGATTCGACAAGCGTCGGGTGTTTGAAAACAAACCCCGTCTGCTCGAGTCGGTGGGATTTCATTTTCTGGGAGCAAAGCAATAGCTCATCCGCCGCTTTGCCAATCAACAATCGCAGCGCGAAGGCTGGCACTTTCAAAAGGGTCGGCCGCTTCATTTGACGTCCGAGCTCCTTGATGATCTGCTCGCAGGTTGCAGGTTCCGGAGCGGTGATGTTGTAAGCGCCTGAGGTTGACTCGTTCTGGATCAGGTGAATGATTGCCCTGGCTTGATCCTCTAGCGAAATCCATGCCCACCACTGCTTGCCAGAACCCAGTGCTCCACCGATGCCTAGTTTGATTAGTGGGAGTAACTTTCCGAGTGCGCCGAGTTTCTTACTCATCACCATGGTGGTTCTAATCAGTACGACTCGAGTCTTAGCCAGCTTGGCAGCCTCTTCCCAGTTATAGGCAAGATCGGCCAGGAAGCCTTCGCCCTTAGGCGATGATTCATCGAGCCAGTGATCCCCTTGATCGCCGTAAATTCCAGAGGCCGAACCTGAGATCAGCACCTTGGGTGGATTGGGGCAGGCATTGATGGCATCGACCAGGGTTTTAGTTGAGTCCAGGCGTGAAGCGATTAGCTCCCGCTCATACTTTTTGGTCCATGGAATCTTTCCGGTGGTGGCACCGGCAAGATTTACGACGGCATCTATGTCCGATAGTGCGTTTGGATCCAGGGGTGAAACTCCCGGAGCCCAGTAAAGCTCGTCTGCCGATTTCACCTCTCGTCGGACAAGTCTGATGGCCTGGTGCCCCTGAGCAGTTAGTTGCCTGGCTAGTTCTGTGCCGATTAGGCCGGATGCGCCGGAGATAAGGACTTTCACGCAGCTACCTCACAATCTTCTGTCATTACCTACAATTGGTCGCGGATGATTATTCCGCGGTCGCGGAATTGGAATGGAAACAATGCAAGTAGAGCTCTGGGTTTGGGCTGTCACAATCGGTGTGCTCGGCATCGTGCTAGCGGCTGACTTTATCGTGCAGATGCGCAACCCTCACGAACCAACTTTCCGTGAGTCGGCAGTGCAGGTGAGCATCTACATCACCCTTGCCCTGCTATTCACCTTTGTGATTGGTGGAGTTTGGGGTCCCCAGTATGCGGCGGAATATGTCGCCGGTTGGGTAACCGAATACAGCCTTTCGGTGGATAACATCTTTGTCTTCCTGATCATCTTTACGCAGTTTGCTGTTCCAAAAAGACTTCGCAGCCAGGTGCTGCTTATCGGTATCGCAATCGCTTTGGTCTTGCGCTTGATCTTTATCGTCCTAGGTGCTGCATTCATCGAGCGCTTTAGCTGGGCGTTCTATGTCTTCGGCGCCTTCTTGATCTTCACCGCAGTGAAGTTGGTTTTGGAAACCTTCCACAGTGGGGAAGAGGACCGCAACGAAGCCGGCGGAATGACCAAGTTCATTTCCAAGCTAATCCCAACCACCTCCGAGTATCACGACAACCGTTACCGCGTGATGCAGAACGGCAAGTGGGTCTACACCCCGCTGCTACTGGTAATGCTCTCGATCGGATTTACCGATCTACTATTCGCTCTTGACTCAATCCCAGCGGTTTATGGTTTGACCAATGAGCCATACATCGTGTTTGTGGCCAACGCATTTGCGCTTTTGGGACTGCGCCAGCTGTACTTCCTACTCGGCGGTCTGATGGAGCGCTTGAAGTATCTTTCGGTCGGACTGAGCATCATCCTGGCTTGGATTGGTGTGAAGCTAGTGGTTCACGCCCTTCACAAAAACGAACTTCCGTTTATCAATGGCGGTGAACCAGTGAAGCAAATTCCGGAGATCTCCACTGAGCTCTCGCTCGCCGTAATCCTTATCACTTTGGCTGTGACCACTATCTGGTCGCTGGCGGTGACCGGTAAGGACAAAAAGGCTAAGTCTTAGTCCTGCTTCTCGGGCTTTGCGATCAACAAGGCTGCGATCAGCGTAGAGGCACCAAATACCACCGAGACTAAAAGTGCTGCGGTTGGATCAATGATGTCAATCGAGATTCCGGCCAAGGCACTGCCCGCGGAAAAGCCAACCAGTTGGCCGGTCGTGGTCCAGCCATAAGCTTCTACCGTCTCGCTCCCGCTGGTGCCTGTGGCGATCATCAGCGACAAAGTTCCCAGCGTAGGCGCAACCCCAACACCTGCGACAAACAGGCACAGTCCGACCCAGAGCGGCTGCTGCGGGGCAATCAAGATAGCCGCGTAGCCAACCAGCGTGACGGCCGAGAAGACCGCTAGCGCATTAGAGCCTTTGAACCTTGGGGCAAGTAGTAATCCGCCGAAGATGGATCCCAGGGAAAAGACCGCAAACATTACTCCGGCAAGTGTTTTACCAAACAGCGCGACCGCACCGACCTCTACACCGGCAAATGATCCAACGAACAAAAGCCCAAGTACCGTTGCCGCCGCGACCTTTGGATTGCGGAGCGCTTTGCCCAAAACGTTCTTGTTTTTTGGAATCTTGATTGAGCCAACCGATTTGTTCACCAAGAACCAAATGGTTCCCAAAACTTGGATCAGCGCAACGGTGATCATCATCGGGATATTGCCAAAACTGGCGGCCACCAAGGTTGCCACCAGTGGTCCAAGAACCCAGATAATCTCCTGAGCGGTGGCATCTAATGAGTAAAGAGCCGGCATTAACTTCTTGGGTGTCACCTGCGGATAAATTGACCTTGCCGCCGGCTGAATCGGAGGCGAGGAGAATCCGACCAGGAATGCCAGGGCAATAATCCAAATCGGTTCCGGTGCGACGAAGGCCAGACCCAAAAGCGCCGAGGAGGTGGTCAGCGTGCTGATAATCACCACTCTGCGAATTCCAAAATCGGCCATCAACCGAGCCAGCAGTGGACCCGAGATGCTCGCACCAATGGTCTGGGCACCGAGCGCGATTCCTGCAATCGCATAGGAGCCAGTGATCGCTTGGATGTGAATGATGAAGGCAATGCTGAGCATGCCGAATGGGAAGCGAGCAAACAGCTGCGAAATCAAGACCGCGATTGCTTCAGGCGCAGCCTTTAGCGCAGTGATACCCAGAGCCAACTAATCACCTAAATCCAAGAGGGCAGCCACATTTGTATTCGCCAGAACCAGTATGGAACCGGCAGTCCCATCCAAATCGATGCGAAGAATGCTGCCAGAGCCAAAGCTACCAGCACATAGAGCGCTATTGCCCACTCGCGCTGGCTGACGCGGAACAGCAAGAAACCTCGGCGCCAGAAACTGTGGAACGCGTAAGCAAGAGCCAGAATCAAAAATGGCGTGAAGGTCACCGAGTAGAACTGGAAAGTGGTGCGCGAAAGATATGCCAACCAAGGTGCCCAGCCGGCTAGGAATGCCAGGAAAATCGCACCGGCGGCAAGGTCGGCTTTCCTTACAAACCTAAAGCCCACCCAGATCATCGCAGCCACCGCGCTGTACCAAATCAAGGGGTGCGGAATCGGGGTTATCGCGATCGAGCAGCTGTCAATCAACCCGCAGCGGTCGTCGCTAAAGCTCTCGTAGTAGAAGGCGGTGGGCCTAATGCCCAAAAGCCACTGCCAGGCATTAGCCGCGTACGGGTGCTCGGCATTGAGGCCGGTGTGGAAGCTGTAGGCGTTGGTGTGATAGTCCCAAAGCGCAACCAACCAGTTTTCATTAGCCTGCCTACCCCAACCATCGGCCGACAGAATCCAGCCGGACCAGCTGGCAAGGTAGGTTGCTCCACTTAGGACAATTAGCACTAAAGCATTTAGCGCAGCCTGTAACACCGCTGGCACCAGCTTTAGCCCTAACCGCTGTCTAGTAATCCAGTCGGCAACAAATGTGTAGAGACCAAAGATCGCAAGGAAGTAGAGCCCCGACCATTTGACTGCGCTAGCAAGCCCCAGGGTTAAAGCCATGGCCCACAGCCAAGGCCTCAGTGACAGCGTGAAATCACGTTTCGCTAGCGCTGCTCGATTGAGTACTTTGGATATATCTCTGCGATCCAGCAGCAAGAAGTAGAAGGCTAAAAGCACAAAGAATGCCAAAATGCCATCGAGTATCGAGGTTCTGGCAAGCACAATCGACTGGCCCTCGATAGCGAGGAACAACCCCGCCAAAAGGGCGAAGACTCGATTGCCAATCAACAATCTGGCCGCTGCGATTATCAGCGGGATTGCCAAGGTTCCCAATAGCGCCACCGAGAATCGCCAACCGAATGAACTGTCGGCACCAAATAGCTGAATGCCAAACCAAATAACCCACTTACCGATTGGTGGATGGACTACATACGCACCATCTTGCAGGTAACCGTCTACCTTGCCAGCTTCGAAATCGGGGTTGGCATTGTCGGGCCATTGTTTTTCATGGCCAAATAGCCCAAGGGTGTATGCGTCCTTTACGTAGTAGGTTTCGTCAAATACCAAAAGCTGCGGATTGGCTAGATTGCCAAATCGCAACAGCGCCCCCAGCACAGTGATCAGCAAGGTGCTGATCGGGTAAAAGAAACGACTGGCGAGCGCACGTTTGGTTAGGTTAAGCAGCCCGTAAATCACCCTTAGATGCTAGTTTGCTTAGCGTGTTGATTCTCGCCGCAACTCCCATAGGTAATCTCTCGGACGCTTCTTTGCGTCTGAAGGAGGTGCTGGCACAGAGCGAACACATCGCTGCTGAAGACACCAGAACCCTGAAGCAGTTAGCTTCTGCGCTTGGTATCAGGCTGGCCGCCCGGCTATACAGCCTTCATGAACACAGCGATGCCGAGCGAACCGCGCTGTTGGTAGAGGTCGCAAGAGATCATGACCTGCTGGTGGTCTCCGATGCTGGGATGCCCACAATTTCTGACCCGGGATACCAATTGGTTAGAGATTGCGCGCAGGCTGGAATTGAAGTTATTGCGATTCCGGGACCATCGGCAGTTATCTCGGCGCTCGCGGTTTCGGGATTGCCAACCGACCGCTTTAGTTTCGAGGGCTTTCTGCCTAGAAAGCAGGGTGAGCGACTAAGAGTCTTTGAAGCGCTGCGGGATGAGGTAAGAACCATGGTCTTTTTCGAAGCCCCGCATCGCATCCACGAGTCGTTATTAGATGCCGTCACAATCTTTGGCCCCGAGCGACTGGGAACAGTTTCGCGAGAGTTGACCAAGAAGTTTGAACACACCGAGCGCGGCACGCTAGCCCAACTTGCGAGCTGGGCCGAGGGTTCACCCAAGGGTGAGATGGTCATGATTATTGCTGGAGCTAGTCCAAAGACCTTTGATGTTGCTGAATTAGGGCTAAAAGCTCTTGAATTAGCAGCCTCGGGAATGGGTCTCAAGCAGGCTTGTGCCGACCTTGCCGAGGCAACCGGTGCGTCAAAGAGCGCAATTTACGCCGAAGCTCTTTTGCACAAACCCTAAGATATCAAGGGTGTCCAAGTCCTTTTATGTAACAACCCCCATCTTCTATGTGAATGATGCACCTCACATTGGCCACGCCTACACCGAAGTGGCCTCTGATGTGCTGACCAGGTGGCACCGCGCTCGCGGGGAAAACGCCTACTTACTCACCGGAACCGATGAGCACGGCGAGAAGGTACTGCGCACCGCGCTGGGAAACAACACCGACCCAAAGAGCTGGACCGACAAATTGGTCACCGAGTCTTGGCTGCCACTTTTGGAAACCATCGATATCGACAACCAGGACTTTATTCGCACCACTGAGCCACGCCACGAAAAGGCGGTGCAGCAGTTCCTGCAGCAGCTTTACGACACCGGCTTTATTTACCAGGGTTCCTTCCAGGGCAATTACTGCGTTGGCTGTGAGGAATACAAGAATGAGTCCGATCTAATCGAAGGTACGGGAGACTTTTCGGGCCAGCAGGTTTGCGCTATCCACTCCAAGCCGGTCGAGCAGCTAAACGAGACCAACTACTTCTTTAGGCTCAGCGATTTTCAAGAGCGTTTGCTAAAGCACTACGAAGAGAACCCGACCTTTATTCAGCCCGAAAGCGCCAAGAATGAGGTTGTTTCATTCGTGCGCTCAGGCTTGAGTGATCTGTCGATTTCGCGCTCCAAGGAACGATTTGACTGGGGAATCGATATTCCCTGGGACGACCAACACATCACCTATGTCTGGTTTGACGCGCTCTTGAACTACATCACCGCTATCGGCTACGGCAGCGACGAGGCCAAGTTCCAATCGCTTTGGCCAGCCGATGTTCAGGTGGTTGGAAAAGACATTCTTCGCTTCCACGCGGTGATTTGGCCTGCGATGCTGATGGCCGCCGGTTTGCCTCCGGCAAAGCAAGTCTTCGGCCACGGCTGGCTGTTGGTTGGTGGCGAGAAGATGTCAAAGTCCAAGCTCACTGGAATTGCGCCAACACAGATCACCGACATCTTTGGCTCTGATGCCTTCCGTTACTACTTCATGAAGGCAATCGGGTTTGGCTCGGATGGTTCGTTTAGCTGGGAGGACCTCAGCGCTCGCTACAACTCGGAGTTGGCAAATGGTTTTGGAAACCTCGCTTCTCGAGTTATCGCGATGATCAATAAGTATTTCGATGGCGTGGTTCCGACTCCTGGTCAGTACCTGGAAGCCGACCTTGCGATTCAGAAGGTGGCGCAGGAGGCTGTCGCAGGATCGAATACCGCCATCGATAAGGTCGCGATTCACGAGGCGATCGCCAAGGTCTGGACCTTGGTGGATGAACTGAACAACTACATCACCGTTCAAGCGCCATGGGTGCTTGCAAAAGATGAGGCTGACCGCGAGCGCTTGGCCACCGTGCTGTACACAACTGCCGAAGGTCTGCGCTTGCTTGCTGTGCTGCTAAGCCCAATCACACCGAAGGCAACCCAAAAGCTCTGGAGTTCCATTGGCACCAGCCTGGGTGAGCTGTCTGAGCAGAGAATTCAAATCGGTGAATGGGGAGTGCTACCGGCTGGCACCAAATTGGGCGAGCTAGAAGTCCTGTTCCCGCGCGTAGAGGAACAATGAGCGAACCCATTCGCACCAGAAACTCCTATGACGGTCTAAACAACCGCCCGATACACTACCCAGACTTGCCGGAGCCACTAGAGCTCGGTACCTATGACAACCACACTCACCTAGAAATAGCCGATGGCGAAGTGCCGATGTCGGTGGCGGAGCATCTGGAGCGAATGCGTCAGGTCAACATGCTTGGGGCAGTTCAGGTTGGTGTGACCCTCGAGAGCTCGATATGGTCTGCCGAGGTAGCTAAATCTGAGCCGATGCTTTTGGCAGCCGTTGCGCTGCATCCAAACGAAGCTCCGCTTTACCAGACTCGTGCCGAGCTAGATCAGGCGATCGCGGGCATCGCCGCTCTTGCCAGCCAGCCTCGAGTTAGAGCGATTGGCGAAACTGGCTTGGATTTCTTCAGAACCCAAGGTGATGCCGAGCTTGAAGCCCAGGCCTACTCCTTCGAGCAGCACATCGAGATTGCAAAGCAAAACGATATTGCCCTGATGATTCATGACCGCGAGGCCCATGCCGAGGTGGTGGCGACCCTGAAGCGGGTTGGGGCACCAGAGCGCACCGTATTCCACTGCTACTCGGGGGATTTGGAGTTGGCAGAGATTTGCCAGCAAAACGGTTGGTATCTCTCGTTCGCGGGAAATATCACCTTCAAGAAGAACCAGCACCTGAGGGATTCGCTGTTGGCAGTGTCGCCAGAACTACTGCTGGTTGAGACCGACGCTCCATTTCTAACCCCGGAGCCTTTGCGCGGTAGGCCAAATGCTCCATATCTTGTGCCGCACACCCTGCGCTATATCGCGACGCTGTTGGGTTGGGATGCGGTTAGGACTGCCGAGCAGATCAACGCCAACACCGAGCGGGTCTATGGCTTGTGGTCTGAAGGTTTGAGCTGATGCTTGGAGCCGCAGAGATTCGCCAGCTTGCCGAAAAGCTGGATATTCGACCAACCAAGAAACTCGGTCAGAACTTTGTAATCGATCCAAATACCATCAGGCGCATAGTCTCCTCGGCGGAATTAACCTCAGATGATTTGGTGGTCGAGATTGGTCCTGGGCTTGGCTCGCTGACGCTGGGAATTCTAGAAGTCGTGCCGCGCGCAATCGCCGTTGAAATCGATGAGCGACTGGCTGCCGAATTGCCCAGCACGATCGCAAGGCATGCCCCCGAGAAGACCTTAGACCTCGTTGTAGCAGACGCGTTGAAGGTAACTGAACTCCCAGGCGAACCAACCGCCTTGGTTGCCAACCTGCCATACAACATCTCAGTGCCGGTGCTGCTGCACTTTATGAACCAGTTCCCTTCGATTCAGAAGGGGTTGGTTATGGTTCAGGCCGAGGTGGCTCACCGTCTTGCGGCTGCTCCGAACAGCAAAGAGTATGGCGTGCCATCTCTGAAAATGGCCTGGTATGGTCCAGCGCGACTGGCGGGAAATATCGGTAGAAACATTTTTTGGCCGGTGCCTGGAGTAGACAGCGCGCTGGTCTACTTTGAACGGACCATAGAGCGTGACCCGGCGCTCCAGAAGCCAACCTTCACTGCTATCGACCAGGCCTTCTTGCAGCGTCGTAAGACCTTGCGCCAAGCACTCGCTGGCTGGGCCGGATCGGCTGCCGCGGCAGAAGAGATTTTGATGCGCGCCGGGGTGGATCCGCAGGCCAGGGGAGAGCAGCTCAACATTGAGCAGTTCATTGCGATTGCGAGCGCCAAGTGATTTGGGCAGCTGCGCAAGGCAAGGTAAACCTGCACTTTCAGGTGGGTGACTTGCAAGCCGATGGCTACCACCCGGTTGTTAGCTTGTATCAGGCATTGGATCTCGAAGAACGTGTCGGGGTTGAATCCAGTGAAAGCTGGCAGGTTGAGGTTGTTTCGCAGCTGCCTAACCTTGGTGAAATTCCGCTCGATGAGTCAAACCTTGTGGTCAAAGCAGCCAAAGCTCTCGCGCAAAGTGTCGGTATTGAGAACCCACAACCAATGCGCTTTGTTATTCAAAAGCAGGTGCCGGTGGCCGGAGGTATGGCTGGCGGTTCAGCAGATGCAGCCGCCACACTAACTGCCTTGAACGAAGCTTGGTGCCTAGGTCTGGATCAAGCATCGCTGATGAGGGTTGGTGCGAGCATTGGTGCTGATGTGCCATTTGCCATTCTGGGAGGGACTGCTCTCGGAAGTGATACGGGAGTGGAGTTAGCGACCCACCCGGTGGTGATATCGCAGCCAATCGTGCTACTTATCAATCACAAGCCGCTATCGACCAAAGCGGTATTTCAAGAATTTGATCGCCTCAATTTAGGCGAGGAGTTAGTGGTTCCAGATTTCCAATCTGGCAGAGATTGGCTTGGTAAGAATTCGCTAACGCAAGCAGCTTTCAGTCTGCTCCCTGAGCTTCGTGAGCTTGCGAAGCAAGATTTCGGCTGCGGGGAAGGGCTGCTCTCCGGTTCTGGACCAACCCTTTGGTATCTCGCGAAAGATCAGACTCAGGCCGAAATCTGTGCTTCGAATATCAAAAATGCCGGATATCAGGCAGTCATTGCCAATCCGAGCCCACTTGGCAGCAGGCTGATCTAATGGCGCACCTTTTAGGGGCCGAGCAGATTGAACTCGAGTATCCCACCAAACAGGTTTTTGACGGCATCACGGTAGGCGTCAACGAAGGCGACCGAATCGGCATTGTCGGTCGAAATGGCGACGGTAAATCCACCCTGCTCAAAATTCTTTCTAAGCAGCTCGAGCCGGATTCAGGTCGAGTGACCTGGCGAGGCTCGCTAACGGTCGGATACCTAACCCAGGTGGACAAGATTGATAACTCGCTCTCGATTGCTCAGGCGGTAGTTGGTGAAGGACCCGAGCACGAGTGGGCAACCGATCCCAAGATCCGGGACGTGCTCCAGGGATTACTGGGTGATTTGGATTGGAGCCAGCAGGTTGGTTCACTCTCGGGTGGACAGCGTCGCCGTGTTGCACTGGCCGCCTTGTTGGCCGGCGATTACGACATCATCATGTTGGACGAGCCAACCAACCACCTAGATGTCGAGGGTGTTGCCTGGCTTGCCGAACACCTCAGAAATCGCTGGTCGAAAACCGCAGGTGGTCTATTGGTGGTAACTCACGACCGCTGGTTCCTGGATGCGGTTTGCAACCTCACCTGGGAGGTTTACGGCGGAAAGATTGAGCCGTTTGACGGCGGTTACGCCGCCTATGTGCTGCAGCGTGCTGAGCGCAACCGCCAGGCTGCTGCCAGCGAAGCCAGAAGGCAAAATCTACTTCGTAAAGAATTGGCTTGGCTTGGCAGAGGCGCACCGGCAAGAACCGCGAAGCCTAAGTTCCGCATCGATGCGGCACTGACGCTGATTGCCAATGAGCCACCACCGCGAGATCAGCTGGAGCTGAGTAAGCTCGCCACCCAACGCCTTGGCAAGGACGTGGTGGGCTTCGAAGATGTGAGTTACCAAACCCCAGATGGCAAAAACATCCTCTCCAATGTGACCTGGCGCTTAGGCCCGGGGGACCGCATTGGTTTGCTGGGGGCAAACGGTGCTGGAAAAACCACGCTGCTTGGCCTTATGACTGGTGAACTAACTCCCAGTTCTGGTCGCATCAAAATCGGTAAGACCGTGAAATTTGCCAAGCTCAGTCAGGATGTTCGCGAGCTCGATGAATTTGCCGACGATCGCATCTTCGCGATGATCAAGCGTGAGAAGACCACCTTCACGGTTGGCAAAAAAGAAGTTGGCACCGGTCAGCTGGTTGAGCAACTCGGGTTTGATTCCGCGCAGCTGCAGACCCCGATCTCCGACCTTTCTGGCGGTCAACGCCGCCGCTTTCAACTATTGAGACTCTTGTTTACCGAGCCAAACGTCTTGATTTTAGATGAGCCGACAAATGACCTCGATACCGACATGCTCGCTGCCATGGAAGACCTGTTGGACACTTGGCCGGGAACTTTGATCGTGGTTAGCCACGACCGCTACTTGCTAGAGCGAGTGACCGACCAGCAGTTTGCGCTTTTGGGTGACGGGAAACTGCGCCACCTACCCAAGGGCGTCGAGCAGTTCCTCCAGCTGCGCAAAGCCACGGCGCAAACTCAAGAACAGCCACCGGCTGCCATCAAGAGTGTTGCAACCCTTTCAGGCGCGGAAAAGCGCAACCTGGAGAAGGAATCGGCTCGCTTAGAGCGAGCGATGGCGAAGGCGAACCAAGAGCTTGAATCAGTGCTGTTGGAACTTGCCGCCGCAGATCAGTCAGATTATGAGCTACTGCTAAGACTGTCCCAGCGTCAGCGCGAATTGGGCAATCAACTAGAAGAATTTGAAACTTTGTATCTAGAGACTTTGGAGAAACTTCAGCTCTAGCCAATCTATCTGGCAGACTTGTCGCCGAGGTGAAAACCTCGTTCCGCTCTGGTGTAACGGCAGCACGGCGCCCTTTGGAGGCGTCCGGTCTAGGTTCGAATCCTAGGGGCGGAGCTGAGGGTGATATGGAGGACCATGCGTCAGCTCGCAGTTGTACTGCTCGCAGCCGGTGAAGGCACGCGCATGAAGAGTGCTACCCCAAAAGTGTTGCATGAAATAGCAGGCCTTCCGCTAGTCGGTCACGTGCTATCCACCGCTCACTCGCTGGGAGCAGACCATGTGGTGGCTGTCCTTCGACACGAGCGCGAACGCATCGAGAACTACGTCAAGGCTTTCTACCCCAATACCACCATTGCCATTCAGGATGAGATTCCCGGCACTGGCCGTGCGGTAGAGGCGGCATTGGATCAGCTGCCAAAGGATTTCGTTGGCGATGTTGCTGTTTTGTCGGGCGATGTGCCGCTACTTGATGTCGCCAGCATTGAGCAGCTCTTGGAAATCCACCGCGGCAGTCAGAATTCCGGCACCCTAATCTCTGCCATCATGGCGGACCCAAAGGGCTATGGCCGAATTGTTAGATCCAGGGAGAGCTTTGTCGGCATCGTGGAGCAAAAAGATGCCTCCGCTGACCAGCTGGCAATCACCGAAGTAAATGCCGGTGTCTACATCTTTGATGCCGAGCACCTTAGAACCGCACTTTCTCGGGTGACTTTGGAGAATGCCCAAAAAGAGAAATACCTGACCGATGTGGCAGCTCTAATGCTGGAGCAAGGCCAGAAGGTTTCGGCCCATCCGATTTCGGATAACTGGTTGGTTGCCGGTATCAATGACCGCGCTCAACTAAGTGAGGTGGCGACCGAGCTGAATGCCAGAATCGTGCGGGCTTGGCAGCTGGCTGGAGTCACCATTGCGGAGCCTGCCTCCACCTGGATCGATGTCACCGTCCAGTTGGCAAAGGATGTGTCGCTGCTGCCTAGCACCAGACTGCACGGTTTCACTTCAATTGGCGAGGGTTCAGTAATTGGTCCCGACACCACCCTTACCGATATCGAGGTTGGCGAAAACGTAACCATCAGTCGCACCCAGGGCTCTTCTTCCAAGATTGATTCCGGTGCGAGCGTGGGCCCATTTGCCTATCTTCGTCCCGGCACCCACCTTGGTGCCGATGGCAAAATCGGAACCTTCGTCGAGACCAAGAATGCCAAGATCGGCCCGGGAGCCAAGGTTCCGCACCTTTCGTATGTCGGCGATGCCGAGATTGGTGAGGGCAGCAACATCGGTGCCGGAACCATTTTCGCCAACTACGACGGCATCAATAAGCACCGCACCGTCATTGGCGCACACGCCAAAACCGGAAGCGGAAATGTTTTTGTGGCACCAATCGTCATCGGAGACGGTGCCTACACTGCAGCTGGTTCGACAATCCGTCGGGATGTCGAGCCAGGAGCGTTAGCATTGAACACAACACCGCAGAAGAATCTAGCTGGCTGGGTTTTGGACAAGCGTCCGGGCTCGAAATCAGCAGAGGCAGCACAAAGGAGCAGCGATGCCAGTTGAGAAGACAGCAAGTAAGCAGCTAGTAATCGCCTCCGGAAGAGCGCACCAACCGCTAGCCCAAGAGGTTGCTGAGATTCTCAACACCGAACTTGTCCCGGTGACTGCCTATGACTTCGCAAACGGCGAAACCTTCGTTCGATACGAGCGCAGCGTCCGCGGCGTCGATGCCTTCATCATCCAGGCTCACCCAGCTCCGATCAACCACTGGCTCATGGAGCAGTTGCTCATGGTTGATGCCATGAAGCGCGCCAGTGCGAAGCGCATTACCGTGGTCGCGCCATTTTTCCCATACGCCCGTCAGGACAAGAAGCACAAGGGACGTGAGCCAATCTCCGCTCGCCTAGTGACCGATTTGTTCAAGGCAGCCGGCGCTACCCGCATCATGTCGGTAGATCTACACACCCCGCAGATTCAGGGTTTCTTTGATGGTCCGGTAGACCACCTCTGGGCATTGCCGCTGCTTGCCGACCACGTCGCAGCTACTTTTGGAACTGAGAATCTAACCGTGGTATCTCCAGACTCAGGCCGAGTTCGCGTGGCTGATATTTGGGCAGATCGCCTAGGCACTCCTTTGGCTATTGTTCACAAGCGTCGCGATCCAGACCGCCCAAACCAGGTCCAGGTAAACGAGATCGTCGGTGGCGTCGAAGGCCGTGACTGCCTGTTGGTTGACGACATGATCGACACCGGTGGCACGATCCTGGCTGCGGCTAAGGCTTTGAAGGCCAACGGTGCCAAGCGCGTTATTGTTGCCGCTACCCACGGTGTCTTCTCCCACCCAGCCGTTGAGCGTCTGAGTGATCCGGTGATCGACTCGGTAGTTGTCACCAACACCTTGCCAATTACTCCTGACAAAGAGTTCGCTTCGCTCACGGTGCTCTCGATTGCTCCGCTGATTGCTAAGGCAATCGCCGCGGTCTTCTACGACGACTCTGTGAACTCGCTGTTCCCAGGTCACGCCTAAACCGCAGCTTGGCAAAGCGGCCCTTGCCCGCTAGACTTTGGGTCGAACAGCGGCGAGGGATACTAAGTATCCGTAATCGACGGGGTGCCTTTTCCTCGCTGCGATGACCTATGAGGAAAAGATGTCAGAGATCAAGATTGTTGCAACTCTTCGCGAGAACTTCGGCAAGGGTGCAGCCCGCAAGCTTCGTGCTTCCCACCAGACTCCAGCCGTAATCTACGGTCACGGAAACGCAACCCGCCACATTTCACTACCAGCCCACGAGATTGCTTTGGCACTTCGCCACAAGAACGCACTTTTGGAGCTAACCCTGAACGGTAAGACCGAGTTGGTTTTGGTAAAGATGGCGTCCAAGGACCCAGTAACCCAGATCATCGAGCACGTCGACCTAGTAGAGGTCGTCAAGGGTGAGAAGGTTCACGTTGAGGTTCCAGTTCACGTAATCGGCGAGCCTATGGGTGGAACCGTTGTTGACCTTGAGCACAAGACCGTAAAGCTTGAGGCTGAGGCAACTCACGTTCCTGAGTTCGTAGAGCTTCACATCTCCAAGGAGGCCGCTGCCGGTCACCACTACGTGGCGAGCGACCTAGTGCTTCCAAAGGGTGTCATTTTGGACATCGCCGCAGGTGAGCTAGTTGCCTCGGTTGTAGAGACCAAGGCAGGTGCTGCTGGTGAAGATTCTCCAGAGGCTGGTTCGGCAGCTGAGTAACGATGTTTGGCTGGTAGTTGGCCTCGGCAACCCCGGGCCCAACTACCAATCCAACCGCCACAACGTCGGGCACATGGTGCTCGACGTTTTGGCTAAGCGGCACAACGCCAATTTCAAGCTTCACAAGTCCATCGCGCTGACCGCAGAGTGTCGGTTTGTCGCCGGTGGCAAGAAAATCGTCATGGTCAAGAGCACCGGATTTATGAATCTGTCCGGGTCACCAGTTCAAGCTTTGATGAAGTTTTACTCAATTCCAATCGAGCAGGTTCTGGTCGTCCACGACGAGCTGGACATTCCATTTGGCGATATCCGCCACAAGGTTGCCGGCGGTCACGCCGGACACAATGGCCTTCGGGACATCATTGCCCGCTGCGGAGCCGAATTCCACCGAATTCGTTTTGGTATCGGAAGACCGCCCGGCAGCCAAGAGGTTGCGAATTTTGTGCTGCAGGATTTTTCCAGCACAGAGCGCAAGGAACTGGGCGTGCTTTTGGAACTCGCCGCCGATCAGGTAGAGCAAAAGGTCGCTTAGACTTACTCGGTGACCCTCCACCCGCTGATTCAAGAGGTGGGTCAGTCGCACCCAAATCAGCTTTCGGCCGGCGAATTCTTCGCTCCGGTCACCGCCCATCCCTTTGTGATCAATCAGTGGCTTACGGCTTCTAAGGTGCCACTGGTTGTGGTGACTCCCTCCTCTAGGCAGGCGGAGGAGATTGCCAGTGCTTGCGGTGAACTTGCGCCACAAATCGAAGTTATTGAGTTTCCATCCTGGGAAACCCTGCCCCACGAAAGGCTCAGCCCAGCTGCCGAGACGGTTGGTCGCAGGCTAAAAGCGCTGCACCGCATGCTTACCTTGAAAGCGCAGAGCAAGCCCTATTTGGTTCTGATGTCGGTTCGAGCGGCGCTCCAGCCGGTTTTAGGCGGTCTCGAAGATCACCCACCAATTTTCATATCGCGCGGCCAGGAATACCTGCTTCCAGAACTTGCCCTCAAGCTAATTGAAATCGGCTACCAACGGGTTGACATGGTGGTCAAGCGCGGTGAGTTTGCGATTCGCGGCGGCATCTTGGACCTTTTTCCAACTACCAGTGAACACGCGCTGCGTCTTGAGTTCTTTGGTGACGAGTTAGAAGATGTCCGAGAGTTCTCGGTTGCCGACCAGCGTTCGATTGCCAGCCAGGTTGATCACCTCGATATTTATCCAGCCCGTGAGCTACTAATCACACCTCAGGTCGCACTTCGTGCCAGGGAGATGGCCCACGAGTTTCCAAACCTCACCCAGATGTTGGAAAAGATTTCCAACGGCATGCCGGTTGAAGGGATGGAGTCGCTGGCGCCTGCTCTCGGTGTGAAGCTTGGCCCAATCACTGCCTACCTCGGCAAGGATGCGGTGATTGTGCTGCAGGATCCGCAGAAGATTGAGCAGCGTGCGGAGAGTTTGATCCAGACCAACGAAGAGTTTCTGCACGCCGCCTGGGATGCCGCTATCTCCGGGTCACAAGCGCCCATTGACCTCAGTGGTGGCAACTTCTTTACGGTTGATGAGTTCATCACCAAGGTGAGACGGGCGAACACGCTGGTGTCCCTAAGCGCACTCCCCACCGAAGCCTCCAAAGACCTCGGGTTCCGAGAGATTCCGCGCTTCACACCGGAGCAACCGGCGGTTGATTGGCTGGCTGACCTAACGACTCAAAAGCACAAAATTGCGGTTATGGCTCATGGTCACGGTAGTGCTGAGCGAGTGCTTGAAGTGCTCACAAAGGCGGATTTGCCAGCAATCTTGGCAACCACAATTGGGCAGCTTTCGAGTGATCACATCACGGTTTCGGTTGGGCAGTTTGCGCATGGCTTCGCTCACCTCGAGAGCAAGCTGGTGCTGATTACCGAGGCTGAGTTCTTTGGAGTCGCATCCTCTTACCTCGCTCCCAGCGAACGCAAACTAGCCCGTCGTCGAGGCCAGCAGGTTGATCCGTTGAGTCTGAAGCAGGGTGACTATGTGGTGCACGAGGTGCACGGCATTGGAAGATTCAAAGAACTTGTGCAGCGTCCCAGCGGCGTCGGTGCCAGGCAGCACTTCCGTGAGTATTTGCTCATTGAATACGCACCGCCAAAGCGCAACTATCCAGCAGACACCCTCTTCGTCCCCACCGACCAGCTCGACATGCTCACTCGCTATGTCGGGGGCGAGGCACCGGTGCTATCCAGAATGGGTGGCACCGATTGGGCAAGGGTCAAGGGCAATGCTCGCAAGGCAGTTCGTAAGATCGCGATTGACCTGGTCAAGCTCTACTCGGCTCGCATGAAGAGTAAAGGTCACGCTTTCGGACCTGACACCCATTGGCAGCAAGAGCTGGAAGACGCTTTCGCCTTCCAGGAAACACCAGATCAGCTCACCACCATCGAAGAGGTGAAGCGGGACATGGAAAAGCCAATCCCGATGGATCGACTGCTGGCCGGAGATGTCGGTTATGGCAAAACCGAGGTCGCGGTTCGCGCTGCGTTTAAAGCGATCCAAGATGGCAAGCAGGTTGCGATGCTGGTTCCAACCACGCTTTTGGTTAGGCAGCATCACGACACCTTTGTGGAGCGCTACGGCGGATTCCCGATCACCATCAAGCCGATCTCGCGCTTTCAAACCGATAAAGAAGTCAAGGAAACACTGCGCGGTTTAGAAAATGGCGCTGTCGATATGATCATCGGCACGCATCGCCTTTTGGGACAGGGTGTGAAATTCAAGGACCTGGGGCTGGTCATCATCGATGAGGAACAGCGCTTCGGGGTTGAGCACAAAGAAAAACTCAAAGACCTAAAACACAATGTTGATGTGCTGGCAATGAGTGCCACCCCAATTCCGCGAACCTTGGAAATGGCGGTCACCGGAATCCGCGAGATGTCTACCCTGGCCACTCCACCAGAGGAGCGTCACCCAATCTTGACCTTTATCGGTGGCTATAGCGAGCAGCAGGTGGCGGCCGCGATCAAGCGCGAGCTAATCCGTGAAGGCCAGGTTTTCTTTGTCCACAATCGAGTTTCAACCATCGATAAGGTGGCGGCCGATTTGGCCAAATTGGTGCCCGAAGCCAGAATTGCCGTTGCCCACGGCCAGATGCCGGAGCATCAGCTCGAGCAAGTTGTGGTGGATTTTTGGGAGCGCAAGTTTGACGTGCTGGTCTCCACCACCATCATTGAGACCGGGATCGATATCCCGAATGCCAACACTTTGATTGTCGATAGAGCTGAGAATTTTGGTCTTAGTCAGCTGCACCAGATTCGCGGGCGAGTCGGTCGCTCTCGGGAACGTGGCTACGCCTACTTCTTCTATGACCCGTCAAAGACCTTGAGCGAAACCGCTCACGATCGGCTCGCAACCATCGCATCCAATAACGAACTTGGAAGCGGTATGCAGGTCGCGATGAAGGACCTAGAGATTCGCGGTGCGGGAAACCTACTGGGTGGCGAGCAATCCGGACACATCGCAGGTGTCGGCTTTGATCTTTATCTTCGAATGATTGGTGAGGCGGTTGCTGAGTTCAAGGGTGAGGACATTTCCAGCCCGGCTGAACTAAAGCTTGAGTTGCCGGTCGATGCTCGTATTCCGCAGGAGTATGTCGATTCCGAGCGGCTAAGGCTTGAGGCATATCACAAGCTCTCATCGGAGTCTGGAGCCAAGAGTGACAGAGCAAAGCTGGATGCGATTTTTGCCGAGTTGGAGGATCGTTACGGTAAGGCACCGCAACCGGTCAAGACTTTGATTGAAGTGACCCACCTCAGGCAGCAAGCCAATCGCCTTGGGTTGAAAGATGTAAACCTGCTTGGCGTACAGGCGAAGTTCGCACCGATTGAGCTAGATGATGCTCGATTGGTGGCACTAAGCCATCAAATTCCAGGGCTTCGCTACCTCCAGACCTCCAAGCTGCTAACAATGCCTTCTCCGACATCATCTTCAGGCGAACCGCTTAGAGACCAAGAGATGGTTGACTGGCTCTGGAAGACACTGCAGATCATCTTCGCAAAGGGGTAACCGTGCAAAAGCTAGCGAGCCTAATCCAAACTGCTCATCAACTGCGTGCCCCTGGCGGTTGCCCATGGGACGCGGAGCAGACCCATCGCTCGCTGGTGCAGTACCTCTTGGAAGAAACCTACGAGCTAATTGATGCGATCGAATCCGGCAATCGTGATGAGATGCTGGAAGAGCTTGGCGATGTGCTTTACCAGGTAATCTTCCACTCCGATTTGGCATCCACCGGCACCATGGGCGAACCTTTTGATCTGGAAGATGTAGCAGCTTTCATGGAGCAAAAGATGCGCTCTAGACACCCTCATGTTTTTGGCACTGAAGAAGAGCAAGAGCAGTACCGAGCCAACACTGGAGAAGATGTGGTGCAGGTCTGGGAAGGTCACAAGAAAAAGGAAAAACCAAACCGCACCTCGGTGCTTGATGGCATTCCGCAGGCCATGCCAGCACTCGCTCTGGCATCCAAGGTGATGGGCAAGGCGGAGAAGATCGGATTGCTGGAGGTGGCCGAAAGCCCGGCGATTCCAATGGAAACCGAAGACGAGCTAGGCAAGTTGCTGCTAGCAGTTGTGGCGAGCGCGAGAGCGGCTGGCCTGGATCCTGAGCGCGCGCTTCGCGAGGCAACCAAGGAACTACAGGTAGAAATTAGGGCTTCAGAAATCTCAAGTGCGACCGATGCCGGAGTAATTGGCTTCGCAGATTAATCCGAGGCGCCTTGAGCAACAACCAAAGTTAGATTTGGTTATTCACCCTCGGCATACTGGGCAAATATCGACTCAAAGTCTCTAAGGCTTTCGTCTAGCACTGCGGTCACGGATCGCTCATCATCTGATTCCGCCCACCAGGTTAGAACCGACATCGAAGCAGCGATTAGAGCCGAGGAGATCATTTTTGGTCGCACTGAGTTCGGGCCTTCAATCTTTGCGATCGCGGCCTCGAGCACCTTTCTTGCCTCTTCCAACTGAGCATGCCCCCAGCCATAAACCTCGGGGGAGGACCCAATTAGTTTGAGGCGCAGTCGAACGGTGTCTAGCGAGTTATCCAGCACCCGAACCGCGCCAACCCAGGATTGGTGCAGCAACTTCACCACTGAAGTTTCGGGATTATTTGCCAGTTGAATCTTGAGCTCTTCGGTAATGCGATGCATTCCACCCCAAACCACCGCTGCCTTTGAAGGAAAAATGCGAAATAGGTTGGAACGCGAGATGCCTGCTTCAATGGCGACATCATCCATGGTCACCTTGTCGATGCCGAGTTCAGTGAACAGCTTTAGCGCGGTTAGTCCAACTGCCGCAGGGTCGGTGGTAACCGGCCTGCCTCTTGGGCGCTTCTGAGCGGACTCCATCATTGCTGTGAAGATTAGCAATGATGCGGGCTAAACCAAAGATTTAAGTGCTTCTATGCCAAACTTGTGAGGTGGCCAACCCAGTAAATGCTCCCCGAGGAATGCGCGATTTTCTTCCGCAGGACAAGCTCAAGCGAGAGCGCCTTATTTCCACTGTGGTGGACACCTACATTTCTAGAGGCTTTCAGCAGATTGAAACCCCAGTGCTTGAGGATCTCTCACGCCTGACTTCTGGCCAGGGTGGCGATAATGAAAAGCTGGCATTCAAGGTTCAGAAGCGCGGCGAAGAGTTTACTCAGGCCTTGGAACAGGGCGACGAGCTAGCTGATTTAGGCCTGCGCTTTGATCTAACGGTTCCGCTAACTAGGTTCTACGCTTCTAATCACTCGAAGCTGCCAAGGGTGTTTAAGGCCATTCAAACCGGTCCGGTGTTCCGCGCGGAGCGCCCACAAAAGGGTCGCTACCGTCAATTTATCCAGTGCGATATCGACATTATTGGCGACGATTCCATACTTGCCGAACTCGAACTGCTCTCAGCATCGCTTTCCGCACTTGAGGCCATCGGGGTGAAAGATGCCACCATTCGGGTAAATCACCGTGAGCTGTTGCGCACAAACATTGAGGCTTTGGGAATCGCAGCATCCGACGCCTTGGCCGCAATGATCACGATCGACAAGCTGGACAAGATCGGTATCGAGGGCGTGGCTAAGGAGCTTGCCGAAAAGTTTGGTGACCAAGTTGGTAACTCGGCACACAGCTGGCTGAGTTCAATCGATGTCCAAGATATCCCTGCGGTGCTGGCGCCAATCTGGGCTGGACTTGGCTCACAAGCCAAATCGCTTCGCTTTGACCCAACTTTGGTTCGGGGAATGGGTTATTACACCGGAACGATTTTTGAGATTGAGCACCCAGGTTCTGGTTCGTCGATCGGTGGCGGCGGTCGCTACGACGGCATGGTTGGCAAGTGGTTGGGAACCGATGCCCCAGCGGTCGGAATCTCACTGGGAATCGAACGGATTGTTGACCTGATTCCCGATTCGCCGAAAGAAGGCGATTTGGTCGTTCTAGTTTTGGAGCCAAATACCCAGCAAATCGCGCTTGAACTGCAGCAGCAGCTGATCGCAACCGGCGCTCAGGTTCGGCTTGAAATGCGACCAAAGAACCTCAAGGCTCTTTTGGAACAGTTGGCAGATAATGGCTATGGAAGGTTTGCGATTGTGAGCGACGCAACAACCGAGCTCGCACAGCTAGATTTCAAGCAAATCGGCTAACCGCATTAGAATTAGCAACCGAACACAGCGTCGTTTTCGCCTCCAATAAATCACTTTTAAATCTGCGCCCAAGCGCAATCAAAGGAGAAACCCTTGTCCATCATCACCGCTGTAGGCGCTCGCGAAATTCTTGACTCTCGCGGCAACCCAACCGTTGAGGTTGAAGTTTTGCTTTCCGATGACAGCTTTGGTCGCGCAGCAGTGCCATCGGGCGCATCGACCGGTGCTTTTGAAGCTCACGAGTCCAGGGATGGCGACAAGTCTCGCTACCTAGGCAAGGGTGTTCAAAACGCTGTTCGCGCCGTCATCGAGACCATCGACGAGGCACTGGTTGACTTCGATGCTGCCGACCAGCGCTTGGTAGACGCCGCACTTATCGCAATTGACGGCACCGACAACAAGAGCAAGTTGGGCGCAAACGCCATCTTGGGTGTATCGCTAGCTAACGCTCGCGCCGCTGCTGAGTCAACCAACCTTCCGCTTTACCGCTACCTAGGTGGCTCAAACGCCTATGTGCTGCCAGTGCCACTGATGAACATCATCAACGGTGGCGCTCACGCTGACACCGGTGTGGACATCCAGGAATTCATGATTGTTCCTCACGGTGCGGAGTCTTTCTCTGAGGCACTGCGCTGGGGTGTTGAGGTTTACCACCAGCTCAAGAAGTTGCTATCCGAGAAGGGTCTAGCTACCGGTTTGGGTGACGAAGGTGGTTTCGCTCCTGACCTTCCAAACAACGCGGCTGCTCTAGAGCTCATCTCCGAGGCAATCGGTTTGGCTGGCTACAAGCTCGGCACCGAGATCGCACTAGCGCTTGATGTGGCAGCTACTGAGTTCTACGACGAGAAGACCGGCAAGTACAACTTCGAGGGCAAGCAGCTTTCCAGCGACGAGATGATCGCTTACTACGCTGACCTATTGGCTCGCTTCCCGCTGGTTTCGATCGAGGACCCACTGGCTGAGGATGACTGGGCAAGCTGGACCAAGATCACCGCAGCACTTGGCGACAAGGTTCAGTTGGTTGGAGACGATCTATACGTGACCAACCCTTCCAGACTGCAAAAGGGCATCGACCTGGCGGCAGGTAACGCCATCTTGGTGAAGGTGAACCAGATCGGAACCCTAACCGAGACCATGGATGCTGTGTCACTGGCTCAGCGCCACGGCATGAAGGCAATCATCTCGCACCGCTCCGGTGAGACCGAGGACACCTTTATCGCAGACCTAGCGGTTGCCACCAACGCTGGTCAGATCAAGACCGGTGCTCCTGCTCGCTCAGAGCGCGTTGCTAAGTACAACCAGTTGCTACGTATTGAGGAAGAGCTTGCAGACGGCGCGGTATACGCCGGCCGCAGCGCTTTCCCTCGCTACCAGGGATAGTTTCAATTAGTGATTGCTCGGGTGAGGCTTATGGCCTCCCCGAGCTTTCACACTTAAACTTCTTTGGCTATGGCAAGACCAACTAACCCAAGGGACGCAAAGGTTCCGGTTTCCCTGACCCAGGGAAAGCTAATGTTGCGCGCGGTAAAGCTCAACAGCGTAACCGTCAGCATCATCTTGGTTATTGTCGCCGGCACTTTTTTGATTTCGTCTGACGTGCAGGCATTTCTTAATCAGCGTCGCCAGATTGCTGAGATGGAACTGAGTATTGAGCAGGCTAAGCAGGCCGTCGATGAGATGCAGGCCGAGCGAGACCGCTGGCAGGATCCGGTCTACATCAGATCTCAGGCGAGAGATCGGCTTTACTACGTGCTCCCAGGCGAAGTTTCATATCTTGTGATGGATGCCGAGGGTCTGGATCTAACCGACACCTCCGGAACTGTCGGTGCGCTGTTGGCAGCCAAGCGCAATGCCGACGAGATTTCCCTCGAGGTTGCGGCCGCAAACGAGAACTGGGTTGATGCTTTGATTGAGTCCGGCTTGCGAGCAGCTTTAGATCAACCCGAGGAAAAGTAATGCCTGAGACTGCGGTTACCGCTGAAGACATCGCCGAGGTCACCAGGCAGCTCGGCAGACCTGCCAGGGATATCGTTGCGATTGCCTCTAGGTGCGTTTGCGGTAGGCCGTTGGTTGTAAAAACTAGGCCGAGATTAGAAAACGGCACTCCATTCCCAACCCTTTACTACTTGACCCAGCCAGCTGCGACCGCAGCAGTATCGACCCTGGAGGCTTCCGGCTACATGGTTGAGTTGCAGGAACTTGTTAGGCAGGACGAGGTTGTTTCCGCTCAGTACCTAGCCGCTCACCAGCTGTACCTAAGTGAGCGCGAAGCCATTGAGGTGGTGGAAGAGATCAGCGACTTTTCAGCCGGTGGCATGCCAACCCGTGTGAAGTGTTTACACGCTCTGGTCGGGCACTCGCTAGCAAAGGGTAAGGGTGTAAACCCAATTGGCGATTTGGCACTAGCGGCACTTCAGTGGTCACCAGAGGTATGTAAGTGCGTTTAGCGCTTATGGTCCTCGGACTATTACTCACTCCCGCCACCCTGGCAAATAACTGGTGGATTGAGAGTTATGGTTTTGATCAAACCAAGTTCGATGGCACCGGTGTAACCATTGCCGTAATAGACACTGGAATCGACTCTTCCCACCCGGATCTTGCTGGCACGGTGGTCGATGGCGTTGATTTCTCCGGAGTGGGAGTTCCCAAGGGAAGCTCTGGAGTCGGCAGCTCCTCTTTTCACGGCACCATGGTCGCCTCTTTGATTACCGGCCAGGGAAGTTCCACTTCAGGAGTAATCGGTGTCGCGCCTGGGGCAAAACTGCTCTCGATCTCGATTGGTTTGGGTGTGCCAGGATCCGATACCGATGCGCAAATTGCTCAAGCGGTGAAGTGGGCGGTGGATCATGATGCCGACATCATCAACCTTTCACTAACTCGCAATTCCCAGAGCTGGCCCAAGAGCTGGGATGAGGCCTTTAGTTACGCATTTGCTAACGATGTGATCGTGGTCGCCGCCGCCGGAAACCGGTCAGACAAATCCTCTCGACCTTCCGCACCCGCCACCATTCCTGGAGTGGTATCGGTTGGCGGAGTAACTAAGGCCCAAGAGCCAGCCGAGGCTTCGGCCGCTGGCCTCGGGGTGGCCATCTCGGCACCATCCGAAGATTTGCTTGGGTCATATCCGGGGGAGGGCTACCGGGTTTGGGATGGCTCTTCTGCGGCTGCCCCGATTGTCTCAGGCTTGTTGGCCTTGATGACTCAGGCCGATCCGGATGCCAGCGCAAATGATTTAGTTGAGCGTCTGATTACTTCGGCAACTGATCTTGGCGAACCTGGTTTTGACGCCAACTATGGGCACGGTTTGATTAACCCCAGCGCGGCTTTGAAGTCCAAGGCAGTCTCTGAACAGAATCCGCTTGGGTCGCTAGCTAATTGGATTAAGCAGTACCGCTCCACGGCCCAGGAGGAACAATCCGAACTGGTGGTGCCGGCTGAACCGGAACCGGTTGACCTCGGTGAACAAACTCAGTTGGTGCAAGGAGGAGAAAACCTTGAGCCAGTTAGCCAATCTGACTCGGAACCATGGCTGAATCCGCTACTCTATTGGCTGTTAGCACCCCTTGCACCGTTGCTCTGGATTGTCCTGCGTCGCAAGCGTAAGGGGCAAGCTAGAGCCTTGAAGAAGACCAAAGGTAAGCCGCAACATGACAGTAGCGTCAACTAAGTCCGTTACCCCGCCACAGGTGGCCAGGGAAATCTTGAACCCAAAGCCAGCGCAGAAGATTTTGATCATCGGTGGTGGTTACGCAGGTTTCTACACCGCCTGGAAGCTTGAGAAGTTGCTCAAGCGTGGTGAAGCCGAGGTTACCTTGGTCGATCCACTGCCATACATGACCTACCAGCCATTCTTGCCAGAGGTTGCGGCCGGCTCGATCGAAGCCCGCCACGTTGTGGTCTCGCACCGCCAGCACCTGAGAAAGACCAACCTGGTCTCTGGAAAGCTCACCAAGGTAAACCACAAGACCCGCAAGGCAACCATCGCAATCGAAGGTGGCAAGCCAATCAACCTGGACTACGACCAGATCATCATGACTGCCGGTGCGGTAACCAGGACTTTCCCAATCAAGGGAATCGCAGAGAATGCCATCGGAATGAAGACCATCGAAGAGGCGGTAGAAGTTCGTAACCGTCTAGTTGGAAACTTTGAGCGCGCAGCAGCTTTGCCAAAGAACTCCAAGCTTCGCCAGCGGCTTTTGACCACCGTTGTGGTTGGCGGTGGCTTCGCAGGAATCGAGACCTTCGCGGAACTTCGCAGTGCCGCAACCTATCTGCTGCGCTACTACCCACAAATCGATTTCGATGAGATTCAATTCCACCTAATCGAGGCCATGGGTCGAATCATGCCTGAGGTGTCACTAACCACCAGCGAGTGGGTAATTGACAACCTAGCCAAGCGCAGTGCGAAGATTCACCTAAACACCCAGCTTGAGTCCGCAGAGGGTGGCGTAATCAAGCTATCTACCGGCGAGACTTTCGAGTCTGACCTAATCATTTGGACCGCTGGTGTAGCTGCAGCTCCGGTGGCTAAGAACACCACCTTCCCGCTCGATGCCCGCATGCGCATTACCGCGAATGCCAAATTGCAGATTGTGGATGGCGACAAGCCAGTAGGCGCTGCCTGGACCGCAGGTGACGTTTCTGCTGTGCCTGATCTTTCCGGCGGCGGTGTTGGTGGCTACTGCGTTCCTAACGCCCAGCACGCGGTTCGTCAGGCCAAGCTTTTGGCAAAGAACGTCGTTGCGACAATTCGAGGCGAAGAGCCACGCGAGTACATTCACAAGAACCTAGGCGCAGTTGCTGGTCTGGGCATTGGCGTTGGCGCCTTCCAGTCCGGCAAGCTCGGCCTGACTGGTTTTGTGGCTTGGGTTATGCACCGCGGCTACCACGGCTTGGCAATGCCGACCTGGGAGCGAAAGATTCGCGTGGTTTCGGGTTGGGTTTGGAACTTTGTTCTCGGCCGCGACCTAGTTTCGCTGGAGCAGGTGCGCTCACCGCGATTATTCTTCTCAACCTGGGCAGCCCGTCCAGGTAAGTAGAAACTTACCTAACTAAAGGCCCGGGAAACTGGGCCTTTAGTTTTGCCCCGATAGCCCAATGGCAGAGGCAGACGACTTAAAATCGTCACAGTGTGGGTTCGAGTCCCACTCGGGGCACTGACAGCAAATTTCCAGAAATCTCGCTTACGCTAAATACGTCTTAGTCGAGGAGTTTTAGTGGACATTGCAATTTGGATCATTCTTGGTCTAGTCGTGGTAGCGGGGCTTTGGCTCTGGGCAACCTATAACGGTCTAGTCACCCTAAAGGTTCGAGTCGATGAGGCTTGGAGTGATATCACCATCCAGCTCAAGCGTCGAGCGGATCTAATTCCTAACCTGATTGAGACCGTGCGTGGCTATGCCACTCACGAGCGCGAGGTCTTTGACGCGGTTACCCGCGCCCGCGCCGCAACTGTTTCCCCAGAAGCTCTGGAGCACCCAGCTCAGGCTGCGGCTGCGGAAGGCACCTTGCAGGGAGCGCTAAAGAGCCTGTTCGCAGTGTCCGAGGCATACCCTCAGCTGGTGGCATCCGCTAATTTCCTGGAGCTACAGCGCGAACTCACCGACACCGAGGACAAGGTGATGGCCGCCCGTCGCTTCTTCAACGGCGGAGTGCGCGAACTGAACACCAAGATTGAGCAGTTCCCGACCAACATCTTTGCCCGCTCCCTTGGCTTTACCTCTCGTGAATTCTTTGAGGTCGAGAATCCTGCTGCGATTCAAGAGCCACCTCAGGTCAAGTTCTAAGAGGTCACTTTGTATTCGGCCATTGCCGCGAATAAGCGCAACACCATACTGATTGTTGGCGGTTTCGTCCTACTGCTGGGCGGTCTTGCTTATTGGTGGGGAACCGCCAGCGGTAATGGTTCCAGCGCTTTTTGGATTATCGCCTTTGTTTTTGGCTACGCACTTTTCCAGTATTTCGCGGCCAGCTCGCTGGCAATCGCAATGAGCGGTGCCTACCAAATTCAAAAAGCCGACAACCCAAGGCTTTGGCGAATCGTGGAGAATCTTTCAATCTCGCAAGGCATGCCAATGCCCAAGGTCTACATCATCAACGATCCGGCTCCCAATGCTTTTGCTACCGGACGTGACCCAAAGAATGCCGTGGTGGCTGCCACCACTGGTTTGATGGACATCATGAACGACAAAGAGCTCGAGGGTGTCATGGCACACGAGCTCGGTCACGTGAAGAACTACGACATCAGAGTTTCCACCATCGTGTTTGGCCTGGTTTCCGCGGTTGGCATCTTGGCGGACTTTGCGATTCGCATGGCCTGGTTCTCTGGAGCTAGCAGAAACCGCGATGCCGGACAGCTGCAGATTCTTCTGATTTTGATCGGCGTGGTTGGCTGGATCATCGCTGCCCTAATTGGCCCGCTGGTGTCAGCAGCGGTTTCAAGGCAGCGCGAGTACCTTGCGGATGCCACTGGGGCACAAATCACTCGCTACCCAGAGGGGCTAGCATCTGCCCTTCAAAAGCTCGGAGAGTATGGCCGCCCGATGCGACGCTCAGCTAGTTCAATGGCACACATGTACATCAACGATCCGATCAAGCCCGGCTTTGTGGAGCGTGCGTTCTCTACCCACCCACCGATTCCAAAGCGCATCGAGCGACTTACAAAGATCGGTTCTAGTTTCTAATCGCTAGACTTTGAGCACCTTGAGATTGAAGGTTGCCCAATGGTTAGCTCCAAAGTTCCAACGCTGAATGAGTTTTATGACGCCCTGGAGAACGTGCGCGCCATTGCCATAAAGACTCCTGTGATGGAAAGCCACTGGCTCTCCGAGCTCACCGGGCAGCCAGTTTGGTTCAAGTGTGAAAATCTTCAGCGCACCGGTGCCTACAAGCTCCGCGGTGCTTACAACATGATGAGCCAGCTCACCGACGCCGAGAAGGCCAGGGGAGTGGTGGCGGCATCTGCCGGAAACCACGCTCAGGGAGTCGCTCTAGCGGCCAAGGTCCTTGGAATCAAGGCGACCATTTTCATGCCCGTCGGTGCATCGCTTCCGAAGTATGAGGCAACCTTGGGATATGGCGCCAATGTGGTGTTGACCGGGGCGATTTTTGATGAGACGCTGACCGCAGCCAAAGAATTCACCGCCGAAACCGGAGCGGTGTTCATCCCGCCATTTGATCACTTAGACATTATTCGCGGACAGGGCACGGTTGCCCTAGAGATCATGGAGCAGCTCCCTGAGGTGGACAACATCCTGGTCTGCCTAGGTGGCGGTGGTTTGACCGCTGGTGTGGCAACTGCTGCGAAGCTAAAGGCGCAGGCGCTCGGTCGCAAGGTCAAGGTCTACGCGGTTCAGGCTGAAATGGCGGCCAGCTGGCCTGGTTCACTGAAGGCCGGCAAGCCAACCGAAATCAAGATTCAGCCAACTATCGCCGATGGTATTGCGGTGGCAAAGCCCGGCAAGATTCCATTCGACCTGGTTGAGGAGTATGTCGACAAGGTTGTAACCGTCTCGGAAGACGAAATCGCCAAGGCGATGCTTATGGTCATGGAGCGCTCAAAGCTGGTTGTTGAGGCCGGTGGAGTTGTAGGAGTTGCCGCGGTGCTAGCGGGCAAGCTCAAGCTCAAGGGCACCACCGCAATCGTGCTCTCCGGCGGAAACATCGATCCACTACTACTGCAGCGAGTTATTCGTCACGGACTGGCGGCATCTGATCGCTACACCAACATTTCAGTGATGCTTCCAGATCGCCCTGGTCAGTTGGTGCGCACCGCTGAGGCCGTTGCCGCCGCCCATGCCAACGTGGTTGAGGTGCTTCACACCAGGCATGGAAATGGGCTACAGATTTCTGAGGTAGAGCTAAACCTAAGCGTTGAGACCAGGGGTAAAGAGCACCGCAAGGAGCTTATGAAGTCCCTCAAGGCTGCCGGGCTAAACCCAAGGCTGCACGAGGACTAGAACTCGAAGTTCTCCACGGCAACAATCTCCACCGAGATTTCTTTGCCATTAGGCGCTGAGTAGGAAACCTTGTCGCCAACCTTCTTGCCCATTACCTGCTGGCCAATTGGGGCATCTGGGCTGTAGACATCGAGGTCGCCCTCTTCAATCTGAACCTCATACTTGGTGCCCTCGAAGATCTCGTGCGAACCAAGGTAGAACTCAGTGTCCCGCCCGTTGAGCTTGCACCTGATCCAAAGACCCTGCTTCACAATCCCATCGCTGGCGTCGGCTGTGCCGATTTCCGCGGTTGCCAAGATCTCCTCGAGCCTGTTTATGCGGGCCTCGATCTTGCCCTGCTCTTCCTTGGCTGCGTGGTAACCACCGTTTTCCTTGAGGTCGCCCTCTTCGCGAGCATCCTGAATGCGCTTGGCGATGTCGTGACGGCCAACGGTAATTAGCTGGGTCAGCTCTTCCTTCAGGCGGTCATATGCGTCCTGGGTTAGCAGCAGTGAATCGGTCATAGTTCAAATCTCGCAGGGGTTTTTGGGATTGCCCACATTCTGGGCGATTGGAAAATACTACTTCAGGCGACACTCATCCACCAAGGCGGTGGTGGCCAACTCTGTGGTGTTGATGCTAACGCTTAGCCGCACCTTGCCGGTTTCCTGCGGTCCGATCTCGATGACCTTGTAGCCAACCTGGCCAAACTGTTCGTTTAGGGCCTCTACGGAGCAAACTGCCACCGCATCGATTGGCTTGGTTAGTTCAAAATCGAGAATCACCTGGGTTGGGTCTTTGACTGAGAATCCGATGTCTTGGCTTTGAACCGGGTTGTAGTTGGCCATGCTGGCAAATAGCACGCCAATTGCCATCAGGATGATGCCAATTGCGGAAATCCAACGCCAAGAAACCTTAGAGAGCTTTGCTCGTTTGCCATAGCGCGTGGCTAGCAGGTCATTTTCTTGCGCTGTCATGCCTCTAGGTTATGCCAGGTGAGGGATACTTGAGACATGGACCTCTTGCTCAGTGCGCTACACGCGGTAACCACCACCCCGACCCCGGTGCCGGATGACACCTACAACTCTCCGGGCACGATTGGTTTCTTGGCCACATTTGGAGTTGCCGGCATAGCGGTAGCGCTGTTTTTCGACATGAACCGCAGAGTTAGACGCACTCGTTATCGCACCGAGATTCGCCAGAAGCTTGCCGAAGAAGAGCTGGCAAATCTAGAAGTGGCTAAGCCTGAGCGCCCAGCTCCGCCGGCTAAACCGAACCGAGCGAACCAGGAATCGGACTAAGTCCCACCAAAAGCGCTGCCACCCAGTGGCAGAAGAATGCCGCCACCGTGAGGGCGTGGAAAATTTCGTGAAAGCCAAAGTGCTTTGGAATTGGATTTGGTCGCTTCAGCCCATAGACCACCGCGCCCACCGAGTACATCAGGCCACCGGTGATAATCAAGACCATGACTACCCAGTTGGCTTCAAAGAAATCCTGAATGTAAAACACCGCAGCCCAACCCAGCGCCAGGTAAATCGGAACGTATAGCCACCTTGGCGCATTGATCCAAAAGACTCTAAATCCGACGCCAAATACCGCGATAACCCACACTGCTATTAGCAAGAGAGCACCGTCATCCGAAGCTAGCGCTGAAATGCTCAACGGGGTGTAAGTGCCAGCAATCAGCAAGAAAATGTTCGCGTGATCGATTCGTTTGAGGAGTTTCTTAATCCCCGGCCGCCACTTGAATCGGTGGTAGAGCGCAGAGTTTCCAAACAGCAGGATTGAACTGGCAAAGTAGATTGCGGCTGCGGTCTTTGCCACCCAGCCATCAGAGAAAACAATCAGCAGCACACCGGCGGCAACCACGAACGGTAACACTCCGGTGTGGATCCAGCCTCGCCAGCTTGGACGCAACTCATCCTTGTGATCGGCACCCTTTAGCTCCGACAGCGGCAGGTGGAGCGGGTCTGGCTCGAAACTCATACACCTAACCCTAAGCCAACTCATCTCTGCGCAAGTTGGAATAACCTTTAGGCGTGCAGAAACTTCTCTATCGCTTTTATGAAAAGCAAATCGAGTCCAAACTGCGCCCCACTGATCTGCCAAGACACATCGGGGTGATGGTTGATGGCAATCGTCGCTGGGCTTCGCAGCAGGGTTTGGAGAAAGCTGGCCACGGTCACCAGGCTGGCGCTAAGAAGATCATTGATTTCTTGGGTTGGTGCTCAGATATTGGCATCGATCACGTCACGCTATATCTGCTTTCCACCGACAACCTAAAGGGTCGTCACACCGAAGAATTGGAAGACCTGATCGAGATCATCGTCTCACTGGCAGAAGAGCTGGCCGCTAAAGGTCGCTGGAAACTTCAGGTGGTGGGCGATGTCGCGAGTTTGCCTGCCACTGCCGCCGCTAGGTTGGCTCAGGTTGAGCAAAAGACCGGCAAGAACTCTGGCACCCACGTTAATTTGGCAGTTGCCTACGGAGGTCGCAAAGAGATCGCGGATGCTATGCGCGCGATTTTGAAAAAGCATGCCGATCAGGGAACCAGCATCGATCAGCTTGCCGAGTTCCTAACTCCGGAGCTCATTACCGAGCACCTCTACACCGGAGGTCAACCGGATCCTGATTTGCTCATCCGCACCTCCGGTGAGCAGCGCCTGAGTGGCTTCCTGCTCTGGCAAAGTGCCAACAGTGAGTTCTACTTCGCAGAGGCACTTTGGCCAGATTTCCGAAGGGTTGATTTCCTTCGTGCACTGCGCGATTTCCAGCGTCGTCACCGCCGCTTCGGGAGCTAAGTAAACAGTTTGATAATGCTCCAAGAAATGGGCGTGTCGAGCAGGCTTTTTGTTTTCCCTCAGGCGTAAATTCGCATCAGGTCCCTATCGAAGGAGAGCCGGTGCCAGCTAACTCAAGCTCCAGGTCAAAATCGTCAAGCTCCAAGACAATTTCCCCTGAGGCGGTGAGTGGCCAAGGCAAGTCTTCTCGCAAAGCAACCGACATCCGAACCTTTGTAATTGACACCTCGGTTTTAATCTCCGACCCCAAAGCAATGTTCAAATTTGCTGAGCACGAGGTTGTGCTGCCAATCGTGGTCATCAACGAGTTGGAAAAAAAGCGCAACGATCCCGAAATCGGCTACTTCGCTAGAAAAGCACTGCGCTTCTTGGATGATCTTCGCAAGAAGCACGAGCGGCTAGATTTCCCCGTTGAGGTGGGCGATGGCGGTACCTTGCGGGTAGAACTGAACCACATCGATCAGTCCATCTTGCCAACCGGCTTCCAGCTTGGCGATAACGACTCCAGAATCCTGGCTGTGGCCGCCAATCTAAAGAGTGAAGGCTTTGACGTCACTGTGGTCTCCAAGGACCTCCCAATGCGAGTCAAGGCCTCTGCCATTGGAATGCGGGCCGAGGAATACCTGCACGAATTAGCAACCGATGAGTGGAACGGCGTTGCCGACCTAAACCTTTCCGGCGATGAGATGGCTGATCTTTATGACGCCGAAGAAATTCAGCACAAAGATGCCAAGGTATTGCCGGTGAACACCGGTCTAATCATTCACTCAGAGCGCGGCAGTGCCCTCGGTCGAGTAACCGAATCCAAGACGGTGCGCTTGGTGCGCGGTGATCGCGATGTCTTTGGACTTCACGGCCGTTCCGCCGAGCAACGCTTGGCAATTGATGCACTGCTGGATCCCGAAATCGGGATTGTCTCCCTTGGTGGCCGGGCTGGCACCGGAAAGAGCGCCCTGGCGCTTTGCGCCGGCCTAGAGTCTGTCTTGGAGCGCCGCCAGCACAAGAAAATCATGATTTTCCGGCCACTTTACGCGGTCGGCGGTCAGGAACTTGGATACCTGCCAGGCAGCGAAGCCGAGAAGATGAACCCCTGGGCTCAGGCGGTCTTTGACACCCTTGGGGCCTTGGTTTCCAAAGAAGTGATTGACGAGGTTATCAATCGCGGCATTCTCGAGATTCTCCCGCTCACTCACATTCGAGGACGCTCGCTCCACGACACCTTTGTGATCGTGGACGAGGCTCAGTCGCTAGAACGTAACGTGCTTTTGACCATGCTCTCTCGAATCGGACAGAAGTCTCGAGTCGTGCTAACTCACGATGTTGCCCAGCGCGACAATCTGCGGGTTGGTCGACACGACGGTATTGCGTCTGTGGTGGAAACCCTGAAGGGCCAGGCCCTTTTCTCTCACATCACGCTCACCAGATCTGAGCGAAGTGAGATTGCTGCCCTGGTTACCGACCTGCTGGATTAGCCTGTGGAAAGCGGGCAGCAAGCCCGCCGCTGTATCACTAACTTCAGTGTGTGACTGAGTTAGTGCTTTTTATCCCGATTGTTTATCTAGCCTGCGTCGCTTGGCAATTGGTTCGTTACGACTTTCGAGAACACCGGCTCCCCAATAAGTACACAGTTCCACTTATCTTTGTCACTGCCACAACATTGATCAGCTACGGATTGGCCACCGGGCAATACCTGAGGCTTTGGCAGAGCTTGATTGCCATGGCGTTTACCTTCGGTATTGGCTGGCTATTAGCGAAATATGCCGAACTCGGCATGGGGGATGTGAAGTTACTCGTTTCTCTAAATGGTTGGTTGGCATGGCATGACCCATGGTTGATTTTGCTCTCGCTGGTCGCTGGCTTGCTGGCGGCAAATGTTTTTGCCGTGAGAATCTGGCTTCAAAGAAAAGACCCCAGCGAACACATTGCGCTGGGGCCTTTTCTGCTGCTGGGCTTTTACCTGGTGGCAATCTTCCCGAGCTGGCAGATCTTTACTGCGGTGGGCGAGTCATTGGCATGACGTCTAGCGCCTTGTCCAGCTGCTCCATGGTCAACTTCTCACCATCGACGTAACCGAGCTCAATGGTTGCTTCACGAACCGTCAAGCCCTTTGCCACCGAGTGCTTAGCAATCTTTGCCGCCGCCTCGTAGCCGATGAACTTGTTCAGTGGGGTAACGATCGATGGACTTGACTCAGCGAGTGCCTTGGAGCGCTCGACGTTTACCTCTAGGCCAGCAACGGTCTTGTCGGCCAGCACGCGCATCGAGTTTGCCAGCAAGCGGATTGACTCCAGCAAGGCATTGCCCATAACTGGGATTGCCACGTTTAGCTCAAAGTTTCCGGATGCTCCAGCCCAGGTGACAGTGGCATCGTTGCCAATTACGCGAGCGCAAACCATTAGGACTGCCTCTGGGATAACTGGGTTCACCTTGCCCGGCATGATGGAGCTACCAGGCTGCAGGTCTGGAATGTTTAGTTCGGCAAGACCGGTGTTTGGTCCAGATCCCATCCAGCGTAGGTCGTTGTTGATCTTGGTGAGGCTGACGGCAATAACCTTCAGCGCACCGGAAGCCTCCACTAGCGAGTCACGAGCACCCTGGGCTTCGAAGTGATCCCTGGCCTCGGTAATTGGTAGGCCAGTGTCTTTTGCCAACAGGCTAATAACTTCCTGCGGGAAACCTTTCGGGGTGTTGATACCGGTGCCGGTCGCAGTTCCACCCTGTGGAACTTCTGCGACGCGAGGCAAAGCTGCGTTGATGCGCTCAATGCCGTAGCGAATTTGCGCCGCATAACCGGCAAACTCCTGACCGAAGGTAACTGGAGTGGCATCCATGAGGTGGGTGCGGCCCGGCTTTACATAGCCATCCCAGGCCTTGGCCTTGGCCTCCAAGAAACCGGCTAGGTAGTCAAGCGCTGGAAGTAGGTCATTCACCAAAGCATTGGTTACCGCAACGTGAACCGAGGTTGGGAAAACGTCATTAGAAGACTGTGAGGCATTGACGTGGTCGTTTGGGTGAACTTCCTTGCCCAACTTCGCGGTGGCAAGGGTTGCCAAGACTTCGTTCATGTTCATGTTCGAGCTGGTTCCGGAACCGGTCTGGAAAACATCGACCGGGAAATGCTCTAGGTGTGATCCGGAGATTACTTCTTCGGCGCTCGCAACAATCGCTGCGGTGATGTCATCGGCCAGAATGCCAAGTTTGTTGTTTGCCTGCGCGGCTGCCTTCTTGATTCGGGCTAGCGCGATGATGTGCTCTTTCTCCAGCCCGGTTCCACTGATTGGGAAGTTCTCAACTGCGCGCTGAGTCTGTGCGCGATACAGGGCATTGATTGGGACTTTTACCTCACCCATGGTGTCGTGTTCAATGCGGTATTCCATGCTTTGCTCTTTCCTAGTTTCTCTTTTAGAGGTCACCGTGCGAAACCACCATGTGGATATCGCCAAGTTCAAGTTTGTAGTTCGCACCTACGACAGCAAGTTTGCCAGCTTTCACGGCACTAGAAATCACTTTTGAGCGCTGCAGAAGTTCTTCGATGGTGTCAAAGACATGGCGGGTAGTGATGTCATCCAGTGACGTCTCGCCAAGTTCAGCGCTTCTGCCAAGGGTTGGACGCATGCGTTCGACGAGATTGTGGATGAATTCACCCTCAAGTTCTAACTTTCCACTTGCCGCTTCAACGGCGGCCTTCACCGCACCGCACTCATCGTGACCCAGCACCAGAATCAATGGCACCTCCAACACCTCGACGGCAAATTCCAGCGAGCCGAGAATGGTTTCAGCCATCACCTGTCCGGCGTTTCGAACCACGAATAGGTCCCCCAGGCCGACATCAAAAATCATCTCGGCTGCCAACCTGGAATCGGAGCAGCCAAAAAGCGCAGCAAAGGGAAGCTGCTGATTAGCGGTCGCTCGGCGCACATCGGCGTCCTGCCTAGGGTGAGCGGGCTTGCCGGTCACAAAGTTCTGGTTGCCTTCAACCAGAACTCGCCAAGCTTCCTTCGCGGTCTTAGGTCTACCCACTAATTACTCGCATTTAGGTCGAGGCTGATAGTGGTGGCGAGCTTGTTGAAGTCTTCCTCGCTGGCAGTGCCGTAGATGACAACGGCCTGGCCATCAAAAGTGTGAACCATGGCATACTCCTTGGTTCCTCGAGGAACCGATGGCAGCAGCGTTGGCCAGACCTCCCAGGTTCGACCCTCAATTTCAACTGTGACATCAAGCCAGTTTCCCTGGAGCTTATTTGCCAGCCAAGATGGGTTTGATTCAAAGGCTTGAGTAAGTCCGATGTATTGATCATCCGGGGTGATAAACCCCACATACCAGGTGTCAACTCCCAGGTCTTTCTCTACCCGAGCGGCATTTACCCACCAATCGGTCTCCAGCTTTGGAGCTATCAAAGGCTTTTCGACACTGGCCTGAACGGTTTGAGTAATTCCGACGTAGTCCACCGGCTGGATTCGGTTGCTGTCATCACGCGGCACCAAAAGCACGATCACCGCGGTGAGCGCCAAAGTGACAAGTAGCGAATAAATCAGATTGCGGACAGTTTGCTTAGCCCTGCGCTCGGCGGCACTACTCACTTGGAACCTTTGTCCTGCATCGCAGCATCAAGTTTCTTGCGAGCGCCAGTCAGCCAGCTCTCGCAGTGCTTTGCTAGTGCCTCGCCGCGCTCCCAGAGCGCCATAGAGGCTTCCAGCGAGACGTTCTGCTGCTCTAGCTCGGCTACTACCTTCTGGAGCTCGTCACGAGCTTGCTCGTAGCTAAGTGCTGAAATGTCTTTGCTCATTTGATATCCCTAACTTCATCTGCCGTGGCAGAAATTTCCTGCTTGCTGGTTCTAATTACAAGTTTCTTGGACTTGGTGATCTTGGTGATGGGCTTACCCTGCTCATCGGTGATGACCGAATAGCCACGATCCAATGTGAGCTGCGGTGAGAGCGAACGCGCTTGGGCGTGGAGTTGCCTCACCTCTGCCTCGCCACGTTGCAGTCTGAAATCCAAAATTTCTCTAATTCTTCGTGTTCCAGTGGCAATCACTTCGGTTTGAGCATCTACAAAACCATAGGGAGAGGCAATAACAGGCCTAGAGATCAATTGGCTGAGAAGCTGAGTTTGGTTATCTAGGTAACCGGTAACTCGCAGCCGAATTCGCTGCAGTGAGATGGCCAAGCCTCGGCGCTCCTCAATCACATCGGGAACCACGCGCTTAGCAGCATCGGTCGGTGTCGAAGCTCGAAGGTCGGCTACTAGGTCAAGTAGCGGCTGATCATTCTCGTGCCCGATAGCTGAGACAAAGGGCTTACCAAGCTGTGCGGCAGCCCTGACCAAACGCTCATCGCTAAAGGGCAACAGGTCCTGGAAGCTTCCACCACCGCGGGCAATGATGATGACATCGACCTCCGGGTCGGCATCCAGTCTGCCAAGTGCTTGGAGAATCTCATTGACGGCCTTGTCGCCCTGGACATGGGTGTGCTCCACCTCAAACTGAACCTCTGGCCAACGTAGTTTGGCGTTTTGCAGAATGTCCTTCTCGGCGTCTGAGTTTGCTCCTGTGATTAGGCCAATCTTGTTTGGTAGAAACGGCAGTGGCTTTTTGCGGGAGGCGTCAGCGAGTCCCTCTGAGATCAGTTGAACCTTTAGTCGCTCCAAGCGTTCCAGCAATTCACCCAGGCCAACCTTGTGCATTTGAAGCACCCGCATGGTGAGCTTGCCGTTTTTGGGCCAGAAGGTTGGTTGGAGTAGCGCAACTACTCGGTCGCCTTGCGCTAATCCTGGAGCGATTTCGGCGCCGGAGTTGGCGAAAGCGTGAATCTCAACCGACATCTCAACATCTAGATCACGTATTGAAGCAAAAACACCGGCTGGTTTTTCCGAATATGCCTGTAGCTCACCCTCGACCCAGACTCGACCAAGCTTGTCGATCCAGTCTTTGAGGCTTTTAGATAGCTGAGAGACCTGCCACGGGGAATTCTCGGTGCTCACTCGTGATTGACTATCGGTGACCGAATTAGTTTCCAATCCGGCCTCCTTGGTCGCTTTCGTAGAATTGAGTCGTGACTATCATCAAGGATACCGACCAGGCCGACAGTTTCGGCACCAACAAGGTGCTGTTGGCAGCTCCGCGCGGCTACTGCGCTGGTGTTGACCGCGCCGTTATCGCGGTAGAAAAAGCGCTAGACCACTACGGCGCTCCGATTTATGTTCGCAAGCAGATCGTTCACAACAAACACGTTGTGGCATCTCTCGAGCGGCGCGGCGCGATCTTCGTTGATGAGGTTGATGAGGCCCCAGAGGGTTGCATCATGGTTTTCTCCGCTCATGGAGTTTCTCCTGCGGTAATCGCTGCGGCCCAGGCTCGTAATCAGCAGACCATCGACGCCACCTGCCCGCTGGTGACCAAGGTTCACCGCGAGGTGCAACGCTTTGACAAAGAGGGTTACGACATCTTGCTGGTTGGTCACGAAGGCCACGAAGAGGTTGAAGGCACCGCTGGCGAAGCGCCACACGCGGTTCAGTTGGTTGATGGCCCAGATGGCATCGCGAAGGCGACCGTTAGGGATCCGAAGAAGGTAATTTGGCTAAGCCAAACCACTTTGTCTGTGGATGAAACCATGGAGACCGTTGTGAAGCTTCGCGAGAAGTTCCCAACCTTGCAGAATCCACCAAGCGATGACATTTGCTACGCGACCCAAAACCGTCAGGTCGCCATCAAAAAGGTGGGTGCGGACAGCGATTTGGTAATCGTGGTGGGCTCAGCTAACTCCTCAAACACCGTGAGGTTGGTTGAGGTAGCGCTGGATGCCGGAGCTAAGGCCGCTTACCGCGTGGATGACGCAACCGAGATCGAAGAGTCTTGGTTTGAGGGCGTAAAGACCGTCGGAGTTTCCTCCGGCGCCAGCGTGCCTGAGGATCTGGTTGATGGCGTTCTTGCGTATCTTGCGGAACGCGGCTACGGGGATGTCAGAACTGTCACCACCGCCGAGGAAGACGTGCAGTTCTCACTACCCAAGGAATTGCGTAAGGACCTCAAGGCTGCTGGCGAGGAAGTTAGCAACAAGACTCAGCGCAGCTAGCCCAGTTTCTTCTCTGATACCAGGTTGCCGGCTCGGTCATAGGTTCGCCATATTCCGATTTGAGTTCCTTTGTCGAATTCGCCAGAACGCATCAGCGAGCCATCTTTTCGATAAAACTCCCACGGGCCGTGCATTTCACCTTCGAGGTATTCACCCTTAAAGCGAGGAAGCCCGTTTTCATAAAACGGGCTTCGCTCAGTGTGGTTTTCTACCACTTAGACTTTCCGGCCGAACCCAGCTGGGCAGCGGCTTCGACTACTCGAGCGGACATACCAGCTTCGGCAGCCTTGCCCCAGGCGCGAGGGTCGTAAAGCTTCTTGTTTCCAACTTCACCGTCGATACGAAGCACTCCGTCGTAGTTCTTGAGCATGTGGTCAACAACTGGTCGGGTGTAGGCGTACTGCAGATCGGTATCAATGTTCATCTTGATAACGCCGTACTTCACGGCATCTGAGATTTCCTGCTCGGTTGAGCCAGATCCGCCGTGGAACACAAGGTCAAACGGCATCTGCTTGCCGTACTTAGCGCCAACCTCCTCCTGAATCTGCTTGAGCAGTTCTGGGCGAAGCTTTACATTTCCCGGCTTGTAGACGCCGTGCACGTTGCCGAAGGTAAGGGCCGCCATGTAGCGACCGTTCTCACCAAGACCTAGTGCTTCAGCGGTTGCCATGCCATCAGCGACGGTGGTGTACAGGTGCTCATCGATGGCACCCTCAATGCCGTCTTCTTCGCCACCTACCGCGCCGACCTCAATCTCCAAAATGGCGCCGATGTTCTTGGTCCTGGCCAAAAACTCCCTTGCGATTTCAAGGTTCTGCGCTAGCGGAACCTCAGAGCCATCCCACATGTGGGAGTTGAAGATTGCCTCGCCGCCAGCCTTTACTCGCTCTTCGGAGAGCGCGATCAGTGGCTTTACAAAGCTGTCCAGCTGCTCAAAGTTGCAGTGGTCGGTGTGAAGCGCAACCTTGATGTCATAGTTCTTGGCAACTTCGCGAGCAAATGCGGCAAATCCAAGAGCACCGGAAACGCGGTTCTTCACGGTTGGTCCCGACCAGTAGTCGGCACCACCGGTGGTCACCTGCAGGATTCCGTCAGAGCCGGCAGCCTGAAGGCCGGCAAGCGCGGCGTTCAAGGTCTGTGAGCTAGAGACGTTGATCGCAGGATATGCGAAGCCACCGGCCTTGGCGCGGTTGAGCATCTCCACATACTGTTCGCTGTTTACTACACCCATGCGAGCCTCCTTAGGCCTTAGCTGGCTCGCCTAGCAGGCGGCCGCGATCTGGAATTAGTTCTACGGTTGGCTCGACCAGGTTGTCGATCGAGTGCAGCCCACTGGTTGGCTGCTGAACCTTGGCGGCACCCCACTGCACCGCAGCGGCAATACCTTCGGCTACATCGAAGCCAACGCCAAAGTCCTCAGGACCGGCTGGGTGGCTGGTTACGGCAGCTAGGAAACCTGCGATGGTTGAGTCGCCAGCACCTACCGTGTTGATTACCTTCACCGGTGGGGTGTAGGCGTGGATGGCGTGAGTCTTGGTGATTGCGACGATGCCGTCTACTCCAAGCGATGCCATGACACAGTCAACGCCCCATTCATTGAGTTCGCGAGCGGCATCAATAACGTCACCAACGGTGTTTAGGTCACGACCAACACACTCGGCAAGCTCGTGAGCATTTGGCTTCATGATGGTTGCCTTGCCCTGCTGCGCCCAGTAGCGAAGCGCAGGACCGGAGGTGTCCAAAATAACCTTTACGCCCAAAGCCTTCATGCGATCAAAAAGCGGGTGCAGGTCGATTACCTCGCCGGTCTCAACAATTTCAGGGTGAGCACCAGCCACCACCAGCCACTGGGCTTCGTTCTCAATAACGGTCTTTTCAGTCAGTGCCACAACCGCATCCCAGTCACCCTGATTCAACGGCCTTGGGCTCTCGTTGATCTTGGTGGTTGGTCCGTCGTATTCCACGATCGTGGTCGAGACACGCAGGGTGCCCTCAATCCAAAGTGGGCTTAGGAAGCCGGATCCGGTGCGCTCTAGCACGCCTGGGTCAGCATTTCCGATTGGAACGACTCCAGGAGCTGGGATATTCGCAAGCTGAAGGCCGCGAGAAACGTTGATGCCCTTACCGGCAAGCTCTTCACCGACGCGCTCAGCGCGGTTTACGCCGCCCTCGACCAAGTTCTTTACGAAATAGGTACGGTCAAGCGTTGGAGAGGGTGTGAGAGTAACGATTGGCGATTTGATGCCAGCCATTAGGGCTCCTAGATGTGAGAAAAATAGATTTAGCACTCACATCGTTGTAGGCACCGCAAACACTATAACCAATAAATCGAGAACAAACGTTAGCCCAATTGGCTTTATGGTCACCTCGAGTAAGGCCTTACGAATCTCGGGCTACTGATTTAGCGATTTGAGGGTCTGCTTGGTCGCTAAAAGTAGATCCTCGAGGGATTCGGCATCGTGCCGATTGGCCATGTGAATCACAATTCGAGCGCAGGCATCAGCATCCGCAAGTGCATCGTGGTGTTGAAACTCCTCATGCCCGGCGGCGTAAGCAACCGCATTTAATCGATAGCTCTCCAGGTTGTAGCTCTTGCGCGCCATCAGCAAGCTGCAGCCATAGCTCAAATCCGGTAAATCGAAGTTCACCTCTTGAGCTGCAGCCCGAAGCACTCCCATGTCAAAGCTGGCGTTGTGCGCGATAAATGGCAAACCTTCGGTGAAGAGCAACAGATCCGGTAGAACGTCCTCCCAATTGGGAGCATCAATCACGTCGTGAGGGTGAATGCCGTGAACTCGAATATTGCCCTCGTGAAACCAGTTGTGGGGATATGGCGGCTGAAAAAGCATCGAGAGTGACTCTTGAATTTGGCCGTTTCGAACCCGAACCAAACCCACCGCACAGGGTGAAGCCGGGGATCCATTCGCAGTTTCAAAGTCGATTGCCACAAAGTCCAAGGCCATCAGGCAATTATGAAGCAATAAACTTTCGCGGTGGCCTTAACTATCGGAATCGTGGGACTGCCCAATGTTGGCAAGTCGACCCTCTTCAATGCACTCACCAAGAACAACGTTCTGGCGGCGAACTACCCGTTCGCAACCATCGAGCCGAACATCGGTGTGGTGAACCTTCCAGACGCCAGGCTTACTCGCCTAGCTGAGATTTTTGGTTCCGAGCGAATCCTGCCTGCCCCAGTTTCTTTTGTTGATATCGCAGGCATCGTCCGCGGTGCCAGTGAAGGTGAAGGCCTAGGCAACCAGTTCCTCGCCAACATCCGCGAGGCAGACGCTATCGCCCAGGTGGTGCGAGGCTTCTCTGACTCAGACGTGGTTCACGTTGACGGCAAGGTTGATGCCAAGAGCGATATCGAAACCATCAACACCGAGCTGATCCTGGCTGACCTGCAGACCCTGGAGAAGACCAGACCGCGCGTCGAGAAGGAAGTCAAGGGCAAGAAGGCCGAGCCCGAGGTGCTGGAGACCATCGATGAGGCTTTGGCAGTTCTAAACAATGGCACTCCGCTGTCATTGAGCAAGGTTGACCTCGGCCCGATCAAGGACCTAGGACTGTTGACCGCGAAGCCGATCCTGTTTGTTTTCAACGTCGATGAGGCGGTACTAACCAGCCCAGAGAAGCGTGCCGAGCTGGCAGCGCTTGTTGCTCCGGCTAAGGCAGTCTTCTTAGACGCCAAGGTTGAATCAGAGTTGATCGATCTCAGCCACGAAGAAGCTCAGGAGCTACTGCAGTCGCTTGGCCAAGAGGAGTCAGGTCTAGACCAGCTCGCACACGTTGGATTCCAGACCCTAGGACTTCAGACCTACCTCACCGCCGGTCCAAAAGAGTCACGAGCCTGGACCATCCGCAAGGGCTGGAAGGCCCCGCAAGCTGCCGGCGTAATCCACACCGACTTCGAGCGCGGATTCATCAAGGCAGAAATCGTGTCCTTCGCCGATCTCGATTCCGCTGGTTCGATGGCAGAAGCTAAGGCTCAGGGCAAGGTTCGCATGGAGGGTAAGGACTATGTCATGAACGATGGTGACGTGGTGGAGTTCAGGTTTAACGTTTAGCGATTGTGTTGCTATTCGGATTCCCGTAGCATTCTGGAACCGGTTCGAGGGGTCACCTGTAGCCTGTCTCACATGTCTAATCTTCGAATCAAAAAACGTGGCTTGAGCTCTGCTTTGGCCATCGCTCTAACCACACTGTCTCTTGTTTTCTGGAACCCAGCAGCTTCCAACGCATCCAATTTTGTTGTAGATGACGCCAATGCTTTTGGTGTCCAGACCATCAACATTGGAGCCTCACCTAGCGCTGCCTCGGGAACAGGAGCGATTGGAACACCGCTCGTATACCCAACCAGCATTTCGATTGGCGTGCAGGTCAGTTGGGTTTTCACTGCTCCGGCGAACGTGACTTCTTGTTCAATCGGTGGAGGCTCCACAATTCTCCACCCTTATGGAAATTTCACCACTTCAGCTGCGGCAAACACATGTACCCTTACAGGCTCGCCAACTAGTGACTCAACTCAGGGAGAGTTGATCATTAACTTGGCTTGGGGCTCCTCCTCCGCAATATTCCAGGTTGCGTTCCAGCGCGAGTATTCCTACGGAAGTTTCCCCATTTCAACTAGTGCCACAATCAACACAACAAACGGTTTTGCAATTGGTTCGACCGTGTCGGTGAACGCCAACCCGGTTTGGAGAAACAGCTACCTGAATACCCTCGGGGCAAACAGTTTCACCTACTACGCCTTCCTCACTAACGGCAAGTGTGGGGAGTCCTCGAATGGATCTTCAAGGATTTATCTCCCAGGCAACTCAGATTTCAATTGGGGCGGAAATGGTTTTCAGATTCCGCAATCTGCCACAAACTCGCAGAACGTTTTCATTCCAGATCTAACTGGTTACGGTCTCGCTCTAATCGTTTCGTATAACGGCAACAACACCATGTTTAATCAGTTGACGACATACAAGATTGGGGAATCTTCGCTCGTCGTGTGCACTCACCCAATGATGGGCGGCGGCGGTGGCGGCGGTGGCGGACCATTCATTGGGGGCTCGCCTCGTCCATCAAACACTGCCAAGTACTCAGGACCTGAGATTCTTTCGGTGGATGTGCTACGACCAATTGTTTCCGGTGGCAAGCTGACCTTTACTGGTAAGAACCTGTCCGCCGTAACCTCGGCAACAATTGGTGACAAGCCGGCGGCGCTTAGCCTTGATGCTTCGAATGGGCTCAATGTCACGACCCCCGCCGGCCTAGCTCCTGGCAAGCATGACCTCGTCATGCAGTCCAGCTTCGGAAAGCTGACCCACATCAATGCCGTGACTATCAAAGCGCCAACCCCAACCCAGACCACTGGCTTCAAGGGCCAGGGTGAGTACCTAAACGAGGCTCAGGTTGCTGAGCTGGTCGCATTCAACGCAAGTTTGAATGCTGACTACGAGAAGGTTCGCTGCATCGTGAACGCTGCTGATGCCGAGGTTGCCAAGGCACTCGCGATTCGCGTTTGTGCTCACGTGGCACGCGGTGAAGCTCGCAACGTAGAGGTAATCCAGGATGTTCGCAGCACCTATCAGGGCTCCGGATTCTGGGTTCGCGTTTACGCAAAGGGCTAATTCCACATAGGTGAACGGCGGGGAGTTATCTCCCCGCCGTTCTTGCTTAACCTGGGCAATCGATTGCTGGGGATAGGGTTATGCAAGCAAGAAATAATCAGGAGCAGGCTTGAAGATACGTTTGGCCATTGCCTTGGTGATAGCCATGGTTTTGCCACTCTCAGCCATGCAAGCATCTGCCAACCCAATTAATGCCATCGTCGCGAGACTCTCCGTTGCCTTCTCTCAAACGATTGATGGTGCTGGAACGGCCCGATCAGTCTCTCAAACTGTGACCGTGGTTGATAGGCAAAGCGCACTGACGCTTAACGCCCCTGTTGGATCACAAATCAGAATCGTGGAATTCAGAATGTTTATGTGCTCCACGCAACAGGTTGCCGTGCAGACATCAACCGCATCGACCCCAGTTGGTTGCCGCAACGTTATTTCACAGATCACTGGGAGTAAAACCGAAACCACGTTCGTTCAGACCAGGCTAACCCGAGGCATTTTGATAGATGCTCTTAGTGTTGGGTTCCCATTCTTGACGCCAAGAGTGGTTGTTCAAGACGCTTCGGGTAACACCGTCAGTTTTTTCGGTGATTCTTCGCCATGGCGAATACCGGATAGCAGCTCGCTTCCCCCAACTTCTGGATCTACCTACGTGGGACCGCTGATTTTCGGCACTCTCTCTATCCATGGTGCGAGAGCCGGAGAAAGCATCAGTTTTCGTGGACAAAAGTTAGATGCGGTATTCGCCGCATCAATAGGTTCCACTAGCGCTGGGATTTCTGTCGATGGGGTCGGTAATTTGACAGTGCTAACCTCCCCTACGCTCGCGCCTGGGATCTATGACCTGGTATTGCAATCCCGATACGGAACTTTGGTAAGTCAAAATGCGATTCGCATCAAAGCTGAGACGCCAAATAGAAGGATGGCGTTTCGGGGTTCGGGTCGCTATCTAGATGAACGTCAGGTTGCTCTCCTGCTCACGTTCCGAATGAGTCTCACTAGCGATTATGAAAAGGTTCGCTGCGTTGTAAACGCTGCGGATGTTGCTGTAGCGAGCGCAATAGCTACTCGCGCATGTGCCCACATAGCTCGCGGTGAATTGCGCAATGTCGAAGTCGTTCATGAAGTTCGAAACACCTTCAAGGGTTCTGGCTTCTGGGTTCGCATTTACGCCACTGGATAGTGTGGCGGCAAGTATTCTTAGCCTCAAATCAAAGGAGTTACCTATGGCAGCAGACAAGTTGATCTCATCCGGTGGACCTTGGGAGTCAGTGGTTGGCTACTCTCGTGCGACTGTGACTGGGCCCTTTGTTCATGTGGCCGGAACTACCGCAACCGTTGATGGCCAGCTGCAGCATGAGGGCGATGCCTACGGACAAACCAAAGTGGCCTTTGAGATTATTGAAAAGGCGCTTGCGCAGGCTGGTCACTCCCTGAAGGACGTTATCCGCACTCGGATTTACCTCGCAAACGAATCAGACATGGATGCAGTTGGCAAGGCAAACGGCGAGCTTTTCTCAGAGATCCGTCCGGCGTTGACAATGCTGGCAGGACTTAGGTTTATCAACCCAAACATGTTGGTTGAAATTGAAGTGGATTCATATAAGCAGTGAGTTTGCTGTGTCGGGGGAGTAAGCCATAGGCATTCCCATAGACTCTGGAAATGAGCGCAACACTTTCTGCCACCCAAACCCACTTCGCACAGGTGCTAAACCAGGTTAGGGAAGCCGGCTATCTTCAGAAAAAGCCAAGTTTCTACATCATTCGACTTATCGCTATAACCGTTATTGCCGGCGCACTATGGACCGGTGCGGGCTTTCTGGCCTGGGCCGCACAGCACAACAGCTGGTGGATGGTTGCTGCTTTTGCCCTGGTTGCACTGCTTGGCGTTATGAGTGCTCAGTATGGATTTATTGCTCACGAAGCTTCACACCGGCAGGTGTTTAGAAACAACAAACTAAACGACTGGACCGGTTTGGTGCTGGCAAACCTTTTTGCCGGGCTGTCCTATGGTTTTTGGCTGCGCAAACACAACAAGCACCATCAACGCCCAAACCAGATCGGTGAAGACCCAGACATTGCTATTCGGGTATTGAGCTTCACCACCGAGTCCAAGCTTGCCAAAAAGGGCGTTGAGCGTTGGTTCTCTGATCGTCAGGGTTACCTCTTCCCACTGCTGTTGCTGTTCACTGGCTTTGACTTGCTGTTGGACTCGCTGGCCGGCCTTGGGCGCAAAGATCGTCCGCTGGGTGTTCGAGTGCTGGAATTTTCGCTGATGATGATTAGGCAGTTCGCGCCATACGTGGCGCTGGCAATCATGTTTGGCCCATTCTGGGCGATTGCGATGTGGTTTGTCATGATGATGAGCTTTGGCTTTTTTATGGGGGCGGCATTTGCTCCAAATCACAAAGGCATGCCACTTGTTTCAAAGGATTCCAAGTTAGATTTCTTCTCGCGTCAGGTGTTGACCTCTAGAAACATCAAGGGCAGCTGGCTTAAAGACAACCTGATGGGCGGGCTGAACTACCAGGTTGAGCACCACCTGTTCCCATCGATGGCGAGACCCTACCTACGCAAGGCTCATTCGATTGTTGCCGAGTACTGCCGACAGAACGACATTACGTTGGTGGAGATGAACCTTCTCGCCAGTTACAAGGTGATCATGAAGCACCTAAACAAGGTTGGCCTGAGCAACAATGCTGACCCGTTTGTCTGCCCAATGGTCGCGGAATTGCGCCCAAGAAACTAGATTCCTGTGTCAAAAGCCGAAGTCGATCAATACCTAACGGGGTTGCCAGAAGCGGCCGTTTATTCGATTCAAGCACTGCGCAAGCAGGTGCTGGAGCTGGTTCCAGCCGGTGAAGAGGGCATCTCTTATGCCATGCCGTGCGTGAAGCTAAACGGCAAGGCGGTCGCGGGATATGCGGCTTTCAAAAAGCACATCGGTTACTTCCCGCACTCGGGAAACATCGTTCCGCAGCTAAAGCAGGAGCTGGTCGGCAGAAAGCAAACCCCGGGTGGCTTCCAATTTGAACTGGGTGAAGTGCTGCCCGATGATTTGGTCGCCAAGTTGGTTGCGCTTCGGCTCAAGGAACTTTCTGAAAAGTATCCAAATTTGGATTTTTCTTTTTTGCGAGCCAACGCGCTCACTAGATTACGTAGAACTCGTCGCCGGTTAGGTTTAGCAATCTCGCGTTGAAGCCAACCGCTACCGTTCCCGGCGGCATGCTCTTGGTGACCACCGCATTTGCGCCAACAGCACAGTCATTGCCGATGGTGATATTTCCAATTAGTTTGGCACCAGCACCCAAGGTCACTCGGTCACCAACGGTTGGGTGACGCTTCACCGCTTCCAGGGTCTTACCGCCTAGGGTGACGCCGTGATACATCAAGACATCGTCACCGATGATTGCGGTTTCGCCGATCACCACTCCAACGCCGTGATCGATTACAAAACGTCGACCAATGGTCGCACCGGGGTGGATTTCGATTCCGGTGAGGAACTTTACCCAGTTCGAAAGCATCCGGCTGAGGATTCTTAGCTTGAGCTTCCAGAGCCTGTGAGCCACTCGGTGAGCCCAGACCGCGTGTAGTCCCGGAGACGTCAAAAATAGCTCGAGCGCTGTCCTGGTTGCGGGATCGCGCTCAAGGCCTACCTTGATGTCTTCGAAGATTCTCACTGCTTGGCTTGGTATTCCTCTTGAAGGTCACGGTAGAGCGTGGATGACACATAGCGCTCTCCGAACGATGGAATGATGACCACGATGTTCTTGCCGGCAAACTCTGGGCGGTGAGCAACCTCACGCACGGCCCAAATAGCTGCTCCAGAAGAGATTCCAGCCAAGATGCCCTCTTCCGCAGAAACTCTGCGGGCGTATTCAAAGGCAACCGCATTAGGCGCTGAAAGCACCTCGTTGTAGACGGTGGTGTCCAGGATCGAAGGAATGAAGTTTGGCCCGATACCAGCTAGTGGGTGACCGGCAGCCTCGCCTCCGGTTAGTAGCGGGGAAGAAGCTGGCTGTACGGCAAATACCTGGATGTTTGGGTTTAGCTCCCTTAGGCGCTGTCCAGTGCCAGTGATGGTGCCACCGGTTCCCGATCCTGCAACCAGCGCGTCCACCTGACCGTCTAGGTCGCGCCAGATTTCTTCCGCAGTGGTCTCGCGGTGAATCTTTGGACCGGCTGGGTTATCAAACTGGCGAACCAGCACACTGCCTGGAATTTGCCTTCCCAATTCTTCTGCGGTGGCAACCGATCCTTTCATGCCCTCAACCGCTGGGGTTAGCACCAGCTCGGCACCATAGGCACGGATCAAAATCTTGCGCTCGAGGCTCATGGAGTCCGGCATCACGATGATGGTGCGGTAGCCGCGGGCGGCTCCCACCATGGCAAGGCCGATGCCGGTGTTACCAGAGGTAGCTTCGATGATGGTGCCACCAGGGGCAAGCTCTCCGGACTGCTCCGCGGCATCCACCATGGCAATCGCAAGGCGGTCCTTGACGCTGGAGGACGGGTTGTAAAACTCCAACTTGGCGTAGACGTTAGCCTTTGCGCCATCCAGCACGCGATTTAGCTTGACCAGGGGAGTGTTACCGAATACCTCGGTGATGTTGTTATAGACCCGCATTATTCTCCAGACTTGAACCAACGAAGTTTAACCCGTTAGCCAAGTGAATGTTCCCTGGGTTACCGATAGTTTCGATCGCTCTCAGACTTCTTCAAGGTTTCTCGCCTAAATTCACCAGCTATGAGAATCCTGTTAGCTTCTGCGTCAATTGTTTCGGTCATGGCCCTAACCGCCTGCAGCCCAGAACAGCTTGTTAGTGCTGCTGCTGATGCCGCAGCCTGCACCGCTATGGAATCCACCGTGACTGCCACCCTGGCGGCATATCAGGAGGGTCTGGTTGACTCCGGACTCATCTCACAGGTTGATGCCCTCATTGGCGAGCAGGTCAGAGGCGTACTCTCCTCTGGTTTGTCGCAGGACCTAGCTGATTTGGTCGCAATTGTCGACTCCAATGAGTCGGTTGAGACCGCGACCGCCAAGGTCGAGGCACTGACCGCTTCGATCCAAGAGAAGTGCGCTGCCGTTGGAGTCGAGTTCGCTAACTAGCGAGCCAACTCATCGTCGATCATGTTTCCCTTGCGAATCTGAATCGCAACTGGAATAGCAATCAAGCAGGATGCGAACAGCAACCAAAGCGCGGCATCCCAGCCTCCAGTTAGCTCACGAAGCACGCCAACTGCAAAAACCATCAGCGACGCTGTGCTGTAGCTAACCCCCTGACCAAAGGCACTTACCGCCAAAACGGTTGAACGCTCTCTGGAGCGCAGGTTAAACAGCGTCAGAGCTAGCGGGAACATGGTTGGACCAAAGCCAAAGGCAATGACCCAAAGCCAAGTAAGCGACACATCTCCAAAGATCAATCCCAGGGTTCCGGTCACTCCTGATACAAACGAGAACCAGACAATCAGGCTCTGGGACTTCGGATACCTGGTGCTGAGAATCGGCATGATCAGCGAAATCGGAAGGCCAATCAGGGCAAACAGGCTCAGTAGCAGCCCACCCTGGATCACTGTGACTCCCTGGTGCTCGACCAGCAGTAGTGGAAGCCAGGCAAATGACACGTAACCGATGATTGCGGTTACGGACTGCATGAATGCGATCGAGACTGCGGTCGGTGAGCGCCAAATCGCCTTGTGACCGGCTGCCTTTTCGGCCTTTACCTCAGGCTTGGAGTTCTTAAGTAAAAAGGCAAGCGGAGCAATGGTGAGAAAGGCCAAGATTGCCCACTGGCCTAGTGAAAATCGCCAACCGGCGGCTTCCGATACTGGAACTGCGACAAAGGAGGCCATGGTTGCCGATAGTGCCGTGAGGGTCAGATAAAAGCTAGAAATCAAGCCAACACGGTTTGGGAAATACTTTCGCACCAATACTGGCAGCAGCACATTTCCAATACCCATGCCCAAAAGGCTCAGTAGCGAGCCAAAGAACAACGCCGTGGCATCCCAAGCGAATGCTCTAAGCAGGTGACCCAGGATGATCATCAACACCGTCAGCAGCAAAGTTTTTTCAACGCCGAATAACCGAGCCGGTCGGTAACTTAGCGAGCTGGCAAGGGCGAAAGACAACGGAGCTGCTATCCCCAGTAGCCCGATGGTCACAATCGGCAGTGAAATGTCCTGCTGGATGTAGGTAACAACCGGACTGATCGAGCTAACCGCAGTTCTGAGGTTTATCGCCAGTAGGGCTATCGTTGCGATTGCCAGAAATCTTGCTTGGTTCTTGGTTCTCACTTCAAGGCTTGCTGAAACTCTTGGTGAAGCAATCCGTTAGAGGCCATCACGGAGGAGCTTTGGTCAGTAAGTGGACCGGCTAGGTCGCTAATCTGCCCGCCGGCCTCCTCAACAATGGGCACCAGCGCAGCGATGTCGTAAATCTTGAGGTCATGCTCTGCCACCAGGTCGATGCTGCCCTCGGCCAAAAGCATGTAGCTGTAGAAATCGCCATAGGCGCGGGTGCGCCAGACCTTGCGGCTGAGTTCAATCAATTGGTTGAGCTTGCCCGCTTGATCCCAAAGCTGCATGTTGTTGTATGAGATGGAGGCATCTTCGAGCTCTGAAATCTTTGAAACCTGAAGCGCCCTAACACCGCCGTTGATATCCATGGTGAATGCACCGTTGCCGCGTTGAGCCCACCAGCGTCTGCCGAGCGCAGGAGCGGAAACCACGCTGGTGGTGATCACGTCATCAACTCGCAGGGCGATCAGCGAAGCCCAGATCGGCACGCCTCGAAGGTAGTTTGCGGTTCCGTCGATTGGATCAACAATCCAGTTTCTGGCACTCGTTCCAGTGTTCTCGAACTCTTCCCCAATAAAGGTGTCTTGCGGGCGATACTCTGCCACCACGCTTCTTAGCTCCGCCTCGACTGCTCGATCGGCATCGGTGACCGGAGAGCGATCGGGTTTGGTTTCTACTAGTAGATCGAGCGCTCGAAATCGTTTGAGCGAAATCTCATCGGCACGGTCAGCGAGCTTTAGGGCTAGGTCTAAATCGTTAATCATCGAAACTAATCTATCGACCCAATTGCCAGCACCAGGCGGCGGAAGGAATCCAACCTTGCGGCAGAAAGTTTTTTCTCGGCCACCAAAACATCCAGTTCGCAGTCTGGAGCATCGGCCAGATGACTGCAGTCCCTCGGGCAATCGGCGCTCGCGCTATCGAGATCGGCAAACCCTTTGAGTAGACCAATCGCATCAATTCCCTTGAGGCCAAAGGTGCGCACGCCCGGCGTATCCACAATCCAGCCATCAGCAACAGGTATGGCCTTGGCGGAGCTTGAGGTGTGCTTACCCTTGCCGGTCACCTCATTCACCTCGCCGGTGGCGCGCTGGTAGTCGGGAGCCAAGAGGTTTATGAGTGAGGTCTTGCCGACACCGCTGTGTCCGACGAAAACCGTGGTGTGACCGGCCAATAATTCTTTCAATTCGGCAAGGTTGGGATTTTCCTTGGAGTGCCTAAATACCTTTAGGTCAAAGCCTTCAAAGCCAGCAACAAAGTCTTTTGGATCTGCCAAATCACACTTGGTCATGATCAAGATTGGCTTCAGCCCAGCATGCACGGCTGCCACCAAATACCGATCCACTAAGCGAGGCTTTGGCTCAGGACTGGCCGCCGCCATCACAATCGCGAGCTGATCTGCGTTTGCCACGATGGTCTGGTCACCAATATCGCTCTCATCGCTGGATCGGGTAAGTTCCGAACTTCTGGGCTCGATGCGAACAATTCGAGCCAGTGCGCCTTTTTCGTCCGAAACCTCACCAGCCAAGGCAACTCGATCGCAGGTAACGCAGCCCTTGTTTCTTAATTCCTTAGCCAAGGTTGCGAGAACCTCACGGCCATCGTCGGTGAGGACCTTGTAGCGAGCTAGATGAACTTCCAGCACCATGCCCATTAGGGCATTGTCGTGGGTCGGACGACGCTTAGTTCTTGGCTTTGAGCCCTTGGGATTGGGTCGGATGCGGACATCGTCCTCATCTAGGTCCATGCCCGGTCCCGGCTCAAACATCCAGGTCAATTCGACCCCAGCATCGCTTGCCAAAGATTCACAAACTCGGGCATGGTCTTTGATGTGGTGGCGATGTTCTCCACCTCAATGCCTGAGACACGCAGGCCGAGAATTGCCGCTGCGGTTGCCATTCGGTGATCCTCGTAGGTTAGCCACTTACCGCCGTGAAGCTTTGCGGGTTGAATCTCCAGCCCATCTTCAAGTTCAGTCACGTTGCCGCCGAGCCTGTTCAGCTCAGTGGTCAGCGCACTGAGTCGGTCCGTTTCGTGTCCCCGCAGGTGAGCGATTCCGGTAATCCTGCTTGGCGAATCAGCCAGTGCGGCCAGGGCAGCAATCACCGGGGCTAGCTCCCCGCCGATCGAAAGGTCGATATCCAGCCCATGTATTTGGCCATCGCCCTGGATTGTCAGCACATCGCCTTCAAGTTTCACGGTTGCGCCCATCTTGGGAAGGATGGATACAAATTCAGCACCAACCTGGGTTGTCACCTTCGGCCAATTTGGAATGCGGATTTCGCCACCCGATACCATGGCGGCAGCCAGGAATGGTCCGGCATTGGACAGGTCTGGTTCGATGACCTTTCGGCCACCCAAAATAGTTCCAGGCTCAACCCGCCAGGTTAGCTCATCGATGGTTCTGGCATTCACGCCGCGTTGCCGCAGGGTTTCCAGGGTCATTTCGATGTGGGGAAGAGATGGCAACTCTTCGCCAATGTGCCTAAGGGTCAAACCATTCTCAAAGCGTGCCGCTACCAAAAGCAGTCCCGAGACAAATTGACTCGATGCCGAGGCATCAATCTCTAAGTTGCCGCCCGAAACCCTGCCTGTTCCAGAAACTGTAAAAGGAAGCGATTGGCCCTTCGCTTCGACCGTAACCCCCAGTGCCCTGATGGAGTCAATAGTGGTGTGCATCGGGCGACGCCTAGCGCCCTCATCACCATCAAAAGAGATGTCTCCTTGGGCCAGCATGCTCAGCGGCGGCACAAAGCGCATCACGGTGCCGGCTAATCCGCAGTCAATGGTTGCCGGACCATTTAGCTTTCCAGGGGCAACCAGCAGATCGTTTCCCTGCCACTGAAACTGAACCCCGAGCGATTCCAAAGCTTGAATCATGAGTTTTGAATCTCTGGACACCAGTGGTGCGATGAGCAAGGTTGGTTCGCTAGCAATTGCGGAAAGCAAAAGTTCACGATTGGTAAGAGATTTTGATCCTGGAAGCGCAACCGTGGCATTGAGGTCTCTGCCCTGTGGGGCTGGCCAGAACGGGTGCGAAGAAGTCATTAGGTCAAAGATACCTAATCTGGGCCAATCCCGCCTTTTCAACTTTGCGGTTGGTGGTTTCTGGATCGGCAGGATTGGGGGACAGGTTGGTCCTTGCCAGAAGCCAAAAGACCAATAGACTCGCAAATGATGCAAAATCCCAAGTCCGAGAAACTTATCTCGTTTGAAACACAAGCCCTCCCACTTATGCCACAGCTTTACGGTGCTGCGCTGCGCTGGACCCGTAACCCAAGCGATGCGGAGGATTTGGTTCAGGAGACTTTTGCCAAGGCCTATGCCGCCTGGGGGAAATTTGAGCAGGGCACCAATCTGAAGGCCTGGCTTTTCAGAATCATGACCAACACCCACATCAACCTCTACAACAAGCGCGCCAAGGATCAGGCTAAGACTGCCCTCGACGATCTTGAAGACTGGCAGGTTGGCATGGGGGAGTCACTGACCACCTCCAACACGCGAAGCGCAGAAGCTGTTGCGATGGATAATCTTCCGTCTAAAATCATCCGCGATGCATTAGATCAGATTCCTGACGAGTTCAGAATGGTGGTTTATTACGCGGTGGTAGAAGGCTTGCCATACGCCGAAATAGCTGAAGTTATGGACACTCCGGTGGGAACCGTGATGTCTAGGTTGCATCGCGGGAAGAAAATGCTAAAAACTTTGTTATCTGATTATGCCAAGCAAGAAGGCTATCGGGTCGAAGAGGAGGAATAGTGAAGCAGGTTGACTGCGAAGAAGTAAAACGCAGCGTGCACGAGTTCCTACACGCGGAGATGCAGGCCGAACAGCAAGAGGACATCACCGCTCACCTTGCCAACTGCGATTCTTGTGAAGAGCACTACGACATCGAGATCGTTTTCAACCAGGTCATTCAGCGTTCCTGCGATGAGGCGCCAGCCGAAGAGCTGGCCAAGCGAGTAATGGAGCGACTACGCGAAGTGCAAGATCACGACTGATCTTGCGGCTCGGTAAGTCCAAGCCACTCAAACCAACCACGATTTAGTACCAACCAAGCCACCAAACCATAGCCAACCTGACCGGGCAGCCCTCTGGGGTGAGCACTGGTCTCCTGTTGCCAACCATCGTGCTCTCGAAGCGGCTTAAAACAGTCCACATATGGAATCTGACGCCTGCGAACCACATCCTCGAACCCAGCCGATAGGTGTTCGATCTCGTGATCGGTTTCGGCATCACCGGTTGGGGTTGGCCCAACCACGAATACCTTGACGCCCTCGCGCAGCGCATCGTCCAGCAAAGAGGCGAGGTTCAATCGAGAGCGTGAGATTGTGACCTGTGCCTTCACGTCCTGAGCGCCAAGCGCCAGCACCAGATAGTTCTCGGTTTGAGCGGTAAAGCGCGGCATGGCTTCTGACCTCCAGCGCTCCAAGAGCTCTGAAGTGGTCTCTCCCACCATTGCCAGCGGGAAGAAGGCAACATCCTCGCCCTGGGGCAATCTGGCTTGCACTCGCCCCAACCAGCCAAGTCCCTTGGGGTCGCCAGACGCGGTGAGTAATTCATCACCGAGAATAACGACCCTGAGGGAGCGCATTAGCCCTGGAATGCTCGCTGGATTAGATCGGCCTGTTCAACCGCGTGAGTCTTGGCTGAACCAGATGCTGGGGACGCCGATGCTGGTCTTGCTACCGGGGTGAAGTTGATGCCGTACTTAGGCATAAACAGACCCATGTAGGTCCAAGGACCCTGGTTTAGTGGCTCATCCTGCACCCAACGTAGTTCTGCGTTCGGGAACTGAGCGATTGCTGCCTGCATCTCTGCGACCGGAGTCGGGTAGAGCTGCTCAACGCGAACGATGGCGGTCTGGCCATCGCCGCGCTTTTGGCTCTCGGCCAACAGATCCCAGTAGACCTTGCCCGAGCAGAACAGCACCTTGGTTACCTTGGCGGCGTCCAGGTTCTGCTCATCGCTGATCACTGGCCGGAAGCTACCCGAGGTGAAGTCCTCAACCGCAGAGGATGCTGCCTTGAGGCGAAGCATCGACTTAGGAGCAAAGACCACCAGTGGACGCTTTGGCGAAGTAAATGCCTGGCGACGTAGCAGGTGGAAGTGTGATGCCGGGGTGGATGGCTGAGCAACAGTCATGTTGTTCTCGGCACACAGCTGCAAGAAGCGCTCGATGCGAGCGGAGGAGTGGTCTGGACCCTGGCCCTCATAACCGTGAGGCAGCAGTAGCACTAGCGAGGAGAACTGGTTCCACTTCTGCTCGGCAGAAGAGATGAACTCATCCACCACGGTCTGAGCACCGTTCACGAAGTCACCAAACTGCGCTTCCCAAAGGGTTAGTGAGTTTGGATCCTCAACTGAATAGCCGTACTCGAAGCCCATCACCGCATACTCGCTCAGTAGCGAGTTGTAGACCTGGAAGCGAGCCTGCTGCTCGGAGATGTACTGCAGTGGCATCCACTCCTGGCCGGTAACCCGGTCGTGGAAAGAGGCGTGACGCTGCACGAAGGTTCCGCGACGAGCATCCTGGCCGGAGAGGCGAACGTTTACGCCCTCGACCAAGAGTGAACCAAAGGCTAGGAGTTCTCCGAAGCCCCAGTCGATTCCGCCCTCACGGCTCATTTCAACGCGCTTCTGAAGCAGCTGAGCCAGTTTCGGGTGAACGCTGAAGCCTTCCGGCTGGTTGGCGTGGGCATTACCGATGGCCTCAACCATTTCCTTGGCGATTGCGGTTGGACGAACCAACTGCTGCTTCTCGCTGGCGGTGGTTCCGATGCCTGCTGGGCGCTCACGCAGCTCAGCCGGTTGGCTCATCGCCTCGTGAACATCGATGAATGCCTGTTCGAGGCTCTGCTGGAACGCGAGGTTAGCGGCGTCAAACTCTTCCTGAGTGATGTCGCCTCGTCCGATTAGGTTCTCCATGTACAGAGTGCGGACGCTGCGCTTGTGCTCAATCAGGTTGTACATCAGCGGCTGAGTCATCGAAGGGTCATCACCCTCGTTGTGACCGCGGCGACGGTAGCAAACGATGTCAATGACAACGTCCTTCTTGAATTCCTGACGGTATTCGAAGGCTAGCTTGGATACTCGAACTACTGCCTCTGGGTCATCACCGTTGACGTGGAAGATCGGCGCCTGAATTGCCTTGGCAACATCGGTTGAGTAAACCGAGGTCCTGGAGTCCTTTGGCAAGGTGGTGAATCCAACCTGGTTGTTTACCACGATGTGGATGGTGCCACCGACCTTGTAACCCTCAAGCTGGCTCATCTGCATGGTCTCTGGAACAACGCCCTGGCCGATAAAGGCCGCATCACCATGGATTAGCACTGGAAGCACAGGGAAGTTAGCTGGGTTACCCAGCGCATCCTGCTTAGCACGAACGATTCCCTCGAGAACCGGGTTTACCGCCTCTAGGTGAGATGGATTTGCGGCCAGGGAAACCTTGACCGAGGTGCCATCGCTGAAGCTTGCGACACCCTCGGTGCCCATGTGGTACTTCACGTCTCCAGAACCCTGCACACTCTTGGTGTCAGTGGATCCTTCGAACTCGCGGAACACCTGACCGTAGGTCTTGCCGGCAATGTTGGTGAGTACGTTTAGGCGACCGCGGTGAGCCATACCGATGGCAACCTCGTGCATTCCGGCATGGGCTGCCTGCTGCAGAATCTCATCGAGCGATGGGATTAGTGACTCGCCACCTTCAAGTGAGAAGCGCTTCTGGCCAACGAATTTGGTCTGCAGGAAGGTCTCAAAAGCCTCAGCCTGGTTGAGCTTGTTCAAAACTCTGAACTGCTCTTCTTTGGTTGGCTTCTGGTATGGACGCTCTAGCTTTTCCTGGAACCAACGACGCTCGGTTGGGTCCTGGATGTGCATGTACTCAACACCAACGGTGCGGCAGTAGCTGTCGCGCAGAATTCCAAGCATGTTGCGGAACTTGGCCTTGCTGCGACCACCAAAACCACCGGTCTTGAAGGTGCGGTCTAGGTCCCAAAGGCTAAGACCGTAGGAGCGAATGTCTAGATCTGGGTGCCAGCGCTGCTGGTACTCGAGTGGGTCGATGTCTGCGATCAGGTGACCGCGAACGCGGAACGCGTTGATGTACTCCTGAATACGGGTGTTCTTGCCGTTTTCATCGGCGAGATCCCAGTGGAAGTCACTTGCCCAAACCACCGGGGTGTATGGCACGCGCAGGTCGGCGAAGATCTGGTCGTAGAAACCACGCTCACCCAAGAGCAGTTCGTTGATGATCTTGAGGAACTCACCGCTACCGGCACCCTGGATTACGCGGTGGTCGTAGGTCGAGGTAAGGGTGAGAATCTTGCCAATGCCCTGTTCGGCAAGCATCTCTTCGGCCATGCCCTGGAACTGGGCGGGGTAGTCCAAAGCTCCAACGCCGACGATGCAGCCCTGGCCGCGGGTTAGTCGTGGAACCGAGTGCACGGTTCCGATGCCACCTGGGTTGGTAAGCGAAATGGTGGTCCCAGAGAAGTCTTCGGCAGTGAGCTTGTTGTCGCGAGCCTTCTTTACCAAGTCCTCATAGGCAACCAAAAACTCTGCGAAGTTCAAACGCTGAGCGCGCTTGATGTTTGGAACCAAAAGTGCGCGAGTGCCATCTGGCTTTGGGATGTCGATCGCTAGACCGAAGTTGATGTTGGCCGGAGTGATCGCGGCAGGCTTGCCATCAACCTCGTCGTAGAAAACGTTCTGGCTTGGGAACTCCTTGAGTGCCTGAACCACTGCGTAACCAATAAGGTGAGTAAAGGAAACCTTGCCACCTCTGGTGCGCTTTAGGTGGGAGTTGATCACAATGCGGTTGTCGATCAAAAGCTTGGCGGCAACCTGGCGAACGCTGGTTGCGGTTGGGATGGAAAGCGATGCGTCCATGTTGGTTGCCAAGGTCTTAGCCATGCCGCGAAGCACGTTTACCTCTGGCTGCTCGTCGTCTTCGGCTTCAACCACGGAGATAGCTCCGGTGGCGGCTGGCAGGTTGGCTGGAACGGGGGCGTTCACGGCGCTGCTCTCGCTCGCTTTGGCGACTGGAACGGTAATTGCCTCGGTCGCAGGCGCAACGGAGCTGTCATAGCTTGGCACCACGGTTGAATCGGTGGTTACCGCTGGAGCCACTGGCGCAGCCGCTGCCGCTGTGGCACCGGGCTGCTGAGTGAGTTGGTAGCGCTCCAAGATCGGCCACCAGGATCGGTCTACCGAATCCGGATTCTCAAGCCATTGGCCGTACATTTCTGCAACTAGCCATTCGTTTGCGCCAAAATCTGCGTCGGATGAGTGATTGTCGGTTGACGACAAGGGTGCCCCTTTGAACGAATCCTTTAAAACCGCTCTCTAGTCTACCCGTCATACCAGCTATAGTGTTTTATGAATATGGAGCCCAGTAAACATAGCCCCAGCCAGGATCGGTAGATGTCCGATTACCTGCTACTCGCCGTCGGCGTGCTCCTCACAATCGGTACCGGCCTATTTGTTGCCAGCGAGTTTTCACTAATCAATGTCGAGCGCATTGAGCTTGAAGCAATGCGCGAATCCGGCAAAAAGGGCCTAGATCTGCCTATCAAGGCCGTCATCAAGACCTCAACACACCTCTCCGCAGCCCAGCTCGGCATTACCTTGACCACTTTGCTGACTGGTTATGTTGCAGAACCCGCGCTGACTCGATTGCTAGGACCGGGATTGCTTGATCTCGGCGTGAGCGAGAACCTGCTCCAACCGGTCGGCATCGCCATTGCGATGGTAATCGCCACAATTTTCAGCTTCTTGATCGGTGAACTTGTGCCAAAGAACATGGCACTGAGCGAGCCGGTAAGAATTCTCAAGCTGGTGGTTGGTTTTCAGGTTGCCTTCACCTGGCTATTCGGGCCCCTGATTCACTTTCTGAACTCAAATGGCAACTGGTTTGTGCGCCGTTTTGGCATCGAACCAAAGGAAGAGCTCTCCTCTGCCAGAAGTCCGGAGGAACTCTCCTCGCTGGTGCGCAGAAGCGCTCACCTTGGCTCTTTGGAGCAGGACACCGCTCAACTTTTGGAGAAAACCATTTCTTTGGCATCGCTAAACGCCAGCGATGTGATGACTCCTCGCCCAAAGATGTATTCGCTCTCCAGGGACGAGAACGCCACCGATTTGATTGAGCTTGCTCGCTCTACTGGACATTCTCGCTTTCCGGTTTCGGGTGAGGACGAAGACGACATCGTTGGAGTAGTTCACCTCAAGCGGGCAATCACTATTCCGCTGGAGCGTAGAGCTCAGGTTCCGGTTAGCGCTCTGATGGTGGAACCACTGCGAGTCCCGGAGACCATGCCGCTGGACGCTCTGATTCTTCAGTTGCGTGGCAAAGGCCTGCAGTTTGGTGTGGTCATCGATGAGTACGGCGGCACCGCCGGCATCGTGACCCTGGAGGATGCCATTGAGGAGTTGGTCGGTGACCTAGATGACGAGCACGATAAGGCTCGTAGTTCAGTTACCAAGTTCTCTGATGGTTCGTTGGCTTTCTCGGGGCTATTAAGACCAGCAGAACTTAAGGAACACGGCCTGGTTATTGCCGAAGACGAAGATTACGACACGGTTTCCGGCTTCATCATGAGTGAGCTCGAGAAGATTCCAGTGGCGGGAGACCAGGTCAAGATTCCTGCGGGCTTTTTGACCGTTACTCGCATGGATGGCAGAAGAGTCGACCGCGTAAGGTTTGAGCCGATCGAGGTGGAAGATGAATAACGATCTTCTCGGCCTGATCTGGCTGGTTGTGCTGCTGGCCTCGAACGCCTTTTTTGTTGGCAGTGAATTTGCTGTTATCTCTGCCCGCCGAGCGCAAATTGAGCCCAAGGCAGAAGCTGGCAATCCGGCAGCCAAGATCACGCTTAAGGCAATGGAAAATGTCTCCCTAATGCTTGCCACCGCGCAGCTGGGAATTACAGTTTCGTCGCTTTTGATTCTGCTGATTGCTGAGCCTTCGATTCACCACCTACTCGAGGTCCCGCTCAAGGCCGTCGGAATTCCTTATGACCTCACATATGTGATCTCTTTTGTGACGGCCCTGCTGTTGGTTACCTACCTACACGTGGTTTTGGGTGAGATGCTGCCAAAGAATATTGCGATTTCTATCCCGGATCGCGCAGCGTTGGTTTTGGCTCCCATGCTTTACTTCGTGGCGAAGCTGGTCAGCCCAATTGTGATCACGATGAACGCGATTTCCAATCTGATTCTTAGAACCTTTAGATTCACGCCGCGCAATGAGGCAGATAACGCCTACACCCTCGAAGAGGTGGAAAACATCGTCAATGAGTCTGCTCGTCACGGCACCTTGGAGGATGACTCCGGCACGATTTTGAAGGCCTTCGAATTCACCGAGAAGCGAGTGGTGGATGTCGCGGTGCCATTTGAGCAATTGATTGCGCTCAGCACCGACTCAACTGCCAGAGACCTTCAGTTGGCGGTTGGTGAACACGGCTTCTCGCGCTATCCAGTGCTAAGTGGCGCAGGGGATATCGTCGGCTACTGGCACATCAAGGATGCGCTTGCTGCCAACGAACAAGACCTGGCCCAAAAGCTGCCGGCCAAGCGCTTGCGTCCGATGATTTCGGTGCCGCAGACCGCAGAACTTGAAGATGCCCTAGCTCAGATGCGTCGCTCGGGAGCACACATCGCTCGCAGCTTCGCAGCAGACGGAACCATTGTCGGTTGCCTATTCCTCGAGGACATCATTGAGGAATTGGTTGGAGAAATTGACGACGCAACTAGGCGTTAGGCCACTTACCGCGTTCGTATTGAACCGGCCAGCTAACTTCTTCGCCTAGCTCATGCGCGGCCCGCAATCCCATAAATGGATCGCGTAAGAACTCTCTGCCGACCATAATCACATCGACATCGCCACGCTCCAAGATTTCCTCGGCTTGTTTGGCGTTGGTAATCTGACCAACCGCTGCCACATCACTACCGGTTGCCACACTTACCGACTCGGCAAGGTTTACCTGATAGCCGGGGCCAGTTGGAATCTTTACTCCCATGATGATGCCACCGGAGGAGATGTCAAACAGGTCCGCACCTAGCTCGCGAGCCCAGCTGGCAACCTGGTTGGTCTGAAGCTGATCCCAGCCGCCTTCGACATAATCGGTTGCGCTAAATCGCACCATCAGCGGAATGCTCTCGCCGATTGCCTGGCGAATTTGCTCAACAATTTCGAGCAGAAAGCGAGCGCGGTTTTCTAGGCTGCCACCGTATTGATCCTCCCGCTGATTGCTCAGTGGGCTGAGGAACTGGTGCAGCAGGTAACCGTGGGCGGCGTGAATCTCTAGGGCATCGAATCCGGCATCAACCGCCTTTTGGGCGGCTAGAACAAAGTCGCTAACCAGTCGGGGAATCTCATCGGTCGCCAGCATTCTTGGAGCGGCATAACCAGTGAACGCCTCGTTGGTTGCTGAGTAAGTTTGCCAACCACCTTGATCAAGTGGCACCGAACCGGAGCCAGACTGCATGCGGTAGGTGCTGGCTTTTCTTCCAGCGTGGGCAAGCTGGATTGCGGTGGCAGAGCCCTGCTGGTGAATAAAGTCATTTACCCGAAGCCATGCCTTGGCCTGCTCATCCGACCAAATCCCCGGGCACCAAGGGGTGATGCGTCCCTCGGGGTTCACTCCCGATGCCTCTGCCATCACCAAACCAGCACCACCGAGTGCTCTGGCGCCGAGGTGGACTAGATGGAAATCGCCAACTACGCCATCTTGGTTCTCGCAGGAGTACATGCACATCGGAGACACCCACAGCCGGTTCTTTACGGTTAGGTTGCGGATTTGGATGGGGGTAAAAAGTTTGCTCATTTAGGTAGTTTCTGAAGTTGGGAGTAGCTGAGAACAATAAAGATACCCAGCACGCTACCCCAGCCGATGGCGACATCCAGCGGTAGCGAATGTGTCAACAGGCCGATAATCGATGGTCCAGCCAAGCCACCGATGTAGGTAATACCAACCACCTTGGCCATGTTTCGGCCCGAGTGGGTTGCTTCGCCAATTTCCCCGGCCTCGGCAAATAGCTGCGGCACTACACCTGAGATTCCCAGCCCCAAAAGGAACCAGAAGAACAGCGAAATCTCAAAGTTTGGAGCAATTGCCTGCAACCCAATTGCGATCGCGCTAAACAGCGATCCCCAGCGAATAACGAAACCTCGACCTCGCACCTCGACGATTCGGTCGATGAAAATTCGGCCGATGATCATGCCGATGTTGAACGCCGCTAGACCCCAGGCAGCAAGGGCTACAGTCGCGCCCTGAATGTCCTTTAGGTAGAGCGCCGACCAGTCCTGGGCCACACCCTCGATGATCGCACCGGATGCGGCCATCAACCCAGCCAGAATCACAAAGCCGAGCACCCTGCGGTTTGATTTGCTGGCAGCCTTGTTGGCCACCTTGTCATCGGTGGTGGCAACCGGTTCATTCGGTAGCAACCAACTAGCGATAAAGAATCCGATAACCGACAACAGCGCGCCATAGACCGGAAGGGTTTGGGCCTGGGTGAATCCGGCCGCGATGGTGGCAAAACCTACACCCGCTCCCAGTAGTCCGCCAACCGACCAGAACAGGTGGAAAAAGGTGAAAATTGCTTTTTTGTTTGCCTTCTCTACCTGCAAGGCGGCGGCATTCATCGGTACGTCAATACCGGCCAGTCCAAAACCAATTCCCATAATCGAAAGTCCCAGCATCCAAGGGTTGGTTGAGAATGCCGGGCCCAAAAGCGATAAACCGACAATCACGCCACCGATGCGGGTCGATGTCTTAGCTCCGACGTGGTCGATCATCCAACCGGAGAACTGCATCGCGGCATAGCCGCCGATGCCCGAGAGCATTAGCAAAAGACCCAGGGTCGAATACTCGATACCCACGGTCGCTTGAATCAGTGGGATGTGGACCGCCCAGAGCGCAAGCGCTGAGCCCCCGGATAGGAAGAAGAAGCAAACGGCAATCTTTGAGCGCAGTAGATTCACGCTCTTAGCCTAGAGGGCTAGCAGACCAGCAAGCCTTTGGCCAACCTCTTCAATTTCGATCAAGAATCCATCGTGTCCGAATTCGCTAGAAATCACCTGAAGTTCGCCGCCGTAAAGATCGCCAGAAATGTGCTTGGCAATAAGTTCTTGTCCAGCCAGTGGAAACAAGCGGTCAGAGTCAATTCCCAGCACCAGAGTTGGGCACTTGATCCTGCTCAGGGCAGCCTCAACCGAGTCTCGACCCCTGCCAACATCATGAGAGTTCATTGCGGAAACCAGCGTGATATAGCTGTTGGCATCAAAGCGACGCACAAACTTATTGCCGTGGAAATCTAAGTAGCTTTCGACCGCATACTTGCCGTTTTCGGTTAGCGGGCTGACCTTGGACTGCCAACTTCTTCCAAAACGTTCATTTAGCTCTTCGGGCGAGCGGTAATTCAACAGTGCCATGCGGCGAGCCAGAGCGAGGCCTTTGTGAGGTCCGAATCCAGGCTTGGCCCCGTAGTAGTTGCCATCGGCAAAATGATGGTCAGAACGGATTGCTTCCAGTTGAACGGTGTTCAGAGCAATCTGATCTGCGGTCGAATATGGCGGTGCGGCCAGAATCGCTAGACGCTGAGTGATATCGGGATTATCGATAACCATTTCGAGGGCGTGCATGCCGGCCATCGATCCACCAACGATGGCAAACAACTTTTCGACTTCCAGCTGCTTGGCAAGTGCCACAAAGGCTTTTGCTTGGTCGCGAATGGTGAGCTGAGGAAAGTTCGAGCCGTATTCATTGCCCCGGCTATCCAAAGACGATGGGCCGGTCGATCCTTGACAGCCACCTAGAACATTCGGCGTGACAACAAAGTATCTATCGGTATCAAGCGGCAGTCCGGGTCCGATGATCCCGTTCCACCAACCTGCGGTTGGGTGAGCCTTGGAGGAGTTGCCAATTGTGTGGCTATCGCCAGTCAAAGCGTGCAGCACCAGGATTGCGTTAGATCGCTCGGCGTTTAGCTCGCCCCAGGTTTCGTAAGCCAAGCGCGCATTGGAGAGCACCGAACCGGATTCTAAAGCGACATCAAAAACCTCGGTGAACTTTCGATCACCCAATGGGTCACCTGCTAGCCAAGCACCGGTGGCAGGCGGTCTTCCGACCAGCTGACGACGCTGCTCCTCGGAGATAAATTCCGAGGGAGCAGAGTCTTCAGATATCTGGAAGTCCATTACTTTGCCTGAGCAAACCCCTTCTGCAAGTCAGCGATTAGATCCTCATAGGTCTCAAGACCAATTGAAAGTCGAACCAGTCCGGGGGTCACACCAGTGGTTGCGAGGTCTTGCTCGCTCAGCTGGGAGTGGGTGGTTGATGCCGGGTGGATAACCAAGGATCGGACATCACCGATGTTTGCCACATGGCTGAACAGTTCGAGCGCATCCACGAACTTAATGCCCGCCTCAACGCCACCAACGATCTCGAAGGAAACGATGGCTCCGGCACCCTTAGGGGCGAACTTCTGCTGGGCCTGGTTGTATGGCGAAGAAGCAAGTCCGGCGTAGTTCACACTCTTTACCTGTGCGTGCTGCTCCAGCCACTGCGCAACCTTGGCAGCGTTTGAAACGTGGCGCTCCATGCGAAGGCTTAGCGTCTCAATTCCTTGAATCAGCGAGAAGGCGGTGTCCGGCGATACTGCGGCACCGATGTCGCGCAGCAGTTGAACGCGGGCCTTGATGATGTAGGCAATTCCATCACCAAGCGCCTGGGTGTAAACCACGCCGTGGTAGCTCGGGTCTGGCTCGGTAAGTCCTGGGAACTTATCCGACTTGGACCACGCGAACTTACCGCCGTCTACAATCGCGCCGGCAACCACGGTGCCGTGGCCACCTAGGAACTTAGTTGCGGAGTGAACCACGATGTCAGCACCGTGCTCCAGTGGCTTGATCAGGAATGGTGTTGCGACAGTGTTATCTACGATCAGCGGCACACCATTGGCGTGAGCGACATCTGCCACCTTCTGAATGTCCAAAATTGAAACCTTAGGGTTTCCGATGGTCTCGGCAAAGAACAGCTTGGTGTTTGGGCGAACCGCTGCCTGCCACTCGGCTGCGTCATCCTGGTCTTCGACGAAGGTGACCTCGATACCGAGCTTGGCCAAGGTGTACTTGAACAGGTTGTAGGTACCGCCGTAGAGGGTCGAAGACGAGACGATGTGGTCGCCGGCCTCAGCGATGTTCAAAACCGCAATCGTCTCAGCTGCCTGACCCGAGGAGAGTAGGAGCGCGGCCGTGCCGCCCTCAAGTGCGGCGATCCGCTTCTCGGCGACATCCTGCGTTGGGTTCATGATGCGGGTGTAGATGTTGCCAAATTCTGCTAACCCAAAGAGGTTGCGAGCGTGCTCGGCCGAATTGAAGGTGTAAGCGGTGGTCTTGTAGATCGGCACCGCGCGAGCGTTGGTAGCAGGATCCGGGGTAGCACCGGCGTGGATTTGAATGGTCTCAAATCCCCAAGAGGTTGAATCTGACATCGAGTAATCCTTAGATTTTTTGGCTGGTAATCAAACTATGGAGGATTGCTCGACGGTGGGCAACCAAGGGTGTAACTAGAAGTAACTTTACCCGAGGTGATCAAAGGCCAGGCCCGCCAAAATGCTTGCGCATAGTGGCAGAACTGAGTCGTCAAACATTGCCTTCGCACTGTGGTTTGTCGGTGCGGTCTCATGGTTAGTTCCTGGTGGGCAGGCGCCAACAAAAACAAATGCTCCAGGCACCTCGTGGACAATCGACGCAAAGTCTTCGCCACCGGCAATCGGAACCTGCATCGGGACATAGCCATGCTCGCCAACTAGAGCCTTCGCCACCTTCTCGACTCTTGCCACCGCAGCTGGGTCGTTCATCAGAACCTTGGTGGCCCGACCAAACTCGACAGTTGCGGTTAGTCCAAAGCCTTCGGCGATCGAGTGGATGAGCTTAGGCGCTAGCTCATGAAGCAGCTTGGTGTTCTTCTCGGAGAAGGTTCGAACAGTTGCTCCAAAGCTTGCCTTGTCGGCAATTACGTTGGTGGTGGCATCGTCGCCCGCTCTAATCCAGCCGACGTTGAGAATCACCGGGTCGAACTGGTCAAAGCGCTTATTCAGCATGTTCTGTAGCGCGGCGATGGCTTCGATCATTGGAGTTACGGGATCTTTCGAAAGCCATGGCATCGAGCCGTGCCCACCGGAGCCGTGGAAGGTAACGTGCAGGTCACCGGCGCTCGCCATCATGGGGCCTGGCTTGGAGGCAATAGCACCCAGGGGCATTGATGTGAAGACGTGCAGGCCATAAGCGGCAATTGGGCGTTCGCCGGTTAGCTCCAAAAAGCCTTCTTCGATCATCACGTCAGCGCCGTGATGACCTTCCTCGCCAGGCTGGAACCAAATCAGCACATTGCCATTGAGCTTGTCTTTGTGAGTTGCTAGCAGGTGAGCCGCGCCAATGCCGGCAGCCATGTGAAGGTCGTGACCACAGGCGTGCATGAAGCCGTTGGTCGATGCAAAATCCAGGCCGGTTTCCTCTTTTACGGACAAGGCGTCCATGTCGGCACGCAATAAAACAGTCGGTCCGGGATTCGCTCCGCGAATCACTAGCCCGATGGAGTTGAGTTCTTTGCCGAGGTGAATCTCGCCCAGGCCGTGAATAGAAGCGAGGATGCGCTCTTGGGTCTTGGGTAGCTGTAGCGCAAACTCTGGGATTTGATGCAGCTCTCGCCTGATTCCAATAAGGGTGTCTTTGTACTTACTGGCTTCCTGAAGTAGTTCGGCAGGACTTGGCATCATTGCTCCTTATTTATTCGCATTACCATCATGGCACTTTTACTATGTAGGAATGTTCGCAAAGCAACTTCATCCGATCTGGCGAGAACTTCTCGCAGATCAGCTTGAGCTGCTCAAAGAAATCGAACAGCGAGTCTTGGCCGATCCAAACTCGATTCCAAAGCACGAAAACATTTTGCGGGCATTCCAGCTACCGCCCGACGACTATCGAGTCTTGATTGTCGGTCAGGACCCATACCCGAATCCAGAGCATGCCATTGGACTTAGTTTTGCGGTGCCTGGGGGGACTAAGCCGCTACCGCCAACCCTGAGCAATATCTTCAAAGAACTTCGCAGCGACTTGGGGGAGCAGGTCGTAAAGACCGGAGACATTACCCCATGGTCCAAGCGTGGCGTCATGCTGCTCAATCGCCACCTCACCACCCAGGCCAACAACACCGCGGGCCACTTAGATTTGGGCTGGGCAGAATTCACCACCGCGGCAGTCAAAGGCCTGCAGCAGGTGCTCGGTCCAAAACTGGTAGCGATTTTGTGGGGACAGCGCGCGCTCGAGCTATCGACGGTGCTGAATCAGGCAACCATCATTTCTTCCCCGCACCCATCACCGCTATCGAGCTACCGAGGCTTTTTTGGATCTCGCCCGTTTTCTCGCTGTAACAAAGCACTTCTAGAGTTGGGCCTTAGCCCAATCGATTGGAGTGCTTAGGTGGTGGATTCCGAAACTCGCTGGCGGCTAGTTCGCAGGCTCAAGCAGCGCGGTGCGGAACCGGAGCGACCAATCAGCATTCGGGACGCTAGGTTCGAGGATTTGGCGGCCATAAAGGATCTCTACAACTACTTCATTCGCAATACCGTCGTCACCTTCGATGACAAGCCACTGGATTTGAATTATTGGCAGGACAAGCACGCAATGCTGACCAAATTCGAATTGCCATTTCTAGTTTTGGTCCGCGGGGATATCGAGGTGATTGGTTTTGCTTTTGTAGCCCCATGGCGACAGCGCAGCGGTTATCTCAAAATTGTTGAGAATTCGATTTACCTTTCCGCGCCAGCCACTGGCAAGAAGCTGGGGACGCTTCTGATGACCGAGTTGATTGCGCGTTGTCGAGCGCTGGGAATTCGTGAGGTCATCGCCGTGATTGCTGACCGCGGTGCGGATCCATCAATCAGGCTCCACACCAAGCTGGGTTTTCAGGAGCAGGGGCATCTGGCAAACGTTGGAACTAGATTTGGCAAGCCGATCGGCAGCTATCTGTTATCGCTAAACCTAAATCGCTAGCGAATCTGTGCTACTCGAACGTCTTTGACCTGCTCGGTGAGCTGTGTAAGGGCAACCTTCGGCAACTTGGAATCGGTAATCACAATATCTGCCTGCTCAAAGCTTGCGAATGATGAGAAGCCTCTGACGCCCCACTTGGTGTGATCGGCCAGCACCACCGCCTTTTGGCTTCGGCGCAATACCTCGCGGTTGGTTTCAGACTCAACCAGGTTCGGAGATGAAAAACCAAATTCACTGTCCATACCGCGGGTTCCCATGAAGACCAAGTCCAGGTTGAAGCGAGAGAAGACTTCGGCTGTGATGTTGCCAACAAGCGAGTCGGTTGGAGTTCTTACGCCACCGGTCAGCACCACGGTTTGGTCTGCTCGGGGGTTTTGGGCAAAAAGGTCAGATACCGGCACCGAGTTGGTCACAATCGTGATGCTGGGGGAGTCTTTGAGCAACTTGGCCAGGGCGTAGACACTGCTACCGCCCATCAGCGCAATCGCCATGCCTGGGCGAACTAGCTCGTATGCCAATTTTGCAATACCGTCTTTGGCGGCTTGTTCCTTTTGACTTGTGGAGTCAAAGGTTGGTTCCAGAGTAGAGCTCAGTGAGTTTGATGTGACGCCGCCGTGGACCTTATCGACCATGCCTTGGGCCGCTAGTGATTCAACGTCTCGGCGGATGGTTACTTCAGAAACCTTTAGCTTCGCAGCCAGATCCGCAATTCGGATAGCGCCGGCTAGCGCAACCTCTTCGAGGATGCGGGCTTTGCGCTGAGCAGCTAACACTTAGGACCTTTCTGATAGCCATAAAGATTACTGAAGATTTGCGATTCTGAACGCTTTTTTACTAACGCTCTGATTACTTTTGTCGTTTTTGCTTCGAATTAGTTCGAATCACCAATAGTGTTGAGCAAAATCAAGCAGCGGATACCTCAAGATTGTCCTTGGGAACCCATTCGATTTAGGGATAAGGCATTGGCTAAACCAGATTTTGTTCACCTCACCCAAGCTGGTGTTTCACTGCTGATTGACCTATCTCAAGACACGGCAGAAATCGTGCACTGGGGTAGTGCGCTGGGCGAGATCCAGGGCATCGAAAACTTCACCAAGGCCGCCATGGAACCGGTTGCTCACGCCGAGTTGGATGACCCGATGTATCAGTCGATTTGGCGTGAGAATTCCCGAGGCAACACCGGACATCCAGCTTTGCTTGGCCACTCATCGGGCAAGGGTTTTTCGCAAAACTTTGAAATCGTCTCAGTCGAGCAAACAGCGACCAGCGCCAGCATTACTGGACGTGACGAACATGCTGGTCTTGAGATCACAAACCGCTATCGCTTTTTGGGTTCTGGAGTTCTAGGGGTTACCCAGAGCATTCGAAACTTAGGTGCTACTGCCTTCACTTTGAATGAGCTCAATGTCTTTATGCCGCTGCCAGATCAGGCAGCGCAGTCGCTGGACTTCACCGGCCGCTGGGTGAACGAGCGTCAATTACAGCGCAGGGAAATTCAACCCGGGCTATTTGTTCGTGAGGTTCGCGAGGGTCGAACATCGCACGACTACACCATCATGCAGTACGCCATGACCTCGGGCGCCGGTTACCAAACCGGTGAGGTCTGGGGGCTGGGAATCATGTTCTCCGGCAACTCCAAGCACCTAATTGAGCGTCAGCAATCGGGTAGAACTTTCATCGCGGCTGGAGAACTACTGCTGCCAGGTGAGGTAATCCTTCAGCCCGGCCAGAGTTTTGAATCCCCCGAGGTAGCGGCGGTGTATTCCGCAAACGGCATCGATGGCACCACTAATCGGATTTACTCCTGGCTACGCGCAAGACCAAATCACCCGACCAACATTCGGCCAAGACCACTCACGCTGAATGTTTGGGAAGCGGTCTACTTCGATCACAACCTAGAGAAGCTTTCGCAGCTCGCTGAGGTAGCTAAGCGCATTGGCGTTGAGCGTTTTGTGCTGGACGATGGTTGGTTTGGTGCTCGCCGAAATGACCTTCGGGGTCTGGGTGACTGGGTGGTCTCCAAGGAGGTCTGGCCAAATGGCCTTGGACCACTGATTGAGAAGGTTCATGCCTGTGGCTTGGAGTTTGGTCTTTGGTTTGAGGGCGAGATGCTCAATGCTGACTCAGATGTTTACCGGGCGCACCCAGACTGGATTTTGAAGGTCGGTGACCGAGTTCCACCGGAGGGTCGTCACCAGCATGTCTTGGATATCACCAACCCGGCTGCCTACCAGCACTTGATGGAGCAGGTCGACAAGGTGCTGAACGAAAATGACATTGCCTACATCAAGTGGGATCACAATAAGTTTGTGCTTGAGCCAGCCAGCGGCGACGTGCCAGCGGTTCATAAGCAGACCGAAGCGATCTATCGATTCTTCGATGAACTCAAGTTGCGCCACCCAGGTCTTGAAATTGAATCTTGCGCATCCGGCGGTGGCCGCATCGACCTTGGCATGGCCCAGCATGCCGATCGATTCTGGACCTCGGACTGCAACGATGCTGCTGATCGCCAGCGTATTCAGCGCTACACCCAATTCGCCATTCCACCGGAGCTACTTGGCTCTCACATTGGGCCGACCAAATCCCACACCACATTGCGAGTCCACGAGCTTTCCTTCAGGGCGGTTACCGCGCTCTTTGGTCACGCTGGTTTGGAATGGGACATCACTCAGTGCAGCGAAGAAGAGCTGTCGCACCTAGCTAGCTGGGCAACCTACTACAAGCAAAATCGACACCTGCTGCACTCAGGAAACATGGTGCGAGTTGATCGAGCTGATGACACCAGCTTTGTTCACGGAGTTGTCTCCCAAGATCAGCGCAGGGCAATCTTTGCCTACGTCACCTTGGGCACCCAGGGCGGATCCAGACCGGCAGGAATTCGCTTCGCTGGTTTGAATGAGGGCCTTCGTTACCGAGTGCGGGCTGTTTTCCCTGCCGGTGAACCCAAGTTCTTACAGCGCGCTCAGGTGCAGTGGCTCGAGGGTGTCGAACTCTCTGGCAGTGCACTGAATCACATGGGCCTAAGAGCTCCAATTTTGTTCCCCGACAATGCGTTCCTAATCGAGATAGAGGCAATCTAAATGCTGAACCTACAAAAGCTCCACTTCGGTGGCGACTACAACCCAGAGCAGTGGGACAAGTCAGTTTGGAAAGAAGATATCGAACTGATGCAGAAGGCTGGTGTGAACCTAGTGTCACTCGGTATCTTCTCGTGGGCAAAGCTTGAACCAAGCGAGGGGAAGTATGACTTTGCTTGGCTTGATGAGGCGGTAGAGCTACTGCACCAAGGTGGCATCAGCATCGATATGGCCACCGCCACCGCGTCTCCACCAGCGTGGCTGACCTTGGCTTATCCCGAGGTTTTGCCGGTCAACTTTGACGGTGTTCGTCTGGCCCACGGTGGTCGTCAACAGTACTGTGCCGCCAGCCCGGTCTACCGCAAGAAGGCGGCAGCTTTGGTGGAGCAGATCGCTAAGAGATATGCCAAGCACCCTGCGGTTGTGATGTGGCACGTGAACAACGAATACGGTTGCCACGCCCCATACTGCTACTGCGAAAACTCTCGTTCCGCATTTGTGGACTGGTTGAAAAAGAAGTACGACAGCATTGAGGACCTAAACCATGCCTGGGGAACTGACTTCTGGTCACAGCGCTACTACAAGTGGAAGGAAATCGTGGTGCCAAAGCGCACCCCGGATGGCACCCACCCAAACCCAGGTCAGCAGCTTGACTTCAAGCGCTTCTCTTCGGACGTGACTCTTGAGCTATTCAAGATGGAGCGCGACATCATCAAGAAGTACGACAAGGTAAATCCGGTAACCACCAACTTCATGTCGATGAAGTTCACCTATGCGATGGATTACTTTGCCTGGTCCAAGGAGGTCGACTTTGTCTCCACCGACCACTACCTAGCTCAGCACGATCCGCTAAACCACATCGACCTTGCGCAACAGGCCGACCTGACTCGCGGATTCGCAAACGGTAAGCAGTGGCTGCTTATGGAGCACAGCTCTTCGGCAGTGAACTGGCAGCCACGCAATTACGCCAAGACTCCGGGACAGGAAAAGCGCAACTCGCTTAGTTTTGTGGCCCGTGGCTCCCAAGGAGTTATGTACTTCCAGTGGCGTCAAGGCCAGGCTGGTTCGGAGCGTTTCCACTCGGCCATGGTTCCGCATGCCGGTGAGGACACTCGCGTCTTCCGTGAGGTCAGCGAGCTTGGAGCGATGCTCAAGGCTCACCCTGGAATCTCAGCACACGAGACCAACCGTGCCAAGGTTGCCATGGTCTACGACTACGAGCAGTTCTGGGTCATGATGCAGGCAAATATGCCAACCGAAGACATGAGCTATCCAGACACGGTCGCCAAGTGGTATCGCGCAATGTGGGAGCTGGGTATCCAGGTCGACTTCGTGCCTGCCTATGCAGATCTTGCGACCCTAAAGCAGTATGAGTTGGTTTTGATGCCGATGGTCCACATGCTCACCGATAAAGAAGAGCAGACCTTCACCGAGTACGCCACCTCCGGCGGCAACCTGGTGGTCGGCTACTACTCGAACATTTCTAACCGCACCGGTCGAGTAAAGCTTGGCGGTTACGGCGGCAACCTGGTCAAGAACGTCATCGGCGTCTACGTCGAAGAGTTCTACCCGCTTCGCCCAGAAAACTCCGTCAAGCTCTCTAATGGAATGGAAGCAACGCTCTGGTCCGAGCTGTCAAGGCTCAATGGTGCCGAATTGGTGGCATCATTCCAGGGTAGCGATGTCGATGGATCGGTAGCTATTGCCAAGCGTGCCTTGGGTTCTTCCACCGCTTGGTACCAGGGCACCGAGCTGACGCTCGATTCGCAAAAGAGTTTCTTTGCCGATCTAGCTTCGAAGCTCGGCATCCAATCCGAAGGTGGTAACGGCGTTGAGGTACTGCACCGCGGCCCGTACCGCTTCTCGATCGACCACAACACCAACACAGTCGAGGTCACCAAAAGCTAAGGCCAAAAAAGAAAACCCCTGAGATAAATCTCAGGGGTTTTTCTTGTGCGGGTGAAGGGACTTGAACCCCCACGCCTCTCGGCGCCAGAACCTAAATCTGGTGCGTCTGCCAATTTCGCCACACCCGCATGGAACTGAGATAGCTTAGCGGATTTTTCGTGCTGTGGAAAACCCCAAGCAGGAAAATCTGCCGGTTGGAAAACTTCCAACATGTCCAGCCTGAATCTATTGGTCAAGCGAGCCAGAGAGCTTGTGGTGTCTGAAGATGTTGATGTCAACCAGGCGATTTCACGCGCTGTGGATGAGCTGGCCGAGAGTGCGTCAGGACCTATCGAAGAATCTAAGCTTCAGGGTTTAGCGGAGCAACAGCTGAGTGGCTTTGGCGTGCTGCAGCCGTTTTTGGATGATCCATCGATCGAGGAAATTTGGATTAATCGCCCTGGCGAGATCCATTATTTTTCGGATCAACACCACGTGATTGAACTTGATTTATCGGCAAGTCAAATTCGAAACATCACGCTAAGAATGCTTGCCCACTCAGGCAGGCGAGTGGACCGACTAACCCCGTATGTGGATGCTAACTTGCCTGATGGTTCAAGACTTCACGTGGTGATCCCAGAACTAACACGGGAGCACTGGACGCTGAATATTCGAAAGTTTCGCGTCGGTCGGATCACGCTCGCAGAACTTGAGCGGCTTGGGACGCTTAGGCCAGATCAGCGAAAAAGCCTTGAAAGCGCCATGAGCTCTCAAAAGAGCATCTTGATATCCGGTGCCACGCAGGCTGGCAAAACCACATTACTCACCGCATTACTTGCCGAGCTGAAGCCTGATGAACGCCTTGTTTCCTGTGAGGACACCTTCGAGTTGGCAATTGAGCATCGGGACTGGGTGGCGATGCAGGTAAGGCCAGCCAGTGCGGAGGGAGCTAGAGAGATCGGACTGCGTGAGCTGGTCAGGCAATCACTTCGCATGCGGCCTTCGCGCTTGGTGATTGGCGAGGTCAGAGGCGCGGAAGCGCTGGACATGCTGGTTGCACTGAATTCAGGTATTCCAGGGCTCTGCACGCTTCATGCCGACTCGGCTAAGGCGGCACTTCAAAAGCTGTTGACACTGCCACTCTTGGCCGGTGAAAACATAACGGAGCGATTCTTGCGCCCAACTGTGCTCGGAGCTTTTGACCTTGTGGTGTTCTGCCAACGACTTCCCGATGGCAAACGAATCGTTTCCGAGATTCTGGAGGTCAGTAGTGAAGTTCTATAGCGACCTGCTCGCTAGGGCAGGGCTGCTGGATAAGAAGAACCAGATTTCCATTCTCATCTTGCTATCGGGGTTAGTGATTGCGTTGCTGAGTTACTGGGCAACTGGGGTTTGGGGCTTGTCGATCTGCCTTGCGATTTTAGGGTTAGCGAGCTCTCTCGAGATCTTGCGATTGCGGGCCGAGGCCAGGCAGCGAGCCTTTGATGCCAGCTGGCCGCAGGTCTTCGACGCTTTTCAATCCGGCGCCATCAGCGGCATTGGCCTGCGAGAGCAATTTGAGTACCTGGGGCGCCAGGGACCAACTGCGCTCCGATCGGAATTCCAAGCGCTTGTCGAGCTCTATGACTTGGGGTATGAAGTCGACCAACTCGCCCCGATTATGCGTGGTCGCTTCGCAAATCGCCACGCTGATTTATTGGCCCTGTTAATCGAGCTAGATAGTGAGCTGGGTGGACAGGGAATGTCAGTTACCTACCAGCGAGCAGCGCTTCGAGTTAGGAAAGAGCAAGCCGAGCTCGGGCAACTCTTGGCGAAACAGGGCTGGGTCTCTTCGAGTGCAAAAATCGCGCTACTCGCACCTTGGCTGGTGGCTTTGGTTCTGATCCAGCTGCCGCAAAACAAAGCTGCCTTTGCCACCGAACTTGGTGCGATGATCCTGGTCTTGGGCCTCGCGCTAAGCATGGTCGCCTACACGCTTGTGAATCGCCTTGGTCGCTTACCGCTTCCAGGGAGGGTGCTCAATGGCACTGATTGATCGACTGCTCACCCCGCATCGGGAGCCGCTCGCACCCAAGGCTCAGTTTGGTTTTCGAGATTGGCTACAAAACCTATCGGCCCGGCTGGCAAGACCAAGCTTCGCAAATGAGCGACTGCAGTTTGCCTCGGTAACCAGCGCATTTGGCTTGCTTTTGGAAAATGGCCTGCCGGTCTCGGTTGCCATTCGTTGGCTACAGCCCCGCCTCAGTGGAAAGTGGCGCGAACAATTCGGCTTGCTGATTACCAACCTTGATCTCGGTGTCGATTTGGTTGAGGAACTTCAGGAGTTGGCAAAGCGCATCCCGCTTGCTGAGCTGAGTGAGTTTTCTCAGAAGCTTCAGATGTCCATCGAGCGCGGCACCCCGAGCGCCCATCAGATCTCGCAGTTATCTGAGTCGATTCAAGATCAGGTGATTAGGAACCTGATTCGCCGAGCGGGCCAGAACGAAACTCGAATGTTGATTCCCACCATCTTTCTAATCCTTCCCGTCACTGTCCTATTCGCGATCTTCCCTTCACTTCTGGTTCTGCAATCAGGGCTCTGATGTTTCCAGGTCGACCACGCCACAGCGGAAGCTCGGAACTGCCGAAATGTAACGGTTCGGTAAACGATTACAAAACAAGAGTCAAACTGGAATTTCCCTAGCTTTACCGTCTACTAATGCTTTAGGCTTTTGCTTGCCCTAGGCCCAGACGGTTGGTCCACGCTACGCAAGGTAGCGCTCCGCCGGATTGGTCTTCATTCAAAGGAGAACATGAACATGAAAGTAAATCTGGCATTGCGCACCATTGCTGCTGCGGCAGCAACCGCGCTGGTTGCCGTAGGTCTTTCTGCAGGTGCCCTCGCACCGGCGTCGGCCGCGACCAAATCAACCGTTACCTTGATGTCACAAGGCGAGATCACCTCGTTGAACTCATCAACCACCGCGGGAAACACCGCATACAACGCCCTACCTGGGTCTTTGACCAGCATGGGTTTTGCATACTACAACTCAGACGCCAAGCTGGTACGTAACACCAACTTTGGAACCATGAAGGTTGTAAAGAACACCCCTAAGGACTTCCAGATTGCCTACACCGTCAAGAAGGGCCAGGTTTGGTCCGATGGTGCTCCAATCGACGCAGTTGACCTACTGTTGAGTCACGTTGTGCGTGCGGACAAGTGGTCCAAGGCTGCCGGCCTTGGTGACCCAACCAGCGCAACCGACAAGCTTGCTTTCGAGAGCGTTGCTTACGGTGGGGCCTACGGTTCTCACGTAGTCGGCGACCCTGTTCTAAGCGCCGACAAGATGACCTTGACCGTAAAGTTCGGCCAGCCAATGCCAGACTGGGAGCTGCTAGCTCCTGGACCAAGCCCAGTTCACGCGCTATCGCTTATTGCCGATGGCAAGAAGGGCTTGCAGTCTGCCGCAGTTAACAAGGCTGCCAAGGACAAGTTCCTTGCTGCGTTCTCCAAGAAGAACACTGCCGCTCTTAAGAAGATGGGTGCTGTTTGGAGCACTGGTTACGACCTAGCCAACATCGACTCGAAGACCAACCCACTCCTTTTGGTCAGCAACGGTGGATTCATTGTGAGCAAGCTAACCGCTGGTTCTTCCATGACCCTAGTTCGCAACCCGAAGTACACCTCGGGACCGAAGATGGCTACCAAGAACCCAATCAAGACTGTTGTAATCAAGATCATCACCAACAACACCGCGGCAGTTCAGGCTCTTCGTAATGGTGACATCGACATCTACTACAACACTCTTGCTACTTCGGCTGACAAGACCGCTCTTTCGGCTATGCCAAACGTGACTACTGTGACCCAGACTGGTGGTGGTTACTCAATCTTCCACCTCCGCACTGACACCGCATTTGGCAAGTCTGACCAGTACACCGGTCCGTTTGCAGGTAACAGCCAGCGCGCCAAGGATCTGCGTAGGGCATTCTTGCTGACCGTTCCTCGTCAGCAGATGGTTGACACCTTGATCAAGCCTGTTCACAGCGCAGCAGCACCTTTGGACACTCAGTTCGCCTTCCAGGGCACTCCTGAGTACAACACCATTACCAAGGGTTCTGGCATGAGCATTTACAGCAAGGGCACCCAGGCTGACCGCACCGCTCAGGCCTTGGCTCTAGTCAAGAAGTACTACCCAACTGCATCCGCAACTAACCAGCCAGTGAAGCTGAACTTCATTCACGCTGACACCGTGCTGAGAAACGCTCTTGCAGCACTAGTTGTGGCTGAGGCTAAGAAGGCAGGCTTTGAGGTTGTAACTACCTCGCAGGCTGACATCTTCGCCAATGAGGACACCAAGATGGCCAAGTATGACGTAGTTATGCACGGCTTCTCACTAACCTCTTTGAGCCAGGCAAGCGCAGTATCGGTCTACAAGACCGATGGTGGTAGCAACGCCTGGGGTTGGTCTGACTCCAAGCTAGACGGCATCTTGAGCCGTCTTCAGGGCGATGTTCTGACTCCAAAGCAGATCACCGCTTTGCGTCTCGAAGCGGACAAGATCATCACTGCAAACGCTTGGGGACTAGCGCTATACGCTAACCCAAACATTGCTGCCTTCAACAAGGCATTGAAGAACGTCAAGCCAGCACCAATTGGTGACACCCTGACTTGGAACTTCTTCGAGTGGTCCTACTAATCGCTAGCTGATCTAGCAAAAAAACTGGGATGCCCAAACGGGCATCCCAGTTTTTTCTTTTTGTTAGACTTGCTCGAAGTGGCTGGCAACTATGCGCAGCACAATGACGTGTGCGGTTCATCCGCAGGCAGGACGATAGTTTGTTAGCTTACGTTTTTAGACGCCTTGGCATGATGCTTGTCGTCGTCTTTGGTGCCAGCTTCTTGGCCTACAACCTCCAGGCATACTCCTCGAACCCATTGTCCGGTTTTGGCGAAAACACCGAGGAAAACAGGGATTATCTGATGGCTCAGTTGATCCAAGAGCTTCAATTAGATGTCCCACCTCCAATTAGATACTTCTCCTGGCTCCGTGGCATCCTGGGCGGGCTTTGGGGAGAATTCGACATGGGAGTTGCCCGCTCTGGCATTCCAGTTATTGAATCAATTGGAATGGCCATCCCGGTTACTATCCGTCTGGTCATTACAGCAACCGTGCTGGCTATTGTTCTTGGCGTTACCATCGGCATGATTACCGCAATTCGCCAGTACAGCCGCTTCGACTACGTTGTGACCTTCATCTCCTTCTTGCTCTTCTCACTTCCGATTTTCTGGGTTGCAGTGCTGCTAAAGGAGTACATGGCTATCCAGTTCAACGATTTCTTGCTGGATCCCACGTTAGACCCGGGAACGGTCATAGTGTCATCGCTTGTGTTCGGTCTGGTGGTGGCAGGAATTGGAGGCGGATCTCGACTCAAATTCTTTGGAGTTCTTACCGGAGCTTCGCTATTTGCAGCCGCGTTGCTTACATACGTCAGCGAAACTCAATGGATTCTTGACCCTGCGCTTGGCATTTTTGGAGTTTGCTTCCTGGCCTTCGTGAGCGCAGCCATAGTTGTCCAACTAATCACGGGCCTTGACAGCAAGAAGGGCCTCATTGCTGGTGCCGCCTCTGCTCTGGCAGTGACCGCACTTTACTTCCCACTGCAGGTACTGATGACCGAGTCATCGTCGTTCTTTAGCATTCTTGCGATCTATGCAATTACCGTATCCGTGGGCGTGGCCATCGGTAGCGTGGTGAGCAAGATTGACAAGCGCGTTTACATTCGAGTGGGTCTCTTTACTGCTTTCTTGGCAACTGGCCCGGTTCTCTTGGACCGTTACATGCGCGAATTTGCGGATTACACCAAATCAGACGCGGTCAGCGGTAGGCCTGTGCCAACTCTTGGCCAAAGGAACGATCTACTAACTCCGGAGCAAATGGGCAATTTCTGGGTCAGCGGTCTAGACACCATCATGCACCTGGTTTTGCCAACAATCGCCCTAACTCTGATCTCATTTGCCGGGTATGTTCGTTTCTCTCGAGGCAGCCTGCTCGAGGTTTTGAACATGGATTACATTCGCACCGCGAGGGCAAAGGGTCTGACAGAACGAACCGTTATTGTTCGTCACGGCATGCGAAACGCCATGCTTCCGCTGACCACAATCCTCGTGAACGATTTTGCCGGCCTAATCGGCGGCGCGATCATCACCGAAAGCATCTTCGCTTGGCGAGGTATGGGATCGCTGTTCAATGAGGCGATTCGGTCCTACGACCTGAACCTGTTTATGGGAGTCTTCATCATCTCCGCGACCTTAACAGTGCTCGCCAACTTCGTAGCCGACCTGCTCTACGGTGTAGTCGATCCACGAATTCGAATCAGGAAGTAAGAAAACATGACTGAGAAAAAGAACGAATCTGAGTTTGTCGCCGAAAAGAACGAAAACGAGATTGCCAATCGTGAGACCGAGGGCCTAAGCCAAGGCCAGATTATCCTTCGCCGCTTCATCAAACACAAAGCGGCTATGGCTTCACTGGTATCCCTGCTCGGAATCATATTCTTCGTTTTTACAGCGTCGGGTATTCACCTAGGGACCAAAGAAGAACCAATTTCTGTTCCGGGGTGGTGGCCGTACTCAATTACCGACATTGATCCTGCCGCAGCCATCGAGCTAACTTGTAATGGCGGCGTCACCGGATGTCCAACTCTTGACGTTTTTCCAGAATTCATTGATGGGACTGGTGTACAAATTGGAGCCCACCCATTTGGCACCGACATTATTGGAACCGACTACTTTGCCCTAGTAATGCGTGGCGCTGAGCAGTCCATCATGGTGATGCTGGTTGTGGGGCTTTTGGGTGTAGGCGTTGGAACAACCATCGGGGCCATCGCTGGATACTACGGCGGGATTGTCGATGCGATTTTGATGCGAGTTACCGACATGTTCTTGGTGACTCCTACGATCGTGATCGGGGCGGTGATTGGTTTCCGATTTGGAAACTTGGGCGTCTTCCCCCTCGCGATAATGCTGGGCTTTTTTGCCTGGATGGGCTTGGCGCGCTTTGTGAGAACTGAGTTCTTGACTCTGCGTGAACGCGAGTTTGTCGATGCCGCTCGAGTCGCAGGCGCTTCAGACCGCCGAATTATCTTCAAGCACATTCTTCCGAACGCCATCGGCGTGATCATTGTGGCTGGAACGCTGCTGATGTCGGGTGCGATCCTCACCGAGTCTGCGTTGAGCTACCTGGGCTTCGGAGTGTCCGCCCCAGACGTCTCGCTTGGTCTTTTGATCAGCCAGTACCAGGACACCTTCAGCATCAGCCCTTGGCTGTTCTGGTGGCCTGGAGCCCTGATTGTTGCCATCGCACTTTGTGTGAACTTTATTGGTGACGGACTTCGAGATGCGTTTGACCCTAGACAGCGTCGCAAAGTTACCATCAAGGACCGCAAGACTGCCAAGGAAGCTAAGAAGGCGTAACTAATGTCTTCTCTTCATTTGTTCGCGAATCAAGTAGGCAGCTTGCCCACTGAAGCTATCGAGGCTAGCGCTCATGGCTCCAGTTTCGATGCCTTTATCTTCGGTGAGCGGGACGCCACTTCCGTACCAGCGGAAAGTCTGATCGGCAATCCAGCGACGCTTTCCGCTGGCAGGGGCAACCCAAGCCGTGGTGCGTCCATTTTTGTGGACTATCGAGAGTGCCCACTTAGTTTCAAGATCAAGGATCTCGTCATAGGGGATTTTGACCGTCTGAAAGGGGTTTACTACCACGACGCTCTCTTGGCCAACGACCAGCTTAGGTCGAATCCAAACCGAGTAGGTCACAAATGCCAGCACTGCGCTGAGGCCAATCTCAAAGAGAGACTGTCCAGCATCCTCGCCAACAAAGATGCTGTTGAGGGTGAAAAGAAGTATCAGCGACAGCGCGACAGTCGCCCAGACGAAGTTGCTTCTAGGTCTAAAAGTTTTATCCATACGTCAATCATCGCAGGAGTTAGCAAATGAGCGAGTCAGTTCTAAAAGTATCGAACTACAGCATCGATTTTTGGGTCGAAGGTGTGTGGTACCCGGCGGCCATTGACATGAACTTTGATGTCAAGGCGGGAAAGGTGCTGGCCATCGTTGGCGAGTCGGGCTCGGGTAAGTCAACCACCGCTTTGGGTCTAATGGATCTGCTGGCGTCAAACGCTCGAATCTCGGGCAGCGTAAAAGTCAACGGCAAGGAAATGGTTGGCGCCACCAAGGCCAATCTCCGAAGAGTGCGAGGCAAGGAGGTCGCCTACATCTTCCAAGAGCCAATGACCGCGCTAAACCCCGTTTACACCATTGGGTTTCAGATTGTGGAGACCCTTCGAACCCACTTTGACATGGGGCCGAAGGAGGCTAGGGCCAAGGCTATTGAGCTTATTGCGATGGTTGAGATCCCAAACCCTGAGGCATCTTTTGACAAGTACCCACACCAGCTCTCAGGTGGTCAGCGTCAGCGTGCCATGATTGCCCAGTCACTCGCCTGCGACCCTGGGTTGCTTATTGCGGACGAACCAACCACGGCCTTGGACGTAACGGTTCAGGCTGAAATCTTGGACTTGATTCGCAATCTGAAGGACAACCTAAACTCTGCAATCTTGCTTATCACCCACGACATGGGCGTCGTTGCCGATCTGGCCGATGAGATCCTGGTGATGAAAGATGGAAACACCGTTGAGCATGGCACTGCGGATCAAATCTTTAACCGACCCAGCCACCCATACACCCAGCAGTTGCTGGCTTCTGTACCAAAACTTGGCTCGGTTGCCGTTCGCGAATTAGCGCCAGAGCTAGTTGGCTTACCTCCGGTGCTAAAGCTCGACAACGTCGCAATCGAGTACCCAAAGAACGGTCGAGCGCCGGCATTCCGCGCAGTCTCGAATTTCAGCCTAGAGATTTACCCAGGTGAGATTGTTGGCTTGGTGGGTGAATCAGGTTCCGGAAAGACCACCGTTGGTCGCGCCGCCATCGGCTTACTTCCTATCGCCGAGGGTCGCATTGAAGTTGTTGGCAAGGATATCTCCAAGCCCAATGCCAAAGAACTGCGAGAGATCAGAAAGCACACCGGAATCGTTTTCCAGGATCCGGCTAGCTCGTTGAACCCGCGCCTCCCAATCGGAGAGAGTATCGGAGAGCCACTGTTCCTGGCGCGCGAGGCCAAAGGTGCTGAGTTGGACAACCGCGTCGAGGACCTGCTTGACAGTGTTGAACTTCCGCGTTCCTATCGAAACCGCTACCCACATGAGTTATCCGGTGGTCAGCGTCAACGAGTTGGAATCGCGAGAGCACTAGCGCTCACCCCAGACCTGCTCATCGCAGACGAGCCAACCTCCGCCTTGGACGTATCGGTGCAGGCCAGGTTCTTGGAACTTCTCCAGGACCTTCAGAACAAGCTCAAGTTCGCTTGTTTGTTCATCACTCACGACCTCGCAGTGGTTGACATCCTGTCTCACCGCATTGCAGTAATGCAGCAAGGTCGATTGGTTGAGGTCGGTCCTCGCGACAACATCCTCAAGAACCCTCAGGATCCATATACTCAGCGGCTTATCAGCGCCGTGCCGGTTCCAGATCCAGCTGAGCAGGCTAAGCGCCGTGAAGCTCGCTTGGGAATTAAGTAAACAAACACACCCAAAACCGCCACCTGTGCATTGCAGGTGGCGGTTTTGCCTTTTTGGCCTGTGGATAACCAAAAGCCAAATTCTTTGCTTTTGCCAAGAATTACGCCATGAAAATTCAGGCTAGAAAACTTAGTAACGCAGCACTGTTCAAATCAGACCGTGGAGATGTGCCCGGCTGGGTGCTAATTACACTCATGACTGCGGGGCTTGTGGTGGTCATTTGGGCATTCGCCGCACCAGCTTTGCAGGGAGTCTTTGATGAGGCCATGGATCGGGTGGTCAAGTTTTGAATGAGCGCGGCAGTGTCATTATCTCCTCGCTTGCCGGAATTACTCTGTTCACCACTATCACGTCGACTGCGCTTTCCTTTGGTATGGCGACAATAAACACCATGGTCATCAGAGACGCCGCAATAGATGCTTCCCAGCAGGCAGCGCTGGCAAAGTCGTCCTCAAAATCCGATTACCTTTTGAAGCTGGTTAGAAAGCGAGTTCCCTCAATGGTCTCAGTTCGCGTAACCGAGATTGCGGCACCTGGGGTAACGGGGTATCGAGTTGAGGGAATGATGCCGGGCTTGGGGTTCCTCTCCGAGCTCACCAGGGTGGAAGTACAGGTGTCGGCAGCGAGTGAAGCGATCATCTGAGTCGGGCTCAAGCCCGCTCGAGCTCGTTGTCTATTCGGCGCTCCTAACTCTCCCAATCGGGCTGTCAATCGGGCTGTTTCAGCAACTCTCAAATGAGCTCGCTGCTGAATCCATCTCCCGCCACGCGCTGAGACTTGCGATGCTCAATGACCCACTGCGCCCCAGTTCCGAGTTTGAATCGACCGTTTCGATCTTCGCTTCGAATTGGGGTGTGAAAGAGGTTGACTACAGATTTTGGTGCAGCTCCGGATGCTCCCTGGTCACCCTGGAGGTGAGGGTGGGCTCGGCTAGCGCGATTCAGACCATGGGCCTTCCTAAAACTTGAATGAGCGAGGAAGCTTGGCAATCTTGGTGGCTGGGTATCTTGCGCTGCTGCTTACTTTGTTTGTTGGCGTTTCCGCAGTGTCAATAGCCCTCATTGCTCAAAATCGCATCCAAGGCGTGGCAGATGCGGCGGTACTCTATGGGCATGACAGAGCTTCGATCAAGGGCAAACCTGACCCAGAGAAACTTTCCGGCGCGGTCGCCCACTTCTTAGGAGTTGCTCCTAGCGCTCAACAACTGCGAGTCCATAGCGTGTCTACGCAGGTAGTGGGCATAACCTCCGTGGTTGTGATTTGTGTGGAACATGGCGACCCGATGGGCCTTTTTTCGTTGGGTAAGATTTGCCGAAGCGCAAAGGCCGAGAGTTTTTTAGTCGAGTAGTTTGCTATCCGGCGCGTGTACCGGAAGGTATTTCCAAAATAGGTATGCTCCGTAGAAATTCAACAATCCAGTGATTGCTAACGCAGCCGGAAGAGTCATGACAGCCGTCATAGTTGTGATAGCTAGCGGCGCAAGAACAACGCCCCCTGAAGTTAGAGTCCGAAAGGCGGCCAGGAAGTCGCTCCTGGCTCCTGGAGGTGCCATGTCGGCCCCCAGCACCATATTGATCCCCGCGCTCGCAGCGTTGGCAAGTGCGGTGACGGCAGCTAAAACCCAGAAGCTAGGAACGTCCGTGACTAGGAATGAGAACAGATACGCAACTCCCAGCATCAGTAGGGTCGGGACCGACGACCAGAACTTCCCCCAGCGGTCCATGATGAGCCCGGATGCGTAGAACAGCGCAAAATCGATCGCACCTGTTATGCCGAAAACCAATGACGCAGTCGCAGCATCTATGCCCAGCTGAATTGCCAAAAGTGGCAGGCCAATCAAGCGGATAGTCCTTCCCGCGGAAATGATGGCTGACGCAATTCCTAGGGTTAGTAGCTTTTGGCGCTCTCGCTTGGCAACAGCCCAAACATTTCCCTGCTCTCCAGAGCTCTCAGCGGCGAAGCGTCCCGAAGGTGCCAATAGCACGGCGCTAAGCGCTACCACGCAGAGCGCGCTGGCCACTAAGTAAGCCGCTGTCGTTCCATGTTGAGATACCGCCACTGATCCAAGAATTGGGCCCAGTGCGGCTCCACCGCGAAAAGATCCCCCAAGTAGAGACATCGACTTGGCTCTGTGTGTCGATGGCACTGAAGCTGCCAGCATTGAGTGCCTGGACAGACCATACAACGAGAACATTGCACCGAAACCGGCTGCGATAAACAGCAGCGGCACATAGCCAAGGTTTAGGAATCCAAGAAAACCAAAAAAAGTGGCGGTGCTTGTTGCGAGCAGCGTTGCGGAACGTTCACCAATTCGATTCACAATTCCAGCTGCCGGAAGTTCGAAGAGAAATGTTCCGAGCATTGCTGCGGCCGTCACAGCACCCGCAGCGGCCAGGCTAACTCCATATTCAGTCGCACTTGCCGGGAGGATAGGCAGCAATGCGCTGAGGGCGGCTTCAAAGAATAACGACGGCAAATAGATCGGTAGTGCCAGTGATCGCTTTCTAAAGTTCTCAGCCATCTTGCCTTTTCTGCGCCCTATTACCAAGGACAGCAGCCCCAATAATAAGAACTCCTGCAAGCAAGAGTTGTAAAGTCAGCGCCTTCCCTATTACCAGTAAGAGAAGGGTTGTGGAGAGCAGCGGTGTCAGATATGACAGCAATCCGATCCGTTGCGGGTCACCATTTTTCAGTGCGTAGTCCCATAGATAAAAAGCTCCACCCAGCGGACCAAGCCCCAAGATCAATAGCAAGACCCAATCCCCAAGGGTGGGTGAGACTGGCTGCTCGAAAAGAAAGTGTGCGATTAGAGAGAGGCCTCCGGAAACAAAACCAAAGACTCCAACAAGCGATGTTGCAAAGTGTGGAAGTCGCTTAGTTAAAAGCGAGTAGCTCGCCCAGATAACGGCTGCTAGCAGGGCGAAGAAGTAGCCCCAGCTGCCGCTTCCGGTTAACCCACCACCTGAGGTTATTGCCAGCGCAGCACCTAAGAAGCCAAGTAGTGCCGCAATCACGTGCCAAAGGGTCAGTGAAGTTCCTTTTAGGAACAGTGGTGTGAAAACCACAATTAGCAGAGGCCAGAGGTAATTCACTAGGTTGGCCTGCACCGCCGGTGCCATCTGAAGTGCGGTGAAAAGCGCGGCGTGATAACCAAAAAGCCCCAAAACTCCAACTAGCAGGACCTGAGGTGGGATGGCCAGCGCTTGTCTCCGCTTGAGCCCCATGAACCAAGCCAGAGTCGACCCGACCAGTAAGCCAACGCCAGTAAGAAAAAAAGGTGGAAGATCTGAAAGAAGTGATCCGATTGGTGCCAGGGTTCCCCAAAGTCCAATTGCCAGTAAAGCAGGCAGATTAGGGCGGGCATTCATGCTTCGAAGTTTACTGATCGCAGCCTTTTTACCTGCCCGTGAGCCAATGTTGATCTACCCGAAAGTTGGCTAGCCCTTGGCTATGCCCATCAGCTCGACGGCCTTGGCGAAATCCGGGACCTTGCGCTGCAGTTCTGAGAATGTGCCCTCAGCAACGACTCGACCCTTGTCTAGGTAGATGATTTTGTCTGAGTTCATAACCGTTGAGAGTCTGTGAGCAATCAACACCACAGTCATCTTGCCGCGCAAGCTATCCAGCACCTTGGAAATCTGCGCTTCGGTCTCGGCATCTAGCGCACTGGTTGCCTCATCCAAGAACAAGATGCCCGGGTCCCGATACAGCGCGCGAGCAATACCCAACCGCTGAATCTCACCACCGGAAAGCTGCCCAGCATCCGGCTCGACATTCATCTCCAAAGCGCCAGGGTTGGCATAGGCGTGCAGACCTGCCAGTTTTAGGCACTCTGCGGCTTTGGCGAGATCCGTCTGGGCTGCGCTTGCCAGAGACACGTTTTCGGCAAGGTTGCCGGAGATCAGATGTGGGCGCTGTGGCACGATGCCAATCGCCCCCTGGCCATGCTCCAGCAATAGCCTTGGATCCTGCCCATCAATGAGCGCTTTGCCCGATTTTGGTAATCTAAAGCCAGTTGCAATCTCAAAGCAGGTGGTCTTGCCTGCACCGGAAGGTCCAACAATGGCCACCTTGGTGCCAGGCTTGATGTCAAAGCTAATGTCCTGAATTACTGGCAGGTCCTTGGAGAATCCAAAGGTGACGCCATCAAGCTTGAGCCCAAGAGGCTTCCCGTGGGTTACTTCGATCTGGTCCTTGTTGGTTTCTGCTGGCCGAGAGGCAATTACCTTGAGCCTTTCAAGCGCCGGCTGCCCGCGGTTAGCACCGTCAATCATGGAATTGATGGCTGCCTGGAGGGGGAGTAGCGAAGCAACCAGTCTTAGGCCGCCGGCCATAAACACACCGATAGTCACTGCCTGCGATGGCAGATCACTGAAAATCACGATTCCGGCTAAGAACGCGAAGATGCCAAGAATCAATGAGGTTTCGATTACGTATCTTGGGAGGCTTGAGAGCGTGTAGATGACTGCCGAGCTAGATGACCACTGGGCCCGACCCTTCGTGAATGTATCGATCCAAGAACTTGAGACACCAGAAGACCTAGCTTCTCTGCGAATCCCAAAAAGATCACGGCTTGACTGAAGTGCTATTTCAGAGCCTTGAAGTTGGCTCTGACCATTTCGCTTTATTCGTTGTGTCACAACTCTGCTCAGAGCAAACAGCACAGCTGACAGGTAAACGAACATCGCAAGGGTCGCAACTGGGTTGATAAGCAGGAATGAAGCCACCATCGCCACCAGTAGCGAGCTTTCAGCAATCAGCGAGATTCGCGCATTTACGAATGCCGATAGAGCCGCAGTCGAGTATGTCGCAATGTTCTGAAACTCACTTAGGCTGTCGCCAAAGCCACTCTCGCCTTCGCTACCGCCCAAGAAGTAGTCAGCCGCAAGCTTTCGCGACAAATCAGCTTCCAGCGAGGCGACAAAGAGCGAGGTGCGTAAATTGAGCCAAATCGAAAAACCCGACTTCAAAACGAAAGTCCCTGCGATCAAAAGCGCTATAAGCACGGCTTGTACCTCAGTAATCACCCATGTGCCAATAATCGGCAAATTCAAGGGAGCAACAGAGCCGCTTCCGGACGCAAACGCACCAAACGAAGTCGCAAGCAACGCGATGCCAGCCAAGCCAATGATGTCCAGAAGGTTGGCTAAAACCCTCGCCACGGCGAACAAGTAGATTTTCCTAGCGGCAGGTTTAGGCAAGACAGCGCCCAGAGAGCGCAGTGACATAGCGTTTAATTTGCTCATTGTGACAAGCCTAAGGTTTGGCGTCGCAAGACATTAGTGTTTGTTTGAGGTTTGTCTCAATTGGTTGGCTCGGTAGAGTTAGACATCATCGATTCAGGGGAGATTATTGTGCGTCTCGCAGTAGTTATTCCGTCCTACCGAGTTACAGCTCACATCCTTGATGTAATTGCCGGCATCGGACTTGCTATCGAGCGAATTTACGTTGTAGATGACGCCTGCCCAGACAAGTCTGGCGACTTGGTTCAAAAAAAGTGTAAAGACAAGCGAGTCGTTGTGCTTCGTCACGAAGTCAACCAGGGCGTCGGGGGAGCGGTTATCACCGGCTATCGAGCCGCTTTGGCGGACGGTATGGACGTCATCGTAAAGGTTGACGGCGATGGTCAGATGAATCCCGCTCTGATCGAAACTATTGCTCGACCAGTCCTGAATGGCGAAGCTGACTATGCCAAGGGCAACAGATTCGACAGCCTCGAAAATCTCTTTGCAATGCCGAAGATAAGAATCTTTGGAAACGCTGTCCTGTCTCTATGGTCCAAGCTCTCATCTGGGTACTGGTCGATTACCGACCCAACCAATGGATTTACTGCGATTCACCGCAAGGCGTTGAGTGCGATCCACTTAGACAAAATTCGTAAGACCTACTTCTTCGAGTCCGATCTCCTGTTCCGACTTAGCATCTCTAATGCCGTGGTGGTCGATGTGCCGATGGAGGCCGTCTACGGGGACGAGAAGAGCAATCTAAAGATTCGCAAGGTCTTGGTTGAGTTTCCTTGGCGCCACACTGTGAATCTCTGGAAGCGCATTTTCTATAAGTACTACCTGCGTGAGTGGTCAGTCGCTAGCTTTGAACTACCGTTGGGTGTTGGATTTACCGTGTTCGGTGTCTGGTTTGGCCTAGCGCGCTACTTCGAGGCGGCTGAAGCTGGAAGGGCTACCACTGCCGGTCAGGTGACTCTCTCTGCGGTTGCCCTGATTCTCGGGGTTCAGCTGCTACTTTCATTCTTGTCTTATGACGTTCAATCGGAACCAAGAGTTCCAAGACAAAAGAGATAATCGAGGACCGGTTTGAAAAACCTACTTGCCGCTGTAAAAGACTGGAAGAACCTGGCATTTGCTGGTGCGATGTTGGCGGTTGCCGCCTGGGTTTACTCCAGAGTCGCCATGGTCAACCCAGCAATCTTGGGAGATGAGTACCTTTACTCGATCAACGCTCGCAAGGCTGCCCCTTGGGACCCGTCTCCTTACGGGGATTTTTCCAACTACCTGTTCAACGTGGTTTACTCAACTACCAATCTTTGTGGTGACGCTTTTTACACCTGCGGCAAGCTGCTAAACCTAGTTTTCTTCATCGGCTTCTTAACTGTTGTCTTTATTGTCGCAAGAAGGTACCTAAATTACTGGGTCGCATTCGCATTTACGATTCTTTCAGGCTTGTCTCCACTAAGTGTCTATACGTCGATGTTCTTGCCTGAGATGATGTATTTCTTCTTCCTTAGCTTGGTTTTTGCGTCAGTGCTGAGGGCGGGGGAAACATACGCCTGGAAGGATTGGGCTTTAGCTGGAGCGTTGATCGGCGCAACTTCATTGGTCAAACCGCACGCTTGGTTGTCCGCCATGGCAATCGGGATCTACTTGGTAACTTTGGGCCTCACTAACTCGAAGTACAGATACAAAGCCTTATTCCGAGCGTCTGTGGCATTGGCCCTTGGGGCTATTCTTGGCCGACTTTCTATAGGTCTAATTGTCGCCGGGCCAAAGTCACTCAGCTTTTTCGGAGACTATGTTAATGCTGGAACCATTACGGAACTTGCGGGGACCTCGCAAGGAAATTCCTCTGGTGAGACAGGCCAAACCTCCTCTTCGCCCCTCCAGGGGGCCATTGATCTATTTGGAAGTCAGTTGTGGATTCATACCTTGACTAACTTTGCGCTAATGACCCTAGCGACTATTGGAATTGTCGCTGGGGTGATTGATCTATTCAGGGCGAAAGAGTCCACCAGAGCCACCAATGCGTCACTACTCGGGGTGATTTGGCTTGTAACACTGGTAATACAGGTTGTCCTATTTACGGGATGGATTACTGGGGGTGGCGACGACCATTCAACCAGGGTTCTGGAGAGGTACTACGACTTTTTGTTTGTCTTTGTCCCTTTAATTGGCCTGATTGCCCTTTCCTCCGGAGTGGCATCTAAGGTTTCAGTTTGGTTCAGGCTTCCCCTTGCCTTTATGGGATTCATCATCATTACGCCGGCCTTCTCAGGCTTCTTCGGGGGTCTCACGATACAGATTGCTGACGCTCCTAATCTTGCGGGATTGGTAGTCAACCAGAGTGTGTTCAATTCGGTTGCTCTTCTTTCATTTGCCTCATTAGTGGTTTTTGCGTTTGCTCCAAAATTTGCCCCCTGGATGTTCATAGCCTTGCTACCGTTCTCGATGGTCGGCACGGGTTACCAAATTCAGGATCAATATCAAGGCTTCCGAGGAGCAGAGAGTCCTCAGGACGTGGCAGGCCAATACCTGAATAGTGAGTTTACGGAAGAAATGCTTGAGGCAACCTGGATTGCCGCAAACAGCAGGTTTGAAGCCACAAACGTGGCAATTTGGGCAGATTTGCCAAACATTAGTTACGACCTATTTGGGCCGGGCTCAGTCTTAGATGAAACAGCAGTTCCAAGTGGAAAGAAGTATGTGTTGATAACTGGCGAGCTGAGCTATCAAGGCCAGGTCTTAGAAACCACACCGGGTGAAGGTTTCACCATTTACCGAATCAGGTAGGCCGATTTGAAAATACTGTTTCTTCACGAAGTCAACTACCTCGCGAAGCCGATCTTTGAAATGCACGAGTTTCCTGAGTACCTGGCAACTTTGGGACATGAGGTGGGGTTTATGCACTTCCCAGAAGATGTCAGATGTGCGGATCTTCAGTCCATTCCAAGGGTAAGAAAGATTAGTGGCCGAGTATTGGAAAATGTGGAGATTACTCTCTTCACGCCTAGGGTTCCTTATGGTGGGCTGCTAGGGAGGCTTGTGGCAGCTATTCGTTATGTCTGGGAAACGCGCACTATACTAGAAGACTTTCGACCCGACGTGGTCGTCACGTATTCTGTTCCCACTTCGGGGTGGCAAATGGTTCGCCAGTGCAACAGGCTTGGCATCCCGGTCATGTATAGAGCCATTGACGCGAGTCACAAAATTAGGCGCAACATTTTTTCACCATTGGTTCGGATTGCGGAGATTTATGTTGCGTCAAGAGCAACTCACGTATCAGTACACAATTCCGCAATGCGGGAGTACGTAATCAGGCTAGGGGCGAAGCCGGAGCATGTTTCAAATCAATTCCCCATTATCAGATTGATCGGAGACGGGGGAAATGCTAAAAGTCGAGAGGGTCTTCGAGAGGAACTCGGGATTCCCTCGTCTTCGAATGTCTTAGTTTTCATGGGAACCTTCTTCCCTTTTGCCGGACTAAAGGAAGTCATTAGGGCATTTTCAGAGGAGTTAAATGGTGAAGATTACCTCCTACTAATCGGCGATGGGGGCATAAGGAGCGATCTCGAGCGAGAGGTCCGCGCGTTAGAACTAGAGAGCAGGGTTATCTTTACTGGAATCATACCCTTTGAGAAACTGCGGGCCTATCTGCAAGTCGGAGACGTGGCAATAAATCCTTTTAAGTCGGTCAGCGCCACCAATGTAGCGCTGCCGAACAAAGTTCTTCAATACATGGCCGCGAAGTTGCCAGTCGTTAGCACAAAACTGCGGGGGCTTGCCTTCCTGGAGATCTTAGGAGCGCCTGGATTTCTGACGGTTGACAAACCCGAAGAAACTATTGCCGAAGCATTTGAATTGGTTCGTTCGGGGGCGGACCTGCGGTCACTTGGGCAAAAGAATTTCGAGACCATATCGGAACTCCTTGACCCCGATCGGGCTCTTCATGAATTTGAGCGACAGCTAAGAACATTGGCTGGGAAGGCGCTATGAGAAGATTAGTGATTCTAGGATCGACCGGAATGCTTGGTCAGCAAGTTTCAAAAACTGCCATCGAGTCTGGGCTCAATGTTCTGCAGATATCTCGCTCGACTAACCCCTTGTGTAATTTTCCTAAGCAGCAATTCGAGGACTTGTCTGAATCCATTGACTTAGGGCCAGAGGATTGGCTGGTTAACTGCGTCGGTTGGATTCCCCAGAAGTCTACTTTGAACGAACAAAGGGATGCCGCTGCGGCTTTTGCTCTAAACGCCTTCTTGCCGGAGGCAATTTCTCGGGCAAGGAATCAGTCTGGTTTCAACTGGGTGCAGATTGCCACTGACTGTGTCTTTAGCGGTCTTAGGGGCGAGTACAAAGAGGATGACAACAAGGATGCTCAAGACTTGTATGGCCAAACGAAAATTGCCGGAGAAGAAAAGTCCAACGGCGCTATCCAGATTCGGTGCTCAATTGTTGGCCCAGATCTGAGAAGTAGTGCGGGGCTGTTCTCATGGTTTCAGGCTGAATCAAAAAAAGGGCCTCTTCCTGGATTTGTAGATCATCTATGGAATGGGGTTACAACCAAGATTTTTGCCAAGTTGGTAGTAGGAATGGTGGAAAGCAAATTCGTAGAGACAGGCTCTTGGCACTGGGCTCCAAGAGATGAAGTCTCCAAGTTTGAGCTACTTACCTGTTTTGCCCAAAAACTGGCTTTGCCAAAGACCATAGTTTATCCACAGCAGAGCAAGGACCCAAGAAACAGAACCTTGTCCACCCTCTACGAGTCCCAATCGTCATTTTTTTGGAATTTAGCAGGGTACGCAACCCCCCCAAGCGTAGCCGAAATGGTGGAAGACATGGATGTTTATCGCGGAGGTATGCTTTGATGATGGAGAAAATTCGAACTATTCGAGGAGCAACCGTAACCGTGACTGGCGGAACGGGTTCATTTGGAAGAACCATGGTGCGGCATTTGCTCAGCGAGGGTGTGTCTGAGATTCGAGTTTTGAGTCGCGATGAGGCTAAACAAGATTCGATGAGGCATGAATTTGGGGATGAGCGGATCAGGTTTTTCATCGGTGATACACGTGATTTGGATTCAGTCGATAAGGTCACAAAGAAGTGCGACTTTCTTTTCCACGCTGCCGCTCTCAAGCAAGTGCCATCCGCAGAGTTCTTTCCTTTGGAGGCGCTAAAGACGAACGTTTACGGATCTGCCAATGTCATGGAGAGCGCTATCAAAAACGAAGTCAAGAGCGTTGTATGTCTCAGTACCGATAAGGCAGTATATCCAATTAATGCTATGGGTATGACTAAAGCCCTAATGGAGAAAACCGCCCAGGCCTATGCTCGCGACAATCTTGATTCAGGGACAAGAATTTCAATAACTCGTTACGGCAACGTGCTAGCTTCTCGAGGTTCCGTAATTCCTCTCTTCATAAACCAAATTCGCGCAGGGCAGCCAATAACCGTTACCAACCCTCACATGACAAGGTTTTTGATGTCTCTCTCCGAATCAGTGGAGCTTGTCAAGTACGCTTTCTTGAACGCGGAGCAAGGAGATCTTTTTGTAAAAAAAGCTCCAGCCGCAACAATTTTGGATCTCGCTAAGGCAGTTGCTTATTTGTCTGGTTCGGAAGGTCACGAGATAAGGATCATTGGCTCAAGGCACGGTGAAAAACTTTATGAATCACTTCTTGGGTCCGAAGAGCAGATGAAGTCTCACGATGAAGGTTCCTACTTTCGAGTCGGATTGGACTCTCGAGATTTGAACTACAACCTTTACTTCAGCGAGGGAAAAACTTTTGATACTGAGCCCGTTGCCTATCATTCCCATAACACGGAACGATTAGATCTTGATTCCACTATTGCCCTGTTGGCTAATGTGCCTGAGGTGCGGAGCCTGATTGAGGGTCTTAATTGAAGATTGTTACAATCGTCGGTACTCGCCCCGAGCTTGTCAGGCTATCTGTGCTCATCCCTGCGTTGGACTCGCTGTTTGAGCACGTAATTATTCACACCGGACAAAATTTCGATTACGAACTCAATGAGATATTTTTTTCCGAACTTGGCATCCGGAAACCAGATCATTACTTAGGCATTGACAACAGCGCCCCGGGCAAGGCGATTGCTCAGGTCGTTGAAAAGTCATTCGAGGCGCTGGCTGTCGAAAAACCGGATGCTGTCATAATTTTAGGGGACACAAACTCCGCCGTCTCGGCCTTCGCTGCCGAAAGGCTGGGCATCCCTGTTTACCACCTCGAGGCGGGTAACAGGTCATTTGACAGAAATGTGCCAGAAGAACTCAATAGGAGGATGGTTGATCATGTGTCATCTTTTAACCTTCCCTATACGCCCTATGCCCGCGAAAACCTTCTCAGAGAAGGCCTAAATCCAAGATTTATATGTCTGACAGGCTCCCCGATTGTAGAAGTCTTTAGTCGTTTTAAGGATCAGATTGGAGCTTCTCAAATTTTGAAGGAGCTTGATCTCACCCGGGGTGGATTTCTTCTAGCTTCTTTACATAGACAGGAAAATGTTGATGATCCTGCCAGGCTACAGGCGGCGGTCGAAGCACTGTCCGTGGCTGGTTCACGCTTGAATCTTCCGGTGCTGATGTCAACTCATCCACGGACTCGAGCCCAGCTGAAAAAGCACGGCATAAGTGGCAGTGACAATCTGACTTTCCACAGTCCGCTAGGTTACTTTGACTACTGCAAGCTCCAGATGAACGCTCTTGTGACGATTTCAGATTCTGGCTCGATAGCAGAAGAGGCTGCGATAATGAATTTCCCTGCTGTGACTATGCGAGACTCGATGGAACGCCCTGAAGCTCTGGAATGCGGAGCAGTCACCATGTCCGGACTGAATCCAGAAAACCTGCTTGAATCGATCGAGTTTGCGTTGGCTAGACCCAATGACTCGAAATTGCCGTTGGGTTACGAGGTAGACAACTTTTCACAGAGAGTCATTGGTTTCTTAATCTCCACCGTTCGACGAGCAGGAGAATGGCAAGGAATAAGAAAGTGACCCGAGCCGACAGTCTGAGCCCCACAGTTGTCCTCGTTAGCTACTGGAGCAACGAAGAGGGTATCGTTTGCTCGGACTGGCTTCAGGACAAGATTACTGCGTTACGTGAATTGGGTTTCGAGATTGTGCTCATCACTTCTATGGGGTCCACCTTGGAATCTACTAAAGGGTTGAAAGTTGTTAAGGTGCAGACAAAGCTGTCTGCGAGTACTTGGCGGCTGGAGCAGGAACAAGGGGTGGGCAAACTTTCCGGCCGCCAAATCCCTCTTTTCACTCTTGTTTTCGGGACGCTTCTGGATTTTCTCTTTAAGGTTCTCGCAGGCAATGTATCGTGGGGAAAGTGGTTCTGGGCACCTTCAGCCGCGTTTGCAATTGCGAGAAACGTGCGAGAATCGAAGCCATTCGTGGTGTTTGTGACTGGAGGCCCCTCTGGTGCTCATTTCGCTGCTCTGCTTGCTCGTATGAAACTGAAATTCAAACTCGTTCTCGAATTTCAGGATCCATTCATTGGATCCCAGTTTAGGGCTTCCAAGCTAGCCTTCCTTGTCCTGGAAGCCATAGAGTCGATGTTTGTCAAGCGTGCAGACCTAATTGTTATGACTTCAAGAGGTGCTCTGGACGCATTGTTAAAGCGACACCCAAAGAATGCTAATCGACTGATCAGTGTGTACCCGGGAAGCATCCACAGTGCGATTAGTAGACTTAGTAATGATCCTAACCAGCACTCATTCGGATCCGAACTAACGCACTTCGGAACCCTTTATGGTTCGCGAAACTTCAGTCTGATCCTCGATTTGCTCCATCGCTCAAATATCCAAAATGGACACAATCAGGTTTCCCTAGTGAACTATGGCCACATGGATTCGGAGCTGGCTGAGAGCTATGCCAACTCTAGGGAGATTCAAAGACGAAGCGCCATGCCTCGTTCTGAGGCCCTGCGACGAATGGCGGCATCCGGTGGGCTATTGCTAATTCAGCATCGGGACAGTCGAAGCGAGGAGACCGTGCCGTTTAAACTTTACGATTACACAAAAACCGATCGACCCATTTTCGCTGTCATTGCGAATGAGGAATTGAGGGAGTTGCTCTCCGACGAATTGTGTTTTGTGGTCACCTACTCTGATTCCTTGGACTATCAAGTGTCTCAATTTCTAAGGTATGTTGAGGCCATTAGGAATGGGCAAACTGCGAGCAGAGCTGGCCTGGACACAAGAGATCAACTTAGCCTGGTCTTCGATAAATTACCGTGAGGCGAAAGTAGTGCGCTCTTTACCTGGCCTGTCAATCTAGATATGTCGGATCAACTCTGATTGCCCTTCCAAAGACACCCGAAGACTCCTGGAATTTTTTATTCTCTTCTTCATCCTTGAACCACCTGCTAGGGAGGGTCACGGTCGGCTCTGTTGTCGAGTCGTGAAGTGCCATCGCAGCTAAGAAGGAGATACCACTGTGTGACCCAATGAAGTATTTCGATCTTGTCATTCTGAACAGGTCTTCGAATATGTCACCTGAAGCGATTTGAACTTCTCTGGCCTCTCCAGTCGCACATATCAATTTTCGCGCCAAATCGGGACTGTCTGTAAACACGGTAACAGGAAGATCCGCTGGGAGCGACTGTAAAGACATCTTGAAAAACTCCCAACTCAGGGCTCCATGAGTGGAGTTGTTGACGTAATCTCCGAGTCTCCAATGAATCGAAATGGAATCGTCTTGGCCGGGGTGGTCGAGAAAATTTGGTAGACCGGAAGCGCGCATTAGCTTCAAAAGCCCAACGCTGGAGTCTTCAACTATCTGGTAGTCGGTCGGATATCCTGCGATTAGAGAACCTGCGCGCAGGCTTCGAATATGTGATCTCCGAATAACACTTTCGGGCCCTGGTTCGTAGGCCCGAGAAGTCTGCCGCGCAGTTCGAAGAGAACTTCTGGCAAACAGTGCAAGCTTCCGATAAACCAAGGTCCCTCGCATCCTACCTAAGAGTAGGCTAGTGGAAGTTATTTTGACCGACGGATTCCAATCTAAGTGTCCGCGAATTCGGCTCAATGAAATTCCCATTTGCTTCGCAACGTCTGATTCGCAAATCGGGCTAATTGCCAGTTTTGAGATAGAAGTTCCGACATCGAAGAAAACAATTCGACAACCCAGCCCTAAATTCTGATTAATCCAAGCAGCATAAGCTAGCCCGAAAAGCTGACCGGCTAGGCCTCCAGGTATGCAGAGGCCCAAGGTCTGCTCATGCTTTCGTTGCCTCAATAACATTCATACCTCAAGTTCAAGTATTGGAGCGATTCCCTTTCAGTGGTTAGACGCTCTGCCCAGGCACCGAAGTATCCTTGTGGAAATGAATCATCTAAGGCTATCTCAATGCCGGTCTTTCTTGCTATAGAGTTGTAATGCGCAACATTCTACAAACTCCCGACGAGGAACCAATTGAGTCATCATTACAACCCTTGGCCATTGGGTCGCCTTCCACAGGAATTTCAGAGGCCTGAACCTGAAGCAATACGCAAGAAGGGGTACAGCTGGGAAGATCCTCGTGACATCGTTGACCTTTTTGAGGAGAAATTGGCTAGTTACGCTGGCTCAAAGTACGCTGTTCTGACCGACTCATGTACCCACGCCCTTTTTTTGTCACTGAAACTCAGGAGAGTTTCCGGGGCGATTACCATCCCAGCTCAAACTTATGTGTCGGTGCCAATGCAAATCGTGCATGCCGGAGGAGTACCGGTTTTCGAGGACTTGAAATGGTCTGGACTTTATCAATTAGGGGAAACAGGAGTCTGGGACTCGGCTGCAAGGTTCACCAAAGACATGTATGTTGGGAGCGGCGCACTCCAGTGTCTCTCTTTTCAGATTAAGAAAAGGCTTCCGATTGGCCGCGGCGGCGCAATCCTCACCGACTCTCTCGAGGATTACCAGTCATTAAAGCTCATGTCATACGACGGACGCGACCTCCTTACTCCCTATTCAAGCTCTCAGCACGTTCGAAAATTCGGCTGGCATTTTTATATGACGCCAGAGGATGCCGCAAGAGGAATTCTGTTAATGGACATGCTCCCGGCACTGAATGAGGACACTATGGATGAAGGTCATTATCCAGACTTGAGGCCTTGGTTTGAAGCACTTGGAAAATCGGAAATCTGGGAAGGACAACTTTGAAAAAGGCCTTGATTATTGGAATTGCCGGTCAAGATGGCAGTTATCTAGCCGAGCATTTGTTGGACGAGGGGGTGTCCGTTTTTGGCATCCTGAGGAGAAATTCAACGCCAGAGCATCAAGAGTCAAGGATCCACCATCTGGCTCATCGAATTACGACTCGATACGGTGACCTATCTGACCCTCAAAGCCTGGCCTCCGCCATTAGGGAGATTGCACCTGATTACATCTTCAATTTGGGGGCACAAAGCCACGTTCGGATTAGTTACGAGGTGCCGCAGTTTACTGTTCAAACTAACGCGATGGGTGTTCTGAATTTACTGACGGAAATGAAGTCTCACGCACCAGAATCTAGGCTATATCAGGCTAGCTCATCTGAAATGTTTGGTGACTCTGTTGATGAGGATTTGCTTCAGAGAGAAACCACCCCAATGCACCCAGTTTCCCCTTACGGTTGTGCGAAACTGTTCGGCTATCATATAGTTCGAAATTACAGAAAAGCGCACAACTTGTTTGCTGCTAATGGAATTTTGTTCAATCATGAATCCCCCCGCCGAGGCTCAAACTTTGTCACCAGCAAAGTGGTGAAGTCGGCATGCGAAATCAAGCTTGGATTTAGGGAAACTTTGGAACTTGGAAACATGGATAGTTCTAGAGACTGGGGTCACTCACGTGATTATGTTCGCGCCATGAAGTTGATCCTGGACCACGAGAAACCGGATGATTTCGTTATTGCTACGGGCCAAACGCACACTGTTCGGGAGCTAACGCAGAAGGTGTTCGACTTACTTGACCTTGATTACCGAGACTTTGTTGTCCAGAATCCAAAGTACTTCAGGCCGGAGGAGCTGCCCTATCTAAAGGGTGACGCTTCGAAAGCTAGAAGTATACTGGGCTGGAAACCTGAGGTCACATTCGACAAGCTCATTGAGGAGATGGTGGATGAGTGGATGTCCAAGTTGAGACATAGGCAGGCCTAGCCTTGGACCGCACTATCAGGGAGCAAATCTTCGACCCCAAAAGTGGAGTTCTACTGCATGAGATTGTTCACCTAACTCCGGACGCCAGCGAGGCTAGTGTTCTCAAAAGGGTGGATTTTTCAAAGGAGGATGAATTTCTCCAGGCGGCAATCATTGAAATACCTGCAAGGCACTCTTTCAGGCCTCACATTCATTTGGAGAGAAAGCAAGTTTCCGATCGTTTCCGTGCTCAGGAGTCCTGGGTAGTTGTCGCAGGTCAGGTCCTTGTGCACTACTACTCGGAGGATCGGGAGCACCTTTGTACTAAAACACTAGGGGTCGGAGATATGTCAATTACCTACAGGGGTGGTCATGGCTACGAAGCCGGGCCCTCTGGAGGATTGGTTTATGAGTTCAAAACCGGCCCATATCTAGGCAGGGAGATTGATAAGGACTTCTTGGATTAGAGGCCATATGTCACTGAATCAGAGTCCATTTTTTCCTTGGGGGCCAGGCGCCCGTGTCGTAGACCTCGAGAGGAAGCATCTTCATGAGGTGGTGGAGCTACTTCAGGGGATTTCGGAGTTTAGGCCTTCTTTGGAAGACTTAGACGCGGCATGGAATACTCGACAGGCCAATCCATTCTTGAAGTCGTTTGTCGTAGAAGATTCGACAGGAAATGCCATCGCTTTTGGCGCACTTCTCCTTGAGCAGAAATTGCGCGGCGGAGTCCTTGGGCACGTCGAAGACATCGTCGTCAGAGACGATATGAGGGGACTCGGAGTTGGAGCAAAATTAGTCCAGCACATAATGGCGGTCGGTCGATATCATGGCTGTTACAAGCTAGTGCTTAGCTGTAGCCCTGACAACGAAGCCTTCTATCGCGGACTTGGGTTTTCTGGTAATGCCAGATCACTTCAATTACTAATTGAGTAAGTAGGCTTGCGCCTTGCTATTTCCACTTCTCTAGCCAAAGAGCGAGGGTGAACAATGGCCATGTAAATCGAGAGGCGGAGTTGTTGCCAATTTGCGGTGAAATGTCCAGAAGTGCCTCTTTTGGCAAGAGGTCCAAGAGTGGAGACTGCGTTGGTGAGAGGTAATGAAACATCAAATCCCGGACACTGTCTGAGTTAATCCAATTGTCACCCGGTACAAAGCCTTGCTTTGGCGCTTTTGAAACTTCGACTGGCAAGACTTTTGCGGCAATTTTCCTCAGAGCGATTTTTGTCATCCGAGGTGAGTAAAAATGCTCCTTAGCCAAGTTTCTTGAGTATTCAAAGAGATCTCGATCAAGAAACGGAGATCTCGCTTCTACGCCGAAATTCATAGTTGCCATGTCCAGCTTCTGCAGTATTCCTGGCATGTAGAAAAGAAAATCGGAATTCATTAGATCAAAATGTGCGGACGTTCGTGGGCCTAATTTCGCTTGAGCATAACCCCAAAATTCAGCATTTCGCGACTCGCTACTCGCGTAGATTTCCGGAAATCTTTTTTGGAGCGAGATGTCATCGAAATAATTCTTGGAAATCCCCCAATTCAATCCCACGGTGTCAAACCCTCTATCCAACCTGGCAATGAAACTTAAGTGCCTGGCAATCAACCTCGGTGAAGTTGCCCCATCGGCGAGGCCTTTGAATACTTGCGCACGCATCCGACCCAAGAACTTGTTGTTTGAAACTTTGGCCAGCCGGGCAAGCCGTTCCAAGAGCGCGTACTTGGGATAGCCTCCAAACACTTCATCTCCTCCGTCGCCGGTGAGCATTACTTTTTTTCCGGATTCTCTAGCGAAGCGGGACACTAGCAGAGAAGGTAAAATTGAAATGTCTGCATTGGGTTCATCAAATGTAGATTGCATCTCCCTGACTAGCTGCCCGGGATCGTCGGGGAAATCAACTTCTAGGAGATTGAGTCCAAGGTGCCTGGCTGTCAGTCTGGTCAAATAGCTTTCATCGGTCCGAGATCCAGGAAATGTAACTGTGAACGCATCTACAGTGGATTCGGACAATCGTGAAGCCGATTCTGCGACGAGAGATGAATCCAGGCCCCCGGAAAGAAACAATCCAAAAGGCACTTCATCTGGAAGGCGTCTGTTAACAGCCGCATCCAGCGATTTTTGTATGTCGGTGAAGCTATTATCAGCGTGTCCTCTTTCGGGCCTAGCCCAAAAGTCCGCAAAAGACTCTTTTGTCAATCGACCCTCGTGCCATGTAATCACATCGCCTGGACCGACTTTTTTCACACCCTCAAACGGTGAAAAAGTACCGGGAACAAATCCGAATTGTAAGTAAAGGCCAATAGCACCTAAATCCAATTCGCGCTTTGGAGGACGTCCGGCCATAAGGGACTTGAGCTCACTCGCAAAGAAAATCTCAGTTTCAGAGAAGTTGTAGTAGAGAGGCTTCTTGCCAAAGTGATCTCGAGCAAGGATTAGTTTCCCGGTCCGATTATCGAACAGCGCTATGGCAAACATTCCCCTAAGCTTTTTGAGTCCATCAATTCCATACTCTAGATAAAGGTGGGGTATCACCTCTCCGTCGGCCTTTGATTCAAATACATGCCCAAGCAACTTGAGTGAACTTCTGAGCTCGTTGTGATTGTAGATTTCGCCATTGAAAACGCAGGTTATTCCTGCGTCTTCGATCGAGTAGGGCTGATTGCCGCCTGGTACGTCAACTATCGCTAGACGCGCGTTGCCAAGAAAAATGGATCCAAAAGGGCTCTTGAAGAATAGGTGCCCGGGGCCGTCAGGCCCTCTGTGAGCGAGTTTTCCAAGCATCTCGAGGCCCAGTGAAGGGTCCGCTACTCTAGGCGATAGGTGGCCCGCAATTCCGCACATTTCACTAGCCCTTCAAGTTGTTAACTGAGACCATCAATCTAGTTAGGAAAGAAGAAAAAAGTGTTGAAATCACCAAGAACGGGTTCTTTGCGGCCGCTCGCAAAACGAAACTAAAGCGCTTTCTTAGGTCAATTGTTTTCGTTGCGCTGAATAGTAGAATGCTCGAAACGTGCCTAAATTGCGACGCATAGCCTAAAACATCTTCTTGGGATTTCCAATTGAGCTTTTTCAGCTGCAGTATCTCCGTTAGCCCTCCGGATGCCATCCCTCGATTTTGATTGTTCGCCATCAAGGCTGCGATCTCGTAGGGAAGTCGCTCAACAGCTCTCGCAACTGACATCTGCTGTTGATGCACGCGGTAATGAGTCAGCGCTTGGGGAGAATTGCGGACTTTACCCAAACGCGTCAGACGACTCAGTAGTTCATAGTCTTGAGCGAGAATGAACTCGGGATTGTACCCACCTATCCCGACTAGCGCTTCGCGTCTCATCAGTAGGGAAGGGTGAGCGATGGGATTAGAGGTTTTTGCGTGTAGGCGAATTTGCCAATTCCAGATGGGCAGTCTGGAGGATCGTTGCGTTTTCTCACCGACGTAGCAGACTTGCGATCCAAGACACACAAGCTTCGCATCGCGCCGCATATGCCTGACCTGAGAGGACAATCGATTAGAGACCATCAAGTCGTCTGCATCAATTCGCGCGATAAAGGGACCTTGTGATGCCCGGAGACCCGCATTCAGAGCGCTCGGCAGGCCAGCTACTTCAGAGACAAGAACCTTTACCCGGGCATCTGCGTGACTCGCTCCCTGAGCCAAGGTCAATGTCTCACTGCTCGCTCTGTCACAAATAATCAGAAGTTCGAAGTCGCCGAAATCTTGAGCCAAAACGCTGGCAATCGCATCCCCAAGGTATGGAGACGTCCCATGGATGGGCAAAAGTACGCTAACTTCCGGCATCTTTACTATTCTTGATCATATGAAGGAAAAAGTTGTTGTTCTCGGGGCCGCAGGCTTTATTGGGAGTCACTTAACTGTCCAGCTAGCGTCTCTAGGTTATCAGGTGTTCGCAGTTGACTCTTTCGATGAGACACTCTACGCGGCTGAGACCCGGAGGCAAGTCGCTAAAGGTTTTGGATCCCTGGGTGTTGAGTTTCTCGAGGGTGATGCGACTCTTCTTGACTGGCCCCAAATTTTGAAGGGTGTCGATGTTGTTTACAACCTGGCAGCAGTTCCCGGACTTTTGCCTTCTTGGTCTAATTTTGACAAGTACGTTGCGTCTAATGTGCGTCTGGTTAATGCTTTACTTCTTGCCCTCGTCGATAATCCAACCGTTCATTTGGTGCAGGCTTCGACTTCAAGTGTCTATGGCAAGGTCGCTACGGGTGGGGCTGGGTTGCTTCCAAATTCTCCTTACGGTGTCACTAAGTTGGCCGCCGAGAACTTAATCGGTGCCTACTACGCAAACTTTGGCGTGAGCTCCAGTATTCTCCGATATTTCTCTGTCTACGGCCCGAGGCCTCGGCCAGACCAGTTTTTCTCAATACTCATCGGTAAACTAGCCAGCAATCGAGTGATATCAATAAACGGTGATGGGCTTAACTCGAGAACGTTCACGTTTGTTGACGATATCGTTTCGGCAACCATTGCTGCGGGAAGGGTCAAGAAGGCTAACTTTGTGGCCGACATTTCCGGCGGTGAATCGATAACGACACTTGAAGTCGTTGAACGCATTTCTGAATTGATGCGGGTGAAACCAAGGCTGGAGTTTGTGCCGGACCGACCCGGAGACCAGCGAGCAACTAAAGGAAACAATGACCTTGCCCTTGAAGTTCTGGGATGGTCTCCTAAAGTGAGTCTTGAACATGGATTTAGGGCTCTAGTCGATTGGCATGGGTCTAATCTCCGCTAGTCTAGAAATCAGAAGAACCAGACTGAGTAAATTGGAAGCAATCACGGATGAGGGCTTCAATCGGAAGCGCGGGAAGGCAATAAAGAAGTGACATACGTAATCGCCCTTCCATGCGTTGACGTTAAAGACAAAGCTTGTATTGACGAGTGTCCCGTCGACTGTATCTATGAGGGCGACCGCATGCTTTACATTCACCCAGATGAGTGTGTGGACTGTGGTGCTTGCGAGCCAGTGTGTCCAGTGGAAGCCATCTACTACGAGGACGACCTGCCTGGCGAGTGGAGCGAGTACTACAAGGCGAACGTTGACTTTTTCTCCGAGATTGGTTCTCCTGGCGGTGCTGCCAAAGTCGGACCCGTCCCTGGAGACCACCCAATAATTGCCGCTCTGCCACCTCAGGGCGAATAGTGTTTCAAGGCTTGCCGGAGTATCCCTGGCAAAAGCTAAAGCCTTATCGAGAGATTGCGGCTTCGTACTCTCAAGGGGCCATTGACCTCTCGGTCGGTAACCCGATTGACCCAACACCGGCCGTAATCCAAGCAGCGCTTGACGCCGCCTCTGATTCACCCGGCTACCCAACCACCTGGGGTGAAGTCTCTGCGAGAACAGCAGTATGCGAGTGGTATGCGCGCAGAAGAAAGTCACCTGGTCTATCAACTGACCAAGTACTACTAACCATCGGGTCAAAAGAATTCATTTCTTGGTTGCCTATCATGCTCGGGATCGGGGCTGGAGACGTTGTCGTTCAGCCTCGCCTGGCTTATACCGCTTATGAGGTTGGAGCAGCATTTGCCGGGGCAGAGATCTTTGTTGGCGATGAGCCAAATGAGTGGCCCGAAAACACCAAACTGATTTGGCTCAACAGCCCAGGAAACCCAAATGGTTCAGTGCATTCAGTCGAATTCCTCAAGCGAGCGTTAGCTAGAGCGCGCGAACTTGGTGCGGTAATCGTCAATGACGAGTGCTACGCGGAAATGGGCTGGAATGCCCCATGGGATGACTACATCCCCTGCATGCTTGATCCTGAAGTCACCGGAGGTGACCTCACGAACGTTCTATCGATTTACTCACTTAGTAAACAGTCAAATCTTGCTGGCTATCGTGCGGCGTTTGCTGCCGGCGATGAGAAGCTCATCAAGGGTTTGGTAAACCTTCGAATGCACTCAGGAATGATGGTCCCGATGCCGGTGCAGCAGGCCATGGTTGCCGCTTTAGGTGACGACGACCATGTTGCTGCGCAGAAAGAGATCTACCGGAAGCGCAGAGATGTCTTGTTGCCCGCGCTTTTGGATTATGGCTTTGAACTTCACGATTCCGAGGCAGGGCTTTATTTGTGGGTCACCAAGGGGCAAAACTGCTGGGAAACCATTGCCGAGCTGGCTCAGTTAGGCATCGTCGCGGTTCCAGGAGAGTTTTACGGCGAAGCCGGTCAGAACTTTGTCAGATTCTCAATAACCGCTACTGACCAAGAGGTTTTAGAGGCTGCAATGCGCCTCAAAAATGCTCTAGGCTAGGCGGAAAGCCAACCCTCACAAAGGAGCTAGCGTTTGACTTCTAACGAGAAGGTGTCCCTTCAATACGGTGCCCATGAGGCGGAACTGTCTGTTATTGAAGCGACCGAGGGTCCTGGCGGAATCGACATTTCCAAGCTGATTGCCACCACCGGCTTGAGCTCTTATGACCAAGGCTTTGTAAACACCTCCTCAACTAAGAGCGCAATCACCTTCATTGACGGCGATAAAGGAATTCTTCGTCACCGTGGCTACCCAATTGAGCAGCTCGCAGCTAAGAAAAGCTTTCTAGATGTCGCTTACCTCTTGGTCTACGGTGAGCTGCCAACTGCCAGCGAACTAGAAGCTTTTGATCAAAAGCTACGCCAGCACTCGATGATTCACCCAAATATGGTGCGCTTTTTTGAAACCTTTGAGCCTTCGGCTCACCCGATGGCAATCCTGTCGTCGGCAGTCTCTGTTCTTTCAACTTTCTACAACGACTCAACTGAGCCAAAAGATCCAGAGCAGGTCGAACTGTCAACCATTCGACTACTGGCGAAACTTCCGGTGCTTACCTCATACACCTACAAGTCCTTGGTAGGGGAGAGCTTTGTAGATCCGGATCAATCTCTTTCCCTCGTGGAAAACTTCCTACGCATGACCTTTGGCCGCCAAGGCCAGGAGTGGTCGGCGAATCCGGTGCTAACCAGCGCCCTAGACACTTTGTTGCTTCTTCACGCTGACCACGAGCAAAACTGCAGCACCTCAACCGTGAGGCTAGTTGGTTCATCACACGCAAATCTGTTTGCTTCGATTTCCTCAGGCATCAACGCTCTTTCTGGCCCACTTCACGGTGGAGCGAATGAGGCAGTTTTGGACATGCTCACCTTCATCCACGAGTCTGGTGACTCGGTTGAGAAGTATGTTGAGCGCGTAAAGAACAAAGAAGACGGTATCCGCCTAATGGGCTTTGGCCACCGCGTTTACAAGTCCTTTGACCCGCGAGCCAAGATCGTCAAGTCCCACGCCGACCAGGTTCTTACTGAACTAGGTGTTTCTGACCCATTGCTAGACATTGCGAAGGAACTGGAAGCCGCGGCTTTGGCAGATTCTTACTTCGTAGAGCGCAAGCTATACCCAAACGTCGACTTCTACACCGGTGTTATTTACAAGGCGATGGGCTTCCCATCTCGGATGTTTACGCCACTGTTTGCGGTTGGCCGCCTGCCGGGATGGATTGCTCACTGGCGCGAACAGAACGCCGATGCGACAACCAGGATCGGCCGCCCCCAGCAGGTTTACACCGGCCACACCGAGCGCTCGATCTAGGGTTTCTCGTAGATCCGAACTGCGGTATCGCCGTATGTTTTCGTACTTTGCAGCTCAAACACATCGCAGTTGACTGCTTCACTGCGGCTAGAGCGTTCTACAACGACCAAACCATCATCCGAAACGCTGGCTGTTAGGAGTTCTAGAAGTACTTCTAGGTCCGAATTTGAAAACTCATAGGGTGGGTCAATAAAAACCAGGTCGAACTTTACGCTCGCTCCTTTTAGGTATTTCACGGCTTCTAAGTTTTGAGAATTGAAATTGCATTCGAAGCCTTGCTTACTTAGAGCCGCAGCAGCGCTTTGAACATTCTGCTTTAGCAATTCAAAAGCCTTGCGGTCTCGTTCAATTAGAGTTACCGATTCTGCACCTCGAGACGCAGATTCCAACCCCAAAGCACCGGTTCCAGCAAAAAGATCTAGGACTTTTGCGCCCTCAATAACCCCCATGGCGTCGAGCTTGGCGAACAGGCTTTCTTTGACGCGATCAGAAGTCGGACGGGTTGCCTTGGCAGCTGGCTTGAGCTGAAGCGAGCCAATAGCTCCGGCGATGATTCTGGTCACGGTTGTGAGCCTAGTGAAAAAGGCCAAGGATTCAGGCGATGATTGTCTGTGTGCTGACAGAAACGTTGAAATTGGATTCGATCCTGGGGGATCGAACTGCGAAGGCGTTTCAAAAGCAGTTTGGCATCACTACGGTCGCAGAGCTTTTGGAGCACTATCCAAGGCGCTATTCAAAACGTGGGGAGCTGACCCCCATTTCATCTTTGCCAATTGGCGAGGTGGTGACAGTTGTCGGTGAGGTGGTATCTACTTCGTCCAGGCAGCTCAAGGGCAGAAGCGGCAACCTGCTGGAGGTTGTGATTACTGATGGCACTAAGACCCTCACCTTGGCGTTTTTCAACCAGCATTGGCGAGAGAAAGAACTCCACGCTGGTGTTCGGGGGCTATTCAGCGGTCGAATCGGCGTCTTTTCCAACAAGCTCCAGCTAGCCCATCCGGATTACGAGCTCTTTAACCAAGCGATTGAAGATTCAGACGCCAAGGCTTGGGCGGAGCTACCAATTCCAATTTATCCAGCTTCCGGAACCCTCAGCACATGGAAAATTCAGAAGTCCATCGAGCTGGTGCTCTCAGCCATAGGGGATGTCCAAGAGGTGCTTCCGGAAAAACTTCTGCTGAAGCAACAGGTCTTGCCTCTGGCAAAGGCAATCCATCAGATCCATGTCCCGAAAACTGATGCCGATTGGCAACAGGCCAGAGACTCGCTTCGTTTTCACGAGGCGATGCTGCTGCAGATTCAATTGGCACAATCAAGATCGCTGCGCAACCAAGTCGCCGCTTCAGTCAGGGCGCCAGGGGGACTACTGGGGCTATTTGATAAGCGACTGCCATTTGAGTTGACGGCAGGCCAACAGGCCGTCGGTGCTGAAATAGCTAAAGATCTCGCGTCAGGACACCCGATGCACCGCTTGCTTCAGGGCGAGGTTGGTTCGGGTAAGACGCTTGTGGCGCTCAGAGCCATCCTTACGGTTGCTCAGTCTGGCGGCCAGAGTGCGCTGCTTGCGCCAACCGAAGTGCTGGCCTCTCAGCACTTTGAATCGATTAAGGCCTCTTTGGGAGATGAGCTTTTAAGAAAGCTCGGGGTTCGGTTGCTAACCGGCCAGATGTCAACTGCGGAGCGGAAACTTGCGCTGTTGGATATCGCAAGCGGTAAATGCCTACTAGCGGTCGGCACTCACGCCCTGATTTCCGAAAAGGTTCAATTCTTCGATCTTTCGTTCGTGGTAGTTGATGAGCAGCACCGTTTCGGCGTTGGCCAGCGCGAGGCGCTAAGGGCGAAGGGCAAGAGCGCGCCGCACGTGCTCACCATGACCGCAACCCCAATCCCCAGGACCATGGCAATTACGGTGTTTGGAGATCTTGAGATTTCTACCCTTGCGGAACTTCCAAAGGGCCGTCAGCCCATAGCTACGCACGTTGTGGAGCTTGCTAAGCCGGCTTTGGTGGCGAGGGTATGGCAGAGAGTTGCGGAAGAGGTAGAAGCCGGCAGGCAGGCGTTTGTGGTTTGCCCACGTATCGAAGGCGAAATGGTCGAAGAAGACACCGCGGTCTTGGACTCCGAACTTGAGATTGACCAGGGACCACCGCCAGCGGCGGCGGTTGAGGTTGTTGAAGCGCTCCGCCTAAATCCCGCATTAGTGGGTCTCAATATTGGTCTTATGCACGGCCGGCAACCGTCCGAGGAGAAGGCTGCCGTGATGCAGGCATTTGCCGCTGGTGAACTTCAGGTTTTAGTTTCCACCACCGTGATTGAGGTTGGCGTGAACGTGCCAAATGCCACCGCCATGGTGATTTTGGACGCCGATCGATTTGGCATATCTCAACTCCACCAGTTGCGCGGTCGCGTCGGCCGTGGTGCGCACCCGGGAGTTTGTCTCATGGTGTCGGCAAGCGAGCCGGGGTCTTTGGCAATGCAGCGTTTGGAGGCTGTTGCCTCCACTTTGGACGGCTTCAAACTCAGTGAACTAGACCTTGAAATCCGTGGCGAGGGTGACGTACTAGGAAACCTACAGTCCGGTGGAAGGTCGCAGCTAAAGCTGTTGCGGGTGATCAAGGATGCCGAGTTGATTCAACATTGCAAGGGGCTGGCTCAAGAGCTAATTGATTCGGGATTGCCAAGCGAAACCCTAAAGGCATTGGAATTAGCAGATGCGGCAGCGCTCAAGCGCAGCTAACCTTTAGCTTGTGAATTCTGTTGCGATCTACCCTGGATCTTTCGATCCAGTGACTTTGGGTCACCAATCGGTGCTTGAAAGAGGAGCTAAGGCTTTTTCGAAGCTGCATGTGGTCGTAGTTCACAACCCCAACAAAACCGCGCTGTTCTCGATTGCGGAACGGGTGGAGCTACTAAAGCAAACCACTCAGCACCTTGCGAATGTTGAGGTGTCTGCGCTGGAAAACAGTCTGTTGGTCGAATACGCCAAGTCGCTTCAGGCAAACGTGATTCTCAAGGGTTTTAGAACTGCGGGAGATATCGAATACGAACTGCCGATGGCCCAGGTGAATAGAGATTTGTCTGAGCTCGAGACCTTGTTCATGCCGGCCGAGCCTAGCCACGGCTATGTTTCGTCTTCGCTGGTGAAAGAAGTTGCCAAGCTTGGGGGAGATGTCTCCGGATACCTCAGCGAGGCTGTGGCCAAGCGGTTGATTGAAAGGTTGTCGAAGTGAGTTTTTTGGTGCCGGTCCACGAGCTGATGAAGCGTCCTGGATTGATGCGCGAGCTTGAGCTCGAAATTGATCTGGCAGCTCCCATCGGTACTGAGGTTGTCGCCATCCCGGCAGGCGAGGCGGTTGAGGTTGACTTGCGTTTAGAGTCGGTTCACGAAGGCATTTTGGCAACCGGCGAGATCTTCGCCGAGGCAAAAACCAACTGCTCTAGGTGTCTGGATGACATGAATCTGAAGATTGAGGTGGATTTTCAGGAGCTTTTCGCCTATTCTTACTCCTCGGATGACGAGCTGCTTGTTACCAATGAGCACATTGATTTAGAGCAGGTAGTCATAGATTCAGTAGTTTTGAGTCTTCCTTTCCAGCCCGTATGCGACCAAGAATGTCTTGGATTGTGTGTGGAATGTGGATTTAGGTTGAGCGAAGAGCCTGAACACAAGCATGAGAATGTGGTTGATCCCAGATTCGAAGCCCTAAAAGACTTACTTAGCAAGGAAGAGTAGCCATGCCAGTACCAAAGCGCCGCAAGTCACGTGCTAACACCCACGCACGTCGTTCTATGTGGAAGGCCGAGCCAGTGACCCTGGTAAAGACCATCGAGAACGGCAAGACTGTCTACAGCCTGCCTCACCGCGCCAAGGTCGTAACCGACTCGGTCGGCACTGAGCTCTACATGGAGTACAAGGGCCGCAAGGTAGCAGACGCCTAATAATGGCGTTTAGCGAGCTGCAGTCGCGGCTCGGGGTAGAGATTTCACCCGAGCTTCTGCAACTCGCCCTAACTCACTCTTCTTACGCCTACGAAAAAGGCGGGGAAAACAACGAACGGCTCGAGTTTCTCGGGGATTCCATCCTCGGATACTTAGTAGCCGTTCAAGTTTTTAAGGACCACTCCTTACTCAACGAAGGCGAACTCACCAAGCTCAAGAACGGTGTGGTCTCGGCACAAGCGTTGGCAACCGCAGCCAATCGCATTGGCTTAGGTGAGTTCTTGCTGCTGGGCAAGGGCGAAGAGCAGACCGGCGGACGAAGCAAAGTGAATGTTCTCGCCGATGCTTTTGAGGCAATCCTGGGCGCTGCCTACCTCTCAACCGGAATCGACGCCGCCGCCAAAATCGTTGAAAAGCACATCTTCCCGCTACTTTCAGACCCAGATGCACTGCGTGAGGCATCAGACCCAAAGACGTCACTACTAGAAAAACTTCAGAAGCTAAAGCGCGAACCAGCTAGGTATGAGATCACTGGGGTTGGTCCAGAGCACGAGATGATCTACACCGCGACCTGCTTCTCGGGCTCCGAAGAATTAGGCGTCGGTTCTTCAACCACCAAGCGAAGCGCTGAAACCCAGGCTGCCATTGCAGCCTTGAGATTCTTGGCAGGTAAGTAGTGCCGGAACTTCCAGAAGTTGAAACGGTCCGAGCAGGTCTGGCCCAGCACCTTGTGCGCGCCAAGGTTTCAAGCATTGAGATTTCCGATGTCAGGTCGCTAAAGCGAAACGTTGCCGGCGTTCAAGGTTTTGTTGACGAGCTAACTGGTTCGACGCTCCAGGCGGTGGTTCGGCGCGGAAAGTTTTTGTGGCTGCCACTATCTACTGAGCGCGCCCTAGTTGGTCATTTGGGCATGAGCGGACAGATCCTCGTGCGCACCCCAGATTTTGCTCCAGACCCGCAGACCAGAGTCGTTATTCATGTTGAGACCCAGGCGGGTGATCCGCTTGAGATTCGATTTGTCGACCAGCGGCTTTTTGGCGGCTTGATGATTGATGACCTGACACCAACTCAAGATGGTCTTTCCGCAGGCTTCTCGCCAGAGGCTGAGGCTGCTTCGGTCATCCCTACGACAGTTGCTCACATCGCAAGAGACCTACTCGACCCGCATTTTGAGGCCGAGGCAGTAGCGGTCAAGATGACCAAGAAAAACTCCGGCATCAAGCGGGTGCTGTTAGATCAGAACCTGCTCAGCGGCATTGGGAATATCTATGCCGATGAAAGTCTCTGGTTGGCAAAACTTCACTACGACAAGCCAGCTTCCAGCATCTCGAAGAAAAAGCACCTGGAGCTAATTGAAATCGCGGCAGATGTGCTGCGCAAGGCTGTGGCGCAGGGTGGTACATCCTTTGATGAGCAATACAAAAATGTCAATGGCGAGAGCGGTTACTTCTCGCAGTCGCTGAATGCCTACGGCATGACTGGTTTGCCTTGTAAGCGCTGTGGCACGCCAATCAAGCGTGAGGCTTGGGCTAATCGCGGTTCGCACTTCTGCCCAAAATGTCAAAAAGGGTGAGATTCCAAGCCAATCTGACAAAATACTTGAGGAGGTGGCCATGCGAATTTTAGTTATTGGAATGGCTGATAGCGTCCATCTCGCTAAGTGGCTAAGGCAATTCTCTCATACTGACCATGTATTCGAAATTGTTTCATCATCGCCCCATAGGCGCATACACCCAATCCTCAAGAGTTTGCTCCGCGATGGTTCTAGCTACCGAATCCATTGGATCTCTCGAATCTTTTCGTTGCCACTGTGGATAGGCGACCGTATTTTTTCCGATTGGCTCAGGGGGTTGCTAATTGCCTGGAGAAGTCGTCGTTTCAAGCCTGACTTAGTTCATGTCCTTGAATTTCAGAACGGCGGATACAGCTACCTACGGGCGGCGCAGTTAACCAGATCCCTGGACATTCCACTGCTCCTCACCCCCTACGGCTCAGACATGTATTGGTTTCAGCAATTCCCAAAACATCTAAAAAAGATTGAGGTTCTCCTAAGGCGTGCGTCCGGGATTAGCTCTGAGTGTCGACGCGACGAACTTTTGGCTGAGAAGTATGGCTTTAGGGGCAAGTTTGCCCCTAGGCTGCCCGCTTCAGGGGGCATGGAATTGAACCCTTCAAATTCACTCAACTATTTGAGAACTCGCATCTCCATAAAGGGCTACCAAAACCATTGGGGCCAGGCCTTGCTCGCACTTAAATGCGTAGAGAGCCTAGCGGCTGACTTGAAGAGTTTCGAGATCACTCTCTTCAGCTGCAATCGAGTTACTATGCGAGCTGCCCAGCACCTCCAGGCCAGAACCGGGCTTCAGGTGACTGCTTTCCCTAAAGGCGCCTTGAATAACGATGAGGTGCACCAGATTCTCAGTGAGTCAATTGCCCTCATTGCGCTCTCAAAGAGCGATGGTGTGCCTGCTTCTATGTTGGAGGCGATGGCAAATGGTGCCGTTCCGATTCAGTCTTATACAAGTGCGGCAGATGAATGGCTGCTCGACGGCCAAGGCGGTTTCTTGGTGGCGTGGGATGATGAGAAGCTAATTAAGGAAAAGTTGCTCTACATCGTCAAACATCCAGAATTCAGGGAGTCTGCCGCCCGGGTCAACTTTGAACGACTCAAATCTTCAATCGATCCTGGTGTAACTTTGGATTTGGCAATGAAGACGTATGCGATGTTTGCCCAATCTAAGAACTAGTCAATTTCTTCGCAAACGTGCTTTTCGAAATATTTGGCCAAATAACCACGGCCGCTGCCAGGCCGATTGAACCATAGGCCCAAATCAAGCCAAGTTGGTTCGCTGGAATCATCTTGTCTTTGTGAAAATCCAACCCAGTCCAAAAGATCGTTGCGGCTAGAGCTGCGGTGAAAAGAATTGCTCCCAGCTTGCCGCTGGTAACTCGAGACTGAATCGCAAATGCCAACACCACAATGCCAGCCACCATTAGGCCAACAGGTGCTCCACCGACCTGGGTCTGGTGAGCAACCGTCCCAGCCATAGCAATCAGAAGTCCAGCAACTGCCGAACCGAGAAGCCTGAGGGCTTTTTTAGCTCTGGCTGGCACGCTTACGCGCCGATGCTAGGCGGGCACGAATGTTTGGATCCAGCTCAACCTTGCGAATGCGGATTGCTTCTGGAGTTACCTCAACACACTCGTCTTCACGAGCAAACTCCAAGCACTCCTCCAGGGAAAGCTTCTTTGGTGGTGTGAGGCCAACAAAGTTATCCGCAGAAGCGGCGCGCATGTTTGTTAGCTGCTTCTCCTTGGTGATGTTGACTTCCATGTCATCGGCACGAGAGTTCTCTCCGACAACCATGCCGCAGTAAACCTCGCTGGTTGGCTCAACGAAGAATGCACCGCGCTCCTGCAGCGCAATCATTGCGAACGGAGTTGCCACACCGGCACGGTCAGCAACCATTGAGCCGTTCTGGCGGGTCTGGATATCTCCAGCCCAGGCCTCGTAGCCAGCCGCTAACGCGTTGGCGATACCAGCGCCCTTGGTGGTGGTTAGGAACTCGGTTCTAAAGCCGATTAGTCCGCGAGATGGCACGCGGAATTCGATGCGAACCCAGCCGGTGCCATTGTTGATCATGTTGGTCATGCGGCCCTTGCGAGCAGCAAGCAGCTGAGTAACTGGGCCCAGGAACTCCTCTGGAGTGTCGATGGTTAGATCCTCAACTGGCTCGTGAATCTTGCCATCTACCTTCTTGGTAACTACCTGAGGCTTACCAACGGTTAGTTCGTAGCCTTCGCGACGCATCTGCTCGACCAAGATGGCAAGCGCTAGCTCACCACGACCCTGAACTTCCCAAGCGTCTGGACGCTCGGTAGGTAGTACCTTGATCGACACGTTACCGATTAGCTCGCGGTCAAGGCGGTCCTTCACCAAACGTGCGGTGACCTTCGCGCCCTTGACGCGACCTGCCATTGGTGAGGTGTTGATACCGATGGTCATCGAGATTGCTGGGTCATCAACGGTGATAAGCGGAAGTGGACGAATGTCGTTTGGGTCACAGAGTGACTCACCTATGGTGATCTCCTCGATACCGGCAACCGCAACGATGTCTCCCGGGCCAGCCTTCTCGATTGGGTGACGGTCAAGCGCCTTGGTTCCCAAAAGCTCGGTGATCTTTACGGTCTGAGTGGTGCCATCCTGGCGAACCCAGGCAACCTGCTGACCCTTCTTGATCTCTCCGTTGTAGATGCGCAGTAGTGCCAAGCGGCCGAGGAATGGCGAAGCATCCAAGTTAGTGACGTGAGCTTGCAGCGGGATGCTCTCGTCGTAGCTTGGGGCTGGAATGTACTTGAGAATGGCCTCAAATAGTGGCTCTAGGTTCTCTGAGGCCGGTAGTGAGCCATCTGTTGGCTTCTCCAGCGATGCGCGACCAGCACGACCGGATGCGTAGATAACCGGTAGGTCTAAGATCGCGTCGACGTCCAGGTCTGGCACGGTGTCGTGCAGGTCGGACGCCAGACCCAAAAGTAGGTCGTGACTCTCTTCTACTACCTCGTCGATGCGAGCGTCTGGACGGTCGGTCTTGTTGACCAGCAAGATAACTGGCAGCTGAGCCTCAAGAGCCTTGCGAAGTACAAAGCGAGTCTGTGGCAGTGGACCCTCAGATGCGTCAACCAGTAGTACAACGCCATCCACCATGGATAGACCGCGCTCAACCTCGCCACCGAAGTCGGCGTGACCCGGGGTGTCAATCACGTTGATGACAATCTCTTTGCCCTGGGCCGCAGGACCTGAGTAGGTGATTGCGGTGTTCTTGGCGAGGATGGTAATTCCCTTTTCGCGCTCTAGATCGCCGGAGTCCATGACTCGCTCGTCTACAGCGGCGTGAGATGAGAACGCACCAGTCTGCTTCAGCATGGCGTCGACCAAAGTGGTCTTGCCGTGGTCTACGTGGGCGACAATGGCAACGTTTCGTAAGTTTTCGTTATGTTTCACAGGGATTTTTCGTCTCTCAAGAGGGCAACCTCTCAATTCTAGTTAGCTAGCGCCCTTTACGGGGGATTGGCTTCAAGACTTCGGTAGTCTTGTAGTTCATTGAAAGGGGTGAGGACGCTTGTATCTAAAGAGCATCACCCTTAAGGGTTTTAAATCTTTCGCTCAGCCAACCACGCTAAATCTTGAGCCTGGCATCACGTGTGTGGTCGGTCCAAATGGTTCCGGTAAGTCCAATGTGGTTGACGCCTTGGCCTGGGTCATGGGTGAGCAGGGTGCCAAAACTCTGCGCGGCGGAAAGATGGAAGATGTCATCTTTGCCGGTACCGAAACCAAAGGTCCGCTTGGTCGTGCCGAAGTTCAGCTCACCATCGACAACACCGATGGCGCCCTCCCAATTGAGTATTCCGAAGTAACCATCTCGCGCGTGCTGTTCAGAAATGGCGCTAGCGAATACGCCATCAATGGCGAAACCTGCCGCCTGCTGGATGTTCAAGAACTACTAAGCGACTCAGGTTTGGGTCGCGAAATGCACGTCATCGTTGGTCAGGGCCAGCTCGACACAGTGCTGCGAGCAACCCCGATCGAACGCAGGGCATTCATCGAAGAGGCTGCCGGTATTTTGAAATACCGCAGACGTAAAGAGAAAACCGAGCGCAAGCTCGAGGCGATGCAGGCCAACCTCACCAGACTCTCTGATCTCACCGCAGAACTTCGTAGAAACCTAAAACCACTTGGTCGACAGGCCGAGGTTGCCAGGGCAGCCAAGGAAATCGGCGCCATCGCAAGGGCCGCCAAATCCAAGCTATTGGCTTTCCAAATCACAGCCCTGAAGAACCAGCTCGAGAGCGCCTCGAAGTCCGAGAGTGAGCGTCGCGCCGAGTCTTCCTATGCGCAGTCGCAACTTGCCGCAACCCGCTCGGGTATTCAGGAGCTCGAAACCCAATTGGTTTCCGGTGAACTTGACGGCTTGCGTCAGCAGTTATTTGGTTTTGAATCCAAAGAAGCCAAGCTTCGTAACCTACAAAACCTGGCTCAGCAGCGCATCGCACTGATTGGTCGGCAGGAATTCTCGAACCGTGAGATTGAAGTTGCTGACCTGGCCAGCCAGCTCAAACAGGCTGAGGTAGAGCTTGAGTCATTAGAAACCGAAATCACCAACACCGCCGAAGTGCTGGCCGAAAAAGAAGCCGACCGACTAAAGGCGGCAGCGGCGCTCGCGGCATTTGAGGCTGATGTGCTTCGTCAGCGCTCTGCCGTTGAGGCTCAAGAGCGCGAACGTTCGGTGTTGGCCAGCCAGGTTTCGGTATTGAACTCAAAGGCCGAAGGTTTTGCCGGTCAGATTGCGAACCTGGAAACTGCCCTCAAGGACGCAATCGAGAAAATCGCACAGCTTTCCTCGGAGCAGGAAGAGATTCAACCCACCGCCACCTCAACCTCCGACGAATCGCTCCGGGTTGCCTATGAGAATTCTCAGGTTGCCGAAAGTTCGCAGCGTGCCAAGTTGGATGCAGCCCGCGATGCCCTTCACGCTGCCGAGCGTGAGCGCGATGCGGTAGCAGCAAAGCACGCTGCGCTGGGTATGACTCTGGAGCAAAAAGATGGTTCCTCTGAGGTTAGAAGTGCTCAGCTGGCCGGTATCAAGGGCCTGCTTGCTGAGTCGGTAAGCATTGAAAAGGGCTACGAGGTTGCCGTTGCGGTAGCGCTTGGAACGCTCTCTGATGCGATTGTTGCCGCAACTCGCGAGCAGGCTATCGCCGCGCTTAGATATTTGAAATCCGAGGGCTTGGGCCGCGCTGAGTTTTTGGTGGTCGAGGGCGCTGCGGTTTCGGCTAAGAAGCGCGAAGTTGCGGGGTTAGTTGCGGCAGACTCAGTCGTTACCGCTCCACAGGCAGTGCTGGATGTCCTGCAGGGTTTCTATTTCGCACAAGATCTTGAGCAGGCTTCGAAGGCACTGGATGCCAAGGAGCTGGCTGGCGCCAACATCATTACCGTCGAAGGAGACTGGGTTTCTAAGTCCCTGATTCGTGGCGGCGGATCTAAGCAGCCATCAAAGCTAGAGCTGCGCGCCGAGCTTGATTCTGCGGCCAAGCGTCTAAGTGAACTTGCCGCAACCATCGAAAAGCTAAGCCAAGATCTTGATGGTCAGAAGGCTCAGCTAGTCGATGCCGAGGCCAAGGTTCGCGAGAGCCTAAGTGCGCTTCAGCAGTACGATGCGGAGCTTGCGGCTAGGGCTGAGCGAGTTGGTCGCATCATCGCTCAGGTGGACAGCGCGAAGAACGAGAAGCTTCGTATCGAGCGTGAAATCGCCACCTTGGCAGAGGCAGAGCAAAAAGCAAAGCAGGAGGCCGAACAGGCCGCCGCCAAACTTTCAGCCATGCCTGAGCCTGAAACGGTTGAGGGTAACGAAACTCAGCGTTCGGCTCTGGTTGCTGCTCTGGAAGCATCCCGCCAGGCCGAGTTGGATGTGCGAATCAACGTCGGAACTTTCTCCGAGCGCAGGATTTCTGCTAGCAAGGCCGTTGCCGTCTTGCGGGGAAGGCTATCTGAAGCAACCGCTGCTCAGGAGCGAGAGCGCAAAGCCACCGAGGAAAAAATTGCTCAGCTAGCAAAGGCTGAGCAAGCGCTGGCTGTTATTCCAGCAGCGCTCGATGCCGCCACAAGGCTCGCAGGGCAGGTTCGAGCACAGGTGAGAGAACTTGAGGCACAGCGAATCCAGCGCACCGAGCGACTTACTCAGCTTCGATCTCAGGCAGCTGGCTTAGAGGCTCGTTACAACGAGCTAAACCAAGGCGTTCACGAGGTTGAGATGCAGAACCACGAGCTGCGACTCAACCTTGCGAACCTGACCGAGCGGGTGGCCACCGAGCTTCACATCGATGTCGAGACTCTGATCTCCGAAACCGAATTGGCGGAAGAGACCCGTGAAGATTTGGAAAAGGCAGTTCGTCAGGCCGAGCAGAAGCTATCGCAGCTAGGTGCCTTCAACCCGCTAGCCCTTGAAGAATTTGCGGCACTCGAAGAGCGTCACAAATACATGTCAGAGCAACTAGAAGACCTCACCAAGGCGAGGGCCGACCTGATCGGAATCATCAAGGACCTGGATCAGAAGATGCAGACCATCTTCGCGAGCGCCTTCGAGGACACCCGACGCGAATTTGAGAAGGTATTCCCAATTCTCTTCCCTGGCGGCACCGGATCCATCTCGCTAACTGAGCCAGATGACCTACTTGCCACCGGCATCGAGGTCGCAGTTCGTCCGGTGGGTAAGCGAATCGAACGAATGTCGCTGCTCTCCGGCGGTGAAAGATCGCTGGCTGCGGTTGCGCTGTTGATCGCAATCTTCAAGGCTCGCCCCAGCCCCTTCTATGTGCTGGACGAGGTTGAGGCAGCGCTGGATGATGCCAACCTGGGTCGCCTGCTTGAAGTCATTGAGTCGCTACGTAAGTCTTCGCAGCTAATCATCGTTACCCACCAAAAGCGCACCATGGAGATCGCTGACGCGCTCTACGGTGTATCGATGCGACAGGACGGCATGAGCGCAGTGGTCGGGCAGAAGCTTGAGAAAGCCCGCTGATGTTCAAGTTTCTAAAGCGACTACGCGGCGATAAGCCAATAGAGACTCCTGAGGTTCTTGAAGAGGCAGTTCTCGCTGAGCCAGTAGTCGAAGCAGCTGTCGAGGTAATCTTCGAACCAGCTGTGACCGAGGTAAAGGTTGAAGAACCAAAGCCGGTAAAGCTTGAAAAGCCAAGAAAACCGGCCGAGCCTTTGGTTCAAGAGGTTGAGCTGCCAAAGCGCAGCCTGGGTGATGGTGTTCGTTCCCTGTTTTCTTCCGCTGTTGAGCTGGATGATCTTGAAGACATTCTGATTCGTGCCGATTTCGGTGTTGATGCGGCCCTCGAGATTTCAGAGGAGCTTAAGCGCGAGGCAAATCGGGCTGGGGCTTCTTCAGATGCAGAGCTCCGGCTTTTGCTCAAAGACCTGCTAACCAAAAAGTTAACCCGTTCCGATGCAGCCTTGAATCTCTCGGATGGCAAATTGCCTTATGTGATCTTGGTGGTTGGTGTGAACGGTGCCGGTAAGACCACAACCATCGGCAAGCTATCTCGTTGGCTGAAAGACGGCGATTGGAACGTCGTGCTCGGCGCTGCCGACACCTTTAGGGCTGCTGCCGTCGAGCAGCTTGGCACCTGGGCAAAGCGAGCCGATGCCAGGTTGGTTGGACCGGAAAAAGAAGGTCAAGACCCAGCATCGGTTGCCTATCAAACTGTGGAGCTTGCGCTGTCGACCGATGCGGATATCGCAATTATTGACACCGCCGGAAGATTGCAGAACAAAAAAGACCTGATGGATGAGCTTGGCAAGATTCGTCGCGCGGTTGAGAAGCAGGCCAGCATCGCGGAGGTGCTGTTGGTAATTGACTCCACCATGGGTCAAAACGCCATGGCCCAGGCCAAGGCATTTGCCGAGGTGGCAGATGTCACCGGCATTGTGATGACCAAGCTTGATGGCACCGCAAAGGGTGGAATTCTCTACTCACTTCAGGAGCAGCTGGATCTACCAGTTAAGCTCGTGGGTGTTGGTGAGGGTATAAATGACTTCGCATTTTTCTCACCTGAAGAATTCGCTAAAGGTTTAGTCGCCTACAAACAGGAGCGCTAGTTGTTCGGAAATCTCTCTGACAGACTCTCAGATACCTTCAAAAACCTGCGTGGCAAGGGCCGGCTTTCGGCTGCCGATATCGATGGCACGCTAAGGGATATTCGCCGAGCACTGCTTGAGGCAGACGTCTCGCTCGAGGTGGTCAAAGACTTCACCGGCAAGATTCGTGAGCGTGCGCTTGGTGATGAGGTTTCAAAGGCGCTCAACCCTGCCCAGCAGGTGGTGCAGATTGTCAATGACGAGCTAAAGGCTATTTTGGGTGGCGAAGCAAGAAAGCTTTCTTTTGCCAAAAACCCACCTACCGTGATCATGCTGGCGGGTCTTCAGGGTTCAGGTAAGACCACCTTGGCGGGAAAGCTCGCAAAGTGGCTCAAGGAGCAAAACCACACTCCTTTGTTGGTGGCAGCTGACCTCCAGCGACCAAATGCGGTTACTCAGCTTCAGGTGCTGGGGGAGAAGGTCGGAGTTCCGGTCTTTGCTCCTGAGGCAGGTAATGGCCAAGGTAACCCGGTAAAGGTTTCAAAAGACGCGATTGCTCACGCCAAGAAGTCACAGTTCTCGGTGGTAATCGTTGACACTGCGGGTCGCCTCGGTGTTGACGAAGACATGATGAAGCAAGCCCGCGACATTCGCGATGCGGTTGAGCCAGACGAGGTGCTCTTCGTTGTCGACTCGATGCTCGGTCAGGACGCAGTAAACGTTGCCAAGGCCTTCCATGAGGGTGTTGGAGTATCCGGTGTCGTGCTCACCAAGCTCGATGGTGATTCCCGTGGTGGTGCCGCTTTGTCGGTGGCAACTATTACCGGAGCTCCGATTCTGTTTAGCTCAACCGGTGAGGGGCTAGATGCCTTTGAGCCGTTCTATCCAGACCGCATGGCGAGCCGCATTCTGGATATGGGTGACATTGTCAGCCTTATCGAGCAGGCGCAAAAGACCTTTGATGAAGAAGAGTCCAAGCGTCTTGCCGAGAAAATGGCGCAGGACCAATTCACGCTTCAAGACTTCCTAGAGCAGATGCAGCAGATCAAGAAGATGGGCAGCATGAAGGGCCTCTTGAGCATGCTTCCTGGCGTTGGTCAGATGAAGAAGCAGCTCGAAGAATTTGACGAGAAGGAAATCACCCGCACCGAGGCGATCATCTACTCGATGACACCACTTGAACGCCAGCAACCCAAGGTGCTAAACGGCGCTCGCAGAATGCGCATTGCCAAGGGTTCGGGAACCTCGGTTACCGAGGTGAATCAGCTAATTGCTCGTTTTGAGCAGGCGGCCAAGATGATGAAGACCGTTGCCAAGGGCGGAATGCCAAATATCCCAGGGGCAAACCCGGCCCTGATGGGTGGTGGCGGATTCTCGGGCGGCAAAAAGAAGAACGACAAAAAGAAAAAGGGCTCTAAGAGCGGAAACCCAGCCAAGCGTGCCGCAGAAAACTCTGGTTTGAGCTTCGGATCCGATAAATCTTCCGGCTCGGGAAGCGCATTTGGGCTTTAGAGCTAGCTAATCGCTAGATTTTCTGGCAGACTATCCGAGTTCGAAAAGTCTTGACCCTCTATCCAGGCTTTATCGAAACCCCTTGAGACCTGACGAGTGTGCCCCCACGCTCACGGCAGAATCTCGCCAAAGACACCTATAACAGGAGCATTGTGGCTGTAAAGATCCGCCTAAAGCGCATTGGCAAGACGCGCACCCCGCACTACCGCATCGTGGTAGCCGACTCTCGCACTCACCGCGACGGTCGTGTAATTGAAGAAATCGGTCGTTACGTTCCGACCAATGACCCATCGATCATCGAGGTCAACTCAGAGCGTGCTCAGTACTGGCTATCCGTTGGCGCTCAGCCAACCGAGCAGGCAGCTGTGCTTCTAAAGCTAACCGGTGACCTAGCTAACGCCAAGGGCGAGAAGAAGAACACCGTAAAGCCTCAGAAGGGCAAGGAGGCATTCGTAGTTGACTCTGCGAAGAAGTCCGTTGTTCTTCCAAAGGTTGAGAAGAAGGCTCCAGTTGTCGAAGAGGCACCTGCTGCTGAGGCCGTTGAGGCACCAGCTTCAGAAGAGGTAGCAGCAGAGGCAGTGGCAGAGGTTGAGACCGCAGAGGTCGCTACCGAGGCTGTTGCCGAAGAAGTTGTAGCCGAGGCACCAGCTGAAGAGGTAGTTGCTGAAGAGGCACCTGCTGCTGAAGCAGAAGAGCCAAAGGCAGAGTAGTTCAAATGTTGCAAGCAAGCCTCCAGCACATCGTTCGCGCCATCGTGGATAACCCTGATGACGCAACCGTAGCCGCCCGCAACGGCGGTAAGGGCGATCTGCTGGAGGTGCGCGTGCACCCTGACGACCTAGGTCGCGTAATCGGCAAGAGCGGCCGCACCGCAACAGCTCTAAGAACCGTTGTCAACGCCCTTGCGGATGGCAAGCGCGTCCGAGTTGACGTGGTGGATACAGATTTCTAAAAGCACCAAGCTCCGCGTTGGCAGGTTTTTGAAAGCCCATGGCCTAAAGGGAGCAATCAAATTAGAGCTTTACACCGATAGCCCAAACGAACGTTTTGTTCCTGGCGCGGTATTGGAGCTTCAAGTTCCCGAAGAATCCCCTTGGTTTGGTAAGACGGTGACCGTCGCTGAACTGAAGTGGTTTAACAGCTCCCCAGTTTTATTTCTCAAAGATGTCAGCGACCGCACCCAGGCTGAGAGCCTTATCAAAGCTATTTTGCTGGTCGATCAACCGCTTGATGCCTCTCCTGCAGAACCGGATGCTTGGTATGACCACCAACTTTCCGGCCTCAAGGTTTTGCGTGATGGCGTTGAAATTGGAGCTGTCGTTCGTGTCGACCACATGCCAGCCCAGGATCTTTTGGTGATCAAGGCCGACGAGGCTGAGGTCCTACTGCCATTTGTGAAGGCGTTTGTCCCAAAGGTTGACGTGTCGGCTGGTGTAATTGAGATAACCCCGCCGGGTGGACTGTTCGAACAGATCGAGGAAGCTGATGCGAATTGATGCGGTTTCAATCTTCCCTGACTACTTCAACGTTCTAGAACTTTCACTTTTAGGCAAGGCCCAAAAGCAAGGTCTGATCTCTTTCCAAGCGCACGACCTGCGTAACTGGACCCACGATATTCACAAGACTGTTGACGACTCACCCTATGGCGGCGGAGCCGGCATGGTTATGAAGCCAGAGCCCTGGGGTGAGGCATTCGATGAACTTCTGACCGAAGTTCGTCCGACGGTAATCTTCACAACTCCAGCTGGCCAGCCATTCAATCAGGCACTAGCCAAAGAACTCTCCGGCAAAGAACACATCGTCTTTGCCTGTGGGCGCTACGAGGGTATCGACCAGCGTGTTGTCGAGCATGCCAAGACTCGCGCCGAAGTGCTTGAGGTCTCGCTCGGTGACTATGTGCTCAACGGCGGGGAAGTGGCGGCACTTGCCATGATCGAGGCGATTACTCGGCTAATTCCTGGGTTTATGGGTAATGCCGAGTCGATTGTTGAAGAATCTCACTCAGATGGACTGCTGGAGTACCCGAGTTACACCAAACCGCAGAGCTGGCGTGGCCTAGAGGTTCCAGAGGTCTTGCTTTCTGGCCACCACGCCGAGATTGCTAAGTGGCGTAAGGCTCAATCTGTTGAGCGCACCAAGGCTGTCAGGCCGGATCTGCTGGCCGAATAGTTGCCTTTGCGCGATTGATGTGGCAGGATTGAGGCTTGTGTCCGGCCGTCTCTGCCGCAGGGGAGCATAGGACTCAACCACAGTAACTACTAACCGTTTTGACCTGCGCGCAAAAGGAAAGACAGAAAAATGCACATTCTCGACGTCGTAGACGCAGCCAACCTAAAGAGCGACATCCCAGACTTCCGCGCTGGTGACAACGTAAAGGTTCACGTAAACATCGTTGAAGGTAACCGCAGCCGTGTTCAGGTTTTCCAGGGCGTTGTTATTCGCAAGTCCGGTCACGGTATCCGCGAGACCTTCACCGTTCGTAAGGTTTCTTTCCAGGTAGGCGTAGAGCGCACCTTCCCAGTACACAGCCCAGTTATCGACAAGATCGAGCTAGTGTCCAAGGGTGCTGTTCGCCGCGCGAAGCTTTACTACTTGCGCGATCTTCGCGGTAAGGCTGCGAAGATTCGCGAAAAGCGCGAGAACGTCTAAGTAAACTTTCTCGTATGCAGGATTCCGGGGAACTAAGACCCCGCAACGCCACGATCATGGCTTCCATCCGCCGCTTCACAAAGCGGTCGAGGAAGAACTGGTTCGTGGCGTTGCTATTTGACTTTGTAGTTATTGTCGGCACCGCGTTGGTGTTATCGGTTGTCATCAAAGCTTTCCTGATCAGATCGTTCTACATCCCATCTGGCTCAATGCTGGAAACTCTGCAGATTAACGACCGAATCATTGTGAATGTCTCGGCTCCAGAAATCTTCCCGCTCGAGCGTGGCGATGTAGTGGTATTCCGCGATCCTGGCGGCTGGCTGGGAGCTATCCCAGCGGTTGAGAAGCCGTTTATCCAAGAGGTTTCCGACTTTGTGCTTGGCACCTTTGGAATCACCGCTCCAGACTCTGCCGAACACCTAGTGAAGCGAGTTATTGGATTGCCGGGTGACACCGTGGAGTCTCGCGAGGGTGATAACCGCATCTGGATCAACGGCGTTGCCATCGATGAGCCCTATCTTGCGCCAGGGTCAATGCCTTCGGAGATGGTTTTCAAGGTGACCGTGCCAAAAGACTCCTACTGGGTAATGGGAGATAACCGTCAGAACTCAACGGACTCCCGCTATCACCAGGACCTACCTTCTGGCGGTTTTGTGAACACCCAATACGTGGTCGGTCGAGCAATCTTGGTCTCTTGGCCGGTTGAAAACTGGATCTTCTTGGAGAACTTCTCAGAGACCTTCAAAGATGTACCCAAGCCTTGACATTGAAAAACTCCTTCTAGAGCGTTACGACACCATCATCGGGGTGGATGAAGTTGGTCGAGGGGCGTTGGCTGGACCGGTTGCAGTTGGCGCGGCCGCCTTCACTAGGGCAACCTCACTGGACATCCCAGAAAAACTCCGTGACAGCAAGGCAATAGTCGAAGCTAAACGCGATGGTATTGCGGAACTTTCTAGAGCTTGGGTGTCGCATGCGGTTGGCTACAGCGCAGTTTTTGAAATTGAGCAGAACGGCATCACAAAATCTTTAGCGGATGCCGCTACCGGCGCTATCGCGCAGTTGATTTCAGGAAAGACGATTGTCTTACTCGATGGCAGCCATAACTGGCTGCAGGACTCCGGCTTGGATGTTGACTATCACGTTCAGGTGAAGGCGGACCGAGATTGCGCGATAGTGTCAGCGGCTGCGCTAATCGCAAAGGTCGATCGCGATCAGCACATGAGATTGCTACACGAAGAGTTTCCAGATTATGGCTGGGATGGCAACAAGGGTTATGCCTCGGAATCTCACATCAAAGCGATCCAGAGCCTAGGTCCAACTCGTCACCACAGACTTAGCTGGCTGAGCAAAATTCTTGCCGATGCCAATTCACTTTTTTGAGGCATAGACTGAGAGCACCATGGACGAGAACGAATTCGAAGACTACGACAGAGACGCGGAACTAGCGCTCTATCGCGAGTATCGCGATGTCGTGAAGATGTTCCGCTTCGTGGTGGAGACCGAGCGTCGCTTTTACCTAGCCAACGACGTTGAGCTCAAGCGAGTTGACACCGCGACCGACTTCTACTTCGAGCTGAACATGCAAGACGTCTGGGTTTGGGATATCTACCGCACCGACCGCTTTGTTAAGCAGGTGAAGGTCATGACTTTCAAAGATGTCAACGTGGAAGAGATCGGCAATCGAGAGCTTGAGATTCCAAAAGAATTCGCAGTAGGCGAATAGGCCCTGGTTCTCCACAATTTCCTCAATCTCCATTCGCCATAAGGCTTCGCTTGCGAGCCTTTCGGCATGCAATTAACCACTGAGCAAGAGGCGACAATCGCTTACTCGGCACTATCCGAACCGGGCGATGCACTGGCATTTTTGATCTTCCGAGAAAACGGACCGGCCGCGATTGAGCAGTTCAAATCGGGTCGAGCCAGGAATCTTTGGCTGGATCAAATTCGCGAGATTGCCCCTGAATACCTAGCCAGCCTTCCTCACCTTTTTGAACGCTTCGCACTGCGCCTGCCTAAAACTCACGTTCCAACATTGGTGGAGCGCGCCATTCGCTGGAATGCCAGTCCAGTCTTTCCCAATCAGCTGCCAGCTCTCTGGTCTCGCTTTTCGGACCTTGAGCTACACAGTCCATATTTGCTTTGGGTAGCTGGATCGACAAAGGTTTTCGAGACTGAAGCAAATGCCATTGTCGGAACCAGAACGCCTACCCTCAGGGGCATAAACAACACCAGAAAGTTGGTGAAGCAACTTGGGACGGCAGTTGTTTCCGGAGGTGCTACCGGTATCGATTACGCCGCCCATCGAGCCGCTTTGGATTTCGGCCTTGCCACCGCTGCCTTCATGGCTGGCGGCATAGATCGCGCTTACCCTGCGGAAAACTGGCCACTTTTTCATGAGATTGTTCGCCGCGGCGGTGCTCTGGTAAGTGAAACCGTTCCCTTCACCGCTCCGAGCCGATTTAGGTTTCTCAATCGAAATCGCCTGATAGCCGCTGCATCAAGTTCAACCTTTGTGATTGAGGCAGGCTATCGTTCCGGGTCGCGCAACACCGCAAATCACGCAAGGGCCTGTGGTCGGGAGGTCTATGCACTGGCGGGAGCCTGGTCGGATCAGGCATCCCAAGGCTGTAACGCCATGATCAAGGAGGGCCTGGCCAAGCCTTGGCAGTTAGACCGCCATCGAAATGTGGAGGAATCCACAAGTCAGAAGCGAGTGCTAGATGCCTTGCGAGAAGGTGCCGAGGATTTTCCAGCTATTGCTAGGGAGTCTGGATTGAGCATCGACGAAGTCAAAAGAGAACTGTTTCGTTTGAAACTCGATGCCTAGCTGCCTGCCTTGAAAAGACAGCTAAGTGACCTAATCTGACTAGGTGGAGAAGTTGGAGCTCGAGCGCGAGGCGTTCATCAAGGCGCTATCGGCGCGCGGCAACTCTCCGCACACTCAAAAGGCTTATGGAACCGACATCCTGGAATTCCTGACGTTCCTAACTGACAGTAAGTCGGACCTAGATCTGAATGCTCTGCGGCAGTGGTTGTGGGTGTTGACGGATGCTGGAGCCACCAAGTCCACAATTGCCAGAAAGTCTTCTTCGGTTAGGGCATTTACCGCGTGGCTTTTGGAGCGTGGCGTTATCGAGGTGGACCCCGGGCTGCGTTTGCGTTCGCCAAAACTCGACAGAACCTTGCCCAAGGTTGCCACCGAGGACTCGGTCTCGAAAGTCCTTACCCGACTTCATCATCTTGCTACCACCGATGACCCAGCAGCTCTGCGCGACCTCTGCGCCTTCGAACTGCTTTACGCAACCGGTATGCGCGTCAGTGAGTTGGCAGCTTTAGATGTTGGTGATTTTGACTTCTCTAGGCAGTTGGTTCGCGTTACGGGTAAGGGAAACAAACAGCGCATGCTGCCCTACGGCGATGCCGCAGCGGAGGCCTTAGCTCGCTGGATGCGAGCCGGTCGACACTCTTATGCCACCGCTGAGTCACCGTCTGCGCTGCTATTGACCTCTAGGGGCAAGCGAGTGGGAGTTAGGCAGATCTATTCACTCGTTGCCAGGCAACTGGAGGAGACTCCAACCGGCGCTGCTGGGCCGCACACGCTGAGGCATTCAGCCGCAACCCATCTGTTGGATCACGGTGCTGACCTACGGGCAGTGCAGGAGATTTTGGGTCACGCATCGCTCGGCACAACACAGATTTACACTCATGTTTCCGTTGAAAGACTCAAAAAGTCCTTCGAACAGGCCCACCCACGCGCCTAGCCCAGTATGACGCTGGGCAACATCTTGGACAGAAAGAAGTCGGGGGAGAGGTAGCCGAATTGGCTTCGCACCGAAAAGTGGACGCAGCTCTCACAGTGATACTCATAACTCGCTTGAGGTGAGCAGTGCCAGGCAAATTGATCGCCAATAAGCACCACATCCCCGACTTTCAGTTCAGTGCAGGCAGGCTCGAAGCTTGCCAGATAGCCGCTAAATGAGCGGATGGTTACAACTTTGCGATCGACAACAAGACCCGCGAAATAGATCTTGCCCGAGACTGGAGCTTTGATTGGGGAGCCAAGGTCCTGGACCAAGTCCACCCCACGATGCCCAGGGCCATATTCCGATTCCGGAGCTAGATATTCAGACTCCCATCGAGTTATCTCACTGGAAAAAGGCTGCTGCCAATCGCCAGCGGATTGAGGGATGGAAATCAGCGTCAAGAGCGAGGTCAAAATGGTGGCAATTCGAAGCATCTGGCTAGTTTGATTTTGCTGGTCGCCAATGGCGCTTTTGCCCAGAATTTAGTGGATAACTGACCATCAAACTGGTATGGTTGCAGACGGTCTGGAGCAATCCAGATCGAATTCGCGTGTTCCAACAAACTCCGTCACCTCGGTCCAAGCTTTGGCTTGGTTGTGCCGGAAGGAATGCCAGGGATTTGATCAATCGATCAAATCATGAAACTGAGGGGCGCACCAGTGTGCCCAAAAAGGAGTGCCTAATGGCAACTATCACTATGCGTCAGCTACTTGACGCGGGTGTCCACTTCGGTCACCAGACCCGTCGCTGGAACCCAAAGATGAAGCGATTCATTCTTACCGATCGCTCCGGCATCTACATCATCGACCTACAGCAGTCGGTGGACCACATTGACAAGGCATACCACTTCGTTCGCGACATCGTCGCAAACGGTGGATCCATCATGTTTGTTGGCACCAAGAAGCAGGCTCAGGGCGTTGTTGCTGCTGAGGCAAAGCGCGTTGGCCAGCCATTCATCAACGAGCGCTGGTTGGGTGGTCTATTGACCAACTTCGGCACCGTAAACAAGCGTATCCAGCGCCTAAAGGAGCTGGAGACCATGGACTTCAACGACGCTTCGAAGTCCGGTCTTACCAAGAAGGAGCTTTTGATCCTTCGCCGCGAGAAGGACAAGTTGGAGAAGACCCTGGGCGGTATCCGCACCATGGCAAAGACCCCAAGCGCACTTTGGGTTGTTGACACCAACAAGGAGCACCTAGCCATCACTGAGGCTAAGAAGCTTGGCATTCCAGTTATCGCAATCTTGGACACCAACTGTGACCCAGACGACGTGACCATTGGTATTCCTGGAAACGACGACGCTATTCGCTCGATCGAGTTGCTAACCCGCGTTATCGCAGATGCAGCAGCCGACGGCATGATCGCTCGCCACAACAAGGGCGGCGAAGAGGCAGAGCCACTAGCCGAGTGGGAGCGCGAGCTTCTGGAGGCTGGCGAGGCAAAGGCAGCAGAGGTTGTAGCTGAGGCTGCAGCTCCAGCTGCTGAGGAAACCCCAGCAGAGAAGGACGCATAAACATGGCTAACTACACCGCCGCAGACGTAAAGGCACTTCGCGAGAAGTCCGGCGCGGGCATGATGGACTGCAAGTCCGCACTAGACGAAGCTGATGGCGACATCGAAAAGGCATTTGAGCTACTAAGACTCAAGGGCCTAAAGGGTGTTTCCAAGCGTGAGGGTCGCACCACCAGCAATGGTCTAATCGTTGCTCGTGTTTCGGGCGGCACCGGAACCCTAATCGAGCTTGCTTGCGAGACCGACTTCGTTGCGAAGGCTGAGAACTTCATCGCACTGGCTGACGCCGTTGCTGACGCAGTTGTAGCAGCTGGCGCTACCGACGTTGAGTCGGCACTAGCAGCCAAGCACGGCAACGCGACCGTAGCTGACGCCATCACCGACCAGGCCGCAATCCTGGGCGAGAAGGTTGAGCTTCGCAAGGTTGCTACCGTTTCGGCTTCTGGCGTTGACGCTTACCTTCACCGCACCAGCCGCGACCTACCTCCTCAGGTGGGCGTGCTAGTGGCCTACGAGGGTGCAGACGCTGAGACCGCGCACGACGTTGCCGTTCACATCGCAGCATTCAGCCCAAGCTACCTAACCCGCGACGAGGTCCCAGCTGACATCGTTGCCAAGGAGCGCGAGATTGCCGAGGCAACCGCACGCGACGAGGGCAAGCCTGAGGCTGCACTGCCAAAGATCGTTGAAGGCCGCGTTACCGGTTTCTTCAAGGAGACTTGCTTGCTAGACCAGGACTTCGCTAAGGACTCAAAGCAGTCCGTTGGCAAGGTCTTGGAGAACGCAGGCCTAAAGGTCACCGGCTTCGTACGTTTCCGCGTCGGCGCCTAAGCTACAAAACCTTTTAGATGGCTCGGTCGAAAGACCGGGCCATCTATCTTTTTGGGCTCTAGTATTGACTCGATGCGGAGCCGATTCGCAAGTCGCATAAGAGGTGGAACACATGGGCGAAAAGCGCAGGGTATTGCTAAAGCTTTCAGGTGAAGCCTTCGGTGGCGGATCATTGGGCGTGAACCCAGATGTGGTCTCTGAGATAGCCAAAGATATCGCCAAAGCTGCCGAAAAGGTTGAGATCGCAATTGTGGTCGGTGGCGGTAACTTCTTCCGCGGCGCAGAGCTTTCCAACCGCGGTATGGATCGCGGTCGCGCCGACTACATGGGCATGTTGGGCACCGTAATGAATGCTCTTGCTCTGCAAGACTTCATTGAGCAGGCTGGCGGCGACGTTCGCGTTCAAACGGCAATTACCATGGCTCAGGTTGCCGAGCCTTACCTGCCACTTCGTGCAATTCGCCACCTGGAAAAGGGTCGCGTCGTGATTTTTGGAGCGGGCGCTGGCCTTCCTTATTTCTCCACCGACACTGTTGCCGCTCAGCGCGCGCTTGAGATTGGTGCTGAAGAGGTTTTGGTTGCCAAGAATGGCGTGGATGGGGTTTACACCGCAGACCCTCGTAAGGACCCAACCGCAACCATGCTTACCGAAATCAGCTACCAGGATGCTTTGGTGCGAGGCCTAAAGGTTGTCGATGCCACCGCATTCTCACTGTGCATGGACAATAAGATGCCAATGCGAGTTTTCAGCATGGAGAAGATTTCCGAAGCCCTGTTAGGTGAACCGGTTGGCACCTCGGTGCGAGCTTAGTTTTAGAAAAAGAGAAGGTAAAAGATGATTAGCGAGATCTTGGCTGAGGCCAAAGAGAAGATGGACAAGGCTGTTGAGGCCACCAAGGATGACTTCGCATCGGTTCGCACCGGTCGCGCTAACCCAGCGATGTTCCAAAAGGTGATGGTGGACTACTACGGCACCATGACTCCTCTGGGTCAGCTAGGTGCCATTCAAAACCCTGAGGCTCGCTCGGTCATCATCAACCCTTACGACAAGAGCGCACTGCAGGCGATTGAGAAGGCCTTAATGGCGATGCCAAACCTTGGTGCTCAGCCAAACAACGATGGCTCGATCATCCGCATCAACCTGCCAGAGCTCACCGAAGAGCGTCGCAAGGAATACGTCAAGCTAACCCGCGACAAGGCAGAACACGGTCGTGTCTCGGTACGCAACATTCGTCGCAGTGCCAAAGAAGACCTAGAGGCCCTCAAGAAGGATGGCGGAGCTGGTGAGGATGAGGTCGAGCGCGCCGAAAAGGAGCTCGAAAACATCACCAAGGCGCACACTGACAAGATTGACGAGGCGCTAAAGAACAAAGAAGCCGAGCTACTCGAGGTCTAGTTGGAAACCGCAAAGACCAAAACCCTGGGGCCAAGGCTGGCCGTTGGTTTTGGGCTCGGCGGAATATTCCTACTTTCGCTTTTCAGCCCCTACCTATTCGTAGGCCTGGCTTCTGTTGCCGCAGCGGCAGCGGGATACGAACTCTCCAGCGTCCTCAAACGTGGCGGTTGGCACGTTCCAAAGTACTTGGTTGGCCTGGCCGGCTTTGTGGTGCCCTGGGCAGCCTTTTTTTACGGACCCGTAGCCCAATGGCTGACTGTCCTGGTGGCCAGTGCCGTGATGGTGCTGTGGCGCAGTAGCTACCTGATTATCCGAAAGCAAAAGCAGTCGCTGAAGCAAACCCTGCGCGATTTCGGAGCCAGCAACTGGGCGTTGTTCTACGTTCCGCTTTTGATGAGCTTTGCCGCGCTATTGGTCAACCGCCCAAATGGCACCGCATGGGTCTTTGGTTTGGTAATCACCGTGGTATCGATTGACACCTTCGGCTACCTAATCGGTCGCTTTTTTGGAAAGACCAAGCTCTCTCCGTTGATCTCTCCGAAAAAGACCTGGGAGGGGCTGTTTGCCTCGATTCTGGGAGGCCTGTTTGGCGGGCTAATTACCGCCTGGGTGACCGAGGCCTCAATCTGGTTTGGGTTGCTGTTTGGAGCCGCAGTGTTAATCAGCTCGGTCATGGGAGACCTCTCAGAGTCTTTGATCAAGCGCGACCTTGAAGTCAAAGATATGGGCAATTCGCTGCCTGGCCACGGCGGCATGATGGATCGCCTTGATTCCCTTTTGCCCTCAATTTTTATCGCTTATCTGTTATCTCACGTAATGTTTTAGCAAATGACTTTTCCAATGGCTTCCGCAAAACTGCTGGGGTACGACCCCAAGCAGGTGGATGCCCTTATGTCCAGGGTTGCCAGTCAGCATGAGAACCCCGATCGCGAGATTTTAAGCTCCGCGGTTGTTGCGGTTGCGAAGTTTGATTTGGTCAAGGGTGGCTACCAGGTGCCGGCTGTAGACGAGGCGATCGCCAAGGTGGCGGATAGCTTTGAAATACGAGAATTAGAGCGGGATGCAAAGCGCCAAGGCAAGGCAAAAGCGAACGCTGAGCTAGCGGCACTGCTGAGATTGCTCAAGCAGGTTTTGGACACCGACCCCAAACAGCGGTTCGACAAGACATCACAGGGCTACAGCCCTCGTCTGGTGAATGCGCTAGTTAGAAGAATTGAAATCAAGCGCAGCACACTTATTGCCCCAACAACTTTTGAGATTCGCACCATCTCGCTTGGACGGTCATCTAATGGCTTTGATCGCAGTCAGGTGGACGAATTCTTGGGTGCGGTGGTCTCTGCGAAGCACCGCCAAGACCTACTTGGCTAATTGCCGATTTCGGCCTGTGCGTTTAGGCTTAGGGACTGCACATAAGGAGTACCTTGGGTAGACATGGTTCAAAGCCACGCGCTAAGTCGCGTTCTTTGCCGACTCTAGGGTTCTTCTTCGCCGCATCCCTAGTTATGGTTTCAGCGGTTGACCCCTACTCGGGCACCATGGCATCGGCTGACACGATCCAGGTTTTTGAAGCCACCGAAGAGCAGAATCAGCAGCTGACCTTCATTGCCCTAGATGGCGAAGGTTATGCCCGAGGTTCCTTTGAGATCCTCTCGGGTGAGGGAGTGGCCAAGCTGTTTGTTGACGGTGCTCCACTACCGGTCCCAGGAACCGCCAAGGGCATCGCTCTGGAAATGGTTCAGGCCAAGGGCTGGGACTATAACCAGTACTCCTGTCTGGTAAAGCTTTGGGAGCGCGAGAGCAACTGGCGCTGGAATGCGCTCAACAGATCTTCGGGTGCCTATGGAATTCCGCAGTCACTGCCGGGCAACAAGATGGCTTCAGCCGGTCCTGACTGGCGCACCAACCCAGCAACTCAGATTAAGTGGGGTATCGGTTACATCGACAACCGCTACCAGTCCCCATGTGGAGCACTAGCTCACTCCAACGAGCACAACTGGTACTAAACATGCGTGCTAGACGACGCAGAGGTGGCAAGGAGCAGCAGTATCGCGAACTCGACGTCTCGATGCTCAAGCTTTCGCTGCCTCACACCGTTCTAAAGCGTGGGATCGAGTTCACTGTTCAACAAACCAACGGAGCCAATGCCGAAGCGGGTAAGAGTTGGCTTTGCCCGGTTTGCGTCATCTCAATTGAGCCGGGGTTGAACCACACTGTGGCCTGGGATACTCATCGGGGCGTTGAGACCAGAAGACATTTCCACAATCACTGCTTCAAGATCTTCGATGGACTCTTGCCCTAATGGAAGAGATTAGAGCCGCCACCGAACTTCCCGCCAAGCGGGAAGAAATCACGCTTACCACGCGAGATGGTCAAATCCTGGTTGGAGAACTGGCAACCCCGCTTTCAAACCCTCCAAAGGCAACGCTAATCACGTTGCATCCATTGCCAACTCACGGTGGTTTTATGGACTCACACCTTTATCGCAAGGCGGCTAATCGGCTGCCAGAGCTAATTGACGTTGCGGTATTGAGGTTCAACACCCGCGGCACCGCATCTCCCAGGGGCACCTCAACTGGTTCATTTGACGGAGGCGTTGCTGAGGAATTCGACGTCGACGCCGCCGTTCGGTTTTGTCAGGAGCGCGGGCTAGAAAACCTTTGGTTGGTGGGCTGGAGCTTTGGCACCGAGTTGGCGATCAAATACGGTCCAAATCACGATATCTGCGGTGCGATATTGATTTCTCCGCCACTTCACAGAGCCACCGATGCCGACCTTTCCCGTTGGAACGAGTTTGGTAAGCCACTTATTGCCTTGGTGCCAGGCGAGGATGACTACCTACAGCCGGCTGAGGCCGCGACCAGGTTCGGGATTGTGCCACACGCTCAGGTAATTGGGTTCGAGGGCGAGAAACATCTCTGGGTCGGCGAGAAGGCCACTAGAAGGGCGCTGGATGCCATTAGTGAGATTGTGGTGCCAGGTTCAGCACCATTGCCAACTCACTACTAGCGCAACTCCTGTTTAGGCATCCAAACCTCACGAACAATTAGCAAGGCACTCGCTGCCAGCGGGATCGCAATCAGTGCGCCCAAGACTCCCATTAGCGTGCCGCCGGCTAGGGCAGCAATCACTACCGCTGCCGACGGGATCGATACCGCCTTCTTCATCACCCTAGGGCTGATTAGGTAGGCATCAATCTGAAGATAGATCAGGTAGAAGATGGCAACTGCGATCGCAGTCTCGACTCCGGATAGCAGTGAGAACGAAGTGATAAGCACAAAAGCAATTACCGGTCCAACCAGTGGCACTAGGGCAAACAGGAACGCGATGAAGCTCAGTAGCAGCGCGAATGGAACCTGGACAATGCTCAAGAAGGTAAACATCATGGTGGCGTGAATCAGTGCGATGGAAAGCTGCCCAATCACCCAGCGGCCAACCGAGTTGGAGATTTGATCGGTGATCTTCAAAAAGCCTTCGCGCTTTGATTTTGAGACCAATCTGGAAAGGTAGCCCTTTAGCTCATCGAGCGAGGCCATGAAGTAAAGGGTGAGAATTCCAACCAGAATCACACCAAATGTGGTGCTCACAACTCCGAGCCCGACCTCAAACACTCCACCGAGCAAGGTTGGCCAGTTTTCCGAATTTGAGACAAAGTCGACCACTGAGCCAGAAGCGTTGGTAAGTGCTCCACCGAGCCGCTCATCCCACTGCGCAATTAGTTCCAAGCTGAAGAAATTGGTCACCAGGGTCGGCACCTGTTCTATCAGGGCAGCAGCCTCTTCGATAGCAACCGGCAGTGCCATTGCTATCAGTAGGGCAAGCGAGCCAAAAAAGCTCAAAACCACCACGGTAATTGCCAAAATCTTTGGAAGCTTGAGCTTTTCCAGAAGCTTCACCAGCGGGTTTAGTCCAAGGGCCAGCAGCATGGCAAAAACCACATAGGTGATAACTGTCGCTAGCTGAGAGATCGCAGTGGCAATCAGGATGGCAGTCATCACACCGAGCCCTGCGGTCAGTCCAATTGCGAAACCGCCGGTAAGCCTAGTTTTCTGTTCCATCCGCACTCATTCCATCAAGCGTCAAGTAACAAGTTACGCAGGTTTTTGGGAAATCACTCGATTGCCACCGTTGGATTTCGATTCTCTTGGCTATGGGCACCTGGTAACTGGTGGTGACTTGGGCTTGATTGGGCTGCTCGGGGTAAACTTGCTCGACTGATACACAGCTTTGGAGTTAGTTTGTTGCGATTTTGGCTATCCATCACCACCTTTGTGGTTGGACTGACGCTGACCGCAATCGGCTTGGTCAATCAAATCGAGAACCAGCCGCTGAACTTCATTGTGGCTGAGGCCGAGCTATCGACTCCAACCACCTACGTAATGATTCCCAATAAGGTTCTCACCGCCTACCCAGGGAAGGTTTCAGTGACCGCCAACAACGATGGCGAGGTCTTTCTTGCCGCCGGAAGAGAGTCGGATATTGTCGGCTGGATTGGTAAGGCGCAGTATGCCGAGACCAGGTTGGGTGTGAACCAAGCCAAGGAAGAGGTAATCATCTCTGAGGTTGAGCGCAGTGGCGGGGGAGAGCTAGCGGATCCGCGAGGTTCAGACCTGTGGAGGCTTGAGGTAGCTGAGAGTTTCGAGGGGAAGATTTCGGTCCCTGAGGGCAATGAGGTTGGAGTGTTGATCGCCGCCAAGGGTGTTGACATGGCACCCCGCAAGATCAAGATTGAGTGGGATTTGCCTGATCAGGGAGCGCCAATCGCTCCAATCACCATGGTTGGGCTAGGGCTGATGTTGGCCGGAGCACTTTGGAGTCTGTGGCTATTCGTTACCAGTTACCGCAAGACCGGAATCACTCGTTACTGGCGTGGACCACGCCGACCAAAGCTGCAGATTGAGCTTCCAAAGTTCAAGCGCAAGACCGCCGAGCCTGCCCAGCCAAAATCTAGGAGAGAAGCTCGAGGGTTGAAGTTTGCCGCCCTGATGCTGGTTTCGGCATCCTTGGCGGGCTGTACGCCGGATTATCAAAATCCAGTACTGAGCCCAAGCCCTTCGGCAGCCTCGGACACGCTGACCCCGGTAATGACCAAGGACCAGCTCAAGCGCATTCTTGACGAAATCACGGCCGTGGTGGCAGAAGCGGATGCCGATCTCAATCGAGAGAGTATCGAGGCTCGAGTCTCCGGGCCGGCGCTGGTGGCAAGAAGAGCCGCCTACAACATCGCTCGCCGCACCGAGAACCCAGAGCCTCCCGCTCCGCTGTTGGCATCGCCGATCCAGCTCTTCCTGCCAAGCGCTACCGACACCTGGCCGAGATCGGTGATGGTGGTAACTGGAGAGCAGACCCTCACCATGATGGTCTTGCGACAAGAGAGTGCTCGCGACCAATATCGGCTTTACCAATACATGGACATCCTGCCCTCGGTTGATTTCCCTGAAGTTGCCGCCGAGGAAGTCGGTGCCAACACTGTCAAGGAAGACAGCAAGTTCTTGCTGATGCCACCAACTGATTTGGCAAAGGCAGTTGGAAGTTTGCTCAACGATGGCCCAGATTCGACCTGGAGCATCTTGGTGGATGGTGATAACCAATACATCGCGGATGTGTCATCGGTGCAGCAGAGTCTGGCTCAGACCCTGAGCAACGCGAATGTCACCTTTGACCACAAGCTTTCACCGGATGACATGGTGCTACTCACCTCGGGTGAGGGTGGTGCACTGGTCGGGTTGTACATGATTGACACCTACACCATCATCCCGAAGTCTCCTGGCGATGCTGTGGCGATCTCTGGGCAGGAAGCGATTCTGCTGGGCGCTGGTGGCAGTGCCACCGGTATCGAGACTCGCTACGGTGCGATGCTGCTATTCCACATGCCGGCAGCAGGTTCAGAATCCAGAGCTAGATTGTTGGGTGCCACTCAGCAGCTGCTTACCGCAGTTTCACTAGGAGCACGATGAGTAATTTCTCCGGAGCGTTCGACCTCTCAAAGCTAACCAATCAGCCGCAGGCTGCCGGAAACACGGTCGCAGGCTGGTTGGTCCCAGCCGATGAGCAGGTGCTCAGACGTTATCTACAGCTCTCTGAGAGCATTCCAGTGCTGATGCTCATAGTGGACGGCTCTGAAGCTTCAAATGCCGTCAGCGGCCTCGTGGAGCAAGTTATTGCGTCGGCCAAGGGAAGATTTGCTGGAATTCAGGTCGATCTGCGCACCTCACCTCAGTTAGCTCAGGCCATTGGAGTCAACGAAGCCCCAGCGATGGCAGCCATCTTGGCTGGAGCGCCAACCCCGCTATTCAAAGGGGTAATCAACCAGGAGCAGCTGGTGCAAGTTTTGGGTCAGGTGCTTCAGATGGCAGCCCAGAGCAACCTCACCGGCACCGTTACAGTCTCAGAAACCGCCGCTGAACCAGTTCGAAAGTTGACCCCAGAACACCAAGCAGCCGTCGATGCGGTTGAGCGTGGTGATTTGGTTGATGCGCTAGCGAAGTTTGAGAAGCTGGTGATTGAGTACCCAAGTGACCAGGAGATCAAGGCTGGATTGGCCCAGGTGCAGCTACTTCACAGGCTTCAGAATCCGGTGACCGAGACTGAGCTCGAGAAGCTGTTTGCTCAAGCCGATCAGGTCCTGATTTCCGGCGATCCCGCGGCGGCATTTAGCTTGCTGCTTGATCGATTCGCTACCGATTTCGATCTCCGAGACCAGATTCGAGCCAGGCTTCTTGACCTATTCACCGTGACCGGAGACTCCCACCAGTCAGTACTTGAGGCCAGAAGAAAACTTGCCTCACTGATGTTCTAGGAGAGTTTTAGCCAAACCGAACCCAAAGGTGGGACGGTAATCTCTGCCGAATACGGTCTGCCGTGGCTCTGGTGTTCTTGAGTCTGAACGCCACCAAAGTTCCCCACTCCGCTGCCGCCATAGCTTTCGGCGTCGGTATTCAAAATCTCCTGCCACAAACCAGGCTTTGGAAGTCCGAGTCTGAAGTTGTGATACGGGTGACCGGCAAAGTTGACCACCACGGCAATTGGGTTTCCCTTGGAGTCGAATCTCAAAAAGCTCAAGATGTTCTGATCGGCATTACCGCCGTCGATCCACTGGAAACCGGCGTGGTCATGATCCAACTCCCAAAGGCTTGGGTTTTGGACGTAGAGCTTGTTCATATCACTAACCAGCTGCTGCATACCGCGGTGTGGGTGGTGATCGAGTAGCCACCAATCCAACTCTCGGGACTCACTCCACTCGCTTGGTTGCGCGAATTCCTGACCCATAAACAACAGCTTCTTGCCGGGGTGGGTCCACATAAAGGCAAGATAGGCCCGCATATTGGCAAGTTTCTGCCAGTGATCTCCTGGCATCTTTGCTAGCAGTGAACCCTTGCCGTGCACAACTTCGTCGTGGCTGATTGGCAGCACAAACTTCTCGTCATAGGCATAGAGCATCGAGAAGGTGATTTCACCGTGGTGGTATTTGCGCCATGCCGGATCGCGCTGGATGTATTCCAGCGAATCGTGCATCCAGCCCATGTTCCACTTAAACCCAAAGCCCAAACCGCCAAAGTCGGTCGGTGCCGAGACGCCCTGGAATGCGGTGGATTCCTCGGCAATCATGATGATGCCTGGGTTGCGGCGATAGGCGGTGGCATTGGCTTCTTGCAAGAACCTAATTGCATCTAGGTTCTCGCGACCGCCGTGGATATTCGGTAGCCACTCGCCATCTTTGCGGCTGTAATCCAAATACAGCATCGAGGCCACAGCATCGACTCGAAGGGCATCAATGTGGAATTCCTCTAGCCAGTAGCTGGCATTTGCCACCAGGAAGTTTCTAACCTCGGTGCGACCAAAGTTAAAGACGTGAGTTCCCCAGTCCGGGTGATCACCGCGTCTTGGATCGGCATCTTCGTAGAGCGCCTCGCCGTCATATCGAGCAAGTGCCCAATCGTCCTTGGGAAAGTGGGCGGGAACCCAGTCCAGAATCACGCCGATGCCGGCATTGTGCAATTCGTCAATGAGGTATCGGAGGTCATCTGGGGTGCCAAAACGAGATGTCGGAGCGTAATAACCGGTGACCTGATAGCCCCAGCTGCCGCCAAAAGGATGCTCAGCAAGCGGCATGAACTCCACGTGAGTAAATCCCAAATACTTCACGTGCCCAATTAGCTCGGGAGCGAGATCGCGGTAGTTCTTTGGTCCACGCCAAGAGCCGAGGTGAAGTTCGTAAATGGACATTGGCGACTTCAGTGCATCGGTCCGAGCGCGCTGGTTCATCCAGTCTTTATCGCGCCAACGGTATTCGCTGGCATCCACAACGGATGAAGTCGCTGGTGGCACTTCGGTGCGACGAGCCATCGGGTCAATTTTGGTAATCCAGTTTCCGGACTTGGTCAGGATTTGGAATTTGTAGAGCGCTCCGGGCTTGACTCCAGGAATGAAGAGTTCCCACACGCCGGTTCCGCCCATAGAGCGCATCGGATAGCAAGTGCCATCCCAAGAGTTGAAATCGCCAACTACTCGAACGGCCTGAGCATTTGGTGCCCAAACCGTAAAGCTCACACCGGAGGTGTCTCCCAGCGAATCAGACTGCGATACAAAGTGCGCACCGAGTGCCTGCCAGAGCTGTTCGTGCCTACCCTCACCGATTAGGTGGAGGTCAAGATCGCCGATCATCGGCAGGTAGCGGTAGGGATCATCGCTTACCCAGTCCGAAGCTGCTTCGTAACTGGCAATAAGGCGGTAGTCGCCTAGAAGCTTGCCTTTGCCCCGATACTCCCAGACTCCACCAAATATGTGGCTGAGTTCAAAGCTGTCCTTTTTACCTTTGGCGGTAACGGACTTCGCGAAGGGTCTAAGTGCGCGAATCACCCAGTCTTTGCCGTCTTGGTGCAGCCCCAAAATTGAGTGAGGGCTGTGGTGCCGTCCTTCAGCTAGGAGTTGGAGTCCTTCGGCTTCTGGATTCATGACTCAACTCTCAAGATGTGGGCAGGTTCTGTGAAGGAGTCTAGGCGGACATAGTTGTGCTCGCCCCAGACAAACTTCTGACCGGTAATCAAATCCGTCACCTTGATCTCACCCTGTGCGTTCAGCGCCTCGAGGTTTAGGTGGACGGTGGTTTCGCGCACCGAGTGCGGGTCGGTGTTGACCACTACCAAAATCGTGTTGGCTTTACCACCGTTGTGCTCCGCAGCCAGGTGCTTGGAGTAAACCAATACCTCGGGGTCATCGCTGTAGTGAGTGACCAGATTACGAAGCTGAGCCAAGGCCGGGTTCTCTTTGCGAATCTTGTTCAAAAGGGTCACTCTTGGAATCAGAGTGTCCTGGGACTTGAGTGCGGTATCCCAGTCCCGAACCTTGATCTCAAACTTCTCGCTGTCGATGTTCTCCTCAGCGCCTGGGCGAGCCACCGACTCATAGAGCTCGAAGCCCGAGTACATGCCCCAGGTCGCGCCAGCGGTAGCGGCGATGGTAGCGCGAATCTTGAAAGCTGGCTTGCCACCGAACTGCAGGTAGCTGGTGAGAATGTCCGGGGTGTTTACCCAGAGGGCTGGACGGAAGAAGTTGGCACTTTCGTGTGCCAGCTCGTTTAGGTACTCAACCAGCTCATCCTTGCGATTACGCCAGGAGAAGTAGCAGTAAGACTGCTGGAATCCGGCCTTGCCCAGGGCATGCATCATCGCCGGACGGGTAAATGCCTCGGCCAGGAAGATAACCTCAGGGTTTACTCGGTTCACCTGAGCAATAAGACGCTGCCAGAAATCCACCGGCTTGGTGTGTGGGTTGTCCACCCGGAAGATCTTCACCCCGAATGAAATCCACTTGCTAACAACTCTGAGCACCTCTTCGAAGAAGCCCTGCGGGTCGTTATCGAAATTGATGGGGTAGATGTCTTGATACTTCTTAGGGGGATTCTCGGCATAAGCGATAGAACCATCGGCACGCTGGGTAAACCACTGCGGGTTGGATTTCACCCACGGGTGGTCAGGAGAGGCTTGCAGCGCCAAGTCCATGGCGATCTCGATGTTGAGCTTGTTGGCGGCCTTCACGAAGGCTTTGAAGTCTGCCTCGGTGCCGAGCTCCGGGTGAATGGTGTCGTGACCTCCCGCGGTGTTTCCAATTGCCCATGGGGAGCCGGGATCGTGTGGGCCGGCAATCAGGGTGTTGTTAGGGCCTTTTCGGTGCGAGGTGCCGATTGGGTGGATTGGGGGCAGGTAAAGCACCTCAAAGCCCATTTGGCTTACTCGATCAAGGCTTTTTACTGCGGTTGTGAAGTTACCGCTTTGGATAGTGCCGTCTTTGGCGCGGGTAGCGCCTTCCGAACGTGGGAAAAACTCATACCAAGCACCCGAGCCTGCCAGACGGCGCTCGCAGAGCACGATTCTTGGCTCACTGAGCGTCTCAAGGTTTCGCAGCGGGTTGGCATCAGCTAGTTCGCTAAGTCCACTTTCCAGCGCAGCAGTTAGGCGCTGAGCGGGGGTGGTGCCTTTGGTAACCAGCTTGCCTGCGAAATCGGTGAGGGCTTTTTTATCTTTACCCTTGGCGTTTTCGGCTAGTCGCTTTAGTAGTCGCTCACCCTCGAGCATCATCAGCTCTTCGTCAACCGATGCCTGCAGCTTCACCTCGGTGTTGTGCAGCCAGGTGTGATATTCGTCTTCCCAGGCACTGATTTGGAAACTCCAGTTTCCAATTTGGTCTAGGAGAATCTTTGTGGTCCACTCATCAAGCCCTGGGCGGCCTTCGGACAGGAGAATTCTTTGAGTGTCGCCCTTTGGTGAGGTCAAAAGCAGCTCGACGGCGATAAGGTCATGACCCTCTCTAAAGGAGGTGGCTCCGAAGCTGATTACCTCACCTAGGAAAGCTTTGGCAGGAAAGTCCCCACCGTCAACCTCAGGCCAAACTTTGCTGATTGGAATGCGACCGATGACTTTATTTTCTTTACCCACGTTGTCAATTTAGTGAGTTTGTTGCCATACGGGTTGAAAACCACGCAAATGGTTATCGAACGATAAAGAGCTGCATGCTGGTTTCCACCATTCGAAGCTTGCTGCCGGCTTGAATTACGATGCTGCGCTTTGGCGGCAGCTCGAGCGCGCTGTCCCAGAGCAGCTCATACTCCTTGAAGCCTTTGAGCTTTGGAAGCGCTACGTTCTTTATCGCTTCGGTGCCATTGATCACCAGGTGAATACCTTGCTTGGAGCCATCGTTCATCAGGTGATAGGCCAGTCGCTGCAGGGTGCGGCGTTCGGGGTTGTGCCAATCTTCGATACTCATCTCATCACCGCGCACCGAGAACCACAGCATTTGATCGTGCTCCGGGGTCGGCTCATCAATCTTGGTAAAGCTTCTTGGTCGAAGCGCTGGGTATTGCTTGCGAAGCGAGATCAGGTGGGCAACGGTTTTCTCAAAGTCCACCCGGTGGTTATCGGGTTCCCAGTTCTGCCAGGTGATTACGTTGTCCTGGCAGTAGGCGTTGTTGTTACCACCCTGAGTCTTGAGTCGCTCATCACCTGCGGTAATCATTGGCACACCCGCAGAGAGCAAAAGCGTTCCCATTAGGTTGCGGGCGGCTTTTCTGCGGGCATAGTTGATCGACGGGTTTGGGGATTCTCCCTCAAAACCGTGATTGAAAGAGATGTTGTGGTTAGCGCCGTCGCGATTACCCTCGCCATTGGCAGAGTTGTGCTTGACGTTGTAGGAGACCAAGTCCCAGAGCGTGAAGCCATCGTGAGCGGTTACAAAGTTCAGGCTGGCGTTTGGGCCTTGCCGGTTATTCATCAAATCTTGCGATCCGGAGATGCGGCCAGCAAGCTCTTGAACACCACTGCCGTGATTGCCATTGCTTCGAGCCTGCGCAACATCCGCTAGCCAAAACTTGCGCACCGAGTCGCGATAGCGGTCATTCCACTCTGGGAATCCAGCTGGGAAGTTTCCGGTCTGCCATCCTCCCATGCCTACGTCCCAAGGCTCCACGATGAGCTTGGCCTGGGAGATGATCGGATCGCGTCGCATCGCTTCAAAAAGTGGGTGGTTTGGGTTGAAGTGATTGTTTTCGTCTCTGGCTAAGGTGGCGGCCAAATCGAACCGGTAACCGTCAATCTGCAGCTCTTCGGTCCAATAACGCAAAGAATCTAGCGTGAGCTTTTGAACCATCGGATTGGCAAAGTTCAAGGTGTTGCCGCAGCCGGTGGTGTCGTGGTAGTTCCCTTGGTCATCCTGGCGGTAGTAGTTGGAGTTATCCAATCCTCGGTAGGAGTAGGTAAGGCCCTTCGAACCACCTTCAGCGGTGTGGTTGTAAACCACATCCAAAATCACCTCTATGCCGGCCCGGTGCAACTCTCGAATCGCCGTCTTGAGCTCTCGAAGGATGTGATCCGGGCCCTGGGCTCGGGTGGCCTCTGCGGCGTAACGCATGTGGGGCGAGAAGTAGTTGATGGTGTTGTAGCCCCAGTAGTTAATTAGCCCTAGGTTCACCAGTCTGGGCTCGGAGATAAAGGTCTGGATCGGCAACAGCTCGATAGCGGTAATGCCGAGATTCTTGAGATATTCGATGGTGGCGGGGTGTCCAAGTGCTGCATACGAGCCTCGGATCTCTTCCGGAATCGCCGGGTTGATTCTGGTTAGGCCACGAACATGGGCTTCGTAAATCACAGATTCGGAGAGTGCGGTGCCGGGTTTGGAAACCGACTCCCAGTCAAAACTTCTATCTACCGCTACGCAGTGGTAGTCCTTTGGCGACTCGCGAACCAAACCTTTGGCATATGGGTCTAGCAGGTTTCGAGCCGGATCAAAGGCATGCCTTGGACCTTCTGGACCCTGGGCCCGAAGCACATATTTGATGCCGGTCTTTAGTCGATCATCACCCACCGACCAAAGGCCACCATCACCGCGCTCCAGCGGCAACACGTGCTCGGAAACCGAGGTGTCCTCAGGGTTCAGGATGTGAAGTTCAATGCTGGTGGCAGATTCCGACCAGGTCGAAAAAACACCGCCACCATCCAAAAGGGATAGGCCAAGCGGTTCGGTGAGTTTGTCGGTTTGTGAATCCATCATCTAAATCAGGTTCTCACCCTAGCAACCGATGCTTTGCGGGCCTTGGCAATTAGGCTTGAGTCATGTCCACCTTTTTGGACCACGCCGCCACCACACCGGTGCGACCTTTGGCGCTGGATGCTTATCTCGAAGCTCTCGCGCACCTCGGAAACCCATCCTCGGTTCATGCTCATGGCAGAGAAACCAGAGAGCTTTTAGAGCAGGCTAGAGAACTGTTGGCAAAGTCAGCTGACTGTAACTTGGCCGAAGTGGTCTTCACCTCAGGTGGCTCGGAGGCCAACAACTTGGCCATCAAAGGTTTCTTCTGGCAGCGCCAAGAGCAAAGACCTCGCAAATACGTGATTTCTGCACTTACCGAGCACCACGCTGTGATTGATCCAATCGAATGGCTGGAGAAGCATGAGGGCGCTCAGCTGCTCTGGCTTCCGGTAGATAAAACCGGCCAGCCAGATCTCGAAACCTACCAGGGTTGGCTATCGCAATATGGCGATGAAATCGCCTTGGTTTCCCTGATGTGGGTAAATAACGAAACCGGAGCAATCTGGGACATCCCGGCGATGGCTGCGCTGGCTAGCGAATTTGGAATCCCAGTTCACTCGGATGCCGTGGCGGCCTTCGGCCACACCGAGATCTCATTCAAGGATTCAAACCTTGCCGCCATGTCTGTTTCCGGTCACAAGCTCGGTGCTCCAATCGGAGTGGGTGCGCTGATTGTGTCCCGCAGCCAAAAGCCAATTTCGCTGATTCATGGTGGTGGTCAAGAGCGCGGTTTGCGTTCTGGAACCATGAACTATCCGCACGCCTTCAGCCTGGCAATGGCTTCCAAGCTCGCGGTTGCGGATATGGCTGTGCGTGAAGCGAGGTTGGAGAGCCTACGAAATCAGCTTGAGGAAAAGGTGTTGTCACAGATTCCGCAGGCTCAGAAGACCATTAGTGGCCCACGTATTGGCCACACCGCAAGCTTCATCTTCCCCGGAGTACAAAGCGATTCGCTAATTTTCCTGCTGGATCAAAAAGGCATTAGTGTTTCCGCCGGCAGCGCCTGCCAAGCCGGGGTGCTCAGCGCTTCTCACGTGCTTTTGGCGATGGGATATAGCGAAGCAGAAGCCTCCGGTGTGCTGCGAGTAACTCTGGGTCACACCACCACGGACGAGGATATTGACGTTTTCACATCCTCGATTCTCGAGGTTTATCAAACAGCACTTCGGGCCGGACTCAACCGCTAACCCAATAAGCAATTTAGACTTGTCGAATGCGAGTTTTGGCAGCGATGAGTGGTGGAGTTGACTCTGCCGTAGCTGCCGCACGCGCCGTAGATTTGGGTCACGAGGTGGTTGGTGTCCACCTGGCGCTTTCTCGCATGCCGGGCACGCTCCGCACCGGTTCTCGCGGTTGCTGCACCATCGAGGATTCGATGGATGCCCAGCGCGCGGCTAAGAAACTCGGAATTGATTTTTACGTTTGGGATTTCTCCGAGCGCTTCAAGCTCGATGTGGTGGATGACTTTATTGCCGAGTATCAGGCTGGTAGAACCCCAAACCCCTGCATGAGGTGTAACGAGCGGATCAAATTCGCAGCACTTTTGGAGAAGGGGCTTGCCCTTGGATTTGATGCGGTCTGCACCGGTCACTACGCATCAATCTTTGAAGATGAAGCTGGAAACCTTGAGCTTCACAGGTCACTCGAGATGGCGAAAGATCAGTCCTACGTGCTCGGCGTGCTAACCGCTGAGCAGCTCAGGCACTCACTTTTCCCTCTCGGTGCCACCGCATCCAAGGCTTTGGTTCGTGATGAGGCCGATCGTCGCGGCCTCAGCGTTGCCAATAAGCCCGACTCCTATGACATCTGCTTTATCCCAGAGGGCGACACCAGGGATTGGCTAAAGGACTTCACCTCTGCCGAGCCGGGTGTGATTGTTGATCAAGAAGGTAATCAGGTGGGAACGCACGACGGACACGTCGGCTTCACCATCGGGCAACGCAAAGGTCTAAACCTTGGCCGCCCTGCGAAAGACGGAAAGCCTCGCTACGTGCTTGAGATTCGGCCTAAGACCAAAGAGGTAGTGGTGGGGCCGGAATCCGCACTGCTGATCGCCCAGCTGGCTGGCTCCAGATTCTCCTGGTGTGGCAAGGCTCCTCAGAATCCAGAGATTGAATTTGACTGCCAGGTACAGGTCAGGGCACACGGAGAAGCTATCGATGCCACCGCACAGCTGGTGGATGGCGAGCTGGTGATAAATCTCAAAGAGCAGCTCTATGGAGTAGCACCAGGCCAAACCGCGGTGATTTATGTTGGCACCAGAGTCTTGGGTCAGACCACCATCGATCGCACCGTGAGCGCTGCGGTGGCGAATGTCTAACATCGCTGAGCGCATCGAAGAGCTTCGAAGCCAAATCGAACGATTTCGCAATGCCTATTACCTAGAGAACGAAACCCTCATCTCGGATGCCGAGTATGACCTACTGGAAAAAGAGCTACGTCAGCTAGAGGCGGAGCACCCTGAATACGCCCAGGAAAGTCCAACCCAAAAAGTCGGTGGCGCCGCTTCCGAAGTTTTCTCGCCGGTCCGCCACCGCGAGCAAATGTTGAGTTTGGACAACGCATTTAGCGAGGAGGAGTTCCTGGCCTGGAGCCAGCGGGTTGAGGGCGGACCGTTTCTTTGCGAGCCCAAGATTGATGGCTTAGCCGTCTCGCTAACTTATGAAAATGGCGTGTTGACCAAGGCCGCCACCCGCGGCGATGGCGAGGTGGGGGAGGACGTCACCGCAAACGTCTTGACCATTCGCTCCATTCCGCACCGACTTTCAGGCGCCAATCACCCAGAGGTGATTGAGATTCGCGGCGAGGTTTTTTATGGCATTGACGACTTCGCCAAGCTAAACGCATCAATTGTTGCCGGCGGCGGCAAGCCATTTGCGAACCCAAGAAACAGCGCATCGGGTTCGCTTCGTCAAAAAGACCCGAACGTTACTGCATCCAGGCCACTTCGAATGCTGGTGCACGGCTTCGCTCTTTGGCAGGGCGAGATCGCCAGCCAGAGTGAGGTCTACGCGCAGCTAAAGCAGTGGGGGCTGCCAACCACCGATCGCTTCGAGGTTAAAGCATCAGCTGCCGAGGCTTACCAATACATCCAGGCGTTGAATTCCGCTAGATCTCAGATCGAGCATGAAATAGATGGCGTAGTTATCAAGGTCGATTCCCTTTCTCGCCAGCGAGAGCTCGGAAAGACCTCTCGGGCTCCAAGGTGGGCCATTGCCTATAAGTTCCCACCAGAACAGGTCAATACCAAACTTTTGGATATTCGGGTTTCAATTGGTCGCACCGGAAGGGCAACTCCTTTTGCCGTGCTGGCTCCGGTGGTTGTTGCCGGCAGTGAGGTTGAGTTTGCAACCCTGCACAACCAGGACCAGGTCAAATCCAAAGGTGTTCTAATCGGCGATACCATCGTGCTCAGAAAAGCTGGCGATGTCATACCCGAGATTTTGGGTCCGGTCGCCGCGTTGCGCGATGGCTCAGAGCGTGAATTTGTAATGCCAGAAAATTGTCCGGAGTGCGGTACGAAATTGGCACCGGCAACCGAGGGGGATGTCGACCTTCGCTGTGCGAATGCCCGCAGCTGCCCAGCTCAACTTCGCGAACGAATCGCCTACATCGGCTCACGCTCGGCGTTGGACATTGAAGCCCTGGGCTACGTTTCAGCAACCGCCCTCACTCAGCCGCTTGCGCCACTGGAACCGGCACTAATCTCTGAGGCAGATTTGTTTGATCTAACCATCGAACGACTACTGCCTATCAAGTCACTGGTGTTGGATAGCGACACCGGGCTGCCAAAGCACGATGCCCAGGGTAATCCCAAGGTGGTCGATTTCTTTGCCAAGAAAGATGGCTCACCAGCTGAGGTGGCGCTCAAACTGTTGGCAAACCTTGAAGAAGCTAAGACCAAGCCGCTGTGGCGAATCCTGGTCTCGCTATCGATACGTCACGTTGGTCCGGTTGCTGCCAGAGCGCTCTGCGATCACTTTGGCTCGCTGGCTGCCATCTTCAGCTCTAGCACGGAAGAGCTCTCAGCCGTGGAAGGTGTGGGTCAAACCCTGGCTCAGTCAATTCAGGATTGGTATGCCGAACCATGGCACCAAGAAATCATTGAAAAGTGGGGCGCTGCCGGGGTTCAGCTAGCCATCCCTGGCCACCTCGGCCCAGGCTCGGTTGTGAAGTCAGGCATCTTCACCGGAATGTCGATTGTGATCACTGGCACCATGACCAGCATGACTCGCGAGGAAGCAGAAGCCAAGGTAATTGAGCAGGGTGGTAAAGCGGCTTCTTCAGTTTCTAAAAAGACCAACTTTGTGGTCGCCGGTCCCGGCGCGGGCTCAAAGCTAGGCAAGGCTGAAGAACTAGGCGTTGAGGTTATTGACGAAGCCACATTCCTGACCCGATTGGGTGATTCCACAAAGTAAACTTGTGCCATTCGCTTTCTATACGAATTGAGCATCTAAATGTCAGAAATTACTCCCGACCTAGTGCGCCACTTGGCGTCGCTGTCGAGAATCTTGGTTACCGACGAAGAGGTTGAAACTCTCGCTGGTGAGCTTGGTTTGATCGTTGAGTCGGTCGCCACCGTGACCCAGGCCGTAAAGGGCGATGTGGTCGCAACCAGCCACCCAATTCCGATGGCCAATGTCTTCCGCGAGGATGTGGTTGAGCCTTCACTGACTCAAGAGTCAGCGCTATCAGGCGCTCCTGATAGTGCTGAGGGTCGTTTCCGCGTCGCAGCAATCTTGGACGAGGAGTAGACCGTGTCTGAACTAATTCACAAATCAGCAAGCGAGCTCGCAGAGCTAATTGCCTCCAAAGCAGTTTCTTCAGTTGAGGTTACCGAGGCGTTCTTTGACCGCTCAGTTGCGCTCAACCCAAAAACCAACTCTTACCTTTACCTAAACCGTGACACCGCGCTGAGCGCAGCCAAGGCTGCCGACGCAGCGCTAGCAAGTGGCGAGCCGCTCTCGCCGCTGCACGGTGTTCCAATTGCGGTCAAGGACAACCTGACCACCACGGACGCTCCAACCACCTCGGGATCAAAGATTCTTGAGGGTTGGGTGCCGCAGTATGACTCAACCGTGGTTGCCAAATTACGCAAGGCCGGCCTTCCAATCTTGGGTAAGACCAACCTCGACGAATTCGCCATGGGTTCATCAACCGAGTACTCGGCTTTTGGGCCTTCCAAGAACCCATGGGACCTAACTCGCATCCCTGGTGGTTCGGGTGGTGGATCGAGCTCTGCGGTAGCAGGTCACCTAGCACCGATTGCGATCGGTTCTGACACCGGTGGTTCGATTCGTTTTCCAGCTGCGGTTACTGGTTCGGTCGGTGCTAAGCCCACCTACGGCGCGGTATCTCGCTACGGCCTTATTGCTCTAGCTAGCTCGCTAGACCAGATTGGTCCGGTGTCTAACACCGTGCTGGACAGCGCATTGCTGCAGGACGTTATCGCAGGTCACGACAAGCACGACTCAACTTCTTTGCCACAGTCACTCGGTTCGATGGCGGAGGCGGTTCGCAACGCTGACGTCAAGGGATTGCGAATTGGAGTTGTAAAGCAGCTGGATTCAGATGCGTTCCAGCCTGGTGTTAAGGCTTGTTTTGATGACACCATCGCGAAGTTGGTTGCCGCTGGAGCCGAGGTCGTCACGGTTGACTGCCCAAGCTTTGAGTATGCGATTGCTGCCTACTACCTAATTCTGCCGGCTGAGGCTTCCTCGAACCTAGCCAAGTTTGACTCGGTTCGCTTTGGTCTTCGCGTCACCCCAGATGGCAACCCAACCATCGAGCGCGTTATGGCCGCCACCCGAGAGGCTGGCTTTGGTCCAGAGGTCAAGCGCAGAATCATCCTTGGTACCTACGCACTCTCCTCGGGTTACTACGACGCCTACTACGGTTCCGCTCAGAAGGTTAGGACCCTGATTCAGCAGGATCTTGCGAAGGCGTTCAGTCAGGTTGATGTGCTGCTGACCCCAACCGCACCAACCACCGCATTCAAGATCGGTGAGAAGGTCAACGATCCACTTGCGATGTATCTAAATGACATCGCAACCATCCCAGCAAACCTTGCTGGCATCCCAGGAATGAGCGTTCCGAACGGTCTTGCTGCCGAGGATGGACTACCTTCCGGTGTTCAGATTCTGGCCCCTGCCATGCAGGATGCTCAGATGTACCGAGTTGGATCGATTATTGAGCAGATGTATGTCGCGCAGTGGGGATCCCCACTAATTGCGAAAGCCCCGAAGTTGGAGGTGCTCTAATGGCTAAAGAACAGCTAATGCCCTACGAGCAGGCAATTGAACAGTTTGAAGTTGTGATTGGTCTTGAGGTTCACGTTGAGCTAAACACCAAGTCCAAGATGTTCTGCGGTTGCGCGAACATCTTCGGCGACGAACCAAACACCAACGTCTGCCCAATCTGTATCGGCCTGCCAGGATCACTTCCTGCGGTCAACAAGAAGGCGGTTGAATCCTCTATCGCTATCGGTTTGGCACTTGGTTGCCAAATCGCACCAACCGGTCGCTTTGCTAGAAAGAACTACTTCTATCCAGACTTAGCGAAGAACTTCCAGACCTCGCAGTATGACGAGCCAATTGCGTTTGAGGGCAAGATCAACATCGAGCTAGAAGACGGTGAAGTCTTTGAGGTGCTAATCGAGCGAGCTCACATGGAGGAAGACGCCGGCAAGCTAACTCACGTTGGTGGTGCTACCGGTCGTATTCAGGGAGCGGAATACTCGCTGGTTGACTACAACCGCGCCGGTGTGCCACTGGTGGAGATTGTTACCAAGCCGGTCTTTGGTGCTGGCGCCAAGGCTCCAGAGTTGGCTGCCGCCTACGTTCACGCCATTCGCGACATCGTGAAGAGCATGAATGTTTCTGATGCCCGTATGGAGCGTGGAAATGTGCGTTGTGACGCCAACGTTTCACTTCGCCCTAAGGGCCAGGAGAAGCTGGGCACTCGCACGGAAACCAAGAACGTGAACTCGCTTCGTTCGGTTGAGAATGCGGTGCGCTACGAGATTCAGCGTCAGGCATACATCCTGGCCAATGGTGGAACCATCACCCAGGAGACCAGACACTGGCACGAGGATCGCGGCTACACCTCAGCTGGACGACCAAAGTCTGATGCTGATGACTACCGCTACTTCCCGGAGCCAGACCTAGTTCCAGTTCAGCCATCAGAGGCGTGGATCGAAGAAATCCGTGCCGCGCTACCTGAGAACCCAGCACTTCGTCGCAAGCGACTGATGCAGGCTTGGGGCTTTGCCGAGCTTGAGTTCAGAGATGTTGTGAACTCTGACCTACTCGACCAGGTCGAGGCAACCGTTGCCGCTGGCGCCGCCCCACAGGCAGCCAGAAAGTGGTGGACCGGTGAGCTTGCTCGTGTTGCCAACTCACAAGAGATGGCGGTACAAGACCTGAGCATCACCCCTGCGCAAGTTGCCAAGATTCAGCAGCTAATCGATTCCGGTGAGCTAACCGACCGCATGGCACGCGATGTTGTTGCCGGTGTCCTGGCTGGTGAAGGCGAGCCTGAGGCTGTCATTGAAAAGCGTGGTCTCAAGGTGGTCTCTGATGAGGGCGCACTTATCGCCGCCATCGACGAAGCGCTTGCCAAGCAGCCAGATGTACTCGAGAAGATCCGCGAGGGTAAGGTTCAGGCCGCCGGAGCGGTTATCGGTGCTGTTATGCAGGCAATGCGTGGTCAGGTCGACGCTGCTCGAGTTCGTGAGCTAATTCTCGAGCGAGCAAATAGCTAGAAAAGTAAAAAAGACCGAGGAGAAATCCTCGGTCTTTTTCTTTGGGGTGAGTAACGGGACTTGAACCCGCGGCCCCCTGGACCACAACCAGGTGCTCTACCAGCTGAGCTATACCCACCATGTCTGGCTAGCCAGAACGGGTTAGATTCTATCAGCGCTCAGCGAATTAGCTATACCCTTTGCGGTTTCCGAATCTGGACCAGGTGCTTCCACCAGGATCGCCTTGCGGTAATAGCGCAGCTCTTGGATCGATTCCAGGATGTCGGCCAGAGCTCGGTGATTACCGGTTTTCTTAGGGAGCTGGAAGTAAACCCTCGGGAACCAGCGACGAGAAAGCTCTTTCAGGGAGCTGACGTCGATGTTTCGGTAGTGCAGGAACTTATCGAGCTGTGGCATTTGGCGGTTTAGAAACATTCGATCGGTGCCGATTGAGTTTCCCGCAAGCGGAGCGGTGCGCTCATCGGTCACCCACTGCTTGATGTATTCCAGAACCTGCTGTTCAGCCTCTGCGATGCTGATGCCCTGCGGGATTTCGTTGATCAGACCGGAGTCGGTGTGCATTTGCTTGACGAAGTCGCCCATGTTCGCAAATGCCGCATCGCTTGGCTTGATTACCAACTGCAGGCCAGGGCCTTGAACATTGAGCTCGCCGTCGGTTACCACAACACCAATTTCGCAGATCTCATCGATCGTCACCTCGAGACCGGTCATCTCGCAGTCGACCCAAACTATGTAGTCAGACATGTTTGATTAGTCTCCAGAGTGACGTGAGTTCTTGGCAGCCTTCTTCTGGGCCTTTAGCTCAGCCTTTTCCGCCTTGCGTTGGGCCTTTAGTTCCTTCTTGGAAGGCTCGGTCACGATTGGGTTCTCGCGAGTTAGGAAGTCCAAGGATTCCTCGGGCTGCTGGACCGCTGCGATTGGAGCAGTTTCAGTCTTTGACTCACTCCACTGCATGGTGGCTTCGCTATCTAGCTCAACCTCATCCTGCGAGATTGACCAAGACAGATTAGGGGTCTCAGCTGGCTGAGCAGGCGTGAAGGTCTCGGCGATGGCATCAGCCAGAGCATCTTCGGTGACTTCCTCCACGACCTCAGGAGCCTCAATCACCTTAGGGGCCTGATAAGCCTGTAGGGTCTCGACAACCGCAGCTGGCGCTGGCGCGGCTGGCTCGGCGATTACCGGGGCAGTGGCAGCAGCCTTGCCGTCAGCTTTGGCTTGCGCCTTCTCCGCCTTCTTGCTGGCAGCCGCTTCACGGCGGGCAATGCGAATAGCCTTACGCTCCTTGCGGCCTTCAACCAACCAGTAAAGGGTCGGCACCAGGATTAGAGTCAACAGGGTCGAGGAGAACAGACCACCGATAACCACAATTGCTAGCGGCTGAGAGATAAAGCCGGAATTGCCGGTTAGTCCCATCGCCATTGGAGTGAGGGCGAAGATGGTGGCCAACGCGGTCATCAGAATCGGGCGTAGTCGCTGGCGAGCACCAGAAACCAACGAGTCCTCAACTGAGCGACCTTCCTTGCGGTATTGATTCACCAGGTCAATCAAAACAATTGCGTTGGTTACCACGATTCCGATCAGCATCAACATACCGATTAGCGCCGGAACTCCAAGCGGAGTGTCAGTAAGCAGCAATAGTCCCAGCGCACCGGTTGCGGCGAATGGGATCGAAACCAGTAGCAATAGCGGCTGGATTAGTGAGCCGAAGGTAGCAACCATCACGATGTAAACAATTGCGATTGCGGCCAACAGTGCCAAACCGAGCTGCTGGAAGCTCTCGGCCTGGTCAGCAGCAGCACCACCAATGGTTGCGGTGACGCCGGCCGGTAGCTCAACCTCATCGAGCTTGGTGGTGATGTCCAAGGTGATCGCACCCAGGTCATCTCCCTCAGGGGCGATGGAAACCTTTGCGGTTCGGTTGCCTTCCTTAGAGGTGATCGAGGTTGGCTTTAGAACTTCCTCAACCGAGGCAATCGAGTCGAGGCGAACCAGTCCGGTAAAGGATGGGATTACCAAGGCCTTGATCTCTTCGATACTCTCTGGAAGGTCAGTGCCGGCCACGAATACCGAAACGTCATCGCCATCGATGCTCACGCGACCCAGTGGGCTAGGGCGCAGCTGAGATGCCACGATGCCGGTTACCTGAGTTTCGGTGAAGCCAATAGCGGCTGCCTTCTCACGGTCCACGATGATTTCTAGAACGCGCTCATCGGCATCCAGGGTGCTGGTGACACCGGAGGTGTTTGGCACGCTCTCCATCTCGGTGGTCAGAATGTCCACTGCCTCTTGTAGCAGTTCGTTGTCGCTCGAGGAAACTTCAATGTCGATGGTCTCGGAAGATCCAAAACCAGCGCCGGAGGCAACCGTTAGTTCGGAATCGGCAGGAACCTCAAGAGCAAGCACCTCGGACTTTACAGTCTCGACGTCGACCTTCTCGTCGACCTGAACGGTGATCGAGATGCCGGAAGCGGCCGCACCAAAGGCAACGCGACCGTCAGCCGCGGAACCAACGGTGGCCTGAACCACGGTCACACCATCGATTTCCATAATCTTCTGCTCAAGCTCGGATGATGCTTTGTCCTGGTCTTCGAAAGTGGTCGAGGCAGGCATTGAGAGTCGAGTTATGAATTGGGTCGAGCCAGCGCCATCGATGAAGTTGGTCTTTAGCTGCGGAACAAGTGAGAACGTGAAGCCAAGAATCAAGATCGAGGCAAACAAGGTAAGCCAAGGGTGGCGACGAGTTCCATTCAGGGCCGGCAGGTATGCGCGCTGGAGGAAGGACTTCTTCTCGCGCTCTTCTTCGGCGTGACGCTGCTTCTTCTCAAAGTGCTTAGGGTCAGCTTCTTTGAGCGCAACCAGGCGCTTTGGCATTCTTAGGAACCAGTAGGCCAAAACTGGAACGATGGTTAGCGAAACCAGTAGCGATGCTAGAAGTGAGATCGCAACGGTGAAGGCGAATGGCCTAAAGAGCTCGCCAATAAGACCGCCAACCAGGGCGATTGGAAGGAATACCGCAACCGTCGTGATGGTCGATGCGGTGATAGCACCAGAGACTTCCTTGACCGCAGTCAGAACTGCCTTCTTGCGCTTCTCTCCATAGCTGAGGTGACGGTTGATGTTCTCAATTACCACAATCGAGTCATCCACCACGCGACCGATCGCGATGGTTAGTGCTCCAAGGGTCAAAATGTTTAGCGAGTAGTCTGCGGTCTGTAAACCGATGAAGGTAATCAAAACCGAGGTCGGAATCGAGATCGCGGTGATGATGGTCGATTTCACAGAGAACAAGAAAATCAGAATGATGATTACCGCGAAGGTTAGACCCAAGAGGCCTTCGGTGGTGAGGTCCTTAATCGACTTCTGAATAAACGGTGCCTGGTCCAAGGTGGTCACAATGGTGACATCGTTACCCAATGCTGCCTCGAGGTCAGGAACTAGCTCCTGAACGCCCTTTGAGACGGCAACAGTGTTGGCATCTGGGGTCTTGGTGATAGCAACCGCAAGCGAAGCATTGCCGTTGGTTCTTGCGATCGAGGTGATTGGGGAATCCTCATAAACCACATCGGCAACATCACCGATGGTCACAACGCTGCTGGAGCTGCCGCCAACCAGAGGAAGGGCTTCAATGGCTTCAACGGTGCTAACCGCAGAACCCATCTGAATGGCAATCGAACCCTTTTCGTCGGTCAAGGTTCCAACCGGAAGCACTAGACCATTCGCAGTCAATGCGGTCGCAATGTCGCGTTGGGTTAGGCCAACAGAGGCCAAGCGGAATTGGTTCAAAGTTAGGTTGAGCTGCTTAGAAACCGCACCGGAAACCGCAACATCTCGAACGCCATCAACCTGCTGGAAAATGCTTGGAGCGCTCTGCTCTAGCTGGCGGCCAATAGCCTCGTTGTCACCGTCGTTGGCCGATACCGCCAAGATGATGATTGGTACCGAGTCAAACGAACCGGATAGCACCTGAGGCTCAGCACCCTCTGGGAGTGAGGCCTGCACCTTGCTGATCGCGTTGTTCAAGCGCTCGGTGGCCTGGGCGGCAGTGGTGCCGTATTCAAAAGAAACTCGGATAACCGATAGTCCGGTGGTTGAGGTGACGGTGGTTGACTCTAGGTTCTCTAGACCCAAAACCGCATTCTCAATCGGAACTGAAACCTGATCGTCTACCACCTCAGGCGACGCACCCGCATAGCTGGTAACGATGGCGGCAGATGGAATCTCAATTGAAGGAATTAGCTCTTGCTTTAGGCTTCCTAGAGACAGGAAACCAAAGGCCGCGATAATCACGGTAATCAGCGCAACAACTGCGCGATTGGCAAGAGACAGCTTTGAAAGAACGAACAACTTCAACCTCGAATGTTTAGGTGACTAGTTAAAACAGCCAACTAGCAAGATTACTCCCAAAAACTTCCTGTATTTTGGGCTGGTTCTAACTTATTGGTCCTGCTTTTTCTTTCAGTCCAAGATTTACTGGATATCTAGGTAGTTATCGGCTCAAGAAGCACGCTCAGAATCTTTCTCGAGAGTCTGAATCGTTACTAGAATTCAAGCAAGTCGTTAGCCTTTTGCCCGACTGCGACTAATTGGGGGGTCATAATGAAGCGGCTTTCATCATTCGTACTGAGCTTTCTTATGATTTTTAGCAGCTCGTCCGTCTCTTCGGCCGCGGAGCCGTACACATTCCTGGATATTCCAACAGCGGCTGATGAAGCAATCATGATCATTAGTGAACCAACGGAATCCAACCTGAATTCTTCAAAATTAGTCGTGCAACCAGGCTGGTCTAGCTCCACGGACAATAGAGGGGAATGGCTGCTGTGCAGCGGTCCCGACGATAAGACTTGCGATACCTCAAACCCGAAACTTGATCTTTTGGCGTGGACCATTATTCCGCACTGTTCATTATCTGAAAGCCCCTATTGCTTGGAGAAGTTGGAGGTTGCTGCTCCTGGCCAGGAGTTTAAAGAAGCCCTATTCGTCAAGCGCGCTGGGGGAGGCCTCACTCATCGAGCCGATAAGAAGACAGGCTTGATTGAAGCGTCGACTCCGTCAATTTTCGAAGCGGTAGATGCTCCAAACGGCGGTGGGTCGACTGGCTATTCCGTCGCGGTCAGAATAGATCAGCACTTCAATCACAAGAAGGGCAAATATGAGCCCGGTAACGTCATAGCAGATGTCAGCCCATTCAAGGAGCAGCAGGGCAATTACACGCCACTTAGTTTTGTTGGCGGAGATCCTCGATTTGCTTATGCAGGTGGAGGTGTAACGGTTGGTTGCGTCTGGCTAGAGGTGGGGAAATGTGGCTACCGTCAAGACTATGTTGAGGGCACCAAGGTTAGGCTCACCATTAAGGTTCCAAGTTCGCTAGGCGGTTGGTTTTCTGGACGCATGAAGGATCCACAGATATCTATTTCTCCTGCGGGCAGTGGCGTGTCGCGACTTGAAGTCGCAGCCGAGCCAGTAACCATCCCGCAGCTTGCCTATGCAAAGAAAAAAGCTGACATCAAGATTGAGAAAACATTCAACATCGGTAGAGGTGGAACTGGGAAAGGCGAATTTTGGGGAGTGAGCTCCGGCGGCCCGGGCGGCGAAGATGTCTTTAAATTCATCAACCTTTACCGCGATGCGATGAGCGACACTTCCGTTGGTACCATCACCGCTTGGAACATGATGACAATTGCTGGCAATAACGGAAATAACTGCCTCGATGACAAGACAAAAGTGCTTGGAATTGTTACGACTAATGCCATGGGATATGACACCGGCTCACCTGAATTCAAAAATGGATTCTTGAGCTACAAAGTCGGCGGGCTCCACTACATGCCGGACGGAAAAACTGAAGTTCAGGGGACGTACGATCTCGTTATGAGAAGTGAAACAGCTCGCTGTCTTTACGGATTTACAAAAGCCCCGATTTCGGCAACTGTGTCCGTTATCGGCGGAGACAACGCTCCAGTAGCCACGACAGTTGTTCGGGAGTCAAATGGCTGGTTGAAGATGGCCGCCTACGGCTTTACTTTCAGCGAGAAGACGGTGCGAGTGAAAATGACTCAGAAACTTGCCGCGGTCAAGAGCACAATCACATGCGTAAAAGGCAAGGTGGTGAAGAAGATAACAGCGGTTGGTCCTATTTGCCCTGCCGGCTTTAGGAAGAAATGAAAAAACTTGTTGCAATAGCTAGCGCGCTATTCTTAGCACTGACCCCAGCGACCGCCCATTCTGAAGACTTGAAGTCCGATTATTTCCAGCTGGGTGGGCAGCAGATGCCACCGAAACAGAATCTTGTTAAATACTGGACCGACTCAACGAATCCTGGTGTGTTTTTCAGCACAGACCCTTTTGATCCCAGCTTGTCGGAGCGAAATCGGATCAACGTGCAGAGTGGTTTTAAGACTGTACTTGGGATGTGCGAATCGGAGACTGATGATGGTTGCGTACGCAGCGTTCAATTCAAAGTGAACGGGCAGTGGGGTGACGCCAAGTTAGTTACTTCACCGGGCCAGAGAAGTTACGCATTTGGTGGAATCACTAAGGACCTCAAGTGGGATATCGTTAGTTCCAAAACCTACGCGGCAGATCCGGCTAGAGGTATGTATCGCGCCTCACAGCCTAACCTTTTTGAGGTTGCCAATGCCGCACACAGGCTAGGCAATCATTACTGGGTTAATGCGGTATTGACGAGTCAGATTTCCGCAGGCAGAGCGAAAATCAAGGGTTTGGATATTAGTGCCTGGGCCGTTCGAATCGACCCTAACTGCAGGCCCGACGGCAACTTGTCATACATTCCAATTGCACCCCAAGGTGGCTACTGCCAGTACCTCGTCAATTTGCCAAGCTCCATTTCAATTCGAGTATCCGTCGATCTCGGATCCAGGCTTTCTGAACTTAGTGGTTGGTTTGATGGACGAGTGATGAACCCTGAAATCGACATGGGCGTTACGCAACCGGGCGTCTTAACTGTCGAGGGTTCACCAATTGAAGTTTCTAGTGCGGTTACATCCCTAATCCCGAAGGGAGATCCACTTTACAAAGTGACAGCGGATGTGGAGGCCATGCAGGGCCCAGTGGGGACAAACAGCTCAGCTCTAAGTCGCGACGGGCTTGACGACTGGAATAGGTTTGCTCCCAAAATTCTCGACCGTGCCAACAGCACAAACACTTTTTGGCGTTTGAGCTCATGGGTAAACAACTCCCAGGGAAGCTACGGATGTTCCAATGCCAGTGGTGTGCTCGGAGTTGTATTCTCTGATGCGACCGCTTATACACCTGGAGCTCCAAAATTCGACAGAGCAACCGGCTCCCTCAAATTTGAAGTTGCCTCTCCTCACTACGACACTTCAGGTTCGAAAAACATCGGATTCTATGATCTCCTCGTAAAGGAATCGGTGGCCAAATGTCTATGGGGCAATGCTCTTACTGCTAACAGAGCTGAAATTAGCGTTGTCAACGCTGATGGCTCTGATCAGGTTGCTACGACCATTTTCTCGATGAGTAAGGGCTGGGCGAAGTTTAAGGCATATGGATTCCATTACTCCACACCAAGCATTTCCGTTAAGTTTGCGAAGCCTGCTGGCGCGACAAAGACGATTACATGCGTCAAGGGCAGCTCCATGAAAAAGGTAACGGGCAAATCTCCTAAGTGCCCCGCAGGCTTCAAGAAGAAGTAACTGGAAACGACTAACCCCCTCCTTGAACATGGACAAGGAGGGGGTTAGTCGTTTACTTATCTCTTGGAAGAGCCAGCGGGACAACCAAAGACTTTGGTGTAGGTCCTAGTTACCTTTGTCTTGGCATCGAAGCATCTGAAGGTCGCCAACTTGGCAAACTTCTTATACTTAGCGTTCTTAGTGATCTTGAGCGTTGGCTTTGAGTATTCAAAACCCGAGACGTCGATAACAATGTTGCCCTTTACAAATGAAATCTTTCTGACCGATACCGCTGGACCCCCAGTTTCTTCAGTCACAGAAATCGTAAGGGCCGAAACTGCATCCCTTGGGTTCGAAAGCCCCCAGAGCAGCAGAGCATCGTTTGCTGGAATGACAGCCTTGTAAAAGCCTTTGTTTACGGTCACTCCGTCAGGTGCGAAGTGAGGTGCGGCTACCGTCCAACTCAATTGCTTGGACCGGTCATCCCAAACAGGGGTTGAAGTGCCACATTGGCCATTAGATGCCACAGACATTTTGCCGGAGAGCCCATCTACACCAAAGCCCATGTCGTCGTTCTCAACAACAACAAAGCCCTGCATGCTAGCAACAACCGCACTGGCAACTCCAGTTTCACCGGTGCACTGAGTCGCACTTGTCACCTGTGGGATTGGGACCGGGGTGCCGGCAAACGTAATCGAACCAGCAGCCGAAGAAACTGACAGATTGTTCGCAAATCCCACTGAAACGCCTGTGATGATATCGCCGGTGCGCACCTTAACGAAGATTTGATCGTCGAGGCTCAAATCCGCAAGAGAGTTTGCGTACGTAGAGCTCATGGCTTTCTTTGTCGATCCGGTTACTGGATCGTATTTGACAGGCTGGACTGTGAAGAACAGGTGGTTCACGAAAGAATTAGCGGTCTTGATGTCAATCGTGACTCCGTCATAACCGTTTGCGCTCTTGCCACTAACATCCCAGGTTGGGCTGGTCCACATTCCAGTCACTGGAGCGCCCGCATTGGTTACTACCAGCGGAACGGTAGCGCTCACCGAAGCCGAGGCTGTCGACACTGTGCCAGAGGGGATCCAAGTCAATTTTTCGGCTGCGCTAGTTCCAAGCGGAAGAATAGATATCGACTCCACGCAGTAGGTAACCCTGACCTGATCACATACTGGCCAAGACTGCTTCGGTACAGCAAGTAAAGCGCTGGCTGGCGCTGGAACAAGCGCTGTCGCGGCTAGCGCCAGAGCTGCGATGGTGCTTTTGATTTTCAATCCAAGTGTCATAAGTTCTCCAAACCCCTTTTAGTCTCTAAGTTACTTGAGTGATACTTCCGCTGTCGAAACAATTCGTCCGAGCCTTGTCCCCCGTTTGGGGAAACTTCGCCTAGAACTTTAGGGCTTTGATAAAGCGGACCGGGTTGCCAAAGCGGTGTGCGGTGATGGTTACCGCCTGCTCCTTGAAGTAGGGCAAGAGTTCTACGTAACCGGATTCGGTTGGCTTTTGGTCGTAAATCGCAATCTCGCAACTTGCCAGCGGTGAATCTGCGGCAATTGCCGAGCTAGCTCCGATCCAACGCACCCGAGTCTGAGTTCCATTGATTCTTGCCAGCCACTGCTGTTCAGATTCAATTCTTACCTCGATGCCGATCTTGCGAAGCGGCTTGAGAAGGCGCTCTGGAATCTCAAAGGCTGAGACCGAGCCCTTGCCCAAAGCCGCCAGGGTAGCGATGGAACGCCACGAGTCATAATTCGAGGCCGACTCACTGATTCTGAGTTCACAATCGGATGCTAGATAGCGCAACACATTGATTTCGCTCTTGAGACCAGTGGGGTCTGTGTTTACTGAGAAGTAGTCACGCAGTGTCACGATGTCACTCTGGAGACCTCGGGTTAGCGATTCCAGCTCGCTGTCGGTTAATTCGCTAGCGGCTGCTAGGGCAAGAATCTGAAGTAGCTGCTTGTCCTTGATTACTTCACGAGTGTTAGCTGGCTTTGATCCAAAATCACTAAGTGTGGCCAGGTAGTTTGGTCCACCAGCCTTGGCGGTTGGGCCAATCGAGCTGCGCTTCCAACCACCAAATGGTTGACGCTGAACAATCGCACCGGTGATGGTTCTATTCACATAGAGGTTTCCCGCTTGCACCCTGGCAATCCAGTCGTTGATTTCAACTGGGTCAAGTGAGTGGAGTCCCGCAGTTAGGCCATAGTCAACCGCGTTCTGAATCGCAATAGCTTCCTCAAGGTTGCGAGCGGTCATGATCGAAAGCATCGGCCCGAAGAACTCAGTCTTGTGGGACTTAGAACCAGGTTTGACACCGATCCGAATGCCAGGAGACCAGAGCTTTCCGGAGTCATCAAGTTTTCTTGGTTCCAATAACCAGCTTTCGCCTGGTTCGAGCGAAGTTAGACCGTCAAGCAGCTTGCCTTGTGGCGCTTCGATCACCGGTCCCATTTGGGCCATTGGGTCCTGCGGGTGTGCGACATGAATTGACTTCACCGCATCTTCCAGCTGACGCAAGAAGCGCTTCGACTTGGCAACTGAGCCAACCAAGATCACCAGTGAGGCTGCCGAACACTTCTGGCCCGCGTGACCAAAGGCGCTGTAAGCGACATCTTTCACGGCTAGGTCGAGGTCAGCATTCGGAGTGACAATCATGGCGTTCTTACCGCTGGTCTCCGCAAAGAGTCTCAGGGTTGGATCGAACTTACGGAACAGCTGAGCAGTTTCAAAGCCACCGGTGAGGATTACCTGGTCAACGTCAGGGTGGGAAATCAATTGGGCTCCGAGTGCCCGTTCTTCCAACTGAATTGGAACCAGAACACCGGCAGGCAGCACTTGATTGAGAAGCTTCGCCACCATCGCGCCACAACGAGCAGCTTGGCCGGCGGGCTTGAAGATAACGGCTGAGCCAGCGGCTAGAGCAGCAAGCGCGCTGCCAGCCGGAATCGCTACCGGGAAGTTCCATGGGGGAGTGACCAGGGTCACTCGACGTGGCTTGGCTACCGCACCATCAAGCTCAGCAAGTTTCTTGGCCTGCTCGGCGTAGTAGTGAGCAAAGTCAATTGCCTCAGACACCTCGGCGTCTGCCTGATCAAAACCCTTGCCGGTTTCACTCATCGCAACTTCGATTAGGTCACCACGGTTGCGCTCCAGGAGCACACCGATTTCATGCAGCAAGCTGGCACGTTCGTATGGATCGCGCTTGCCCCACTGGATGCCGGCATGTTCTGCGATCGCAATCGCCTCATTTAGCGCAGCCTCGGTCTCGATGTATTGCTGCTCGACTTCAATCTTGCCCAGTCGAGAAGAAGCTGATCGCTTGATGATCTCGTAGGCCCACTTGCGGTTACCCGAGAGGGCTGGGTCGGTGTCGGGAGCGTTCTCAAATCCAGCTGCTGGCGTTACGGCTGAGTCTGTGCGACGGTCCTGCAGTCGGTTAGGAATTGGAACCTGGTCATCCAACATCGACATCGAGTGGATGAAGCGGTCTTTCTCAATCTGAAAAGACTCCTGCTTACTCAGCTGGAAGGCGTTGGAGAGGAAGTTCTCTTTGCTGGCACCTTCTTCGAGTCGACGAATCAGGTAGGCAATCGCGACATCAAACTCTTGTGGGTGAACCACCGGAGTGTAAAGGACAAGTGAGCCAACGCTCTTACGAACTACCTCGGCTTGAGCCGGAGACATTCCCAAGAGCATCTCGACATCCATGCCGTTATCGATGCCACGCTGCTGGGACAGGGTCCAGGCAAAGGCGAGATCAAACAGGTTGTGCCCTGCCACACCAATTCGAACGTTCTGGATTCGATCTGGAGTGAGGGCGTAGTTCAATACTCGCTTGTAGTTGGCATCGGCAGCTGCCTTGGATTCCACGGTGGCTAGTGGCCAGCCGTGCATTTCGGCATCCACCTGCTCCATTGGAAGGTTTGCTCCCTTCACAACGCGAACCTTGATTGCCGCTCCGCCGCCAAGTACTCGCAAGGCTGCCCACTGCTGCAGATCGATCATGGCGCGAAGTGCATCCGGCAGGTAGGCCTGGAGCACGATACCTGCGGAAAGGTCTTTGAACTGTGGCTTGGAGAGAATGCGTTTGAAGACCTCGATGGTTAGATCTAGGTCGTGGTATTCCTCCATGTCCAAATTGATGAACTTGTTGGCGCCATCGCGCATGGCCAGTTCGTAAAGCGGAGTTAGTCGCTCGACAACTTCAGTCACATTCTCATCAAACGCCCACTTCGAATGCGGGGCAGTGGTGGCAGAGACCTTTAGAGAGACATAGTCGATGTCTTTGCGGCTCAGTAGCTCGGCGGTTTTATTTAGCTTGCGCTTTGCTTCAAGATCGCCAAGCACCGCTTCACCAAGCAGGTTGATGTTTAGCTTGGCTCCGGTTTTCTGAATTCTTCTAAGTGCCGGTCCAAGCTTGCCCATCGAGGCATCGATGACCAGGTGACTGACCATCTTTCTGAGCACCTTGCGAGCAATTGGGACCACGATAAATGGGAACAGCGGAGCAAAAATTGCACCTAAAGCAATCAGCATGCGCAGTCCCAGCGGTAGGAACTTTGGGGTGAGCTTGCGCAGTTGGTAAAGATTCTTGGCGGCGACTTTCTTGTCCTCGGGACGAATCACGCCATCGACAAAACCAACCGCGAATTCCAGTCCATTGGCATCCTGGAGCAGACCTGCCAGGCGCTGAGAGGCTTTGGGGGTTGGAAGTTTTGCCGCCTCTTCAATCCACTTCTGAGTTTGGGCGATAGTCGCCTCGATCAACTCTTCTCTGCCTTGAATCGCAGGAATTTGGGTTGTAGTGAGCGACATTGGTCCCCTTGTAAGCGGAATGAATTTTGCGAGATTAACTCTAGCCACCTTGGGGCAATAGAATTGGCTTCTTGCCCTCGTAGCTCAGTGGATAGAGCAAGAGCCTTCTAATCTCTTGGTCGCAGGTTCGATTCCTGCCGAGGGCGCTCATAATTTCAAGGGCGCCACCCTCTAAGGGCTTGTCTAGTCCGTTATACGATTCGAGAAGCGAGAATCTTGTCGATTCGACGACCATCCATGTCGATGACTTCTAGTCGCCAGTCACTAACAACAACATGGTCACCTGGAATTGGCATCTTGCCAAGCAACATCAGAATCAGACCACTAACGGTGTGGTAGCGACCCTTGTCTTGCTCTGGAACCTCATCAAGCTCCAGGGTGTCCATGAGCTCATGGATAGAGGTGTCGCCCTCAAATAGCCAGGATCCATCATCACGCTGGACTGGGCCGGTAATACCCTCGGCTTCGGTGGAAATCTCACCGATCAAGCTGTCAAAAATGTCTTGGATGGTCACCAGACCCTCGAGACTTCCGTACTCATCCACCACAAACGCGATGTGAGTTCTCGACTTTTTGAACTGTTCGAGTAGATCCATGCCGGTGAGGGTCTCAGGGACAAACAGTGGGTCTTCGAGATTCTCTCTGAGGCTTAGAGTTTCGCCGCGAGCAACCGCTGCCAGGGCCGACTTGGCGCTCAGAACGCCGATAATCGAGTCCAGATCTCCATCGCACACTGGAATTCGGGAGCGAACCGACTCTGCGATTTGATTGAAACTTTCGGTTTCTGGAGCATTTACGTCAACGAAGATGATCTCCGAGCGAGGCACCATGAGCGAGCCCAGCTTTCGATCATCGAGCCTGAAAACATTCTTGACCAGCTCGCGCTCTTGATCTTCGATCAATCCCGCAATTGAACCTTCGTTCAAGATTGCTTCGATCTCATCTTCGGTGACGGTGTTGTCATGGGTGCGCTTGATGCCGAGAATGCGAAGCAGTGAGTTGGTGGTGATGCTGAGCACTAGCACAAACGGCTTGGTGATCATCGATAGCGTCATCATCGGCCGAGCCATAAACGCGGCAATGCGCTCCGGGTTGGACTGACCGATTCGCTTTGGGACAAGTTCGCCAACGGTAATCGCGATGTAGGTGATTAGCACAACTACAACCACCGTCGCGGTGATGTCGGTCACTTGGCTTGAAAGACCAAAAGTCTGCAGCCACATCGATAGCGGTTGAGCAAAGATCGACTCACCGACGATTCCGCTTAGTAGACCGATCGAGGTAATACCAATTTGGATAGTGGAGAGGAATTGAGTTGGGTCTTCACTAATCCGAAGCGCGGTCTCGGCAGATTTCTTGCCTCGTTGCGCCATCGCGGTGAGTTTGGACCTTTTTGAAGTTAGGAGGGCTACCTCCGACATCGCTAGAACCCCATTTAGCAAAATGAGGGAGAACATCAGAACAATTTCCAAAGACTTGTTTAACTCACCCCGTGTAGTAGAAGACCTAGATTCTCCCATTTTTCAGGCGTGGTCGGCATACTTACACGCATCTCTCGGCAAACATTCAGGTTTGCGAGAGGCGCAGGCTGCCGTTCAATCACTCGATAGCGCGACCATGCCCTGATCAATTGGGTTTGGTGCTATAACTGAGCACATGCGCAAACTTCTCGGCCTCACCCGATACGCAGTTATTGTTCCTGCGGTCGCATCCATCATCGGAGCCTTGCTACTGATGCTTCGCGGTTCGATCGCCATGATCCAGGTGGTTTACGACGCAGTTGTAAACCAGGCATATCTCAAGGACATCATTGTTGAGGTGTTGACCGCGGTTGATGCCATCCTGCTGGGAACCGTGCTGCTGGTAATTGGCTACGGCCTTTACGAGCTTTTTGTCGACTCAGAAATCGAAGTTCCAGCCTGGCTGCAGGTAAGGGACCTGGATGACCTAAAGTCCAAGCTCATTGGCGTTGTTGTCGCGATTATCGCCGTGGTGTTCGTTGGAATCTTTGTGGACGCAAAGCGGGGCGCAGACGTTATTTCCTACGGCGTTGGTGCGGGAGCTTTGGTTGTAGGTCTAGCAATCTTCGCCTATGCCACTAAGAAGCAGAGCAAGAACTCCGAAGAGAAAAGGTAGCTTCTAGCGCGAACGCTGGCGATTGCGGTTCGCACCAGCAGGCTTTGCCGGTCCGCTTTGTGGCTTGCCAGGGCCCTTTTGCTTACCCTGTTGACCCTGCGAGCCAGCCTGCTTCAGAGCGCGCTTGCGTTGAGCATTGCGACCGGTTGAAGTTCCGCCACCTTGCGGCTTTGGAGCTTCGGCTACCGGCTTTACGTATGGTGCGACCTCTCCGATCAAAGCAATCACTTCTTCCGACTTTGCGGTCACCCGCAGTGGCGCAACATCAATTTTTGCCATCCGCAACAGCTCCGCAACGTCTTTTCGCTGCTCTGGAAGCGTGATGGTTACCACGTCACCTTCAGCACCGGCTCTTGCGGTTCTGCCCGAGCGGTGCAGGTATGCCTTGTGTTCAGCTGGCGGGTCAACGTGAACAACTAGGTCAACAAAATCAACGTGGACACCTCGTGCTGCGACATCGGTTGCCACCAAAACCTTGACCTTGCCCTCGCTAAAGGCAGCTAGGTTTCGATCCCTGGCAGGCTGCGAGAGGTTGCCGTGCAGGTCAACCGCTGGAATGCCGGCTTGGGTTAGCGCTTTGGCGAGTTTCTTGGCATTGTGCTTGGTGCGCATAAACAGAATTCGTCTGCCGGTTCCAGATGCTAGTGCGTTGATGAGCTGTTTCTTGGACTGGGCATCGGCAGCTTCAAAAACGTGGTGAGTCATCTGAGCCACCGGAGAGTTAGCCTCGTCAACCGAGTGCATTACCTGGTTGGTTAGAAACTTGTCGACCAGCTTGTTCACGCCATTGTCCAAGGTTGCCGAGAACAAAAGCCGCTGTCCGTCGTTCGGGGTGGCATTCAGGATCCTGGTAACACCTGGCAAAAAGCCCAGGTCGGCCATGTGATCAGCCTCATCCAAAACTGTGATTTCAATCGCGTCGAGTTTCAAGAACCCCTGCGCCATAAGGTCTTCAACGCGTCCCGGAGTGGCGACGATGATCTCAACGCCATTTTTGAGTGCCTGCACCTGACGCTGCTGAGAGACGCCACCGAAGATTGTGGTGACTCGCAGGTTCATGGCATCCGCGATCGGCTGCAGCGTCTGGGTGATTTGAGTTGCGAGTTCGCGGGTAGGGGCCAGTACCAAACCACGTGGCTTGCGTTCTGAGTTGGAACGCTTGCCAGCAAGTCTGGCGACCATCGGGATGCTAAAGGCCAAGGTCTTGCCGGATCCGGTTTTGCCGCGGCCCAACACATCTCGGCCAGCCAGGGTGTCAGGCAGGGTGTCGACCTGGATCGGGAATGGTGAGTCAATGCCTTGACTGCTCAGCACATCCGCGATAGCCGCAGGCACGCCAAGGTCAATAAATGATTTTTGAGACATAAGTTTGTTTTGCTTTCACTCGGTGCCGGGCACCGATTTATAAGACGAGTGATCTACTCGAAATGGCGGATACATCGTTTGATGTATTCGTTCGCCGAAGGAAAAGAGTTGCCACTGAAAGTGGAAAAGCGTTCTACGACGCAATGAAGTGGAAACCACTCATTACTTGGAGCCTAGCTCAATACTCACAATTCCGCTCACTTTTCTAGTTGAGCACTTCGTGGTTAGTGAAAAATCGCCTCGTAGAGCATGTAGATGCCGAGTAGCGTAAGGGCTGCGCCACCGATACCCCTGAAGGTGGCAAGTCGCTTAGTCGAGCTAGCTAACCAATTTCGAGCCTGGCCGGCGGCGATGGCATAAACCGAATCGGAAAGCGTGCCAATCACGCTGAAGATGGCCCCTAGAAACAGCATCTGCAGCACTGGGTTGCCTAGTTCAGGAGAAGTAAACGAGGGGAGAGCTGCGATAAAGAACACAAAGGTTTTGGCGTTTGTGATGCCCACCACGATTGACTGCCTCACCACGGTGGCGGACGATGTTTGCTCAGCCTTGAGGTCAAGCTGAAAATCAGCTCTCGACAAAATTGCCTTCACACCGAGGTAAATGATCATCCCGGCACCAAAGAGTCGAATTGCGAAAAACAGCAGTTCCGACTGCTGGATCGCGACACCGAGCCCCATCGAGATCGCAACGATTTGTAGACCAACACCGAAGGCATTACCCAAAACACTCAAAACAGCAGCCTTAGTTCCGAGAATCAACGCTCTACCGATGGTGAAGAGCACGCTTGGGCCCGGAACCAAAATGATTACCGCTGCCAGAACTAAGAATGCGGTGAGGTTGGCTTGGGATGGCATATGAACAAGTTAGCAGTGAAAGCAACCACTAGAGTTTCAACATAGGGGGTGTGCGATGCAACGAGTAACCACGGTGCTGTCCGCCGCAGCGATTGCGCTATGGCTAGGCACCCTCGGTGGTGGAATTGTGGGCTTCAACATCGGAGAAAAGCTAGCCCTTACGACCCCGCCGCCTTCTCCAAGTGCGGATTCAACACCGACTTCCAGCGAACCAGCTCAAGACCCAACCCCCAGCGCTTCGACCTCTGATCAACCAGTCACCCAACCGCCTTCAGAACCTGGAGCACAGGGTGAAGCCGGAGCACAGGGTGAAGCCGGAGCGCAAGGTGAGACAGGAGCTACTGGACCCGCAGGCCCTACCGGCCAAACTGGCCCAAGGGGATTGCCAGGTCCGATGGGCCCTGCCGGCCCAATAGGCCAAACCGGTGCTGCTGGAGCGCAGGGCGAGGTGGGTCCGACTGGTTCAACGGGTGCCACAGGATCAGCGGGACCAGCTGGCCCAACAGGTGCCACTGGCCCGGCAGGCCCGACCGGTGCTATGGGGGCTACCGGTCCAATGGGTCCGGTTGGACCTCAGGGGCCTGCTGGAGTTGTTTACGCCTCATCGCCCGCGACTTACGATGCGAACACAAAAACCATCGGTGTCGATCAAGCTGCTTTTGAATATCTTTCAAGTCTTGGCTATCTGCAGTTCAATACCTCAGCGACCGCCTCTGCTGAAGTTGGCCGGCTTAGATGGAACTCGATTGACGGGACTCTGGATCTAAGCTTGGGTGGCGGGCAGGTCACCCTTCAGGTTGGACAGGAAATGGTTCAGCCCGTCAAGAACAATACCTCTGGAACTTTGCTTAATGGTCGCGCGGTTCGCATCACGGGTGCTGATTCTGGTCGTATGACCGTTGAATACGCCGATGCTGCCGACCCAAACAAAACCACGGCGATTATTGGAATCCTCACTCAGGACATCGGCCCTGGTGAAGTTGGCTTTGTCACCACGGCAGGGCTGGTGCGAGACATTGACACTTCCTTTGGTGTTGCGGGCGCAACTGTTTATGTCGATGGAATGGGAACGCTAACTTCTGTGAAACCTACCGCTGGGGCGGTAATGGTGATCGGAAACATTGTGTTCAGCGATGTCTCATCCGGCTCAGTTTTTGTAAACACCTCAACCACATTTACCCCAGGAGCGGGACTGCCCTGCTTTGCCGGGCCAAACAATTCCCCTGGCATTTACAAGTGGGAAACCGCTGGAGCTGGCGACTACTACCTTTCCTGCGACATCACACCCTAGGAGCAAACCATGAGTCAGATCACTCGTCACGGAAAGACTTCGTTCCGAAATGCCTTCATAGCATTCTCGGCATTTCTCACCGCGTTCTACTGGCTGGTGGTGGCCAGCTATCCGCAGTTCTTTATCTTCAACCCGTTCGATGAGACCTGGTTGATTCGCCAGGTTGCGCTTATTCTGTCGCTAATTGGCTGGGTGGCGATTTCTACCGTGCCGTCGGTTGTGCTGTTTATGTATGCGGCCGGAAACAGTCGGGGCCTAAAGCTTTTGCCAATCGTGGCCACTCTTTGGCCATTTAGCGTCGTAGTGAATCAAATCTTGCTCTACATCAGAGATCAGACCTGGTACTTCGACTATCTGATCAACTATCCAATTTTTATCGCAACCGACATTCTGCTACCGGTGCTGCTATTTGTGCTCTGGCGCGAACTTCACGAGTACCACGCCAAGCACGAGGGCTAGAGCGCGGCAGCTAAGGCGATTTCGACCATATTTCTAAAGCCAGTCTCACGCTCTTCCGAAGAGGTTGAGGCCGAGCCATCCATCAGGTCGGAGACGGTGACGATAGAGAGTGCCTTGCGGTTGAATCTTGCGGCCAGGGTGTAAAGCTGACTGGTTTCCATTTCAAGCGCCAGAATGCCAAGTTTTTTCCAGTGTTCGAGCGAGTCAGTCTCGTCATAGAACAGGTCACCGGAGGCCACCCCACCGATGTGGAAATCGATGCCCATTGACCTGGCCTTGGCAACTGCCTTCTCAAGCAGTTCGTAATCGGCAATCGGTGAGAAGTCCAAACCGTTGGTTGCCCTGCGATTGATAGCCGAGTCGGTCGAAGCTGCCATCGCGATTACCACGTCACGCAGCTTGGTTGGAGCAAGACCGCCGGAGGTGCCAACGCGAATCGCGGTCTGGACCCCGTAATCGTGAAACAGTTCGTAGCCGTAGATGCCGATTGAAGGTGCACCCATTCCGGTGCCTTGCACCGAAATGCGCTTGCCCTGGTAGGTTCCGGTGAATCCGAACATGTTGCGCACGCTGGAGTACAAAACCGCATCCTGGAGTAGGTTCTCCGCAATCCACTTGGCGCGCAGTGGGTCACCAGGCAACAGCACGATCTCGGCTATATCTCCTGGCTTTGCCGCGATGTGGGTGCTCATGTTAGCTCGAACTGTCCGCCTTCGATCTGACCCTGCTTGCGGTAGAGATCGAGCTTCTGGCGAGTGTCTTGAATATCTAGGTTGCGCATGGTGAGCTGGCCGATGCGGTCAGCTGGTCCAAAGGCAGCGTCCTCGGTGCGCTCCATGGACAGTTTCTCGGGGTGATAGCTAAAGTTCTCGCCCTCGGTGGAGAGGATGGTGTAGTCATCGCCACGGCGAAGTCTCAGAGTGACAGAGCCATTGATGGCACTTGCCACCCACTTGGTTAGGGATTCGCGAAGCATAAGTGTCTGCGGGTCTAGCCAGCGACCTTCATAAAGCAGTCTGCCCATACGGCGACCCTCAGCGTGATAGTTCGCGATGGTGTCCTCGTTGTGGATGGCGCTCATCAGGCGCTCATAAGCAATATGAATCAGAGCCATACCCGGAGCTTCGTAGATGCCGCGGCTTTTAGCCTCGATGATTCGGTTTTCTATTTGGTCACTCATGCCCAGGCCGTGACGACCACCAATGGCATTTGCCTCCATGATGACATCGGCGGCCGAATCCAGCTTCTTGCCATTGATGGCAACAGGACGACCCTGGCTGAAGGTGATCTTGACGTCTTCAGTCTTGATCTCAACACTTGGATCCCAAAACTTCACACCCATGATCGGTTCGACAATTTCGAATGAGGTGTCTAGGAATTCGAGTGACTTTGCCTCGTGGGTAGCACCCAGCATGTTGGCATCGGTCGAGTATGCCTTCTCTTTGCTGGCACGGTATGGGAGCTTGCGCTCCTGAAGCCATTCGCTCATCTCGTGGCGGCCACCGAGCTCAGTTACAAAATCATTATCTAGCCAAGGCTTGTAGATCTTTAGGTTCGGGTTTGCCAACAGGCCATAGCGATAGAAGCGCTCAATGTCATTGCCCTTGTAGGTAGAGCCATCGCCCCAAATTTCAACACCATCTTCGCGCATGGCTCGAACCAGTAGGGTTCCGGTCACCACACGGCCAAGCGGGGTGGTGTTGAAATAAACCTTGCCACCGGTTCGAATGTGGAAAGCACCGCAGGCGATGGCGGCTAGACCCTCTTCCGCTAGTGACTCACGGCAGTCAACCAGTCGCCCAGCCTCGGCCCCGTACTCGGTTGCCCTGGCCGGGATGGAGTCAATATCATCTTCGTCATACTGACCCAGGTTTGCGGTGTACGCGAATGGAATCGCACCCTTTTCGCGCATCCACGCGACCGCAACTGAGGTGTCGAGACCGCCAGAAAATGCGATGCCGACCTTTTGACCAACTGGTAGAGAAGCTAGAACCTTAGACACAGGCTCAAGGCTAACGGAAAAGTGACCGTTACGCCCTAGCCATCGCACTTCTCAGAGTGTCCAAACCAAGACCACCTAGGTTGAGTGCGGTCTTGTGGAACTCCTTGATGTCGAAACTTGCTCCCTTTCGAGCCGCGTAGTCATCGCGAATCTGTTCCCAGATTCGCTGTCCAACCTTGTAGCTCGGTGCCTGTGCTGGCCAGCCGAAGTAACGGGTCACCTCAAAGCGCACAAACTCTGGGCTCATGTTTACATTTGACTTCATAAAGGCAAGTGCGTAGTCAAAGCCCCAAACTCCAGTGCCATCTAGGTTTTGCTTTCCAAGGTGTACACCGATGTCCAGTACCACGCGAGCAGCTCGCATACGCTGGCCATCTAGCATGCCCAGGCGATCTGCTGGGTTTGATAGGAAGCCAAGCTCCTGCATCAAACGCTCGGCGTATAGTGCCCAGCCCTCACCGTGACCTGAGGTCCAGGAGGAGAGTCTGCGCCAGGCGTTTAGGGTGTCGCGGATGTAGGTCGCTTGAGCAACCTGCAAGTGGTGACCTGGAACACCCTCGTGATAAACGGTGGTGGTCTCACGCCAGGTGTCAAATTCTTCAACGCCAACCGGTACCGACCACCACATTCTGCCCGGACGAGAAAAGTCGTCCGATGGGCCGGTGTAGTAGATGCCACCGTGCTGGGTCGGAGCGATCATGCACTCAAGCTTGCGGATTGGCTCGGCAATCTCGAAGTGGGTGCCGGATAGCTTCTCGATGGCCTCATCGCTGAGCTTCTGCATCCACTTCTGAAGCGCTTCGGTGCCGTGCAGCTTGGTGCTTGGGTCATTCTCCAGGTGCTTGACCGCCTCTGCCACAGTTGCCCCTGGCAGGATCTCGTTGGCAACCGCGGTCTGTTCAGCGATTACCCGAGCAAGTTCTTCCTTGCCCCACTCATAGGTCTCATCAAGGTCAACGGTTGCCCCTAGGAATCTGCGGCTGAGGATCTGGTAGCGCTCGCGTCCAATCGCATCTGGTGAAGTGCTACGAGGTAGTAGGCCCTTTAGGTAGTCACCAAACTCGGCATAGCCTTCGGTGGCAGAGACTGCTGCTGCGGCCAGTTCTTTCTTTAGCGACTCTGGCAGCTCACCGGTTTCAGCCTTGGCATTCTTGGCAAAGCTGTGGAAGAAGCCATCAGCGGTGGTGATCTGCTCGACCTGAGCGATTACCTCGGAAATCTGTCGTGGTGCTGGAGCGTCATCACGCTTCGCACCTTCCTCAAGGCTTCGGGCATAACCGCGAAGCGACTCGCCAACCTTGTGCATTCTGGAGGCGAGGTGCTCCCAGTCGGTAACGGTTGCGGTTGGGGAAATATCGAATACGCCACGCACACCTTGAGCTGCGGATGCGATGTTGTTTAGGCTGCGGAACGCAAGGCCAGAGTCGTAGGTCTCAATCTCACCCTTGAGCGAGAACAACATGGCCTCTTTGGTCACTAGGTCAACGTCGTCTGCCGGCGCTAGCGCCTCAAGCTTTGAGATTAGGGACTTAATGTCGGCTTGCTCTTGAGCCAAAGCTTCCGGCGAGTAGTCATCCATATCGCCTTCGCCACCTGGGTAGCCAATTGAGGTTGCGAATGATGGATAGGTTGCCGCCTGGTCCTTGACCCACTGGTTGGCAAGCTGGTCGATCTGAGTTTCTGCACGCTTCATTGCGGAGTCCTTTCAACCCCACAATGTTGTCACACTTTTTAGTCCTTGAGGACCTTGAATGTCGCCAGACTGCGGTCAGACACGAAAGCGATTCGGGTGCCTGAGTCTCTAGCATCCAAAAGCGCCGACATCGCACTTTGCGTAATGCGCTCACCGGGGGACAGCACCGGAACACCAGGTGGGTATGGGCAAATCAACTCGGCGCTGACTCGACCAACCGCCTCTTCGGCGCTGACCACTTCATATGGCGCGAAGAAGGCTTCCCGCGGGGTGGTAACCACCTCAGGTTCGATGGCGAAGGCGGCGGCAATCTTGATTGGCCGAGGTGCGGAGCGATACTTGTTGACCAGCTCGATGATCCGCCTAACCAGGCTCTCGATGCGCTCTGGGGTATCCGCCAGAGTGATCATCGGGATGATGACGTCTTTGTTCGCCATCTCCAAATCAATGTTTGCCGCCAGCAGGTCAGCCTCCACCAAGTTTCCATCCGCCCCAGTTTCACTCAGCAGAATTACCAGCTTGAGTGGGTCGATGTATTGACCGTCGATAACCGGAATCCCGGCATCGCGCAGTGCCTGTCGGCCCTTGGCGGTGGCTTCGATTACCGGAGCTAACAGTTCCCGACCGTGACGCTGCATCAGGGCGCGAGCGGCGTCAATCGATGCCAAGATGCGACCCGACATCGAAGTGGTCTGGGTGGAGTCAAAAGTCTTATTGAGCCTCGGGAGATCCACATATTCACCCTTTGCCAGCACAAAAGAGGCCTGCGAGTAACTCGGCAGCGACTTGTGGGCCGAAGTGACCACGATGTCCGCGCCTTCATCGAGTGGGTTTTTTGGAAGGTCTGGGTGAAAGCCAAAGTGAGCTGCCCAAGCCGCATCCACCACAAGTGGAATTCCGAAATCGTGGCAGGCGGCAGCCAGTCTCGGGATGTTCGACATGGTTCCGACATAGCTGGGCTCACCAATCAGTACCGCTTTGGCATCGGGGTGCTCCGCCAAGGTATCGCGCAGCCTGGTGGATGGCAGATACTCTGGCAATCCGGTGGCGGGATTGATCTCAGGTCTTACCCAAACTGGAATAACTCCGGCGTAAACCATGCCAACCAAAACTGACTTGTGCAAGGTTCTAGAGACGATTACCTTGTCGCCAGGACCGGCAACCGCCATCACGGCTGCGTGGTTGGTTCCGGTGGAGCCGTTCACCCCAAAGCGGCAAAGGTCTGCGCCCCAAAGCTTCGCGGCCAGCGCCTCGGCCTCAAGGATCAAAGACGGGCTAATTCGATTCGGGTGGTTGCCAGGCAATACCGGGATATCGCCATCGACCACCGGTCCAGTTAGGTCGGTTCGGCCCTTATGGCCGGGAATTTGGAAGGGATATCGTTCGGAGGTGATGTCTCTGATCCAAGCATCTAGCAATGGTGCGGAGCTGCGAAGCCCCATCGGGTCATTTGGATCTAGCAGTGTGGCTGCGCCAAAAGCGTGCTCGGACAATCACTCTCACTTTCGAATAACAATCAAAGCCAAAAGATTACGGCAATTGAGCTTTTTTTGGGCACCAAGTCTTAGTGAATTTTTAGCGGGCTTTCCAAAGCTGAGGAGCGAAGCGCTTTAGGACATAGCCCTCCAGTAGCTCAACCAGGTTGTAGAGCAGGATAGACACCACGGTGATCACAACCACGTAGGCCCAAACCTCATTGGTCTTGGCCCGTCCGACCGCCGAGATAATGCCGTAGCCGATGCCTTGACCAGTAGCCAACCACTCAACCAGCAAGGCGCCCGTGATGGCACCGGGAACCGAGATCTTTACCGCCGCAAAGAACGAAGGCAGCGAGGATGGGAAGGCGACGTATCGAAGCGCAGCAAGTTTGTTTGCGCCATACACCGTTGCCACATCCACCATTGCGCTGGATGCGCTTCTGAGGCCAAAGACAATGTTCACGAGGGCGGGGAAGAGCACCACAATCGCACCCATTACCGCCACCGTTGCCTGCTCGCGCCCAAAAATCAAAATCAAGATCGGGGCCATTGCGATAAGCGGCACGCTGCGCAGCAGCATCGCGATCGGCATCAGCGCCTGCTCCAAAGACTTGGACATCGTAAATAGTGCCGAGACCAAGGTGGCAAAGAACAAACCAAAGCTAAATCCGATGGTTGCGTCATACATGGTTTGGCCAAGTGCGCTCCAGACCAGAGCACGGTTCTCACTGGCATCAGCTTCGGTAAACATCCAGTTGAAGACCTCTAGCGGACCCTTGCCGATATATGGAGTTACATCAAGAGCCCAGAGGGCAAACACCCAGAGCAAAACCACAACTCCCAGCGAAATGCCGGTGTTCACCAGCGAGGCATAGACCACTTTTAGGGTTTCCTTGGTCGCCTGGCGCTTCACCTTCGAGCGCAGCGCGATTAGGGATTTATCTGAGGTGTCTTCTAACTTGAAGTTCATCGCACACCTGCCTTAGCCCAAGGGGTTAGCCACTTGCCAATCAAACCAAATAGCGCGTAACCAGCGCCGGCAATCAAGCCAGAGACCAGTGCCACGCCCCATACTCGGGCGATCTCAAGGCTCTGCTGAGCATTCACCATCGCTGGACCAAATCCAAGATCTGGTCCGCCAACATACTCACCCAGGATTGCTCCCAAGAAAGCGGCTGGGGCGGCAATCTTGAAGGCCGCAAAGATTGATGGCAGAGCGGAAAGGAGCTGTACCTTCACCAGGCGCTGCCAGGCGCCACCGCCGTAAGCGGTAACCACATCCAACATCCGCTTGTCAGTTTGCTTCACGCCAGTGAGCGCGCCGACCATGGTGGTAAAGAAAACCGAAAGCGCGGCCAGCACAATCGCAGCACCTGCGGGTTCGCCGGAATCAGGTGCTCCCACGACAAGTCGAACAATTGGTCCAATCGCGACAATTGGAATGCAGTAGGTGATGACCGCGATTTGAGTGGTTAGATTCTCAAGTTTTGGAATGATCAGGGCCAAGGCAGCAAAGGCTAGGGCCAAAAGGTTCCCCCACAAAAATCCAATCGCTGCTTCCGAGAGGGTGACGGCTGCGTTTCTCCAGTAGAACTCAATGCCGTCTTCAACAAGCTGCTCAAGCACCGCCAGCGGGGTGGGGATTGCTCCACCGGTACCATCTGGTCTTCGGCCCACAGAGGCAAAGATTGTTACTGCGCTCAGCCACCAAATGCCGATGGTGATGCTGATACCAATGGTTGCGGTGACCCAAGAGGGCAGACGCTTTCGATCGTTTTTTACCAGTAACTCAGTCATCGTGTGGAACGACTCCACCGGAACCGAAGAGCAGGTCAGACGCACGGTCGTGAAGCGCGTGGAACTCAGGGGTGCGCATCATCTCTGGAGTTCTTGGTCGTGGCAGATCTACATCGATGATCTCTTTGATGCGACCTGGCCTTGGGCTCATCACGGCAACTTGATCGCTCAGGAAGATAGCTTCTGAAATGCCGTGGGTAACCATCAAGGTGGTGGCGGGCTTCTCGGTCCAGATTCGAAGTAGCTCTAGGTTAAGTCGCTGCCTAGTCATGTCATCAAGCGCACCAAATGGCTCATCCAGTAGCAGCACCGAAGGCTGAACTACCAGGGCACGGGCGATCGAGACACGTTGACGCATTCCACCGGAGAGCTGAGCAGGCTTGGCATCCTCAAATCCCTGCAGTCCAACCAGCTTGATCAGGTCTTTGATTAGCTCCTCATCCGGAGCCACTCTCGCGAGCTCGAAGGGGAGCCTAATGTTCTGGGTTACCGATCGCCATGGCATTAGCGCGGAATCTTGGAAAGCGATGCCGAGTCGGTGGTCGCGACGAAGCTCCTGCGGGTCCATGCCGTCCACGGTTACGGTTCCGGAAGTTGGCGTCTCCAATCCAGCGAGGATTCGCAGGATTGTTGACTTACCGCAACCAGAGGGGCCAAGCAGCGATAGGAAGCTGCCCTTGTCTGAGTGCAAGGTGGTGTCCTGCAGCGCGGTGATGGATTGGTTACCAAGCTTGAAAGTCTTGGAAAGGCCAGAAATGGTAATGCCGCTGCCCAGAACGGTGTCGTCCTGGGCAGCGGCGCTAATTGAACTCATAAGGTACGAGATTACTCCAGAAGTTCTGGGTGCTCTGCGTAAACCTCAGCAAGTAGTGACATGTCGAACAACTGCTCGGCGGTGATGGTGTAACCAGCCTTAGCCAAGGTGTCGATGTTCTGCTGCTGTAGTGCCTCGGAAATGGTGAATAGACCGTTGGCACGAGTCTCGTCAGTCACAACCAATAGCTCGTTCTGAGCGGTAGCCTGCTGCTCTTCCTTGCTGATGTCTAGACCTAGGTCCTTACCGTAAACCTCAGCTGCTAGGCGAGCACCCTCCTTAGGGTCAGCAATCGCGTCCTTCCAACCCTTGATGGTTGCGTATAGGAATGCCTTTAGAGCCTCGCGGTTGTTGTCAATGGAGTCCTGGGTAACAACGAATGCCTCGGCAACAAACGGAAGTCCGTTGTCAGCGAATAGCAAGTTGGTCACTTCAAAGCCCTGGTTCGCAACGGTGATCGACTCGTTGGTTACGTATGCCAAGAAGCCGTCAACCTCGCCGTTTACCAGTGGCGATGGGTCGTACTCAACCGGAACCTTGGTTACCTGAGAAGCATCGATGCCGTTAGCAGCAAGCAGTGCGTCAAACAGGGTCTCGTTTCCACCAGCCTGAACACCAATGCGCTTACCGATTAGGTCCTGTGGGGTCTGGATGTTCGCGCCGTCCTTTAGGGAAAGGATGGTGAATGGGTTCTTCTGGAAGGTTGCGCCGATGATCTTTAGCGGAGCACCCTCTTCAAGAATTACCGGAGTCACAGCGATCGCGTCGCTGATACCTACCAAAGCGTCACCAGCAAGTACAACTGCGGTGGTGGCGGTTGGACCGGCGATGAAGTTGACCTCAGAGAAGCCAGCCTCGGTGTAGTAGCCCTTGCTGTCAGCGAAGTACTCGCCAGCAAATTCAGCATTCTTGATCCAGCTGAACTGGACGTCTAGCTTGCCAAAGTCGGACTCGGAAGCGCTCTCGGTTGCTGCGCAACCGGCTAGTGCCACCGATGCAACCGCGGCGGTTGCTACTAGCGCCAAAATGCGCTTGCGGATTGAAGTAAATGCCATTGGGAGTTGTTGCCTCTCGGGTAGGGGAAATAAGTCGAAGAACATCCGACCACAACTTTGTTTCCGTTGTATTAAACCAGTAAAAAACTAAATAACCGGCTGTTGCTGCGTAATGCAGTGAATTCCTCCGCCGCGAGCGAAAAGTTCTCGGGCGTCGACCAGCACGATTTCTCTACCCGGGTAAACCTCTCGCAGGATTGCCTTGGCCTCCTTATCGCGAGGATCATCAAATGAGCAAAGTAAAACTCCGTTGTTCAACACGTAGTGGTTGATGTAGCTGTAGTCCACATAACCCTCGTGGTCAGAAAGGGTATCCGGGGCTGGAATCGAAACAACTTCCAGGCCCGCACGAATAAAGGTTTCTCTTACTTCACTTGAAACTTGATAGTCGGGGTGGTTTGGATTCTTTTGGTCGTGATACAAAACCCTGCCGTCGGGAGCAAAACAGGCCACGATATCTACGTGCCCCTGGGTGCCAAATTCCTCGTAGTCACGAGTCAGACCGCGCTTGAGCCAGATTGCTCTAGTGGTGCCTAGTTTCTGATGGATTTCCTGTTCGACCTGCTGTTTTGTCCAGCTTGGGTTTCTGCCCTTACCGAGCTGCACAGTCTCGGTCAGTAGCACGGTGCCATCGGCCGAGATGTGAATGCCACCGCCCTCGTTAACCAATTCCGAGTCGATCAGAGTTGCCGATGCTTGATTGGCAATCGCGGTTGCCAATTTGGCATCCTTGCCAAATTCAGCCCAACCTTGGGCGCCCCAGCCATTGAAAACCCAGTTCACCGCACCGAGTTGACCATTATCGATAACGAAAGTTGGTCCGGAATCTCTAATCCAGGCATCGTCAATCTCGATTGGCAATAGCTCAATCTGGCTAGAGAGATTCTTTTTGGCAATTTGCTCATCGCCGGGGTTGACGACAACGGTCACCTTCTCAAACTCACTAGCTTGGTTGGCAACATTTGCCCACGTGGTGCGGGCAGCTTCATGTTCGCTCTGAGTGTCTCCCAGGGTGTAGCCGGTGGTGGGGAAAGCCACCCAGGTTTGCTCGTGCTTTTCCCACTCTGCCGGCATTCTCCAAGTCATTTGCTAAGTCCTGGAATCCCGCCGTTGATGCCCTTGCCGCCCGGGGTTCGCTCATTCACACGCGGCTGGGTGAGTGATCCGTAGGTGTCTGGACGTCTGGTTCCAAAAAATGGAAACAACTCGAGCCAGTCGCGACGCTGATCCAGGTCAAGATCTGCCACCAGCACCTCGTCCCCTTCCCTGGCGGCCTGAGCCAAGATGCGACCGTATGGGTCGACGATGAAGCTTGAGCCATAGAAGTTGATTAGACCCTCGTTGCCCCAACGGTTCGGAACCACAATGAATAGTCCATTCGCGATGGCGTGCCCAACAATGGTCTGACGCCACAGTGGTTCGGTGTCGAAGTCCGGGTGGTCTGGCTCCGAACCAATTGCGGTGGGGTAGCAAAGGATGTCCGCTCCGGCTAGTCCATATGCCCTAGCTACCTCGGGGAACCATTCATCCCAGCAGGTTGGAAGTCCAAGTTCAGGGGCACCCGGCAGGCTCAGTCGGTAGGTTGGGTATGGGTCTTGGTTGGGACCCACTTGGAAGTACTTGTCCTCGAAGTAACCCTCGGTCACCGGAATGTGAAGCTTCGGGGTGCGACCAACCAGGCGACCTTCGTCATCGATCACGATGGCAGTGTTGAGACCTCTGCCATCAGAAAAACCTGTTGCCTCATAGAGCGAGGCGTGGATGAAGATGCTCAGCTCTTTGGCAAGGGTGGACACGAATCTGAAGGTTTCGCCACCCAGCAGTGGCTCAGCTGTTTCGCTTGGAACGCCGGTTGGACAAACATCTGCCGGGTAGCGCGAGAGTGTCAGCTCAGGTAGGAAAACCACCTTGGCACCGGCCTCATGTGCCTTTCGAATCCCTAGCTCAAGATTGGCACGGTGTTCGTTTTCGTCGCTGCGCCAGCTGACCTGGACGGCAGCCACCCGCACTACAGCGCGTTCGGGGGCAAATTTGCGAGCGGGGGACTCAAGGGCTGGGGCGATAGTCAGCTTCATGATTACTCCATTGAATCGAGAATCGTAACCAGATCCTCATACTTGGTTAGTGGGTTGACGATTGCGAAGCGGGTGTTTGGCTTTCCAAGGTGGCTCGATGGCACCACGAAAGCAAACTGGTCGCGCAGTAGCTTCTCGGACCAGGCCTCATACTGTTCCAGGTCCCAGCCGTTGCGCTCAAAAACCACTACCGAGAGTTGTGGGTTTCGCACCAGCTTGAGATAGTCGCGAGAAGCGATTTCCTTGGCAATCCGGTGGGTAAGTTCCACATTCGCTGAAATTGCCTTGCGGTAAAGCTCAGCTCCGTGGCTTGCCATGGAGAACCAAAGTGGCAAACCGCGAACTCGCCTGGTGAGGTTGAAGCCGTAGTCGCTGGGGTTGAATTCGTCGGATTTGGTAAGTACCTGTAGATACTCACCGTGCTGGGTGTGTGCTAGTCGGGCAAATTCAGGCTCGCGATAAACCAGTGCGCAAGCATCAAACGGAGCAAAGAGCCACTTGTGTGGATCGACGATAAACGAGTCGGCATTCTCGACACCCTGGTAAAGGTGCTTGAGTTCTGGCGCCAAAATGCCGGCTAGACCATAGGCACCGTCGACGTGGAACCAAAGCCCGTTGGCCTTTGCGACCTCACCAATTCCCTGAAGATCATCCACAATTCCGAAGTTGGTGGTTCCCGCTGTGCCAACAATGGCGAAGGGGGTCAGTCCCTGGGCTTTGGCCTGCGCAACCGCCGCTTCGGCAGCTGCCTTAGCTAGCGAACCACTTTCCCCAGCCTGGGCAATAACAACTTCGCAGTCCATAACCTTGGCGACTGACTTGATGGAAGAGTGTGCCTCTGAGCTACAGATGATTGCCCAGTGCTGCTTGCCGAGTTTGGCTTTTGCCTTTTCTCTAGCTGCCACCAAGGCGCTTAGGTTCCCCAAGGTGCCACCTTGTACAAAGAGTCCACCGGAGGTTTCAGGCAGGCCGCATTCAGCGGCCAAGAAGCTAAGCACCTGGTTCTCGGCGTAGACCGCACCCGCACCCTCTTTCCAGCTTCCGCCGTAAATCGAGCTAGCCGAAACCACCAGGTCGAACATGGTGGAAAGTTCTGTCGGGGCAGTGGGGATAAAGGAAAGGTAGTTGGGGTGGTCGGTTGAGATGGTTGCCGGGGCAAGCACCTCTTCGAAAAGTTTGAGGGCAGCCTCACCGCCAAGGCCTTGTTCGGTGATGGTTTGGCCTGCTAGCGCTGTAAGTTCCGCCAAAGACCGCGGGCCATCAAGTGGCGGATCCACATCGATGCGGTCTGATGCGTAATGAAAAATAGCGTTTCTCACCCTGGGGTTTTGGCCCGAGAGGTGCATGGCGTCTGTCACAGGTCTCCTTCGACGGATACCTACTCTAGCTAGCCAAGCGGCCCCTTGTGAAAGTGGTCGAACACGATATTCGTTCTGGTATTGGCAACCGAGGCATTATTGGAGAGCTGCTCAAGCACAAACTCCCTAACCTCGTCGGAGTTTCGCACGGCAACGTGAACAATAAAGTCTTCGGTACCACCGAGGAAGAAGATCTGAATCACCTGCGGGTGATTGCGCATTTGAGCCATGAATTCACTTAGGTTCGCTCTTGCGCCAGCTCTTAGCGTCACCGAAATCAATGCCTGCAGCTGTAATCCAAGAGCCTCGGGAGCAATCTCGGCGGTAAAGGAGCGAATCACGCCCGCTTGAACCAGTGTCCTGACTCGACCCAGGCAGGTAGATGGCGCTAGCCCAACTTGTTCGGCGAGTTCGGCGTTAGACATGCGTCCGTTTTGAGCCAAGTGGTTCAGGATCGAGCGGTCGATTTGATCCAGCTCTGGGTACTCATGAATTTTCTTCGAATCCAACATGTTTTTCGCGTCACTTTCCGAATTAATCGCGTATTTGAACAGTTTGGCAAAATCTTCTTCGTTACACCAGCAAAACTATCGAATTATTCGCAAGAATCATGGAAATTCAGTTGAGGAGTCAAAGTGCTAGTTGGAGTTCCAAAAGAGATCAAGAACAACGAGAACCGCGTTGCCATGACACCAGCGGGTGTTTTTGAGTTGGTAAACCGCGGTCACCAGGTTTTGGTTGAGACTGGCGCTGGAGTTGGCTCTGGATTTCAGAACCAGGACTACCTTGATGCCGGCGCAAAGATCGCCGCTAGCGCGAGCGAGGTTTGGGCTGCTGCCGAGATGATCGTCAAGGTCAAGGAGCCAATCGCAGCCGAGTACCCACTAATGCGCAAGGGTCAGGTGCTTTTCACCTACCTGCACCTAGCTGCCTCCAAGGCCTGCACCGATGCCATTGTTGCCTCTGGAACCACTGCCATCGCATACGAGACCGTTCAGCTTGCTAACCGCCAGCTACCACTGCTTCAGCCAATGAGCGAGGTGGCCGGAAGGCTCTCCGCTCAGATCGGCGCTTACCAACTGATGAAGACCAACGGTGGTTTGGGCGTTCTGATGGGCGGCGTTCCTGGAACCCCGCGAGCCAAGGTAGTTGTTATCGGTGGTGGCGTGGCTGGAACCGAGGCTGCTTTGGTTGCCAACGGCATGGGTGCGGATGTAACCGTTATTGACTTGTCACTTCCAAGACTTCGTGAGCTGGATGCCCGATTCAACTCCGAGGTTCAAACCAGAGTTTCAACCGCCTACGAGATCGCGGAGCAGCTAAAGGATGCCGACCTAGTAATCGGTTCGGTGCTGATCCCAGGCGAGCGAGCACCAAAGCTGGTAACCGACGAGATGGTTAAGAAGATGAAGCCGGGAGCAGTGCTGGTTGATATCGCAATCGACCAGGGCGGCTGCTTTGAGCACTCTCGCCCAACCACTCACGATGAGCCGACCTACCAGGTGCACAACACCACTTACTACTGTGTCGCGAACATGCCGGGTGCGGTTCCAGCCACCTCAACTCGCGCTCTTACCAACGCGACTCTGCCTTACGTGATCGCACTAGCATCCAAGGGTTGGAAGAAGGCGCTGAAGGATGATGCGGCTTTGGCACTTGGGCTAAATGCCCACGAGGGTCTAGTTACCAACGCAGGTGTTGCCCAGGCTTTTCCTGAGCTTGCGACAGCAACTATCGAATCAGTAGTGGCCTAGTCCTTCTTGCGACCGCGGAGCCATAGGAATATCACAATTCCAAAGGTTCCAAGAATCAGTAGCCACAGGGCAATGGTTCGCTCCTGAGCGATTGCCTCGCAAGAGGTCCAGCCTTCGAGCTGCGCGGTAGGGGTACAGGTGGTTGGGTCAAAAAATCCAATCGCCCAAGCCAAAATGCCAACCCCGGTGATGGTGGCCAGCATGGCTAAAGAGTTATTGCGCAAAGTGAATTAGTTCTCGACTTGCTTTGCCATTTCGGCACGAACCTCGTCCATATTGAGGTCCTTTACCTTGCCAATAAGTTCATTCAATGCGGGGGCCGGTAGCGCTCCGGCCTGGTTGAAGAGCAAAATGCCATCGCGGAAGATCATCAAGGTTGGAATCGAAGAGATTCCTGCCATGCCGGCTAGTTCCTGCTCGGCTTCGGTGTCTACCTTGCCGAAGCGAATTTCCGGGTTCTGATCCGAGGCCGCCTCAAAGATCGGACCAAACATGCGGCATGGTCCGCACCACTCTGCCCAGAAGTCGACAATTGTGATGCCTTCTTCTTTGATGGTGCTTTCGAAGGTCTTGAGGGTTAGCTCCATAGTTGCCATGGTCTACTCAACTACTTTCTCGGTTGATTGCTTCCGCGCCGTCTGCGCGATCAAAATTCCAATGACGACCACGATACCGCCCAGTGCCTGGGTGAGGGTAATCAGCTCACCCAGCCAAGCCAGTGCGAAGCCGAAGGCCAGAACTGTCTCGCTGGTTGCGATAATGCCCACCACGGTTGCGCTGAGGTGTCGCAGCGCAAGGTAGCTAAATGCCATCGGCACAAAGCTACCGAGCACCCCAAGCCAAATCAGCGCTGCCCACATTGGCACTTCGGTGCCAGCAAGATTGCCGCTGAGATCCAGGCTTGAGCTGATGATCGAGAAATCAAAGTTTCCGAAGTTGGAAAGGGGCAGGAAGAACAAGGTGGCAAAGAACATTCCATAAGCCAACGCAACGTTTGTCGGAAGCACCCGCTGAATTCTTTCGCCAGTAATGAAGTAGATGGTTAGCGATATGGCCGCACCAAAAGCAAGCAGCATGCCGTATGGGTCAAGTTGGCTATCCCAGATTTGAGCAACAACAGCAAGTCCCCCCAGCACCAATGCGGCACCTAGCCAGATGACCTTGCTGACCTTTTCTTTGAAGAGCACCATCGCAACGATTGGCACCCAGAGCACGGCGGTGTACTCGATCAACAGCGCAATGCCAACCGGCAGTCGCACCAAAGACATTGAGTAGGTCCACTGCAGCATTCCAACTCCGATGACTCCCAGCACAAAAAGCCTCGGCAGCATCTTGGGTTTAACTAAAAGCTCTTTTGGGTTTGAAATCAGCGCCCAGCTCAGTGCCAGCACAAAAGAAAACAGTGATCGAATAAACACCACCTGCTCGGCATTGATGCCGGCTTCAATGATCACCTTGGTGGTTGAGGCATTCAGCCCAAACAATACGGCCGCGATCAGAGCGAATATCGCGCCGAGGGTTGGGTGCTTATGAGTCAATTAGGCTTTACCTTCCAGATTTGTGCATCCAATGTGGAATCACAATCGATAACTGAAAGTTTAGATAGCTATGACTGAATTCGTGCTCGCTGGCGGTTGCTTCTGGTGCCTTGACTCCGCTTACTCGCAATTTCGTGGCATCGAAGACGTAACCTGCGGTTACACCGGAGGTAAGAACGCTAACCCAACCTATGAGCAGGTTTGCGAGGGAAATACCGGTCACGCCGAGGTGGTCTCTGTTCGCTTCGATGAGAGCGTGATCTCCGCAAACGACATTCTGGAGATCTTCTTTACCTTGCATGACCCAACCCAGCTAAATCGCCAGGGAAATGACATTGGAACTCAGTATCGATCCGCGATGTACTACGCAGACGATGCGCAGCAGGAACTATTTGCTCAAGCGATTGACCGCGCCAAGGAGATCTGGGGTAACGGCATTGTTACCGAGGTCACCAAGCTGGGTGAGTTTTATGACGCCGAGCAGTATCACCAAGACTTTTTCGCCAAGAACCCAAATCAGGGTTACTGCGTAGCTGTGGTCGCACCAAAGGTGAATAAGGTCCGCTCGAAATTTACTCACCTGCTCAAGTAATCGGGAGTTATCCACAGATATTGAATGCCCACTTACGACCCAGGTCGTAGGTCCGCAAACTTTCCTTATCAAACAAGGAAAGGATTTCAATGTCAGACAACATCACTCTGCGAGGTCTGGTAGCCACCACACCACGCCACATCACCACTGAGACCGGTCTCGAGGTCACATCTTTCCGTCTAGCATCAACCAACCGCAAGCTCGATAGTGAGACTGGGGTCTGGGTTGATTCTGACGTCAACTGGTTTACTATCAGCTCGTTTCGTCAGCTGGCGGGCAATGTCGCACAGTCAATTTCAAAGGGCGAAAGAGTTGTGGTTTCCGGCCGCATCAAGGTCCGAGACTGGGACAACGGTGAGCGCTCCGGGACCAGCGTTGAGGTGGAAGCTTCCGCCATTGGTCACGATCTAACTTTTGGAACTTCCTCATTTGAAAGGCGCTCGCTGGTGGTATCCGACCCTGAAGAGGATGAGGAAACCGAACTGGAAGAAAACCTGCAACCGGCATAAGGCTTGACCCGGGACCCAACCCCCCATTTGCTCGCTCGGGTCAGCAGAACCCTCTTTGTCAAAGCTCTCGGATAAACTATCCACAGCATGCGGCAAAGAGGGTTTTTGCCGTCTATCTCAAGGACTTCTAATGGCTGAATTTATTTATCAGATGATCAAGGCGCGCAAGGCGCACGGCGACAAGGTGATTCTTGACGATGTCACCTTGGCCTTCTACCCGGGTGCCAAGATCGGTGTGGTTGGTCCTAACGGTGCCGGTAAGTCCTCCGTGCTAAAGATCATGGCAGGGATGGACATCCCATCAAACGGTGAGGCTCGCCTGAGCCCAGGTTTCACAGTTGGCATCTTGATGCAGGAGCCACCGCTAAATGAAGAGAAGACAGTGCTGGGCAACGTTGAGGAGGCTGTGGCCGAACTCAAGTCCAAGATTGACCGCTTCAACGAAATCTCGGCAGAACTAGCTAACCCAGATGCGGACTACGACACCCTGCTGGCCGAAATGGGCACCCTGCAGGAGCAGATTGACGCCGCTGATGGCTGGGATTTGGAAAACCAGTTGGAGCAGGCGATGGACGCTTTGCGCTGCCCTCCTGGCGATGAGCCAGTAACCCACCTCTCTGGAGGTGAGCGCCGTCGTGTTGCGCTGTGCAAGCTGCTACTTCAGAAGCCAGACCTGTTGCTTTTGGATGAGCCAACCAACCACCTCGATGCCGAGAGCGTGCTCTGGCTAGAGCAGCACTTGGCTAAGTACCCAGGTGCGGTTTTGGCGGTTACTCACGATAGATACTTCCTGGACAACGTTGCCGAGTGGATCTTGGAGCTGGACCGTGGTCGTGCCTACCCATACGAAGGTAACTACTCCACCTACCTGGAGAAGAAGGCCGAGCGTTTGGAAGTTGCCGGCAAGAAAGATGCCAAGCTGGCAAAGCGGCTGCAGGATGAGTTGGAGTGGGTGCGCTCGACTCCAAAGGCCAAGCAGACCAAGTCAAAGGCACGTCTTGCTCGATACGAGGAGATGGCAGCTGAGGCTGACAAGACTCGCAAGCTCGATTTTGAAGAAATCCAGATTCCGCCTGGACCTCGCCTTGGAAACGTTGTAATTGAGGCGGACAAGATTGCGAAGGGCTTTGACGGTCGTCCGCTGTTCTCAGACCTGAGCTTCTCGTTGCCTAGAAACGGCATCGTTGGAATCATTGGTCCAAATGGTGTTGGTAAGTCGACTCTGTTCAAGTGCATCACCGGATTGCACGAGTTGGATTCGGGAAAGCTCAAGATTGGTGAGACCGTGGCGATTAGCTACGTTGACCAGTCGCGTGCCGGAATTGATCCAAACAAGTCGCTCTGGGAAGTTGTTTCTGGTGGTCTGGATTACATCCAGGTTGGCCAGGTCGAGATGCCATCTCGCGCATATGTGGCTGCTTTTGGTTTCAAGGGTGCCGACCAGCAAAAGAAGGCCGGAGTGCTCTCCGGTGGTGAGCGTAACCGTCTAAACCTAGCTTTGACCTTGAAGCAGGGTGGAAACCTACTGCTCTTGGATGAGCCAACCAACGACCTAGATGTTGAGACTCTGGCTTCGCTAGAAAACGCACTTTTAGAGTTCCCTGGTTGTGCGGTGGTTATCACCCACGACCGTTGGTTCCTAGACCGTGTCGCAACTCACATCTTGGCTTACGAAGGTACCGACGAGAAGCCAGACCAGTGGTACTGGTTCGAAGGTAACTTTGAGGCGTACGAAGAGAACAAGATTTCGCGACTGGGAGCGGATGCGGCCAAGCCACACCGCTCTACATACCGTCGCCTGACTCGCGACTAAGAAACCTCAGGAATCCTGATCATGCCCTCTTGGGCAACCGATGCCACCAGGTGACCGTCGCGATCGAAGATCTTGCCAAGCGATAAACCACGACCGCCTTGCGCACTCGGTGACTCTTGCGAATACAGTAGCCACTGATCAACGCGAGCTGGACGGTGGAACCACATGGCGTGATCCAAACTTGCCGATGCCAGCCCAGGGTGTGCCCAGCTGATGCCGTGACGTCGCAGGATGGATTCCAAAATGCTGTAATCGCTGGCATATGCCAGGGCAGCAGCTTGAAGTTGCGGGTCATCTGGCAACTGCGAAAGTGCCTTGAACCAAATCAATTGCTCTGCGAGGTGTTGCTTGGCTGGCTGCAGATAAACCGGCTCGCTGGCATGGCGAAGGTCAAAGGGCCTGGCCTTAGACCAGTAGTTAGTAATCGGGTGATCAAATGCTGAAAGCAGCTGGGCCGCGGATGGCAACTCTTCCGGGGGAGTGACGCCTTCGGGCATCGAGCTTTGGTGATCCAGGCCGGCGTCTGGCTGCTGAAACGAGGCGATCATGGAAAAAATTGGCTGATCATCCTGTAGGGCGTGCACTCGACGAGCGCTGAAGCTGCGGCCATCTCGCAGAATCTCCACCGAGAACCTGATTTCTTTGGTGATATCTCCTGGCCTTAGAAAGTAAGAGTGCAGGCTGTGCGGTGGACGATTGTCAACCATGGTTCGCATGGCGGCCATCAGGGCTTGAGCTAGCACCTGGCCGCCGAAAACTCGGCCGTGAGGCATCCACTGGGTGCGGCCAACAAACTCGTTAGTGCCCACTGACTGGATGTCTAAAACATCAATTAGGTCGGCAACTGGATCTGAGGGGATTTGGGGTTCTAGCATTTTCAACCTCGATTCGTTAGCTAGTTTAGAGAGCGTCATGTCAGCCAAAATCACCTTTTCCGAACCTGCGGATATATCCGACCTCAAATCATTTCTCGAGCGAGCAAAGCGCCTCGATGATGGCGGCGTAGTCAAGTTCAAAGCGACCGGCGATGTCCTTGCGGTTTATGTAGCGCCAATTTTCTCTGGATCGCTCCTAGGTGGCGGAACTACAGTTCTTGGCCTGCGCACCATGCGACTTACAGGCGACGTTCAGGTGGACGCAAACTTCGAGATTTCCGCAATCTTGGACCGGCTAGCAAAACCAACGGTGTTCATAACCTCATCGTTAGAGCTGCCACCGGTATCAGTGAAGGTTGCCTGGGCAGGCATTACACCTCCTCGAGATGGCTGGATGAGGGTTGCCGGTATTACGCAGCCCGAACTCAGTGAGGTCGCGAAAGCTGGAATCGCAGAGGTGGCGAGCCTTTTGCCAACCAGTATTGGAGCATCGATAGCCGGCAAGGTGAGGCAGGATGTCTGGGGGAGACTGATTGCGGGAGACAGCACATATCCAGCAGGTGCCGCGTTTGCTATGACGGGCCTCGGGTTTCTAACCCCCGATGAGGTTGTGGATGTTTTTCAGGCTCCGGGCTGGCTTAGGTTCTCCAGTCAAAACGGCCACGTGCTATGCCGCTTCCAGTCCGCTAGCTAGTTTTGTCTAGCCTCAAACTCAGATTTCAAGATTGCGTATGTCCACATATCGCACCATTCACCTTTGAAAAACTCAACTTCTTTTAGCTCGGCCTCTTTGCGCATTCCGAGCTTCCTAGCTACCGCGGCCGAGGCGGGAACCCTGGTGTCCATTTCGGCGACAATGCGGTGCAGGTTCATCTGTTCAAAGCCAAATTTCAACATCGCCAGTGAAGCTTCGTAGGCATACCCTTGGCGTTGGAAGTCCTGGTGAGTGACCCAGCCAACTTCACCGCGTTGATGCTCAAGGGATTGGATGGAAATGTTGGACTGGCCGATTACCTTTCCAGAAGCTCTCAGCTCCCACACCAAGACCAGATAGTCGCCTTCTTCCTTAGGTGAGTTCTTACTGTTCGCGAGCGTCTTTTCGATGTGACGTTGAACGGTTTCTGGGGTGCCTTCTGGCCAGGGGATGTAGCGAACTATCGCTGGATTTGATTGATACTCAAGCAGGTCTGCCGCGTCACTTTCTCGCATTTCGCGAAGAATCAAGCGATCGGTTTCAATAATCATCGCGTGCTAATCCTCAAAGGTGTTCAACATTGCGTGTGCGGCACGCTCTAGGTAATCCCAAAGCTCGGCATCATCCAGTGGTGAAAGTTCCAGCTGATCGACGGCACTTCTCATGTGCCCAAGCCATGCGTCGCGAGCAGCGGGATTTATCTTGAAGGCATAGTGACGCATACGCAGCCTTGGGTGGCCACGCTCTTGCTGATAGGTGTCAGGACCGCCCCAGTATTGCTCGAGAAAAAGCTTTAGTCGGCGTTCTGCCGGTCCAAGATCTTCCTCCGGATACATCGGCTTCAAAAGTGGATCCTGCGCTACGCCCTGGTAAAACAGCTTTGCCAATTTGGCGAAGGTTTGCTCTCCGCCAAATTGCTCGTAGCGCGAACTATCCACGTTTTTGACTGGCGTTTCCGACCTTGAGGATTTCTCCGTTGCGCAGGTACCAAAGAGTGCCTTCGGCATCTCGGACTCGGGTGACGCGAAGTTCAACCGCCTCAATCACACCAACTACGCCATCTAGATTCACGGTATCGCCGACACCATACTGATCCTCGAAGACAATGAATATTCCGCTGATGACATCCTTCACCAGTGCCTGGCCACCAAAACCAAGCGCTGCACCCAAGATGGTGGTGACGGCGATTAGCGCTCCGGTGTCCACCCCAAGTTCACTGAGCACCATTACCAAAGTGGTGATGGCAATCGCCCAGGTCGCAAAGTTATTGCTGATGGAGGCGATGGTCGCAGATCTCGAGAGAATACGCTGTTCGCTCGTGACACTGCCGTCTTGAGCCTTGCTGCGAAGCTTTGAAACCACTCGGTTGGCGAGAACCTTGAGAATTACCCGCAGCGATATTGCTGCCGCCAGAATTACCGCAATGCGGATAGCCGGCTGTAGCGACTGCGGGATCTCAAGAAACTCCATGATTTACCTAGTCTGCCTGCTGTGCTGCCAGAGCGCGCTCAACATCGGCAAGGTTCTCAACCAATATGCGTCGAAGCGCTGGCTTCTCGCTCACCTCTTTGGAAGCAATTAGCTGCTTAGTCGCTGAAGCGAGCTCGGCAGATGCCAACTTGACCGGGTAGAGGTTGATCAGGAGGTACTCAGCGATCTTGTAGCTGAAACGCTCCCAGATTCCAAGGGCTGCCTCGTGGTAGCGCTTGGAGTAACCCTCAATCAGGCTTAGGTCAGTGACGCGGTAGAAAGCCATCGAAGCTGCCTGAACCAGGGTGTTGGAGTACTCCTCGGTCTCAACCAATAGCTTCCAGGTTGCCTCCTTGTTGGCGGCGGTTGGGATGGCTGCCCTGGCACCGGCGGCAAATCGCTGGCCATTGGCGGTGTTGTCCCGTTCGAGTTCGGCAGCAATTTCAGCTTCGCCAATCACGCCGTTAGACACCAAACCGGTGATTAGCTCCCAACGGACATCCTGGTCAACAGTGAAGCCCGCAAGCGTAATCTCACCCGAGAGTAGGTCCGACATCCACTTCTTTTGGCTGGCACTTCTCGCGAAGCCTGGAATGAACTTCACGAACTGCAGCTGAGAGTCAGAGCCCGGCTTTGCCTTTTCGGTAAGGTCAATTAGCCCGTCGGCAATGCGCTCAAGAGCCGCCTGACGCTTGGTTGGGTGAACATAGAGGTTTCCGGTGGTAACCAACTGACGCAACAGGGTCAGGATGGTGGTCGACTCGGTCTCTGGGCCGATGTGGTTTAGCACCAGCTCAATAAAGTCGCTGCCCGATGCCTCGCCATCACGGGTGGCATCCCAAGCCGCAGTCCAGACCAGGGTCCTAGCCAGTGAGTCCTCAATGCCGGAGAGGTTAGACATCGCAACTTTGTGGCTGTGGCCATCTAGACGGACCTTGGCATATGCCAGGTCGTTGTCATTGAGCAGTACAAAGTCAGGACGCTTAGTTCCGACTAGCTCGGTGATCGAAGTAAGTTCACCATCGATGTCGGTCTCTAGGTAGTGAGAGCGAACCAGCTTTCCGGCTTCTAGGTTGAAGTAACCAATGCCCATCCGGTGCGGACGAATAGTTGGCTGCTCCGCGATAGCGGTCTGAATCACATCGAAGCGAGTAATCACGCCGTTTGCGTCAGTCTCGATAACTGGCTTTAGAGTGTTCACGCCTGCGGTCTCAAGCCAGAGCTTGGACCAGCTGGTTAGCTCGCGACCGGATTCACGCTCTAGTTCAACTAGTAGGTCATTGAGCTCGGTGTTCTGCCACTGGTGCTTCTTGAAATAGCTGGCAACACCGCGCAGGAATGGCTCCTGGCCAACCCAGGCAACTAGCTGCTTGAGAACCGAAGCTCCCTTTGCGTAGGTAATGCCGTCGAAGTTGACCTGAACGTCCTCTAGGTCATTGATCTGAGCCACGATTGGGTGAGTGGAAGGCAACTGATCCTGACGGTATGCCCAGTTCTTTTCCAGAGCGGCAAATGTGGTCCAGGCCTCTTTCCACTCGGTAGCGTCGGCCGTTGCCAAAGTGGAGGCATACTCGGCGAAGGACTCGTTTAGCCACAGGTCATTCCACCAGCGCATGGTTACCAGGTCACCGAACCACATGTGAGCTAGTTCGTGCAGGATGGTCACAACTCGGCGCTCGCGGACCGCATCAGTTACAGCGGAGCGGAAGACGTAGGTCTCAGTGAAGGTAACCGCACCGGCGTTCTCCATCGCACCAGCGTTGAAGTCTGGAACCCAGAGCTGGTCGTATTTTTCAAATGGGTATGGGAAATCGAATGCCTTCTCGAAGTACTCAAAGCCTTCTTTGGTCTTCTCGAAAATGTATTCCGGGTCCATGTATTGAGCCAGCGAGCCACGGCAAAAGACCCCAAGCGGAATGGTGCGGCCATCCAGCGAGGTGAGCTGATCACGCCATACCGAGTATGGGCCGGCAATCAAGGCTGTGATGTAACTGGAGATTCGAGGGGTTGGAGCAAAGCGCCACTCGGAAACTCCGTTACCTAGCTCGACTGGGTTTGGAGTGGTCGAGTTGGAAACCACCTGCCAGTTTGATGGGGCAGTGATGTGGAATTCGAAGGTTGCCTTTAGGTCAGGCTGCTCAAAGACTGGGAACATCCGCCTTGAGTCAGGAACCTCGAACTGGGTGTAGAGGTAAACCTCGCCGTCAACCGGGTCAACAAAGCGGTGTAGACCCTCACCGGTGTTTGAGTAGATGCCCTTAGCAACGATCCGCAGGGTGTTCTGAGCGGCAAGCCCTGGGACAGTGATGCGAATTCCATCGGAGTGCTTGGCTGGATCAAGCGCCACACCGTTGAGCTCAATTAACGAAACCGAGTCGGTGATCGCGTCGATGAAGACTTCGCTACCTGGCTTGGAGCAGCTGAACACGATCGTGGTGTCAGAGTCGAAAGTCTTGGCGTCCTTGGTGACATCCAGCTTGACCAGATAGCTGTCGGTAGCGATAGTGGCTGCGCGATTTTGGGCTTCAATGCGAGTTAGGTTTTCGCCGGGCATGTTCTCTCCTGTTAAGAGTTTGTTTCGAGTAAGCCTACGGCGAATTACTTCGGGATAATTGAGCGTGTTCCAATTTCTAAGTGCTGCCAGCACCAATCCAGCCGACTCGCTTCGGCTGACCGAAATTGGTGCTGCCCTTTTGGTCCTTGGAATTGTTGCCTTCATCGCTAATCGCCTGAAGTTTTCGGTAGTTCCGCTCTATTTGTTAATCGGCCTAGCCATTGGTGAGGGCGGCCTGGTACCGATGTCTGTCAGTGAAGAGTTCTTGAATACCGGTTCCCAAATCGGTGCCATCATGCTGCTTTTGCTGCTCGGTCTGGAATACAGCGCCTACGACCTGTCAAAGGCCTTCAAAGAGCGCAAGAGCGCCGGCCTGATTGATTTTTTGGCGAACTCAATTCCCGGATTTGTGCTCGGGTTGGTTTTGGGCTGGGGGATTGCCGGTGCTTTTGCCTTGGCTGGCATTACATACGTGTCATCCTCGGGTATCGCGGCTCAGCTGATCAAAGAGATGGGTTGGCGGCGCTCCGAGGTAGCGAAGCGAGCAACCGGGATCTTGGTCTTTGAAGACCTCGCACTCGCCCCATACTTGCCGCTGTTGACTTCGGTGGTCTTGGGTGTTGGGGTTTTCAGCGGTCTTATCTCGGTTGCAATTGCCCTTGCGATTACGGGTCTGGTGATTTTGATCAGCTTCAAGGGTTCCAGCAAGTTGGTAAAGGTTTTGGACCCGAGTGAACCTGGCGGACTGCTACTTACCGTATTCGGAGCTGCGCTCTTAGCTGCCGGCCTGGCTGACATGGTTGGCTTCTCAGGCGTGGTCGCGGCCTTCTTGATCGGCCTGCTGCTGACCGGTGAAGTTGCTGAGACGGCACGTGCTCGGCTGAGCCCGATCCGAGACATCTTTGCTGCGATTTTCTTCCTGTTCTTTGGAATAACCACCAACCCAGCCGACTTGCCCGAGGTGCTTCCGCTGGCTCTGTTGCTGGCAATTCTCGGTATTGGTGGCAAGTACTTGGTTGGCTGGTGGGTGACGCGGGACATGACCGACAAGCTCAGCAATTGGCGTGCCACAGGTTTCCTGATTGCCAGGGGTGAGTTTTCGATGGTTATCGCAGCGCTGGCTGCCCCAATAGTGCTGCAGGTAAAGCTGCAGGCTTTGACTTTGGCCTACGTCATCATCACAGCTTTCGCAGCCTCGATCGTGCTGCGATTTACCAGAAGTAGTTTGGAGCGCAAGTGAAAAAGACATTCGTTGCGGTGGCCATCCTCGGGCCGATTGCCTACACGCTTTGGGTGCTGGGGCTCGACAGTGCAGGGGTATTGCCTGAAATTCTCGCCACCCATTGGGGAGTCACCGGGCAAGCGGATGGCTTTTCGACCGTTGCCGAACACCTGATTTGGTCAAACATTGCGTTGGTATTGGCGAGCGCGATGTTTGCGATTTCGGCACTCTTGCCAAAAATCCACCCGGCCCTCAGGCGCATCCTGTATGTGATTACCGGATACTTCGGGATCTTCATCTATGGCTTGATGGTCTATGTGATCATTTCCCAGATTGGAGTTGGGGATTCCTCAACCGTGAGATTGGGGCTAGAGGTTTTGTGGTTTGTGCTCCCGGTGCTACTGCTAACTCCAATGGCACTTGCCATGCCGACCATCTCGCTATCGGACAAGCTACGCATTCAGCTCTGGGGGTTGACGATTCTGAGTCTGGAATACGGCCAGATCGCTTCGATTGCCGCACAGGAAATCAAGCCGGCACAGTTTGGCGGTTGGGGGCTGCGTTTTGCCAAGGGGATCGTCGCTTTTGTGCCATCCAAGGGCCCAGCATTGGAAATCACAACCCGCGACGGCGAGGTAATCTTGGTTCGTAGTAATCAGGTGGAAAACCTCATTGCCGCAATAACTCCCAAAATCTAGGAGCAGAATGCGTATTCACATAGCAACCGACCACGCTGGCATGGAGCTGAGCGCATTCTTAGTCAGCCAACTAAGCAAAGATGGCCACGAGATGGTCGATCACGGACCTAAGGTCTATGACGCTTTAGATGACTACCCAGGATTTTGTATCGCAGCTGCCCAGGCCGTAGTGGCCGATCAGGCCGCCGGGGTTCAGGCACTCGGCATTGTGCTTGGTGGCTCTGGAAACGGTGAGCAGATTGCTGCCAATAAGGTCTCTGGGGTGCGCGCAGCTTTAATTTGGAATGCTGACACAGCTGCGTTAGCTCGCGACCACAATGACGCAAATGTCTGCGCGCTAGGCGCGCGCCAGCACAGCCAAGAAGAGGTCTTGGAGCTGGTCAGGATTTTCGTTGCCAAGGATTTCTCTAACGATGAGCGTCACGTCAGAAGAATTGGCAAAATCGCACACTTTGAGCAAACCGGCGAAATCGTTTACTAGCTAAATGCCAGAAGGTCATACCGTCCATCGGACTGCGAACCACTTTAGGAAAAACTTCGCGGGACAGCTGGTCTCGGTATCATCCCCACAGGGCAGATTCTCCGACTCCAAGCTCATCGATGGCAGCAAGCTAATTGAAGCCAAAGCGGTCGGAAAACAGCTCTTTCTCCACTTCGAACCGGCAATACTGCGGATTCATCTTGGGATTTATGGAAAATGGCAATTTAGTCAGACCGAAGAGCTGCCAGAACCCAAAGGTGCAGTTCGCGCACGATTCGTCTCTGGCCTCAGCCTCGCCGATCTTCGAGGCCCAACCGCCTGCGAGCTGCTGACTGAAGCGCAACACCAACAGGTGCTTTCAAAACTTGGGCCAGATCCGCTAGACCCCAAAGCCGATGTGGCGAGGTTCGTTGAACGAGTCGGACGATCTACGGTTTCAATCGGACAGCTTCTTATGGACCAATCCGTGATATCTGGAATTGGCAATGTTTACCGCGCAGAACTTTTGTTTCGAGCCAACCTCAATCCACACACCCCGGGTAAAGCGGTGCCAAGGGAATTGGTGGAGGGAATTTGGCAAGACGCGGTGGCGCTGATGCCACTGGGAGTAAAGACCGGTTTGATGCTCACCCGAGAGGGATACCTAAAGGCTAAGACCAAAAAAGCGGATCGCTATTACGTCTACAAGCGAGAAGGTTTAGCCTGCCGAGAGTGCGGAAATTTGATTTCGATAGAGATTATGGCAACCAGAAAACTTTACTTCTGCGCAGCCTGTCAGCCTTGATTTGGAGCGAGTGACGGGAATCGAACCCGCGTAATCAGTTTGGAAGACTGAGGCTCTACCATTGAGCTACACTCGCGAAGCGTTGGACGCGACACCATTCTATGGGGTATAGTGTGCTGGTTCGCAACTTAGGTTGGAACGACCTCCGGGATGTAGCGCAACTTGGTAGCGCACCTGTTTTGGGTACAGGGGGTTGCAGGTTCAAATCCTGTCATCCCGACCACGAAGTAAGTCCTATCGATTAATCCATGGAGACAAAGTGAAGACCACTGTTGAGCGCCTAAACCCAACCCGCGTAAAGCTGACCATCACCGTTGATCAGGCCGGCTTTAAGCCAGCACTGGAAAAGGCATACGAGACTGTGTCTTCCCAGGTAAACATTCCTGGTTTCCGCAAGGGCAAGGTCCCAGCCACGATTTTGGACCAGCGCGTTGGCAAGGATGCCATCATCGCTCAGGCCGTAAACGATGGTCTAGACGACTTCTACCGCGAGGCTCTGATCAAGGAGAACCTAAAGCCACTATCCACCCCGCAGGCGGACATCAAGAGCGCACCAAACGCGCAGGAGCCAGCGAATGACCTAGTGGTTGAGCTCGAGGTGGAGGTTCGTCCAGAGTTCAAGCTTCCTGAGTACAAGGGTCTAAAGATCAAGGTTGACGCCGTAAAGATCGCCAAGATGGACATCGAGACCGAGCTAGACGCCCTTCGCGCCCGCTTCGGAACTCTCAAGACCGTTGACCGCCCAGCAAAGAGCGGTGACTTCACCTCAATCGACCTAGCTGCTTCAATCGGCGGCACTCAGATTGACACCGCTAAGGACATCTCCTACGAAATTGGCTCTGGCCAGTTGCTAGATGGCATCGACGAGGCCCTTGAGACCCTTACCGCTGGTGAGACCACCACCTTCCGCTCCAAGCTAGTTGGTGGCGACCAGGCCGGCAGCGAGGCTGAGGTTACCGTGACCCTAAACGCAGTAAAGGAGCGCGAGCTTCCAAAGGCTGACGACGCATTTGCTCAGTTGGCAAGTGAGTTTGACACCATTGCCGAGCTAAAGGCGGACATCGAGAAGAAGCTAGAGCTGAACTTTGTGCGCAAGCAGATTCTGCAGGCTCGCGACCAGATTGTTGACCAACTGGTTGAGAAGGCAAAGATTCCAGTTTCTGACGAGGCCATCAAGCGCGAGGTGGACCACCACCTTGAGCAAGAGGGCAAGGCCATGGACGACCCACACCGTGTTGAGGTTCTCGAGGAGACCGAGAAGAACTTCCGTGTTCAGCTGCTGCTAGACGCAGTGGTAGACGCCGAGGGTATCAAGGTTGAGGACCAGGAACTGATCGAGTACCTAGCCTTCCAGAGCCGCAACTACGGCATGGACCCGAACGAATTCATCAAGCAGGTAGCAAATGCCGGACAGGTTCCGATGTTTGTTGACGAGCTATCTCGTCGCAAGGCAGTAGACGCACTGGTTGCTCACGCCGAGATTACCGACGCCAAGGGAAACAAGGTCTCCGTCGAAGGCTAACGCCGACGGCGAACATGCCGAGTTTTTAGCCAAACCGAAGCTATCTTTGTTTTCTGTTAGCTAAGGAGTTGCGATGGCAGAGCCACAAAATCTAGGTCACGGCGTTTTTGACAGGTTGCTCAAGGACCGTATTGTCTGGTTGGGCAGTGAGGTTAGAGACGACAATGCCAACGAGATTTGCGCAAAGATCCTCCTACTAGCCGCAGAAGATGCCGAGAAGGATATCTTCCTTTACATCAACTCCCCAGGTGGCTCAATCACCGCGGGTATGGCGATCTACGACACCATGCAGTACGTGCCAAATGACATCGTCACCGTAGGCATCGGCATGTGCGCCTCGATGGGACAGTTCCTGCTCTCATCGGGAACCAAGGGCAAGAGATACGCCACACCAAACACTCGTGTCCTACTGCACCAGCCACACGGTGGCTTTGGTGGTACCGCATCCGACATTCAGACTCAGGCCGAGCTGATTATGTCGATGAAGCGTCAACTAGCCTCCATCACCGCAGCTCAAACCGGCAAGACCGTTGACCAGGTAATGCTCGATGGTGACCGCGACCGCTGGTTCACCGCCAAGGAAGCTCTGGAGTACGGCTTTATTGACCACATTCAAGAATTCGCAAACCGCTCAACCGGCGTAGGAAAGGCCTAAAGATGACTTATCTAGAGAGCGCGGCTGGTCGCATTCCGATGCCGCAGTCCCGCTACATCCTTCCGGAGTTTGAAGAGCGCACCTCATACGGCTTCAAGCGCCACAACCCTTACACCAAGTTGTTCGAGGACCGCATTGTGTTCCTCGGTGTTCAGGTAGATGACGCATCCGCCGACGACATCATGGCTCAGCTGTTGGTCTTGGAGTCTCAGGATCCAGATCGCGATATCACCATGTACATCAACTCTCCAGGTGGATCGTTCACTGCGCTAACCGCGATTTACGACACCATGCAGTACATCAAGCCACAGATCCAGACTGTTTGCCTGGGACAGGCAGCCTCCGCTGCCGCGGTGCTATTGGCTGCTGGTGCCAAGGGTAAGCGCCTTGCGCTACCAAACGCACGGGTATTGATTCACCAGCCAGCTACCGGCGGTGGCGGTTCTGGTCAGGCTTCGGACATCGAGATTCAGGCCAAGGAAATCATGCGCATGCGTGAGTGGCTCGAGCACACCCTTGCCAAGCACACCGGCCAGGACATTGCGAAGGTCAACAAGGACATCGACCGCGACAAGATCCTGATCGCAGAAGAGGCGCTGGAGTACGGTCTGATTGATCAGGTGCTGACTTCCCGCAAGGGCTAAAAAGTCCTCCAACCTCCCGCAAAATGTCCCAAACCCGATATAGGGTTTTGGCATGACATTGAGTGAGACCAGCGAACTGCTGAAGTGCACCTTTTGCGGCAAAAGCCAGCGCCAGGTCCGAAAGCTAATCGCCGGCCCCGCATCGGTTTACATTTGCGATGAGTGCGTTGAGCTATGCAACGAGATTGTCGAAGAAGAACTCGGGGCTCAGGCTAAAGAGTCCACCGAGTCACTAGATCTTCCAAACCCGCGTGAGATCAAAGCTTTCCTTGACGAGTATGTGATTGGCCAGGACAACGCCAAGAAGCAGCTCGCGGTCGCGGTTTACAACCACTACAAGCGCATTCGAGCCACCGGCACCCTTACTCGCGGCGGTAAGAGTCACGATGATATCGAGATTGCGAAATCCAATATTTTGCTAATGGGTCCAACCGGTTGCGGAAAGACTTACCTTGCTCAGACCTTGGCAAAGCGGCTAAATGTTCCATTCGCAGTTGCCGACGCAACTGCCCTTACCGAGGCTGGTTACGTGGGTGAGGATGTCGAGAACATCCTGCTGAAGCTTCTTCAAGCTGCCGATTACGACCCTAAAAAGGCTGAAACCGGCATCATCTACATTGACGAGATCGACAAGATTTCTCGCAAGGCAGAGAATCCTTCGATCACCAGAGATGTTTCCGGTGAGGGCGTGCAGCAGGCGCTACTAAAGATTCTCGAGGGCACGGTGGCGTCGGTTCCACCGCAGGGTGGTCGCAAGCACCCACAGCAAGAGTTCATTCAGATTGACACCACGAACGTACTTTTCATTGTCGCCGGCGCCTTCGCTGGGCTGGAGACCATCGTTGGTGAGCGAACCGGCAAAAAGGGAATTGGCTTCGGCTCGCCTTTGAAGGAAAAGAATGAAAACCAGGACGTTTTCAAGCAGGTTCAACCTGAGGATCTTCGCAAGTTTGGCTTGATTCCTGAGTTCATTGGCCGCCTGCCGGTTATTGCCACCGTCGAGCAGCTCGATAAAGCGGCTCTGATTTCGATCTTGACCGAACCAAAGAATGCCCTGATCAAGCAGTATCAGCGAATGTTTGAGATTGATGGCTTTGAGTTGGAATTCGAGCCCGCCGCGATTGAGAAAATTGCCGACCTGGCGGTATCTCGAGACACTGGAGCTCGCGGCCTCAGGGCAATCCTCGAAGAGGTGCTTGGTCCAATCATGTTTGAGCTTCCAGGGTCTACCGATCAGGGTCGAGTCGTCATCTCAGAAGACATCGTGAGCAACAAGACCCTTCCTACCGTTCAAGCATTGCCTCAGCGTCTAAAAGACAAGACCGCATAGGTAGAAAAATCAATCTCCAATCCGAGCGTTTTGCCCCATTCATAGCGGGCACCGTTGCCTCGATAACAGGTTCGGTCGCCACCTTTGCGATTGCTATCGCGGGACTTGCCGCTATGGGTGCTTCAAATTCCCAAATATCCACCGCCATAGCGGTAATGCTGGTCGGTTATGGAGTGATGTCCATCTCCCTAAGTGTTTGGCTAAAGATGCCAATCAGCGTGGTTTGGAGCACCCCGGGTGCCGCCTTTTTGGCATCCAGCGTAGGGCTAGGCCTAAGTTTTGAAGTTGCGGTCGGTGCCTTCATGGTATCCAGCGTTTTGATTGTCATCACTGGATTGTGGCCCGCGCTTGGAACCTTGGTTCGCAAAATCCCGCCCCAAATTTCGGCGGCAATGCTCGCGGGAGTGATTTTCCCGTTCGTGGTGGCAACGGTTCACTCCGCGGTTGACTTCCCAGCATTGATATTGCCCGTGATTGTGCTGTGGCTATTGATCAATCGCTTCCTGCCGCTATGGGCTACGCCGGTGGCGATAAGTTTGGGCTTTATCTTGATTGGCGCCTCTCCAGAGGCCAGTGATGCCAGCTTTGGAAGCTTCTGGCCTGAATTTGCGATTGTGGTTCCGCAGTTTGATTTGGCAGCCATCATCGCGATTGGTATCCCGCTATACCTGATCACCATGGCCAGTCAAAACCTGCCCGGTCTAGCCATCATGTCTTCGCTTGGCTACCAGGTCCCGGCAGGAAAGGTTTTCGCCGCTACCGGCAGCGCCTCTGTGCTGACAAGTTTCTTCGGCGGCTTTGGCTTGAACCTTGCTGCCATTACCGCTGCGCTAAATGCCGATGAAAATGCGGCTAAAGACCCCGCTAAGCGTTGGATCGCTTCCAGCTGGGGCGGTGTGATTTACATCCTGTTCGCAATCTTTGCCGCTCCATTCGCAGCCTTTGTCTTGGCCGTGCCTCGCGAGCTTCTGTTATCGCTTGCCGGAATAGCGCTAATCAACACATTCGCCAATGCCATCAAGGGCGCAATAACCGATGACGCGACTCGCTTGGCAGGCGTGGTGACATTCATCATTGGCGCTGCCAGCGTCACGATTTTAGGAATCGGTGGAGCCTTCTGGGCGCTATTGTCCGGAGTGCTTGTCTGGCTTTTGGGCAAAAAGCGTTAGAGCAAACCGCGACGCTTCAGTAGTGGAGTGATCTCTGGCTCGCGACCTAAGAGCTCTCGCACCAAGTCCATCGAGTCGGTCTCACCACCGCGGGAGAGCAGCGAGTCGGCGAACTTCTGACCATTTTCCCTACTCAGCCCACCTTGCGACTTGTACCAATTCACACTTTCCGCATCCAATACCTCGGACCAGATGTAGCCGTAGTATCCGGCTGAGTAGCCGCCAGCGAAAATGTGAGCAAAGTAGTTGGGGCGGTAACGAGTTGGAACGGCGTGGTAGTCCAAGCCGTAGTCCGCAATCGCCTGCGCCTCAAAGGCGGCCAGGTCCTCAGGAGTTTCGCTGGCCTCGTGCATCGCTAGGTCCAAGATCGCTGCCTGTAGGTAGTGGGTGGTCGCGTGCCCCTGGTTGAAGGTCTCGGTGGCTTGCAACTTGTCGATCCAGTCCAGCGATAGCTTCTCGCCGGTCTTGTGGTGTATGGCGTAGTTCTGCAGCACCTCTGGCCAGAGCATCCACATCTCGTTTACCTGTGATGGGAACTCCACAAAGTCGCGCTCAACACTGGTGCCGGAGAAGCGCGGGTACTTCACGTTCGAGAGCAATCCGTGCAGGGTGTGACCAAACTCGTGGAACAGGGTGTTCACTTCATCCAGAGTCATCAGTGATGGATTGCCCGCTGCTGGCTTTGGAATGTTCATGTTGTTCACAACCACAGGCAACTTGCCCAACAGGTGAGACTGGTCAACCAGATTGTTCATCCAGGCACCACCGCGCTTTGATGGGCGGGCGTATGGGTCGAAGATGTAGAGGCCACAGCGCGAGCCATCTTCGTAGTCGACCTGATAGACATTGGCATCTGGGTGGTAGGCGACGAGGTCCGGACGTCTGGTGAACTTCAGACCGTAAAGCTGACCTGCCGCAAAGAAGACACCATCTTCCAGCACTCGGTTCAACTCGAAGTAAGGCTTTAGCACCGAGGTGTCGATGGAGTACTTCTCCTTGCGCTGCTGCTCGGTGTAACGATCCCAGTCCCAGGACTTTAGGTCGTTAGCACCGGTCTCACGCTGCATTAGCTGAGCCAATACCTCGCCTTCAGCAACAGCATTGCGCTTTGCCACCGGGGCAATCTTGCGCAGCACCTCGTGGACTCGGTCCGGGCTCTTGGCGGTCTGCTGGGTTAGCACATACTGGGCGTAGTTGGAGAAGCCAAACAGCGCGGCCTTCTCACGGCGTAGGTCCAGTAGTTCCTTGATAACGCTGCTGGTGTCATGCGCGTTTCCTCTGGAACCGCGGGAGAGCGTGCGCTCCATAAGTTCTTTCCGAAGCTCCCTGTCCTCGAGAGAGGCGATGAGCGGGTGACCCGAGTAGTTCAAAAGCGGGATGACAAAGCCCGTTTTTCCTCGCTCTGATGCTGCCTGAGCCAAGCTGTCGATTTCATCCTTAGTCAATCCACCAAGCCGAGAGTCATCACTGAGTTCAACCGCCAGATCGTTGGTGTCGGCAAGCAATCTCTTGTCGAACTCCGCTTCCAGCGCGCTCAGGCGTTCGTTGATCTCGGCAACACGCTTGCGAGATGACTCACTCAGACCAGCACCTGCGAAGTTGAAGTCCTCCAGATACTTACTCAGCAGTCGGTCGCTGGCGGAATCCAGCCCCAGCTCTGACCGCTTGGCATCCAGCTCAGTAATGCGCGAATACAGCGCTGGATTTAGGCGAATGCTGTCCATGTGAGCGGCAAGACGAGGGCCGATCTCAGCCTCGAGCGCCTGCAGGGTGTCATTGGTGTCGCTCGAGGTTTTGTTATAGAAGACCATTAGCACGGTGCTGAGCAGGCCACCAGATCGCTCCATCGCCTCGGGGGTGTTCTCGAAAGTCACCTCAGGCTGAGCCAGAATGGCTGCGATCTCTTTGTTGTGCTCCGCAACGGCATGTTCGAACGCCGGCAGGTAGTGCTCATCACGCAGGTTCGCGAAATCGGGAAGTTCGTTGTCTAGTTCAGATGGGCGCATTAGGGGATTAGTCATCCCAAAATGCTATTCCTCTGCGGCGAACTCCAAGTCAGAAAGTGCGAATTCGTTGCCAATTAGCAACTTGAGATCCGCAATCTTTCCGACCGACTTCAAATCCTCGGCAATCAGTTCAAGTTCTTTCGCTCCGGTGAGGGTTGCGGTCTTGATCTCTGCCTTCATGGATAGCTTGGCATCTGACTTTGACTTGCGAATCTGAACCAGTGCGGTGCTGGCGATCTTCATGATCGCAGCATCCTGGAATTCGATTTCTTGAACAGTTGGCCAAGGGCTTACGTGAACCGAGCCCTGCTGCCACCAGCTCCACACTTCTTCGGCAGCGAACGGGATAAACGGTGCGAACAGTCTCACCAAAATCGCCAGGGCTTCGCGAAGGGCAATCACCGAAGAACCAATTTCTTGGGCCGACTGACCTGAGTTGCCATAGGCACGCTCCTTGACCAGCTCAAGATAGTCGTCTGTGAAGGTCCAGAAGAAGGTTTCGGTGGTCTCTAGGGCCTTGGTGTGGTCATAGGCGTCAAATGCCTTGGTGGCGGTTTCTACGACTTCGCGAAGCGCAGCCAGCATTGCCTTGTCGATTGGCTCGGTAACCTCGGTTACCCCTTGAGGCAACTCGAAGCTGAGCGCGAAGCGGCCTGCGTTCAGCAGCTTGTTAGCTAGGCGACGACCAATCTTCATCTGACCTTCGTCGAAGGCAGCATCGGTGCCAAGCCTTGCGCTGGCAGCCCAGTAGCGAACCGCATCCGAGCCATGGGTCTCCAATAATTCGTTTGGAACAACCACGTTGCCCTTGGACTTGGACATCTTCTTGCGATCTGGATCCAGAATCCAACCCGAAATGGCCGCATTCTTCCAAGGCAAGACGCCATGCTCGAGCTCGCTTCGAAGCAGGGTGGAGAACAGCCAGGTGCGGATGATGTCCTGTCCCTGCGGGCGCAGATCAAATGGGAAAACCTTGGCAAACTGCTCTGGCTTTGCCAGCCAGCCACCAGCGAGTTGCGGGGTTAGCGAAGAGGTTGCCCAGGTGTCCATGATGTCGAGTTCACCGATAAAGCCGTTTGGCTTGCCTCGCTGCTCCTCGGAGTAACCGGCGGGAACATCGGAACTTGGGTCAATTGGCAATTGCTCCAGGCTTGGGATGATTCGTTCATCAAATAGCGGGTTACCAGCTGAATCAAGCTTGTACCAAACCGGGATTGGCACACCGAAGAAGCGCTGGCGTGAGATTAGCCAGTCACCATTTAGGCCATTGATCCAGTCCTCGAGGCGAACTCGCATAAAGCTCGGGTGGAACTCGAGTTCGCGACCCTTGGAAATCAGCTGCTGGGAAAGCTCTTTGTCCTTGCCGCCATTGGTGATGTACCACTGGCGAGTCGAGACAATCTCCAACGGCTTGTCGCCCTTCTCGAAGAACTTCACCGGGTGGCTGATCGGCTTGGCATCGCCAATCATGTCGCCGGAGGCCTTGAGTGCCTCGACCAAGATTTCCTTGGCGCTGAACACGGTCTTTCCAGCAAGTTCCGCAAACAGCGCGGCACCCTTGCTCTGGGCAATCACTTCCGGGGCATCCGGAACAATTCGTCCGTCAAAACCGATGATGGCTCGGTTTGGAAGGTTGAGTTCACGCCACCAGATAACGTCGGTCACGTCACCGAACGTACAGATCATCGCAATGCCCGAACCCTTGTCCTTTTGGGCTAGGCGGTGAGCCACGATCGGCACCTCGACACCAAAGAGTGGAGTCTTGGCGGTCTTGCCAAACAGCGGCTGGTAGCGCTCGTCGTCAGGGTGAGCTACTAGTGCGACACAGGCTGGAATCAGTTCTGGGCGGGTCGTTTCGATGAAGATCTTGCCCTCAGGTCCATCAAATCCAATGCGGTGGTAGGCCCCTGGCATTTCTCGATCTTCGAGCTCCGCCTGGGCTACCGCGGTGCGGAAAGTGACATCCCAAAGTGTTGGAGCCATGGCCTGATAGGCCTCACCGCGAGCGAGGTTGTTTAGAAAAGCAGCCTGAGAGACCTGCTGTGCTTCTTTGGAAATGGTGCGGTAGGTCTGCGCCCAGTCCACAGAGATACCGAGGTCACGCCAAAGGTTTTCAAATGCCTTCTCGTCCTCCTCGGTTAGCTTTTCGCAAAGTTCGATGAAGTTTCTTCTCGAGATCGGTAGCTGATCGGCAGCTTTGGAGCTCTTGTTATCTCCGCCCTCGTATGGCGGGGTGAAGTTTTCCACGTAGGGAAGGGTCGGGTCGCAGCGAACGCCGTAGTAGTTCTGCACGCGACGTTCGGTTGGAAGTCCGTTGTCGTCCCAGCCCATTGGGTAAAAGACGTCTTTGCCAAGCATGCGCTGGTATCTCGCGACCACATCGGTGTGGGTGTAGCTGAAGACGTGACCAACATGGAGTGATCCGGAGGCAGTTGGCGGGGGAGTGTCTACCGAGAAGACATTTGACTTTGGAGCATCTTGGTTGAACGCGAAGACTTGGTTCTGCTCCCAGCTTGGCACCCACTTGGCTTCGAGCCCGTCAACGGTAGCCTTATCAGGAATGGTGGCGGGTCTTAGTGGTTCTGGTTTTGAAGCGTTCACTTATTTAGTCTCCGAGTTAGCAGGCCTCTAGATTAACATTGTTAAGTTCTAGAACTTCTTCGAAAGCCGTGATGTATCCAAAGCACTCAGACCGACCTGATGGTCCGCTCGCCTCTCCTTCGTTCCCAAAGGTCGAAGAGGAGGTCTTGGCTTACTGGGCTAAAGACGACACTTTTCAGGCTTCCATCGACAATCGCCTAAGCGAAGACGCACCAGAGTTCGTCTTCTATGACGGCCCACCATTTGCCAATGGTCTACCGCACTACGGCCACTTGCTTACCGGCTACACCAAGGATTTGATCCCGAGATATCAGACCATGCGTGGCAACCGAGTTGAGCGTCGCTTCGGTTGGGACACTCACGGCCTTCCTGCCGAGGTTGAAGCCGAGCGCCTACTTGGAATCTCGGGCCGTCCCGAGATCGAAAAGTTTGGTGTTGCCAAGTTCAACGAATTCTGTAAAACCTCGGTGTTGAAGTACACCGAAGACTGGCGCAGCTATGTCACTCGCCAGGCGCGCTGGGTGGATTTCGACAACGATTACAAGACTTTGGACACCAACTACACCGAGAGTGTGCTTTGGGCCTTCAAGGAGCTTTACAAAAAGGGCTTGGTCTACGAGGGCTTTAAGGTGTTGGCCTACTGCTGGAGATGTGAAACTCCACTTTCCAATCACGAACTTCGTATGGACGATGAGGTCTACAAAAACCGTCAAGACCAATCCGTCAGCGTCACTTTCCCGATTACTGCTCCCGGCCATGAACTTGATGGTGTGAACTTGGTGGCTTGGACCACTACTCCTTGGACTTTGCCAACTAACTTCGCGCTGGCAGTTGGTCCAAAGATTGAGTACTCGGTGGTATCCAACAAAGAGGGCTCGGCTTCTTACCTGATGGCCACCTCACTAATTGGCGGTTACGCCAAGGAGCTGGGCTACGAAAGTGCCGATGAGCTAAAGGCGGCCATTACCAAGACCTATCTAGGCACCGAGCTCAATGGCTTGAAGTACCAGCGAATCTTCGACTTCTATGCCAATCCTGAACTCTTTGATGTAGCCAATGCCTGGCAGGTATTGGTAGCCGACTATGTTGCCGACACTGATGGCACCGGTATCGTTCACCAGGCTCCGGCATATGGTGAAGATGACCAGAACGTTTGCCAGGCGGCGGGCATTCCAACCTATGTATCGATCAACGAGCGCGGTCAATTCAACTCCGTAGTGGCTCCATACCAAGGTCAGCACGTTTTTGATGCCAACAAGCCAATTACTCAGGACCTAAAGAGCATGGGGCGTTTACTGCGCCAGGCTTCCTATGAGCACAGCTACCCGCACTGCTATCGCTGCAAGAACCCGCTGATTTACAAGGCAGTTTCCTCTTGGTTTGTTGAAACCACCAAGCTGCGTGATCGCATGCTGGAGCTAAACCAGGAGATTAACTGGGTGCCGGAGCACACCAAGAATGGCAGCTTCGGAAAGTGGCTGGAGAATGTTCGCGACTGGGCAATTTCCCGCAACCGTTTCTGGGGTGCGCCGATTCCGGTTTGGAAATCTGATGACCCTAATTACCCTCGAGTTGATGTCTATGGCTCGATGGAGGAGCTGGAGGCAGACTTCGGTGTTCGCCCGTCAGACTTCCACCGTCCAGTAATCGACGAATTAGTCCGCCCTAACCCAGACGACCCAACCGGCAAGTCAATGATGCGCCGCGTTCCAGAGGTTTTGGACTGCTGGTTTGAGTCAGGCTCAATGCCATTTGCACAGGTTCACTACCCATTTGAAAACCAGGATTGGTTTGACTCTCACTTCCCGGGCGACTTCATCGTTGAGTACGTGGGTCAGACCAGAGGCTGGTTCTACACGCTTCACGTGCTAGCCACCGCGCTGTTTGATCGTCCTGCCTTCAAGAATGCCATTAGCCACGGAATTGTGCTCGGGAACGATGGGCAGAAGATGTCCAAGAGCTTGCGCAATTACCCAGATGTCAACGAGGTATTCAACCGCGATGGCTCAGATGCGATGCGTTGGTTCTTGATGTCTAGCCCGATTCTCAGAGGTGGAAACCTTTCAGTAACCGAGCAGGGCATTCGTGAGGGTGTTCGCCAGGCGCTGTTGCCACTTTGGAACACTTACTACTTCTTCGCACTCTATGCCAACGCGGCAAACTACGAGGCTTCGCCTTCGACTTCCTCGCAGCAGCTGCTCGATCGCTACATCATGGCCAAAACTCGTAAGTTGATCGAAGACGTCTCGGCAGATCTTGATGTCTTCGACAGCTACCAGGCCAGTGCCAAGGTCAGAGACTTCGCAGAGGTTCTCACCAACTGGTACGTGCGACGTTCCCGAGACCGATTCTGGGAGGGTGACAAGGATGCCTTTGACACGCTCTACACGGTTCTAGAGGCAGTTTTGCGAGTGGTGGCACCGCTTTTGCCACTGACTTCCGAGGAGATGTGGCGTGGACTCACCGGTGGTCGTTCGGTTCACCTAGAGAGTTGGCCAGACGCATCAGAGTTCCCAGCGGACGAGCAGTTGGTTCTCGATATGGACGCGATTCGCGAAGCCGCTTCGGTTGCACAGGCGCTGAGAAAAGCCGCTGGTTTGCGCGTGAGATTGCCGCTAAGCGATCTCACAATCGCTTCGCCAAACGCCAAGAGCCTAAGCGCCTATGCCGATCTAATCGCAGATGAGCTGAATGTGAAACAGGTTTCGGTAGTTCAGGCATCTGATGAGGTTGCTAGCCAATATGGGCTTCTAAAGTCACTGACCGTAAACGCGAGAGCTCTAGGTCCTCGAGTGGGAGGCGATGTCCAGCGCATTATTCGTGAGGCGAAGGCCGGCAACTGGTCGCAAAAGGGCGACTTGGTTGTGGTTGATGGAACAGAGCTCTTCGAGGGCGAGTTTGAGATTGCCATGGTGGCAAACCAGGCCGATGCGGATCAAGCGGTTGGTATCACCTCAACCGGCTTCGTGCTGCTGAACACCGTCTTGACTCCTGAGCTCTTGGCCGAAGGTGCGGCTCGCGATGTCATCCGTCATATTCAGCAGGCCCGCAAGGATGCTGGACTCGATGTGTCAGATCGCATTTCGCTGACCTTGCGCTGCGACGAAGGTTCACTCCTGGCCCTGAAGACCCACAGCGACTTCATCGCCAGTGAGACTTTGGCTACCGAGTTCACTGTCACAGCTCAGTCAGTTTCGGGTGAGCTTTCAATCGGTGACTCGGGCTTGATCGAGATTGAGCTAGCCAAGAAGTGAGCAAGCAGAGCGAACTCGATGAGATTCTTGCCGAGCTATACGCCAGGCAGCCGGAACAGCACATCAGACCGAGGCTAGAGCCAACTGCTCGGCTGGTTGGCCTGATGGGTGACCCACAAAACAACTACGGCATCATCCACATCACCGGCACCAACGGCAAAACCTCAACCTCAAGAATTATCGAGCGCATCCTGCGCGAACACGGTCTTCGCACCGGACGACTCACCAGTCCTCATCTGGTGAACTTCAACGAGCGCATTGCCTTAGATGGCGACCCAGTTAGCGATGAGATGTTGGTTGACACCTATCGTGACAACAAGCCTCTAATGGACCTGGTTGACCAGCAGCTGATTGCCGAGGGTCACCAGCCACTCACTTTCTTTGAAGCCTTTACCGCTTTGGCTTTCCAGCTCTTCTCTGATGCACCAGTAGATGTATTGGTGCTCGAGGTTGGCATGGGAGGCGAGTGGGATGCGACCAATGTGGCGGATGCCGATGTCGCTGTTTTCACCTCAATCGATCTTGACCACCAGAAGTCGCTGGGAAACACGGTTGAAGAGATTGCCACCACAAAATCAGGCATCATCAAGGACAAGTCCCTTGTGGTTTCCAGTCCTCAGTATCCAGGTGTGATTGAGGTGCTGCAATCCAGAGGCTCAAGCCTCAAGCTATCTGGCAGAGACTTTGAGTACGGCGATGTAATGGCCGATGGTTTTGGCACTCGATTCTCTGTTCGGGGGCTTGCGGGGGACTACCCACAGGTCTGGATGCCAATCATTGGTTTTCACCAAGCTCAAAATGCTGCCACCGCAATCGCAGCGGTTGAGCTGTTCTTGGGCGAGGGCTCTAGACCTATCGCCGATGAGGTGCTCAGAGCAGCACTTGCTGATGCGCTAAGTCCTGGGCGACTCCAGGTGGTATCCAAAGAGCCACTGGTGGTTCTCGATGGAGCTCACAATCCAGCTGGAATGGCATCGCTCACCGCAGCACTTAGCGACAGCTTCAATTCACCAAAGACCTTGGGCTTGGTGGCGATGTTGGCCGATAAAGATCTCAGCGGCACAATCGCTGAAATGGCGAAGACCTTTGATCAGGTCATCGTGACTCAACCCGCCTCGCCTCGGGGACTGCCCGCTAGCGAACTAGCACAGATTTGCGAGGACTACGGCATCGAAGTTCTGGCCGTTGAGCCAAGTGTCAGCGCTGCCTATAAGTTAGCCAATAGGCTTGCCGTAGAAGAAAAAGCGGCGTTGATTGTGACCGGATCGCTTTACCTAATCGGAGATGTATTGAAATACATCCAGGACCAGAGATTGGACGAAGAAGATGAAGAGTAGATCTTCCAAGCAAACTCTCGCCTCGATTGTTTTAGCCTTCGAGTCATTCGTGGCGTTTTTCGCAACCCTAGCGGCATTCGGGCTAAGGGTTGCTGACCCAGAGATTGTTTGGGCAGTAGGCCTCACCTGCGCGCTATTGATGATGCTGACGCCAGCCGTTTTGCGTTACAACTGGGGCTACTGGATTGGCAGCCTTTGGCAGGTGCTGTTGATCGCCTCAGGCGTGCTGCTGTGGGGAATGTTTGTAATTGGTGTAATGCTCGCTGGGCTTTGGATTTGGGCATTGATCGCCGGCTCCACAATTGATCGGGCCAAGAAAATTTATTTCGAACTAGAAATCGAGGGAAAGTAATGTCGGAAGCAACTTTGGTATTGATCAAGCCAGATGGAGTTCGCAGGAACCTAATCGGCGAAATCATCTCTCGCTGCGAAGCCAAGGGCTACACGGTTGCCGCGCTAAAGAAGTTGACCCCAACCCGTGAGCTATTGGCTCAGCACTATGCCGAGCACGAGGGCAAGCCTTTCTACGAGCCACTGATGGAGTTCATGCTCTCCGGCGACATCGTGGCAATTCGACTCGAGGGTCACCGCGTTATTGAGGGATTCCGAGTTATCGCTGGTGTCACCGATCCAACCGTCGCTGCCCCTGGCACGATTCGTGGAGACCTTTCCCGCGACTGGGGAACCAAGGTGGTCCAGAACCTAGTTCACGGTTCTGACTCGGCCGAATCTGCCGCTAGAGAGCTTGCGCTCTGGTTCTAGAACAGCGTTGGCCAGAAGTTCCAGAACTGAATCAAAATCAGTAGGCAGAACGCCAGGTAGTTCAGCAGGACAATTACCCAAGCCCACTCGTAAACCACAGCGGTCTTGAGTTTTTCTCCCAAAAAGCCTTCTTTGAGGTTGTGACCGAGCACGCTCCAAAACAGCGGAATGGTCGCGGTCCAGGCCACCATGCAGTACAGGCAGAGCGACCCAATCACATAAACACTCTGACTCATTAGCCAGATCACAAAGATCAATGCAAGCGCAGTGCCACCAAGGAACAGGTTCCAGAACCAGCCCTTGAATTTAGCTCCGGCAAAAATGGCCACACCAACGACAACCGGGGCAAAAAAAGCCGCGATTCCGATAAGTGGATTTGGAAACCCGAACAGTGCTGCCTGCTCGCTCAGCATCACGGACTTGCAGCTGATAAATGGGCTGATATCGCAAGCGGTAGTTGCCGCCGGATTAGCCATCACGTGGAGGCGCTCAAGGGTTAGGCCGAAGCTTGCAATCCAGCCAAGAATGCCGGTGAGGATCAGAGTAATTGGAAATACCACAGCCGAATTATCGCATTTGTTGTCGAATGCTGGCATAATCAGACCTAGATGCGAACACACTCGCATCGAAGGTTTGGTCAGATTTAGAGTCTGACGCTTTTAGAATTCGACCTCGGCTGCGGCCTAGGTCACGACAGATGGCCCACAGGGTGTGTCCCACGGGCCTAGAGGCTAAAAAATTGGCTAAGAAAAAAGAAGAACCGGCAAAGCCGGCAGCAATCCAACTTATCTTTCAGGCACCAGACCTGCCGACCCCGAAGGTCAACCCACGCAGCGGCAAGCTGGCCGATGACGAAAAGCCAGTAGAGAAGCCGCAGCCTAAGGCCAAGCAGCCTAAGGAGGGTAAAGCTCCGAAAGAGAAGTCCAAGCCTGAAGAGTCGGAAAAGGAAACGGGCTCCACTCGCGTTGATGCCAAGCGTCAGCGCCGCCGCGACTCTCGCGATGGCGGCAGACGTCGCTCATCGGTTACCGAATCAGAGTTCTTGGCTCGTCGCGAATCGGTTGAGCGCACCATGGTGGTTCGCGAAAAGGATTCCAGAATTCAGATCGGCGTGCTCGAAGACGGCATGTTGGTCGAGCACTATGTGGCCGAAAGCCAGGGTGGATCGCTGATCGGCAACGTCTACCTGGGCAAGGTCCAGAATGTACTTCCCTCCATGGAGGCGGCATTCGTTGACATCGGTCGCGGACGCAATGCTGTTTTGTATTCCGGTGAGGTGGACTGGGAGGCTGCCGAAACTGGTAACCAGCCACGTCGAATTGAATTGGCGCTAAAGTCTGGCGATCAGGTTTTGGTTCAGGTAACCAAGGACCCAGTTGGCCAAAAGGGTGCTCGTCTAACCTCGCAGGTATCGCTACCGGGACGCTTTTTGGTTTACGTGCCGGGTGGAAACATGTCAGGCATTTCGCGCAAGCTCCCAGAGGGGGAGCGTCAGCGCCTCAAGCAGATCCTCAAGCACGCACTTCCAGAAGATGCCGGTGTGATTGTTCGCACCGCAGCCGAAGGTGCTTCCGAAGAACAGCTGATCCACGATGTCGAGCGCCTAAAGGCACAGTGGGAGTCCATCAACGAGAAGGTGGCCAAGGGCAAGGCCCCAATGCCGCTTCACAGTGAGCCAGACCTGTTGGTGAAGATCATCCGCGATGTCTTCAACGAGGACTTTCAGAAGCTTGTAATCTCCGGCGAGTCGGCCTTCACCACCATTAGCGAATACCTCTCATCGGTCGCGCCGGAATTGGTTGAGCGCCTAAGTGCCTACAACTCACAGGAAGACATTTTTGACTTCTACCGCATCGGCGATCAGATCGTAAAGGCACTAGATCGCAAGGTTTACCTACCATCCGGTGGTTCGCTGGTCATTGACCGCACCGAGGCTATGACGGTGGTCGATGTGAACACTGGAAAATTCATTGGTTCGGGTGGAAACCTCGAAGAGACGGTCACCAAGAACAACCTTGAAGCCGCGGAAGAGCTGGTTCGCCAGCTGAGATTGCGTGACATCGGTGGAATCATCGTGGTCGACTTCATCGACATGATTCAGGAGTCCAACCAGGAGATGGTTCGACGCCGTCTGCTCGAGTGCCTAAGTCGTGACCGCACTAAGAACCAGGTCGGCGAGGTAACTTCTTTGGGTCTGGTTCAGATGACTCGTAAGAAGATCGGTGTCGGTCTTTTGGAGACTTTTGGTGAGACTTGTGACTGCTGTGCCGGTCGTGGAGTGGTGATTCACTCCGAGCCTCGCTTCAAGATGCCAGAGCAGTCCAACTCCAAGCAAAAGGGCAAGCAGAAGGGCAAAGAAAAGCCTGAGGTTGTGAAAAAGGTTGTTACCGCCGAGCAGGCAGACGCCTTCAAGAACGTGGTCAATCAAATCGCACAGGCCGCTCACGCCGAAGAATCTCCAAAGGAACCCGAGGGCAAGACTGAGATCCTCAATGCCGTTTTAGACTCGCTTCCAGAGGCGGAAACCACGCAGAAGCCAAAGCGCCGCAGGGCGACAAGCGCCGCGCGGGCTCCACAGTCTCCAGACTCGTCTGAAAATAGCGAGCAATAAGGTTGACCCCAGACTGGTTTCTTGCTAGGATGGGGCGCTGTTGCCCACGGGTTTTCCGATGGGCCAGATTCAAATTCCAAGATAGATAGGTTTTGAAGTGGTTTACGCAGTTGTTCGCGCCGGTGGTCGCCAGGAGAAGGTTTCAGTTGGAACCATCGTTACCATGAACCGCATTGCCGCTACCTCAGGCACCATCGAGATGCCAGCAGTTTTGCTAGTAGATGGCGACAAGGTTGTAACCGACCCTAAGGCGCTAGCCAAGGTAAAGGTTGTAGCAGAAGTTCTAGACCAGACCCGTGGTCCAAAGATCATTATTCAGAAGTACAAGAACAAGACCGGTTACAAGAAGCGTCAGGGCCACCGCCAGGACCTAACCCGTGTC
>JBJOJJ010000002.1:0-300000 GCA_046046695.1 Actinomycetota bacterium
TGACTGCCGCGGGGTTGGACATCACGTGCAGTCGCTCAAGCGTGAGACCAAAGCTTGCAATCCAGCCCAAGACGCCGGTAAGAATCAGAGTTATTGGAAATACCACAGCCGAATTATCGCATTTGTTTCTGAATGCTGGCATAATCGTCACTAGATGCGAACACACTCGCATCGAAGGTTTGGTCAGATTTTGATTCTGACGCTTTTAGAATTCGACCTCGGCTGCGGCCTAGGTCACGACAGATGGCCCAACGGGTGTGTCCCACAGGCCAAGAGGCTAAAAAATTGGCTAAGAAAAAAGAAGAACCGGCAAAGCCGGCAGCAATCCAACTGATCTTTCAGGCTCCTGATCTGCCAACTCCGAAGGTAAATCCGCGCAGCGGCAAACTCGCCGTTGAAGAGGAAAAGCCAATCGAGAAGCCGCAGCCTAAGGCCAAGCAGCCTAAAGAAAAGGCTCAGAAGGAAAAGACCAAGCCGGAGGAATCCGAGAAGGAAACCGGCTCCACCCGAGTCGATGCCAAGCGTCAGCGTCGTCGAGACTCGCGCGATGGCGGCAGACGTCGTTCTTCGGTGACTGAATCTGAGTTCTTAGCTCGCAGAGAATCTGTCGAGCGCACCATGGTAGTGCGGGAAAAAGATGCACGAATCCAAATTGGCGTCCTGGAGGACGGCATGCTGGTTGAGCACTACGTTGCTGAAAGCCAGGGCGGCTCGCTGATCGGCAATGTTTACCTAGGTAAGGTCCAGAACGTACTGCCTTCCATGGAGGCCGCCTTCGTAGATATCGGCCGCGGACGCAACGCCGTGCTCTACTCCGGTGAAGTTGACTGGGAGGCCGCCGAGACTGGAAACCAGCCTCGTCGCATCGAACTGGCGCTGAAGTCCGGTGACCAAGTTCTGGTCCAGGTGACCAAGGATCCAGTTGGCCAAAAGGGTGCCCGATTGACCTCTCAGGTTTCTTTGCCAGGTCGTTTCTTGGTTTACGTGCCGGGTGGCAACATGTCTGGCATTTCTCGCAAGCTACCGGAGGGTGAGCGTCAGCGCCTGAAGCAGATTTTGAAGCACGCCCTTCCTGAGGACGCCGGTGTAATCGTTCGCACCGCTGCCGAGGGTGCTTCCGAAGATCAACTGATTCACGATGTTGAGCGCCTTAAGGCCCAGTGGGAGTCAATCAATGAAAAGGTAGCCAAGGGCAAGGCCCCAATGCTGCTGCACAGTGAGCCAGACCTATTGGTGAAGATCATTCGCGATGTCTTCAACGAAGATTTCCAAAAGCTTGTCATCTCAGGCGAGTCCGCCTTCGCCACCATTAGCGAATACCTCTCATCGGTGGCCCCAGAGCTGGTAGAGCGCCTGAGTGCATACACCTCGCAGGAAGACATCTTCGACTTCTACCGCATTGGGGATCAGATCGTGAAGGCGCTTGATCGCAAGGTTTACCTACCATCTGGCGGTTCGCTGGTCATCGACCGCACCGAGGCAATGACCGTTGTAGATGTAAACACCGGTAAGTTCATCGGCTCAGGTGGAAACCTCGAGGAAACCGTAACCAAGAACAATCTCGAGGCTGCGGAAGAACTGGTTCGCCAGCTCAGGCTTCGCGATATCGGTGGCATTATCGTGGTCGACTTCATCGACATGATTCAGGAGTCAAACCAGGAGATGGTTCGCCGTCGCCTGCTTGAGTGCCTGAGCCGGGACCGCACTAAGAATCAGGTTGGTGAGGTAACTTCGCTGGGGCTAGTTCAGATGACTCGCAAGAAGATCGGTGTCGGACTGCTGGAGACATTTGGCGAGACCTGTGACTGCTGCGCAGGTAGGGGAGTAGTAATTCACTCTGAACCAAGGTTCAAGATGCCAGAGCAGTCCAATTCCAAGCAAAAGGGCAAGCAAAAGGGCAAAGAGAAGCCTGAGGTCGTCAAGAAGGTTGTCACGGCTGAACAGGCGGATGCCTTCAAGAATGTGGTGAATCAGATCGCCCAGGCGGCCCACTCCGAGGAAACCCCAAAGGAGCCCGAGGGTAAGACCGAGATTTTGAATGCAGTTTTGGATTCCCTTCCAGAGCCACAGCTGGTTCAGAAGCCAAAGCGTCGCAGGGTGACCAGCGCCGCTCGTGCTCCGCAGTCTTCAGACTCGTCTGAAAATAGCGAGCAATGAGGTTGACCCCGGTCTGGTTTCTTGCTAGGCTGGGGCGCTGTTGCCCACGGGTTTCCGATGGGCCAGATTCAAATTCCAAGACAGATAGGTTTTGAAGTGGTTTACGCAGTTGTTCGCGCCGGTGGTCGCCAGGAGAAGGTTTCAGTTGGAACCATCGTTACCATGAACCGCATTGCCGCTACCTCAGGCACCATCGAGATGCCTGCACTTTTGCTTGTAGATGGCGACAAGGTCGTAACCGACCCTAAGGCGCTAGCCAAGGTAAAGGTTGTAGCAGAAGTTCTAGACCAGACCCGTGGTCCAAAGATCATCATTCAGAAGTACAAGAACAAGACCGGTTACAAGAAGCGTCAGGGCCACCGCCAGGACCTAACCCGTGTCCAGGTCACCGAGATCAAGTAAGTAGGTAGAAATGGCATCCAAAAAGGGAGTTAGCTCCACCCGCAACGGTCGCGACTCGAACGCTCAGCGTCTAGGCGTAAAGCGCCACGACGGTCAGGTTGTAAACGCCGGTGAGATCTTGGTTCGTCAGCGTGGTACCCACTTCCACCCAGGTGTGAACGTTGGCCGCGGCAAGGACGACACTTTGTTCGCGCTAGCAGCAGGTGCCGTTGAGTTCGGCGCAAAGGCTGGCCGCCGCGTCGTAAACGTAGTTACCCAGTAACTGATTTTCACAAGGAGGCGGGCCATGCGGTCCGCCTCTTTCTGTATAAGGAGTAGTTCATGATTACATTCGTAGATCAGGTAACTCTCCATCTGCGCGCCGGAAACGGCGGCGACGGCTGTACTTCCATCAAGCGCGAGAAGTTCAAGCCACTGGCAGGTCCTGATGGTGCTGATGGTGGAGACGGCGGATCTATCACTTTGGTCACCGACAACAACGTCACTACGCTCTTGGATTATCACCACCGCCCGCACCGAGTTGCCACATCTGGTGGCTCTGGAGCCGGAGACTATCGAAATGGAGCTAAGGGCGAGGATCTGAAGCTTCCAGTCCCGGTCGGAACAGTTGTAAAGGATGCCAACGGAAAGATTCTGGCTGACCTTTCAGAACCAGGCATGGAGCTTTTGGTGGCCGAGGGTGGCCAGGGTGGTCTGGGTAACATGACGCTTGCCAACCGCATGCGAATTGCCCCCAACTTCCACCTACTGGGTGTTCCCGGCTGGGCCGGAGATGTCATTCTCGAGCTCAAAACCGTCGCGGATGTGGCACTGGTTGGCTTTCCCTCTGCCGGAAAGTCATCACTGATTGCTGCGATGAGCGCTGCTCGTCCAAAAATTGCGGATTATCCATTCACCACCCTGCACCCAAATCTTGGCGTGGTTCAGGCCGGTGAGATGCGTTACACGATTGCCGACGTGCCTGGTCTAATCGAGGGTGCTAGCCAGGGCAAGGGTTTGGGTCTGGAGTTTCTTCGACACGTCGAACGCTGTAGTGCACTACTTCACGTCATCGATTGCGCGACCATGGAGCCGGGTAGGGATCCAATTAGCGACCTCGATGTGATTCTGGCTGAGCTTGAGGCATATCAGGTTCCAGAGGGTCAGACTCCGCTGACGGAACGCCCACAGTTGGTGGCGCTGAACAAGATTGATATTCCAGATGCCTTAGAGCTGGCAGAGTTCGTAAAGGCAGAGTTTGAGGCCAGGGGATATCCGGTTTACCTAATCTCGAGCGCAACCAAGCAGGGTCTGCGCGAATTGAATTACGCACTTGGTCAGCTGGTCACCGAAGAGCGTAAGAGCCAGACCGCCGAGGTTGCCAAGCGCATTTCATTGCTACCGCCGAAGAAGGATGACTCCAAGTACGAGATTCGCACTGAGTCGCAAGGCGACGAGGTCATTTACCGCATTGTCGGTCCAAAGCCAGAACGCTGGGTGGCTCAGACAGATTTCAGCAACCAGGATGCCGTTGGCTATCTAGGTGAGCGCCTTCAGAAAATGGGCATCGAAGACGAGCTATACAAAAAGGGTGCCAAGCGAGGTTCGACCGTCATCATCGGCGAGCAGAACGGCGTGGTATTCGAGTGGGATCCGCTGGTTGATTCTGTGGCCGAACTCGTCAGTGATGAGCGCAGGACCAACCAGGAACGCCGCCAGGAGTACTACGAGATGATGGACCAGCGTTCACGCGGTCGCGCGGAGCGTGAGGCAGTTAGAGAGGCAAGCGTGTTCTCGGAGGATGAGGACTAATGAAGACCTCGCAGCGCTTAGCTAAAGCCAACCGAGTTGTGGTCAAAGTGGGATCCAGCTCAATCACAGGTGCTAACGAAAGCAACCTTGACCAGCTCGTAGATTTCTTGGTCCGACTAAAGCGTGCCGGCAAAGAGGTCATTCTGGTTTCCTCGGGCGCCATCGCAACCGCGATGCCAATCATCGGTCTAACTGTAAGGTCTGAGGATCTTGCCACCTCCCAGGCGTTGGCCAGTATTGGCCAGGCCAAGCTGATGGGTCGTTATGAGCGCAGTTTGGCAAGGTATGAGTTATTGCCAGGGCAAATGCTGCTCACTGTCGACAACCTAGATCAAGACTCGACTATCGAGAACGCCATGCGGGCACTTGAGCGACTGTTGGAGATTGGTGTGATTCCAATCATCAATGAGAATGACTCGGTAGCGACCCAGGAAATTCGCTTTGGAGACAATGATCAGTTAGCAGCCCGAGTAGCGCTGTTGGCCAAAGCGGATTTGCTAGTTCTGTTTAGCGATGTCGACGCGCTCTACACAAAGCCGCCAACCGAGCCAGGGGCTGAGCCAATTAAGGTCGTTAACTTTGGTCAGGACCTCAGTGATCTGCAAGTTTCCGGAACCTCCACCGGTTATGGCACCGGAGGTGCTTTGACCAAGCTGGCGGCAGCCCAGTTGGCAACCGCCGGGGGAGTCGGCGTGCTTTTGACCAGCACTGCGAATATTGAAGTGATTGATTCCAGTGACTGCCGAAACACCTGGTTTGAGCCAGTGGATAGGATTGCTCGATGAGTGTTGTAGAGCTTTTTGTAGCCGCTAAGGCAGCGAGTTCAGCGCTTGCGCGAGCCAATTCCAACCTCAAGAACTCTGCGCTGGAGCACATCGCGTCCCAGCTAGAGGGAAACATGCCTGTGATCCTTCAAGCCAACGCTCAGGATCTAAAGAATGCTGTCGAAAATCAGATTCCGGCCGGACTGCAGGATCGCCTGAAGCTAGACGAGAAGAGAATTGCCTCGCTCGCAAAATCGGTGAGAATGATTTTCTCGCTGCCAGATCCAGTAGGTCAGAACGTTGATGGCATGACCTTGCCAAATGGCCTAAATCTGCAGCAGGTGAGGGTTCCATTCGGGGTTGTTGGAGTGATTTACGAGGCTAGGCCAAACGTAACCATCGACATCGCGGCGCTGGCTCTCAAAAGTGGAAATGCGGTGCTTTTGCGAGGCGGTAGCGCTGCTGAAAACACCAATCGTGTCTTGGTTGAATTGATTCAGGCAGGGCTTGAGAAGGCCGGCCTACCAGCACATTCGGTTCAAACCGTTGACCCCTATGGGAGAGACGGTGCCGTAGAAATGATGCAGGCCCGAGGCTACATTGATGTTCTGATTCCACGTGGTTCAGCCAAGCTGATTCACGCTGTTGTCACTGAGTCCAAAGTCCCCGTCATCGAAACCGGAGATGGCGTGGTCCACATGTTCGTAGACGAGACTGCCGATGTGGAAAAGGCGATACCAATGGTGGTCAATGCCAAGGTTCAGCGGCCATCAGTTTGTAACGCTCTAGAGACTCTCTTGGTCCACCAAGGTGTGGCTGCCACAGCTCTGCCTAGAATCGCAGCCGCACTCTCCGAGCATGGCGTCACCATTCACGGTTGCGAGAAGACCCTGGCATTGGTCGCCGGCGTGCCAGCAACCGAGGCGGAATGGGAAACCGAGTACTACAGCCTTGACCTATCGGTAAAACTGGTAGCTGATCTCGATCAGGCGCTAGAGCATATTGCCAAGTACTCCACCCGTCACACCGAGTCGATCGTCACCGAGAATCACTCCAATGCCGAGCGCTTCTTGCACGAGGTGGACTCTGCGGTTGTGATGGTCAACGCCTCTACTAGATTCACCGATGGTGGCGAGTTTGGCTTTGGTGCCGAAGTGGGTATTTCAACCCAAAAGCTTCATGCTAGAGGTCCAATGGGACTTCGAGAATTGACCAGCACAAAGTGGTTAGTTCGTGGCAACGGCCAGGTCCGAGACTAAACTTATCCAAAGCATAAGGAGATAAATTGCTTTCAATTCTTGCCAGCGAAGCTGTGGTTCACCACCACGAGCTACCAATTCCAGCTGTCTTGTACGGCGTAATCGCCATGGCCGTTTTCCTAGCCCTAGCTGGAATCACTTGGTCATACCGAAACGTTGCGAACCGTCACGACCACAAGACCTCCTCGCAGCAGGCACACCACTAAAGACTCATGACCAATAAGCGGCCACGCATTGGGGTAATGGGCGGAACCTTCGACCCAATCCACAATGGCCACCTCGTCGCCGCAAGTGAAGTGGCGGATGCCTTTCACCTGGACGAAGTTATCTTCGTGCCCACCGGTGAGCCTTGGCACAAGAAGCCAGTCATGTCCGCTGAGCATCGCTACCTCATGGCCGTTATCGCGACCGCAGCGAATCCTAGATTCACCGTTTCTAGGGTCGACATCGACCGTCCCGGCACCACATACACCATCGACACTTTGACTCAGCTGTCCAAAGATCGCCCGGACGCCGACCTGTTCTTTATCTCAGGAGCGGACGCGATCGCTCAGATTTTGGCCTGGAAAGACATCGAAAAGCTCTGGCCACTTGCAACCTTCATCGGTGTAACTCGCCCTGGTCACAAGCTTGCGCTTCCAGAAGCCCCAGAAGCGTCAATGTCCTTGCTTGAAGTGCCGGCACTGGCTATTTCCTCTTCAGATGTCCGCGATCGCATCAGCGAGGGTAAACCAGTTTGGTACCTAGTTCCCGATGGTGTAGTTCAATACATTGGTAAGCACAAGCTTTATCGAGGTGAGAATTGACCGAGCAACTAACTCGCAGACAGCTCAGGGAGCTGGAGCGCTCAGGTCAACTTCCTGCGCCTTCGATTGAATCTGAATTGACGTCTAATTCCGAACCAGAGCCGACCTATCGAGTCGAACCTCAGGATTTGGAACAGAGCTACATCGCGGCGGCAACCCAAGTTGAACGACCAGTTCAGATTGGTCTAACTCGACGAGAGCTTCGGGAGTTAGAGCGCAAGGGTCAACTACCGGAAGTTGCCAGCGAGCCAGAAGTTTCTCGTCCGACAACTGACTCAATTGAAATCACTTTGCCGGATGTCGATGTTGAGGACGAGAAGGTCGCATCCGCGGAGCTTGAGCAGATTGTCGAGTCCGATTTCAGTGCGCTGGATCTTCCACCAGCTGATTTCACCGGCACCAACTTGTTGGCCGAGCCAAGTACTCAGTCAATTGTCTTGGAAGTCGCTCCTGAGGCAATCGCATTACCAATCGAGACTGGCGAAATCGCAATCACCGGTTCAATCACCGTGCTCACTGATCCTGGAACCGGGTCCCTGACCGGAGGGCTGGATGGAATTGAGCTGGACGCTGCCGATCGTCATGATGCGGTTACTGGTGTCATCTCGATTGTGGAGCCAGTCTCGGCACTGGAGATCATCAATCAACGTGTAAACGTTGGCGTGGTGCCGAAGTCGGTGCTTCGCAAGGGATGGTGGCGTCCCTGGGCCATGGGTGTTGCTGGAGTCATCATGGCCGTGGCGGCAATCGTTGCCACCATCACAATCTTGAACGCGCTAGGAGCGTAGTACTTGTCCGCAAGCAAAGAAACAATTGAACAGCTTCAAATTGCAGCAGCAGCAGCCGCTGACAAGCTCGGCGAAGATCTGGTTGCGCTAGATGTTTCAGAGCCATTCGCGCTGGCTGAGATCTTTTTGATTGCCTCAGCCAAGAATGAGCGCCAGGCTCAGGCGATGTCTGACAATGTCGAGGACGAGATGCTCAAGGCTGGTTTTAAGACCAGATTTAGGGAAGGTCGCGAGACTGGGCGCTGGATCCTTTTGGATTTTGGTGACCTAGTGGTTCACGTCATGCACGAGCAAGAGCGCGAGTATTACTCTCTCGAGCGGCTTTGGCGAGACTGCCCAGTTGTGCCAATCAAGCATTAGTTGTGTAGACTATTTGGGTTCAAGGGCCTGTGGCGCAGCTGGTAGCGCACCTGCATGGCATGCAGGGGGTCAGGGGTTCAAGTCCCCTCAGGTCCACCAAAGAACTAGCCCGCTTAGGCGGGCTTTTCTTTTTCTAGCGCAGGCCATTTGGTCGCTCAAACTTCCAGCGAATTTCCAGATTTATCGCTTAGGCTCATGCCACCAAGAGTTACGAAAGGACCCAGGGTGGCTATCTCTCACAACCCAATCTTCAATCAGGCAATGGTTACCGGCGTAAAGAACGCTGAGCTAGACCAGCAGCAGGTTGATCAGGAGTTTTCTCGCCTAACCGGCACTCCGATGACCCTTGAGGGCACCGCCTCCAAGGTTTTGGGATTGTTCGTGGTGCTCGCGATTGCTGCCGGCGCAACCTGGATGTTCAACCTAACCGGACTTCTGCTTCCTGCCATGCTGGTGGGTCTTGGCTTGGGTCTATGGGCAACCTTCGGTAAGAAGGTCCGTCCGGCCGTCATGATCGCTTACGCCGCAGCGCAGGGTGTCTTCATCGGCGGACTTTCGATGATTTTTGAGGCGATGTACCCAGGTATTGCTCAGACCGCAGTGCTTGGAACCTTGGCAACCGCCGGTGCGATGTTTGCCGCCTACCGCTTTGGCTGGGTAAAGGTTGACGCTCGCTTCACCCGCATCATGATGTTCTCGCTAATTGGCTACGGTGTTTTCGCTCTGGTGAACTTCGGTTTTGCGATGTTCGCCGGCATGAGCGTGTACTCCTCTCCATTTGGCTGGCTCATCGCACTGGTTGGTGTTGGTCTTGCGGCCTTCACTTTGAACCTAGACTTCGAGGCAATCCGCGAGGGTGTGGCTCAGCGCCTACCTCAGGACATGGAGTGGCGTGCGGCCTTCGGCTTGACCGCTTCGCTGATCTGGCTCTACGTCGAGATTTTGCGCTTGCTTGCTATCTTCAACAGCAGCGATAACTAACTAGCTTTAGATTGCCACTGCGACCAAAGTTGTCGCAGATCCCAGGCATTCTCAGCCAGGACAGAGACCCCTCGCACTCCGGTGCGGCGGGTCTTTCCTGATATTAGGAGTAATCGGTTTTGGAATAGCACCTGGCTTGCCCTGCGCTGAGCTTCATCAAAGAAGGTGGCATCGGCACACCCCGAGCCATCATCCAGGCTGATAAACACCACGCGTTTTCCACTTCGCATCGGAGGGGACTGGGTGGCAACCCTAACCCCGGCAATCAACACTTCGGTATTGCTACGAAGCGATATCAACTCGCTGGCGCGAACCACTCCCATCTCATCCAGCATCTGCTGGAACTGTTCGATCTGGTGACCTGATATCTCCATCCCCGTGATCGCTAGCTCTTGGTCAATCTGCTCTTGTCGAGTTGGCTGTTGGCCACCTTTACCTAAGGGGACCTCGGCGTCAAAGTCGAATGCCATCTGGTTTAGATCCAACTTGGGGGCGGGTTTGGCACTTAACTGTCGGACTCTGATCATCAAATCACCCCGATTGCTATCGGTTTGTGGCGTGATTTTCGCCAGAGTGTCCAATGCTCCAATTAGCGCCAGGCGGCTGAGTGTTCTTCTCGAGGGCCTTGCCCTTAGGTAGAAGTCGCTGAGGTTTACAAATGGTTGGTTGGCTTTGATGCGCTCAAGTTCTGGCTTCGAAATGCCAGCTATGTCAGACAGTGCCATCCTCACCCCGAGGGTTTCTCCGCTTTTCTCAACCTTGTACTCATCGGTCGAATAGTTCACGTCTATCGGCAGCAACTTCACGCCCAGCCTTCTGGCCTCCGCCAGCAATAGTCTCCTGGGATACATCCCCGGGTCATGAGTTAGTAAACCCGCAATGAATTCGGTGGGGTAGTGGGTCTTCAGCCAAGCTGACTGATAGGTGGGAAGTGCGAACGCTGCTCCGTGAGCCTTGCAGAATCCGAATGATCCAAAACCCTCGATTATTGACCAGACTCGCTCAACCACCTCTTTCGAATAACCTCGGGCGGCAGCGGATTTTTTGAAGTATTCACCAATTTTCACCGCCTTATCCGGCTTGGCTAACTGCCTGCGATGCTCATCGGCTCTAGCCAGGGTGCAGCCGGTCATCACTTGCATGATGCGCATTAGTTGCTCGTGAAAGACCACCACACCATAGCTCTCCTCAAGGATTGGCTTTAGATCGGGGTGAATGTAGTCCGGTTCGCGAAAGCCGTGTCTGCCATCCAGGTAGGGCGAAATCATGTTGCCCTTCATCGGTCCCGGTCTAAACAGCGAAATCTGCAGGGTTAGGTCATTGAACTTGGTTGGTTGATGCTTTCCGGTTAGCTCTCTTTGCCCCGGGGACTCAATCTGAAACATGCCCAGGGTGTTGGTGCTGCGGATGGTTTGGTAAACGGACGGATCTGCTCTATCAACCGCGTCAAGGTCAACCACTTTTTGGCTAACTCGAGCTATCTCCTGAATTGTGTATGCCATAGCGGACTGCATTCTTACCCCGAGCACATCCAATTTCAGAAACCCCATCGGGTCCATATCGTCTTTATCGAACTGACTCATCGGTAGACCAACGCCGCTTGGTTCGGTCGGGGTCAGATTCAAAAGCTCACTGTTTCCTAAAATCACACCGCAGGGATGCATCGAGATATGCCTTGGCAATCTATCCAGTCGCTGGGTGATATCCACCAGTAGGTTGAGCTTGCGATCCTCGGCGGATTGCTTGGCAAATTCTTCGAGTTCGGGTTTATTGGCCATGGCATCACGAAAGCTTCGGGCGGAAAAGCGCCATATGTTTTTGGCAATCTGATCAATTTGATCCTCTTCGATACCGAGGGCTAGACCGGAATCCCTTACCGCGCCGCGGCCGCGGTAGGTGGACTGCATGGAAAGCAGAGTTACTCGATTACCTCCGTAGCGGCGAAATATTGCCTTGTAGATATCGTGCCTGCGGGCAGACTCGACATCGATATCGATATCCGGCAGCGTGGAGCGCTCGGTGGAGAGAAATCTTTCAAACAGCAGCCCTTCGCTGATTGGGTCAACCCCGGAGATGCCGAGCAGGTAGTTGATTAGCGAACCTGCTCCCGAACCTCTGGCCGCAATTCGAATGCTCATATCCCGAATCATCTGGGCGACATCAGCAACGGTTAGGAAGTAGGTGGCAAACCCAAGCTTGTTTACCGCGATTAGCTCTTTGCTCAACCGGTGTTGAATCTCCGCCAGTTTGGCCGCCGGAGCATTTGGGTAGCGCCAATCGATTGCGCTGTGGGTCTTTTGCCAAAGCACCTCAAATGGGTTTCCCGCAATGCCAAGCGCCGATTGCTCTGGGGTCTTTGGCTTACCCCAACCGCAATCGGACTGCGGGTCTAGCCGGCAGCGATCTGCCAGGTTTGCGGTATTTCTAAGTAGCTCAATGGACTTCTTAGGGCTTTCGGTAATCTCCAGCGCCAGCTGAACCATATCGGATTGCGGCTTGAGCCAGGCCTGGGCGTTGGGCTGGGGTGCGAATAGGCCCAGTGGCTCGAGGTGTCTAGCAGAATCTAGAACGTCTGCGGTTACGGCGTCATCCGGTTCCAGATACCTAACCGCATTGCTCAGGATGCTCGGCAACTTATTGACCTGAGCCAATTCCAGCATGGCTCTGGCATGCTCGATGGAAAGCGCAGTCCCTGGTTCGGTTAGGTGCGTTACCACTTCAATGGCTAGCTGACCCGGAATTTTGAGCTGGGCCTGCAGTTCACCAAGTCTGGTTAGCGCAAGCTGCGGGTTGGCGATGACCGATTCCGAAACGATGTTCTCCGCACCCACCAAGACGGTGCAGTTATTTGCCAGCTCGGCCAAAAGCTTTAGCTCAATCGCGATGTTCTTTTGCTTGCCACGGCCAGCTTGGGCTGCTGAGATGATTCGGCAAAGACCTGCCCATCCTTTCCCCTTATCTCCGCCGTGAGCCAGGATGGTGACCCTGCCAAAATCCACCACCCTAAGGTTTGCGCCGATGATGGGGGAGATGCCGAGCTGCACGCAGGCGCCGATGTGTTTTATCGCTCCGTAGAGCCCATCTCGATCGGTTATCGCGAGTGCGTCAAGCCCCATCGACTTTGCGGCGATTGCCAAGCGTTCTGGCCTAGTAACTCCGTAGTGGGCAGAAAATGCAGAGGATACGTTTAGGTGGGTGAAGCTCATTGACTATTGAGCTGGCTTACTTCCCAGCGATCTTCGGGTCGCTGGTGTCGAAGCTCAAAGAAAAACCGCAGTTCTCCGCTTGCTGCCCACAAGCGCCACATTTCAACCTCTAGCAGGGCCGCTCCGGCCCCCTTAGGAGCGGCTGCGGCATCTTCCCACCAGAGTCTTCTCGAATACCAGCGAACCGGTCTGGAGGCAACCAGGAAGGATTTGCCCTGGTAGTTAAAGCCAACTGGAGCACCATCAAAATCCAGCATCACGCCGGTAATTTCCTCTAGTCGCATTCCCCAAACCTCTCGTAAATCGAACAAATGTTCGAATACTTAGAAGTGTATTGGTGGCACCGACATTTTCAAAATGAACTAGTTGGTTCTGGCGATAAGTTCGGCTGAGTTGTTCTGAACCGAGCCCACCGCACTGGAAACCGGGTGGTATTCAAGGGCTGCCGCCACCTCGTCAGACTCATCGCTCAGCGCAGCCAATACCTCTGCAGTGGTCTGATAATCAGGTGCTAGCCAAGCGCTTAGGTTCTCCTCCGAAAGCATTACCGGATTGCGGTTGTGAATCTGGCTGAGTTCTGGAGCGGACTCCTTGGTCAAAAGTGAGCAGGTTAGAACCCACCTGGTTGGATCGTTGGCTGCCTTGGCGGGGTTTCGCCACCAGGAGTAAATGCCGGCAAAGGCAAGCATGCCATCGCTTGGGTGAATGAAGTAAGGCACCTTGCTATCCGCAATTGTGCTCTGCCATTCGAAGTAGCCATCCGCTGGAATTGCGCAGCGCTTGGAAAGCGCAGCTTCTTGAAAGCTTGGCTTATCAAGCACCGATTCGATTCTGGCGTTGATTAGGGGAGTGCTGGAAACTTCCTTAGCCCAGCTTGGGATCAAGCCCCAGCGAGCCGAGTGAAGCTGCCTAGAGGGCATGCCATCAATCTCGCGCTCCACAATCATCGGGATCTGTGTGGTGGGCGGGATGTTGTAGCTTCGAAAATCTAAGTCGGTCTCTAGTTCATCAATTTCAAACAGCTCGGTGATGAAGTCGGTGGTTTTGGCAATTACAAATCGACCACACATCAGACAGCCTGCCTCAGAACAACGGTAAAAAGAATCCTGTCACAAAGCGCTGAAAAATAATTTAGAAACTAAATCTCATAAATAAGCCAAATCGACTTCGGAAAGCAATAGATTTGATTTGGAGGGGCTGGAGAAACCCTCCGGAAAGAAGAAAACCGTGCTAGCGAATGCGCCGGTGATTCTGACTGAACTAGATGCGCTCTCTTTAGCGCGTTGGCAATTCGGGCTCACCACCATCTATCACTTCCTATTCGTTCCTCTGACCATCGGACTTGTCCTAATGGTTGCTGGAATGCAGACTGCTTGGTATCGAACCGGAAAAGAAAAATACCTAAAGCAGACCAAATTCTTTGGAAAAATTTTCTTGATCAACTTCGCTATGGGCGTGGTAACAGGAATCGTCCAGGAGTTTCAGTTCGGTATGAACTGGTCCGATTACTCAAGGTTCGTTGGGGACATATTTGGAGCCCCGTTGGCGATGGAAGGCTTGCTCGCCTTCTTCTTTGAGGCAACCTTTATTGGTCTGTGGATATTTGGCTGGGACAAGCTTTCTAAAGGCGTCCACCTGATGACTATCTGGATGACTGCTTTTGGCGTTACCGCCTCGGCTTATTTCATCTTGGCCGCTAACGCGTTTATGCAGAACCCGGTTGGTTTCGAAATCAACGAGGAAAAAGCACGCGCGGAACTGGTAGACATCGGGGCTGTGCTAACCAATATCGTCGCTGTAAATCAGTTTCCCCACACCATGACATCCGCCCTAATGTTCGCTGGAGCTGTGGTCGCCGGTGTCAGTGCCTATCACCTAAAGCGAAGCCAGTTTGTTGACACGATGCAGTCGTCTCTCAAGATCGGGCTTTGGACGCTGGTGATCAGCGGAATCGGAACGGCAGTAACTGGCGATGGTCTTGGTTTGGCGATGGTTCAAACCCAGCCCATGAAGATGGCCGCCGCCGAGGCGCTTTACGAAAGCAGTGCTCCGGCAGCCTTCTCGCTTTTCACGCTTGGAACCCCAGATGGGAAGAGTGAACTGTTCTCGATAAAGATTCCATATCTACTCTCCTTCCTCTCAACTCACACGTTGGATGGCGAGGTCGAGGGGTTGAACGACCTGCAGGCGCAGTACGAACTGCTTTGGGGACCAGGTGACTACATGCCAACCATTTGGATCACCTACTGGGCCTTCCGTTGGATGATTGGTCTCGGCGTGCTCAGTTGGATCATCGCTGTTGTCGGCTTGTGGATTACTCGTCGCAACAATCTCAAGCTGCCAACTTGGGCCTGGAATGTCGCGATTTGGAGCGCTCCAATCCCGGTATTGGCAAGCTCGATTGGCTGGATGTTCACCGAGATGGGTCGTCAGCCTTGGATTGTGTTCTCGCTCATGAAAACCGAAGATGCCGTGTCACCAGGTGTTACGGGATTGGAAGTCCTGGTCTCGCTAATTGGCTTCACGGCTGTCTATAGCGTTCTGGCCGTAGTCGAGTTGAAGATTCTGCTTGCTGCCATCAAACAGGGTCCGGAGCAGCAGGTGCTGCAGTCTGACCCAAACAAGCTCGCGGTTGCGTACTAGGAGGTAGAAAATGCAACTTAACGAAATCTGGTTTGTAATTGTTGCCTTCTTGTTTGTCGGCTACTTCGTCCTCGATGGCTTTGACTTTGGAGTGGGCATGTCGCTGCCTTTTCTTTCCAAAGATGAGACTGATCGTCGAGTAATCATCAATACCATCGGACCGGTTTGGGATCTGAACGAAACTTGGGTAATTGTTGCGGGCGCGGCACTTTTTGCCGCTTATCCCGAATGGTATGCCTCGATGTTCTCGGGTTTTTATCTAGCGCTGTTCCTGCTTTTGATGTCCTTGATTGCCCGCGGCGTGGCATTTGAATACCGCGGAAAGGGTGAAACTCGACGTTGGAAGCGAACCTTTGACTGGATGATCATCATCGGCAGTGCGCTGCCAGCGCTGTTGTGGGGCGTAGCCTTTGCCAACATCGTTCAGGGTGTCCCGCTGGATCAGGATCACATTTTCCGCGGCTATGACATCCCATTGATTGGCAATCTACTGGTCTTGCTAAACCCATATGGTTTGCTCGGTGGGGCTGTGACCTTGACTTTGTTCTTCACTCACGGGTTGATCTTTTTGACACTGAAAACCGACGGTGAGCTTAAGGAGCGAGCTCGAGTGCTAGCAACCAAGGTCGGTGCTGTCGCAACACTGTTCGCAGCAGTCTTCCTAATGTGGACCTTGGTGTCTTACCCAACCCTGCCAGGGCTTGTGTTGTCTGCCGTGGCGGCAGTTTCCCTGATTGCGGCACTGGTGCTGAACGTCATGGGCAAGGAGGGCATGGCATTTAGCTCAATTGTCCTCACTATCATCACCGCAGTTTCGAGTCTCTTTGTCGCACTGTTCCCATACGTGCTGCCATCGACAATCAATGAGGCCTACTCGCTAACCATTGAGAACGCTTCGAGTTCGCAGTACACCTTGGGAGTCATGACTTGGGTGGCAGTCATCATGATCCCGCTGGTCTTGGCCTACCAGTCCTGGACCTACTGGGTGTTCCGAAAGCGAATTCGGAGAGAAAGTATCCCGGCGCACGCACACTAATGAAACCGATCGATTTCAGGTTAGTTTCTAGGGCCAGGGCAACTGCTGGGTATTTAATCCTGGTGGTTGCCCTGGCCGTGCTGGCCACCAGCGCGACAGTATTGATTGCCTGGGCACTGAGCAATTTTGTTGTCGGGCTGTTTGTCGATGGCGAAAGTTTGGATGAGCTAAGCCACTTTCTTTGGATTGGTCTGGCTTCTGGGGTAATTCGGGCAGCGGTGCATTTCGCGCAGGAGTTTGCTGGTTTTTGGGCAGCTGGCCGAGTAAAGCTTCAACTTAGAGCTCAGGCGCTGGGCGTTATTGAACGTGATGGCAATTCACTGGTCGCAAAATATGGATCTGGGGAGCTATCTCAGTTACTAGGCCCAAGCCTGGACTCGCTTGATGTTTACTTCTCCAAATACCTGCCGCAACTCGTTTTTACCGCGCTGGTTACCCCAGCCCTAACTTTCCTGATCTGGCTTTCGGATCCCTTATCCGGACTAACCGTGCTTTTCACTTTGCCGCTCATTCCATTGTTTATGGTGATGATCGGACTTGCGACGCGAGACCTTCAGGCATCTCAGTTGGATGCGCTGGAGAAGCTAAATGGGCACTTTCTGGAAATCCTCAAGGGAATTGTGACCCTAAAGGTGTTTGGTCGAACGAAGTTGCAGAGCGCGATACTCTCTGAGGTTTCCGAGCAATATCGAACCCGCACCATGAAAGTTCTCAGACTCTCTTTTCTTTCAGGTTTCGCCTTGGAGTTGGCCGCATCACTTTCGGTAGCACTGATTGCGGTGAGCATCGGCCTTCGGCTAGTAGCTGGCGAATTGCCACTTCTGATTGGACTCTTTGTCTTGGTAATAGCTCCCGAAGTGTATCTGCCGCTGAGAAATGTCGGGGCGCAGTTCCATGCGGCATCACAGGGCGTGGCGGTTAGCACTCGAGTGCTTGACCTAATTCAAGACAAGGTTGGTAATCCCGGTTCCACCTTCAAGCTCGAGCCGAAGCCTGGGCTAACCGTCATTGTTGGCAAGTCAGGCGCTGGGAAGTCGCTCGCACTCAAAGCTCTAATCGGCCCCAAGTCGACTTGGATGCCGCAAGACAGTCAGCTAGCTCTTGGAACAGTGCTTGCCAACGTCTGCGGTCCGGTCGGATCTAATCGCGATCAGGCCGAACAAGCTTTGGAGAAAGCGCAGTTGTCCGAGGTGTCAATCGAGACAGCCGTCAGTGAGCGTGACGGACTATCCGGGGGTCAAAGGCAGCGAGTTGCGCTAGCACGGGCCTTTTATCATCTGGAGGCAAAAAACAGTGAACTGCTTTTGCTGGATGAGCCAACCAGTCAGTTAGATGGGGAAACCGAAAGGAAAGTAGTCAATCAGATTCGCCAATATGTGGACAATGGTGTTCGAGTGGTGGCTGTTTCGCATTCCCCGAGGCTTATCGCCGCGGCAGACCAGGTGGTGGAACTTGGCTAATGATTTAAGGTTCCCCATAAGCAAGATGAGCTTCGCCGGATACCTCTTCGCGACACTTGAGGCGATTTGTGCTGTGGCGCTGCTGGCAACCAGTGCTTACCTAATATCGAGAGCATCCGAACAACCTCCGATTCTTTACCTAATGGTGGCGGTGGTTGGAGTTAGAGCCTTTGCCCTAGGGCGGGCAACGTTTCGCTATTTACAGCGACTGGCGCTGCACTCAGCGGTCTTTCATAACCTCGGGCAAGTAAGGCCCAAGCTCTTTCAAAAGTTAGTGCAATTGGTTCCTGGCGGCATTCAGCACAGAGCGCAGTCGCTTGAGAGGTTCACCTCAGATGTTGATCGATTACAAGATGGACCGCTGCGCGTTCTGACACCGCTTCTGCAAGCCACTGCGGCAACAGCAGCTATGTTGGCAATCGCTTTACTAATCCATCCACTGGTCGCATTGGCGCTGATGTTGACCTCGGTTTTCTTCGCCGTGGCAGCCCTACTGCTAGCCGCAAAGGCCGGAAAGCAATTCGAAATGGATCGCATTTTTGCGGCACAGCAGTTAAGGGAAGAGCTTCACAGGCTACTCTCTCAGATCGATATCAACAACAGTTACGGTTGGACTCAGAGCCTCAGGGAAGACATTCAAAAGAGCCAGGATCAGCTACTGCGCTTAGACCGCAGGCGCACTCTTCCGCTGGCTTCATCGGGCGCGATTCTGAGCCTGGGCAGTGTGATCACCGCAGTCCTTGGCGGCTGGCTCGCAGCTGTCAATTCGGCAGAAATCTCCCCGGTTACCATCGCAGTTTTGGTGCTCATGCCGCTGTCGGTCTTTGACGTCTACAGCCAGCTTCCTGCGGTTGTCAGCGCATTCCAAGGCTATAAGTCCTCAAAACAACGACTCCAGCAGCTCTTAGATCGAGATATCGCTGCAGAGTTGATGGTGCCAGAAGGCGATCGCCAACTTCAGAGTGTGAAAGAAATCGAACTGGAAGAGCTCAGTGTTGCTCGTGGCGGGAAGCAGGTTTTGACCAGCTTGAGCTTGAGCTTGACAGCAGGGTACCTGGCTGCAGTCTGCGGACCGTCTGGCTCTGGTAAAACTTCGCTGGCATTGGTGATCTCTTCACTGGTTGCGCCATCGTCCGGAGAAATGAGAATAAACGGCATTCCCAGCGGCGACTATTCACTGGAAAGCCGCCGAAGGCAAATCATTTTGATCGAACAGGACCCCCATCTTTTTCGCGGATCGCTAAGGCAAAATCTCGAGATATCGGGCGAGCTTAGTGACTCCAAAATGCTCGAGGCACTTGATGCCGTTGGTCTCAAAGCTGAGTTTGAGCAAAGGGGATTGCTGGATGCTCAAATCCACGAGGACTCTTCTAATGTCTCGGGAGGTCAGGCCCAACGAATCGCTATCGCGAGAGGCTTGTTGGCGGGGGCTAGCGTTCTAATTCTTGATGAACCTAGTTCGGGACTCGATCGAAAGAACGCATTGGAACTGTTTTCACTTTTGCACCGGTTGGCCAAGTCGGGCATGATCGTCGTTGCCGTAACGCATGATCAAGAGCTGGCCAATAGCTGTGACCAGCAGCTTTCACTAGATGTGCTCCGCCATTAGCTCTAGGCGCTTTGCGAAGGAGCCAGCGAATCGAGGTGAGGCCACATTGATGTCCCCCCAGGCAGTCACGTAGCGGATCCCCTGCAGTGAACTCAAGCTCCAAACCTCGCAACCGGCCAGTTCCGCTGGCTTGGCTCGCTCGGTAGCGGTTTGGTAGCCAGCCTGATTGGCAAGCTCAAAAACCAAGTCACGAGTAATTGACGGCAACCAGTTAGTTGTCTCATCAGGTCCATACAGCACCTCGCCGCGCCACCAGACAATCGCGCTCAGGGCGCCATCGGCGATGTGGCCGCTGTCACTGAGAAACACCGCTTCATCCGCTCCGCTGAGATTTGCCCGACGTCTGATCTGCTGCCCAATCGATAGGTCAGGACCTTTAATCCGGTATTGCTTTCTCGGGTCTGGTTCATCGCTGGTCCACAGCGTCAAAGACTCGGTTCGCTCTGGAGCCTCTCGAATTCGAAATACCAACCGCTCACCCTCAGGTAGCTGATCGCGATACTCCAATCTCGGGAACCAGTCACCCTCCAGAGGGATAAGTTCCTTTAGCTGATCAAAGAAGGCCGGTAGCTCCGCTTGGGTTTTTTGATCCTGAATGGAAGACTCAAATCGAGCGAAATGACGCTCGAGAGCTCGAACTCTGCCGCCTCGGACTAGAAAACTGTCTGCCACTGTTAGAGATTCACTGAGTGTGGCATCAACCAGACGGAGTTTCCCGTCTCGGTATTGAAAGAAATCGCCAGCTACGCTCACCTGAACTAGATTAGGGTGCTTGAAGGAGGTCCAATGCCGCTCTACTGCGAATCTTTGCAGTCTTGGACCTCAGCGCAAGACATTTTCTGCTCAATCTTTGCTAATCAGCCGAATGCTTTTTGGCTGGATCGCCAACATCACCCCACCTCACCCTTCACAATCATGGGGGTTGGAGTGCCAACCTCAGGGCCAGACTTCGAAACCGAGCCGGATGATTTAGACCTACCGTTTAGTTTTCGTCCAAAGTTACTTGGCGTGATGCACTACTCCGACAGTCGAGATTTCAATGGCGCCGGAGACTGGCTAAAGCTCGACCGGGCATTTGTCTATGACCACACTGACAGGCGACTTTATTTCATTGGAAATTTCCCAAACCGTGAGGAATTTGACCAGTGGCACCATGCCGCGCTACTGAGATTGGCTCTGATCGGTGGCGACTCGGCTAGTTATGCGCTGCACAATCCCGCCGCCACCAGCGCGGAAATGGTTTGCCTTGACCCCAAGGAGCAATACCTAGACAAGATTGAGTCGGCAAAGGGTTTTATCGCCAGGGGAGATGTCTATCAGCTGTGCCTAACCACCCGACTGGTGGGTGAGTATCAGGGAGACGAACTTTCTTACTTCCTAAGACTTCGAAGAACCCACCCAGCCCCATACGCAGCTTTCATTCGGGTTGGCAAGAAAGCGTACGTTTCGATTTCTCCGGAGCGATTCCTCTCCATTGAGTCTGGTTTGGTGACCTCAAGCCCAATCAAGGGGACCAGACCACGGTCTGCGGACCCGGTTCTTGACGCTCAACTAGCGGCGGAGCTCAGCGAGAGCGATAAAGAACAGGCCGAGAATCTGATGATTGTTGATCTGGTTCGCAATGACCTTTCGGTGGTTTGTGAGCCTGAGTCGATTCTGGTGAGTGACCTGCTCAAAGTCAGAAGCTACTCAACAGTGCACCAGCTGGTTTCCGATGTTCGGGGCCAATTGCGACCTGGCGTTACTACCTCACAAGCTATCGCAGCACTGTTCCCCGGTGGTTCGATGACGGGCGCTCCAAAACTTCGCGCCATGGAGATCATTTCAGAACTTGAGACTTCAGAACGTGCTGGATACTCCGGTGGAATTGGATTTATCTCGAGCAATGGCGACCTTGATCTTGGCATGGTCATCCGCACCGCGGTATTCCATTCGGGCAAAGTGACCATCGGCATCGGTGGTGGCATCACTTCTGGTTCGGAACCTTTGGCAGAGCATCAAGAGATACAAATCAAGGCCCAAGCGCACGTTAGCGCGCTATCTGGCACCGTGCGTTGGTAACCTTTTACCCTAAATGTTTTGAGGTTTTCATTGAGCACTGAGTACAACTTCCACGCCATTCAAGATAAGTGGCTTCCGGTCTGGGATGAGCGCAAGCCGTTTAACTCTTCGGTGCCTGGCGATACTCGCCCAAAAAAGTATGTGCTCGACATGTTTCCATACCCTTCAGGCGATCTTCACATGGGTCACGCCGAGGCCTATGCACTCGGTGATGTAATCGCTCGCTACTGGGCGCAAAAGGGTTTCAGTGTAATGCACCCAATCGGCTGGGATGCCTTTGGACTTCCTGCCGAGAATGCCGCCATCAAGCGCGGGCTCGATCCTCGCAAGTGGACCTACGAGAACATCGACCAGCAAAAGTCTTCGATGCGACGCTACGCCTCAAGCTTCGACTGGGACCGTGTGCTTCAGACCTGCGACCCAATTTACTACCGCTGGAATCAGTGGCTATTTCTAGAGTTCTACAAGCGCGGACTGGCCTATCGCAAGAACTCCAATGTGAACTGGTGCCCTAGCTGTCAGACTGTTTTGGCAAACGAGCAGGTCGTGCAGGGGCTTTGCGAGCGTTGTGACTCGCAGGTTACCAAGAAGGCACTTACCCAGTGGTACTTCAAGGTCACCGACTATGCCGATCGTCTACTGGATGATCTAGACACCCTCGAGGGTAACTGGCCAGCCAAGGTGCTGACCATGCAGCGCAATTGGATCGGTAGATCACAAGGCGCAAACGTAGACTTCGAAATCGAGGGTCGCTCCCAGAAGCTGACCGTGTTCACCACCAGGCCAGACACCTTGTACGGCGCAACCTTCATGGTGGTGGCTGCTGACAGTGACCTAGCTTTGGAGCTGGCGTCAATGGCGGAGCCGGCAACCAGAATGAAGTTCCAGGACTACCTGGAGAAGGTCAAGCAGTCCAACGACATCGAGCGTCTAGCTTCAGATCGCGAGAAGACCGGTGTCTTCCTTGATCGCTACGCAATCAATCCACTTAGCGGTGAACGCATTCCAATTTGGGCATCGGACTACGTCCTTGCCGATTATGGAACCGGTGCGATCATGGCGGTTCCCGCCCATGATGAGCGCGACATGGCTTTTGCTAACGCTATGGCTCTTCCGGTAATCGATGTGGTTGACACTGGAGACGAGCTACCCTCGGTTTCTCGCGTTGCCACCGCAGGCGATGGCGTTGTAATCAACTCCGGTCCACTGAATGGCTTGAGCAAGAACGATGCAATTGCTAAGGCCATCGAAATTGTTTCTGAGCGTAACTTGGGCGAGGGTGCCAAGAACTTCCGCTTGCGCGACTGGCTTATCTCTCGCCAGCGCTACTGGGGTACTCCAATCCCAATCATTCACTGTGAGTCATGTGGTGAAGTGCCAGTGCCAGCAGACCAGCTTCCGGTCGAATTGCCTGACAGTGCAGGTCTAGATTTATCTCCCAAGGGAACTTCACCACTTGGCGCAGCCAGCGACTGGGTAAATGTCAGCTGTCCAAACTGTGGCAAGGCCGCAAAGCGCGACTCCGACACCATGGATACCTTCGTTGATAGTTCTTGGTACTTCTTGCGCTACCTAAACCCAAATAGCGAAGAGTTCGCTTTTGACCCCGTGGCGGCGAAGCAGTGGGCACCGGTTGACCAGTATGTCGGTGGTGTAACCCACGCCATCTTGCACCTTTTGTACGCACGCTTCTTTACCAAAGTGCTGCACGATATCGGCCTGATCGATTTCGAGGAGCCATTTACCAGATTGCTAAACCAGGGCATGGTGCTTATGAATGGTTCCGCCATGAGTAAGTCTCGCGGCAACCTGGTTCGACTATCTGAGCAACTCGATGAGCATGGCGTGGATGCGATTAGGTTGACGATGGCCTTTGCCGGTCCGCCTGAGGACGACATTGACTGGGCTGATGTATCACCGGGTGCCAGCTCGAAGTTCCTGGCTCGCGCCTGGAGAATTGCGCAAGACGTAGATTCCGAAGTTGGAATAGATGTAACCAAGGGTGACCCTGCGGTTCGCAAGGCGACCCACACCTTCCTGGCTGGCTTCAGTGAAGCTATCGAATCCTTCAAGTTCAACGTTGGTGTGGCAAAGGCTATGGAGCTGACCAATGCGCTTCGCAAGGCGATTGACACCGGCTGTGGTCCTAAGGACCCTGCGGTTCGAGAGGGCGCCGAAGAGCTAGCCAAGGCACTGTCGCTTTTCGCTCCTTATGCCTCAGAAGACATGTGGGCGCTGTTGGGGCACCAGCCATGTGTCGCATTGGCGCAGTTTAGAACCGCTGACCTCTCGCTATTGGTTGAGGACACGGTAGTCGCAATTGCTCAGGTCGATGGCAAGTTGCGCGACCGCTTTGAGGTTCCTGCCGGAATCTCGGAGCAGGAGCTTCGCGAACTCGCCTTGAACTCAGAGGCAGTAAAGCGCGCAATTGGCGATCGCGAACTAGCGCAGGTAATTGTTCGAGCTCCAAAGCTTGTAAACATCGCAACCAAGTAGCGACTTATCCACCTATCGGTGGAAAACGTCTGGCCAAGAATTGGCATTGAGCATGCTTTGAGCATGCAGAAGATTGTTCAATGGTTGTCCGCTTTGTCCACCAGCCAAAGAGTTGTCGTTGGCGGCCTGGCCTTGGTTGTGCTTTACCTGCTCGGTACCTCATTTAGCTCCGAGAATCAGGCCAACAAGCTAGATCTGAGCTATGTCGGAGATATTGCGTCTGAATCTGAACAGGTAAGCGGTGAAATCTTCGTACACGTTGCTGGCGAGGTAAAGAACCCCGGTCTCTATGCCCTGTCAGTTGGATCCCGGGTGGAAGATGCCATTGAGCTTGCCGGAGGAATGACCAAATCGGCATTCGAGCAAAGTGTGAATCTTGCTCGAATGGTCTCTGACGGTGAGCAAATTGTCGTGCTTGATAAAACTCAGGTTTCGGGCGCCGGAACCCTTTCAGAGTTCATATCGCTCAACAACGCCACAGTAGAGCAGCTTGAGTCCCTCCCGGGAGTAGGTCCTTCACTAGCGGCGCGAATAATCGATCACAGAACAGAGATTGGTTCTTTCTCTGACCTTACACAGCTCCGAGATGTCTCCGGAATCGGCGAGAAGCTCTACGCAAAAATCGCACCTCGGCTCACGCTTTGATAGCTCTTTTTGCGGGTGGCTACTGGCTCTTCCTTTGGCTGTCGGCAGGACCTGGTCTCGAATCAAGTTTGAAGGTCAGTTTTCCGAAGCTTGATTTCATCGAGGAGTTACGCGCGAAATTCCTATTCAACCTAAATGGCGTGACCGAAGACAGCTCAGGTTTGGTAGCAGGCTTAGCTATTGGCGAGCGGGGGCTGATCAGCGAGTCACTGAGTCAAAACATGAAGGAGTTATCACTAACTCACCTGGTTGCTGTAAGCGGTGCGAATCTGGCCATCATTGCTGCGGTGGTGTTTCTAAGCGTTTCACTAATTGGTCTTCCCAGGGCGTTCAGATTCGGGTTGGCCTACCTGTCCATCGGCGCTTACATTCTGTTGGTGGGTCCAGAATCAAGCGTTCTGAGAGCCGGAACAATGGCGGCTTTTGTAATTGCTGGGTGGTGGCTCGGTCGCAAGGTAAATCCTGTTATCCCGCTCTCCTGGGCAGTGTTGCTATTGCTGGCTGTTGATCCGGGACTTGCGGTCGATATCGGTTTCGCGCTCTCGGTATTCGCGACACTAGGCCTACTGGTCCTGGCCGGAAATCTGCACGAAAGACTTGAGCCGAAACTCGGCACCTGGCTCTCACTCGGTATCGCAGCCTCGGTGGCGGCCCAGCTTTACACCCTTCCGGTGCTCTTGATTCTCCAGCCATCAATTCCGGTTTACTCGGTCATCGCAAACCTTGCCGTTGAGGCGGTGGTCGCTCCAGTTACGGTGCTCGGAATTCTCGCTGTAATCGCCTCCGCCTTCTACCCACCGCTGGCTCAACTGCTTTCATGGCTCGCTTCACTTGGAACTTGGTGGATTGAGAGTGTTGCGAATCACCTCAGTCAGCTTCCCCTTACCCGATTGCCTATGCTTCCGGGTGCGGTAGGTATTGGCTTTACGGTGTGCCTTGTTATTGGCATCACATTGATTTTGGTCTCTGGCAAGCCAAGTCTTCGAGTCATCGGGATAGCAAGCGTCTCGCTCTTTCTAATCCCAATCGGTTGGGTTGCGACAGATATCACGCGTCGCAGCAACTTTCATACGGGTTGGCAGATTCTGAATTGCGATGTAGGTCAAGGCGATGCTTTGCTAATCCGAGACGGGGGAGAGGTTGCCCTGATTGATGTCGGACGTGATGATGCGGCGATTGATTTCTGTCTGACTTCACTCGGTATCAAACACATTGACTTGCTCGTTCTAACCCACTTTGACGCCGATCATGTTGGCGGGATAAGAGGGGCAATTGGTGAACGCAGTGTGGACCTAGCTCTGGTTTCTGGATTCGCAGATGATCGACCATTGGTCAAGGTTGTCTCAGATGCCCTGGCCCAGTCCGCTAAACGGTATCTGATCGGCTATTCAGGAATGGCTGGGTCGCTGCATTCAGCCAGCTGGCGAGTGCTAAGCCCAACCTTCGAAGCCAAAGAGGCCGAGGACAGTAACGATGCCTCACTGGTTTTGGTTTTTGGTTTTGCTGGCTACAACCTTTTGACTCTCGGAGATCTTGGAGAGCGTGGTCAACAACGACTCTTACGAACCGGTTTTCCTTGGCTTAGTGAACTCAGCAAAAAGCCTTTGGTTCTGAAAGTTGCTCACCATGGTTCCAAAGACCAATCTGCCGAGCTTCACTCAGTCGTCCAGCCGGATGTGGCATTGATCTCGGTCGGTGCCCGAAACGACTACGGTCATCCAACTAAGAGTGTGCTATCCATGCTCGAGCGCCTCGGAGCTATCACCCTTCGGACTGATACCCAGGGCGCAATCTCTCTGCGAATTGAGGATGAACGTCTGGTGGCAGCCACCGGAGGTAAACTTTCGATGTGAGCGGGAAAACGGTCTATTGGAATCAGGCGGGGGTCGCTCCGCTGGTTTTGGTGACTGGAAATGAGAGCTATCTTGCTTCTCGAGCAATCTCCTCGATAAAGTCCCAACTTCGCGCTGAACACCCTGACCTCGAGGTCACAGAGCTTGCTGAAGGGGAGTATTCCCCGGGCCTGCTCTTTACCGTTGCTGCCCCATCACTTTTCGCTGAGCCAAGGCTGATCATCATCCAAAGCGCCTCCGAGGGTTTACTCGAGGATTTGAATCAACTCATCGCCGCGCCGGTGGAAAACTGCACCGTTGTGGTCCGGCTACCCAATGCGGTTGGCCACAACGGCAAGGTTAAGTCAGCGCTCGGCTCTAAGGCTCTGACCATCTCATGCGAAGAGCTGAAGAAGGACGCCGAAAAGGCTGAGTTCGTCAAAGCAGAGCTGCAAGCACTTGGCAAGAAGATCGATGCCGCTGGACTCAAGGCGCTTTTGTCCGCGTTCAATCAAGACCTTGCGGAACTCGGTGGGGCTTGTTCGCAGCTTGCCACTAGCCCTTCCGGCACCATCAACCTCGAGATTGTGGAGCAAACCTTTCAGGGTCGAGTTGAAACCAACGCCTTCAAAATTGCGGATGCTGCGCTGGCAGGGAATGCCGCAGAGGCAATTCGACTATTCAGGCATGGCTTCACCACAGGTATTGATCCCGTCGCACTAAGCGCAGCCCTGACCATGAAGATCCGTCAGCTTGCCAGGCTTTTCAACGATAGAAACGCATCCCCGGGGGCGCTAGGAATGCAGCCCTGGCAACTGGAGAAGGCTCGCAGGGAGCTTTCGGGTTGGGACGAAGCGCAGCTAATCAAACTTGTTCAGTTGGCAGCCCAGACCGATGCGGACGTCAAAGGCGCGAGTCGTGACCCAGGTTTCTCTATTGAGAAGCTGCTGTTCGCAATGGCCCGGAAATAAAAAAACCGGGCCGAAGCCCGGTTTTCTATAAATCTCTTTAGAGAGCGGCAACCTTCTTGCTGATCGCACTCTTGCGGTTAGCTGCCTGGTTCTTGTGAACAACGCCCTTTGAAACAGCCTTGTCTAGCTTGCGGTTAGCGTTTGCTAGAGCAGCCGCTGCGGCAGCCTTGTCGCCGCCCTCGGTGGCTACACGAACTGCGCGGATGGCAGTCTTTAGCTCCGAGCGTACGGACTTGTTGCGCTCCTCGGCCTTGCGGTTGGTTCCGATGCGCTTGATGTTCGACTTGATGTTTGCCATGTTTCACTTTCTTAGGCGAAAACTTTTTTGAGGTTAATCACCTCAGAACAAGGGGAAACTCTAGCAGTTTGATGCAATAAGGGCAAGCACCATGCGAGAATACCTTAAATCAGATTCCCAAAGCAGAGGTTAGTTTGTCGCCACGCGCCCTAAAGGCTCTTGTCCCGTCTCAAACGGCCCCAAGCCAAATTCGTAATTTCTGCATCATTGCGCACATCGATCACGGTAAATCGACTCTCGCTGACCGCATGTTGCAGCTCACTGGAATTGTGAATGAGCGCGACATGCGCGCCCAGTACTTAGACCGCATGGACATCGAGCGCGAGCGCGGAATCACCATCAAAAGCCAGGCGGTGCGCTTGCCTTGGGAGTTAGAGGGCGTTACCTACGCCATGAACATGATTGACACCCCAGGACACGTGGACTTCACCTATGAGGTCTCCAGGTCGCTGGCGGCATGTGAGGGCGCTGTTCTACTGGTTGACGCAGCGCAGGGCATTGAGGCCCAAACTCTGGCAAATCTCTATCTGGCGATGGAAAACGATCTCGAGATCATTCCAGTTTTGAACAAGATTGATCTACCAGCCGCTCAGCCGGAAAAGTATGCCGAAGAGCTAGCCAGTCTGATCGGCGGAAATCCCGAGGACTGTCTTCGTGTATCCGGTAAGACCGGTGTGGGCGTGGCAGAGCTGTTGGACAAAATCGTAAGAACCGTGCCCGCTCCAGTGGGTGACGCGGATGCTCCAGCGAGAGCGATGATTTTTGACTCGGTTTATGACTCCTACCGCGGCGTTGTGACTTACGTTCGAATGATTGATGGAACTCTCCAACCTCGCGAGCAGATTCAGATGATGTCCACCAAGGCAGTGCACGAGCTGCTGGAGATTGGTGTTATCTCGCCAGAGCCCGAGCCGTCAAAGGGGTTGTCGGTTGGTGAAGTGGGATACCTAATCACCGGCGTGAAGGACGTTCGTCAGTCAAAGGTTGGTGACACTGTCACGACCAAGCTCAAGCCCGCTACTCAGCCTCTGAAGGGCTACGCGGAGCCAAAGCCAATGGTGTTCTCCGGTATTTACCCAATTGACGGCAGCGATTATCCAAACCTTCGTGAGGCTTTGGACAAGCTCAGGCTTTCAGACGCGTCACTGGTTTATGAGCCAGAGACCTCCGCGGCACTTGGATTCGGATTCCGCTGTGGATTCTTGGGTCTACTGCACCTGGAGATCATCACTGAGCGTTTAGAGCGAGAATTCAACCTGTCGCTGATCGCAACATCGCCTTCTGTGGTTTACAAGGTGACGGTCGATGATGGCAGCCACTACGTAGTTACCAACCCATCGGAGTATCCAGAGGGCAAAATCCGCGAGGTTCAAGAGCCGATGGTGAAGGCAACCATTCTCAGCCCAAAGGATTACGTCGGAACCATCATGGAGCTTTGCCAGACCAAGCGCGGCAGCATGATCGATATGCAGTATCTGGGCGAAGATCGCGTTCAGTTGCGCTACAAGCTCCCACTCGCTGAGATCGTGTTTGATTTCTTTGACCAGCTCAAGAGCAAGACCCAGGGTTATGCCTCACTCGATTACGAGGATGATGGCTATGCCGAAGGTGATTTGGTGAAGGTTGACCTGTTACTCCAGGGCGAGAAGGTGGATGCCTTTAGCTCCATCGTTCACAAGGACAAGGCTTACGCCCACGGAACTCGAATCGCGGCAAAGCTGAGGGAGCTAATCCCAAGGCAGCAGTTTGAGGTTCCAATCCAAGCTGCCGTTGGCTCCAGGATTATCGCGAGAGAGACCATTCGAGCAATTCGCAAAGACGTGTTGGCTAAGTGTTACGGCGGTGACATCACCAGAAAGCGCAAGCTACTCGAAAAGCAAAAAGAGGGTAAAAAGCGCATGAAAATGGTGGGACGCGTTGAAGTTCCACAGGAGGCCTTCATCGCGGCACTTTCCACCGATGAGCCAAAGAGCGATAAGAAGAAATAATTGGCTGCTTCGCTGCCGATTGGGCTGAAATGGCCAAGTGATAATCGCTTGAAGGTCGACACTTCGACCACCAGCAGCTTCCACGCCTACGTCCACATCCCGTTTTGTGCTGTTCGCTGTGGCTACTGCGATTTCAATACCTATGTTTCGACTGAGCTGCGCGGTGTCTCGCAGTCTGATTTCCACCTGCCGCTCATCAAAGAGGTCAAACTAAGTGGAGAGCTTTTGTCGCTGTGGCAAATGCCAAAGCGAAAGCTATCGACCATTTTCTTCGGCGGCGGCACCCCCTCGATGTTTGAATCAAGTCAGATAGCTGCGATCTTGCAGGCTTTGGATTCACAATTTGGTTTTGATCCCGAGATTGAGATAACCCTGGAGGCAAATCCAGAAGGTTTGGATTTAGAAAAACTCAAAGGCCTTTTGGCTGCCGGAGTAAATCGAATCAGTCTGGGTGTGCAGTCCTTCGATCAGCAAGTGTTAGAAGTACTGGACCGGGTTCACAGCACCGAGAAGGTCATCTCTGCGGTGCGAGAAGCTAAAAACCTAGGGTTTCGGGTGAGTGTCGACCTAATCTACGGAGCTCCCGGGGAGAGCATCGAGAGTTGGGAAAGCACCCTTCAACAAGCTCTGCAGCTCGGGGTTGAGCACATCTCCGCCTATTCGCTAATTGTTGAAGATGGGACTGCGATCGCAAGAAAAATCGCCAGAGGTGAGTTGGCGGAGGTAGATGAAGACCTAAACGCCGACAAGTACCTTTTGACCGAGAAGCTGCTTGGCGAAGCGGGCCTAGCGAACTATGAGGTTTCAAATTGGGGCTCCCCATCACGCCACAATCAGGCTTACTGGGAATCGCAGGACTGGTGGGGATATGGCCCGGGAGCACACAGTCACATCTCGGGTGCGAGGTTCTGGAATCAAAAGCACCCAGCTAGTTACGCCACAGCCTTGGGTGACGGAAGTCCAGCTCAAGGAGTGGAGTACCTCGATCCACGCACTCAGTTGGAAGAGAAGCTACTACTGATGCTTCGCACCGATCGTGGAGTTTCAAGCTCACTGCTTCGTGAGCTAGGGGTGCCAAACGAATTGGTCGCCAATGCCATCGCTAACGGACTCTTGCAACTTGGAGCCGCCGGTCAGCTCAGGGCAACCTTGAACGGCCGATTGCTAGTGGATGGCTTGGTGCTTGATTTTCTCTCAAAATCTAAGGCTTGACTTAGAATTGGCACTCGAGGAAGGTGAGTGCCAATGATTCCAGAACGCTCTCTCGAGGTGCTTCGCGCCATCGTGCAGGACTTCATCTACTCATCTCAACCCGTGGGCTCAAAGTCGCTCTTAGATCGGCATCCACTCGGAGTCTCCGCCGCCACCATTCGAAACGACATGGCGCTTTTAGAAGAAGAAGAGCTGATTGTTGCTCCACACACCAGCGCCGGAAGAATTCCGACCGAGAAGGGCTACCGGCTTTTTGTCGACAAACTTTCTGACCTGAAGCCGCTATCCACTGGAGAAAAAGCTGCAATCGAGGGCTTTCTCAGTGGCGCGCATGATTTAGATGACATTGTCGAGCGAAGCGCTCGGCAGCTTGCCATGCTCACAAACTCCCTAGCGCTGGTTCAATACCCATCCTTGGGAAAATCCACTGTTCGTCATATCGAACTTATTCCAATCGGAAATACCCGTCTGCTACTGATGCTGATTACCGATTCGGGGCGTGTCCAGCAGCTTCAGCTGGAAGCCAGTGCGCTCCACGAGGACTTGGTTCAAGAGCTTCGAGGTCGACTCAACGGCATGCTCGCTGGATCTGCCTTGGCCGATGTGAAAAGCAAGCTGAGCCAACTCGAAGCGGAATTCGCCCCAGATCGCCGAGCGCTTGTGGTTCAGGTGATTCAGTCCCTGCAGGCACTGGTTGATGCCAACCGCCAGGAGAAGCTAACGGTTTCTGGAGCGGCAAACCTTGCTAAGCAAGAGCAGGACTTCTCGGGTGAGCTTTCCTCCGTGCTGGAGGCCATCGAGGAGCAGGTCGTGCTGCTAAAGCTGCTAGACGAACTGCACAGTGATCAGCACGGTGTTGGGCTTCGAATCGGTTCCGAGATTGGCGTCGAAGGGCTCAAGAGCGCTTCGATTATGGTCACCGGGTATGAGAATCGTGGCACCGAAGTTGCCAAGCTGGGAGTGCTTGGTCCGACTCGCATGGATTACTCGGGAAACATCGCATCGGTGCGTGCGGTTGCAAGATATCTGTCAAAGATTTTGGAGGCTAACGCTTGAGCGATCATTACGAAGTTCTTGGTGTCTCGCGCTCAGCGAGTGAGGATGAAATCAAGAAGGCTTATCGCAAGCTAGCCCGTGAGCTGCACCCCGACATCAATCCAGACCCGCAGGCAGCTGAGCGTTTCAAGCTGGTTACGCACGCCTATGAGGTTCTATCTGACCCGCAACAACGCTCAAGTTATGACCGAGGTGGAGATGCCGGGTTTGGCCTGGGGGATATCTTTGAGTCCTTCTTCGGAGGTGGTGCTCCTCGGGGACCGCAGTCGCGTGCTCAAAGAGGTCAGGATGCGTTGCTTCGGGTCGATCTGGACCTAGCGGAGGCCGTCTTTGGTGCTGAGAAGACTCTGACCATTGACACGGCAATCCTTTGTGAAACCTGTAAGGGAAGCTGCTGTAAGCCGGGCACAAGTGTCCGCATCTGTGACATCTGCCGAGGTTCTGGTCAGATTCAACGACAGGTCCAGTCCTTTATGGGTGTCATGGTCACAACTTCGCCATGTGGCTCTTGCCGCGGAACTGGCGAAGTAATTCCCGACCCATGTATCACCTGCCGTGGGCAGGGGCGCATTCGCTCTAAGCGAGACCTTTCCTTGGATATCCCTGCCGGTGTAGCAGATGGTATGCGCCTTCACCTTGCCGGTCAGGGTGAGGTTGGATTCGCAGGCGGTCCTGCGGGAGATATTTACCTAGAGGTTTCCGTTCGACCTCACGCGATCTTTGGTCGCGATGGGGATGACCTAGTGGCTCAACTCGAGGTGCCGGTAGCGGACGCAGCGCTTGGTTTTGAGGTGGAAATTGAGTCGCTTGACGGCACCGTGAAGGTTGATTCCAAGCCCGGTGCTCAGCATGGCGATGTGATTACTCTCAAGGGTCTTGGCGCCGCGCGAATCCGTGGCAAAGGTCGCGGTGACTTGCGCCTTGAACTCAAGGTCCTGACGCCTACCCGACTCGATGGCAAGGGCAAGGACATTTTCAAAAAGCTCCGCGAGCTTCACAAAGATGACACTCCAAGGCTGGGCTCTCGCCGAGTTCGAGGTCGCTTCTAGTGCACTGGCTCTACGACCCTGAGCTAAACGGCGAATCCACTTCACTGCCTGCCACTGAGGCAATACATGCGAAGTCGCTACGCTTGCGAATCGGTGAGTCGGTCGCCATCACAAACGGTCAAGGACTCGTAGCGCTGGCTCAGATGACTTCTGAAAAAAGCTACCTAATCAATGAACTAGCAACCCAAACCGCCAGATCTCCTCGTTTTCACCTGGTCCAAGCGCTTGCCAAGGGTGACCGAGATGAGCTGGCGATGCAGACCTGCGTAGAGCTAGGTCTGACTACGGTCACACCTTGGAGCGCGGATCGTTCAATTGTTCGCTGGGACGGCAAGGAAGCCAAGAATCAAAACAGATGGCAGCAGATTGCGAATGAGGCGATGAAACAGTCTCAGCAGGCTTTCCGCTGTGAGGTTCTGCCGCTTGCCACCAGCAAGCAGCTGAATCCCGTCGGCACGGGTTTGGTGCTTGATCCAAAAGCGGAGAAGCCCATTGCTGATGTGTTGCCTTTGAAAGACGACGTCACGCTGGTGGTTGGTCCCGAGGGTGGAATATCTGATTCAGAATTTGAGCTTTTGGAAGCCAAAGGCTTTCAAAGAGTAAAGCTCGGTTCGAGCGTGCTCAGAACCTCCAGCGCGGGGCCGGCTGCGATCGCAGCACTGCAGTTCGCTTCCGGGCTCTGGAGCTGAGACTTAGGATTGGGGTTGGAGGAAGAGTTGGACTGTATTTTCTGCAAGATAATCACCGGTGAGTTTGCCACGGAGTTCGTCGCTCAAAACCAGCACGCCGTTGCCTTTAGGGATATAAATCCGCAGGCGAAGGTGCATATTTTGGTGGTGCCAAAAGAGCACACCGCAAACATCGCCGAACTAGAGTCCGCGGAGATTCTGACTGGCTTGTTCGAGCTGATCCGTGAGGTCGCGAAGAACAATACCGATGGCCAGTTCAGGCTGCAGTTCAATACCGGCAGTCGCGAGGGGCAGTCTGTCTTCCATACTCACGCTCATGTTCTAAGCGCGCAGAGCAACTAGTGGCAAAACACTCCTTCGAGATAACGCATGTTTCTCCCTTTGACCTTCTGGGTCCGGAGGACAAATTGGCCAAGAAGCTAGAGCGTGAATTTCCCGGCCTCAAGGTGCAAAACCGGGGCAACTCATACATGCTTGACGGCACTGATGAGCAGATTCGAAATGCCGAGCGAATTCTTAGAGAGTTAGCGGATTTGATTGCTCAAGGTGTGGTTCCCGATGAGCGATCTGTGGTTGAAAGTGTTCGCATCTTGGAGCAAAGCCCAGGCGAAGTGCCATCAAAGGTGCTCGGCACTGGCGCGATAAACACGCCTGGAAAGACTGTGCGCGCCAAGACCATAGGGCAAAAGCAATACCTTGAAGCAATTGATCAGCACACCGTCACATTCGGCATCGGACCAGCGGGCACCGGAAAGACTTACCTGGCGGTTGCTAAGGCGGTTTCCGCGCTCTACGGCCGGCAGGTTTCTCGCATTATTCTGACCCGTCCAGCCGTTGAGGCCGGCGAGCGACTGGGCTTTTTGCCCGGCACCTTGAGTGACAAAATCGACCCCTATCTGCGACCGCTTTTCGATGCGCTTCAGGAGATGCTGGAGCCCGAAGCCACTCACCGACTTATCGAGGCTGGGGTAATTGAAGTTGCCCCGCTGGCTTATATGCGCGGTAGGACGCTGAATGACTCTTTCATTATTTTGGACGAGGCTCAAAACACCACCGCGGAGCAGATGAAAATGTTCCTCACCCGCTTGGGGTTCAACTCGAAGATGGTTATCACCGGAGACACCACCCAGGTCGATCTTCCGTTTGGAAAGTCAGGGTTGAAAGTCGCAACCGACATTCTTTCCGGTGTTGAGGGCCTTCACATTGCTACCCTGAGTAGCAAGGATGTCGTCCGTCACGAACTGGTGACCCGCATCGTCGAAGCATATGACAGGAGCAACATTGAGCATTGAGATTTCCAACGAGTCGGAAATCAGCGTTGATGTTGATCGAGTCCATGCTCTAGCGACAAGCGTTAGGGACGCCCTAAAGCTTCACCCCATGGTTGATGTCGGCATCATTTTTGTAGATGAAGCACCGATGACCGACCTGCACGTCAAGTGGATGGATGAACCTGGTCCGACCGACGTTCTGAGTTTTCCGATGGACGAGTTGCGACCAGGTTCCGATTTGGTTGCCTCCCCAGAGGGAGTGCTCGGTGACATCGTGGTTTGCCCTCAGGTGGCGATAAAGCAGGCGGAGACCGCCGGCCACGAGATGATCAACGAAATCTTGATGCTGGTTACTCACGGCATGCTTCACCTGGTTGGTTTCGACCACGCAGAACCTGAGGAAGAAAAAGAGATGTTTGGGTTGCAGCGCGAGCTGCTCGAAAAGTTTTATCAGGGCGAGTCAAGTAATGCTTGAACTTGCCCTCGGTGCTGCCTTCCTGGTGCTGGTGTCGCTGCTCTCGATTGTTCAAGCTCGGCTGCAGTCCATCGAGGATGAGCGTTCCAGCGCAATCTCGATTGCCAGAACCGCGCTTCTAGTTCTGCTTGCCGCCAGCTGGCTCGCTCTAGTCTCCAGCCAAGCCCCTTTCGCACTGGTGCTGGCTCTGATGCTGCTGGCTATTTGGCTGCTTCAACAGCTAATTGGTCGCGGGCTTGGTAGCAAGGGTTTTGGGGCGAAGCTAACGTCGAGGTTCGAACCCTTCGTGAAGTTTTGGTCGAAGCTCTCCACTCCACTAAGGCTGTCCATTCCTGAGGTGGTTGAGGAGTACGAGCAGGAACTAATCGAGTCTGTTGAAGACTTCTCGGAGACGGTTGTTCGCGAGGTAATGGTTCCAAGAGTGGACATGGAGATCGTCAACGCCGATGATTCGCTCGAAAGTGCCTTGGCAGTTTTCATCTCAACCGGTTACTCGCGTCTGCCGGTAATCGGAGAAGATGTTGACGATGTTGTGGGTGTGCTTTATCTCAAGGACCTTGCTCGAGTAACACACCAGGACCCGGGGCTTTTGGCCACAACCACCGCGCAATCCGCAAGTCGAGCTGCGTTGTTCACCCCGGAAACAATTTCGGTGGCACAGTTGCTTCGTCAAATGCAGAAGTCTGGAACACAGATTGCCATCGTGTCTGATGAGTATGGCGGTGTCGCCGGAATTGCGACCATTGAGGATCTGCTGGAAGAAATCGTGGGTGAGATTAGCGATGAGCACGATCGCGAGACCGAGGACATAGTGCTGATCGGCCTCGATCTATACCGGGTAAACCCGAGGGTCACCCTTGATGAGATTTCCGAGCAATGTGAGATTGAGATTGAAGACGAGGATGTCGACACCGTCGGCGGCCTGATGATCAAGGGGCTCGGAGAGCTGCCTAAGGGCGGCGAGGTGGTTTCCATTTCGGGAATCGAGATCACCGCAGAGCGAGTCGATGCCAAGCGAGGGCGAATCTTGAGCGTCTTAGTGCGAAAGCTGGAACCACAGGATGACTGAATTTAGAGCCGGGTTTGTTTCGTTTGTGGGGCGACCAAATGTTGGTAAGTCAACCTTGATGAATGCGATTGTTGGCCAGAAGTTCGCCATCACCAGCTCCAAGCCACAGACCACTCGAAAGGCGATTCGAGCCATCCTCAACCGTGAAGATGGTCAGCTGATCATTGTTGATCTCCCCGGCGTGCACCGTCCTCGAACACTTTTGGGGGAGCGGTTGAATGACCTGGTTACCTCAACCTTGACCGATGTTGACGTAATCGCATTTTGCTCTCCAGCAAATGAGCGAATCGGTCCGGGCGATAAGCACATCGTTGCCGATCTGGAGCGTTTTCCCAAGTCTCGCAAGATTGCGATTGTTACCAAGGTGGACACAGTCTCTCGTGAGCGACTCGCTGAGCACCTCATGGCGGTTCAGGAAATGGGAGATTGGGCGGAGATCATTCCGGTTTCCGGTCTCAAGGGTCTTCAGGTCGATCTGCTGACTGAGCTTTTAGTGAAGCAATTGCCCGTTAGCCCGCAGCTCTACCCGGAAGATATTGAAACCGACGAGAGTGAAGACGACCTGATTTGCGAGTTGGTTCGCGAGGCAGCACTGGAACTAGTTGAAGACGAATTGCCCCACTCTTTGGCGGTTACCTTGGATGAGATTGTGATCGGCGAAGATAAACCAAATATCCACGTGAGCCTCTGGGTTGAGCGGGACAGCCAAAAGGGAATCGTTATTGGCCGAGCTGGCTCAATGCTCAAGCGGATTGGATCTGAGGCCAGGGTTGAAATTCAGAAGCTTTTGGGTTACCCGGTTCACCTGTCAATCCAGGTGCGAGTTGCCCCAGATTGGCAGCGAAATCCTAAGCAACTAGGCAAACTCGGCTTCTAGTGCTAGATTTTGGCTATGCGCACCGCTCTCCTGCTTAGCGGCCGCGACGAGGCCTAGTTCGGCCCATTCTCGTCGCGGAGCCTAGTTGCGGCCATAACTTTTTTAGGCGGGAGCAAAAAATGCAAAACAATCAAAAACCTTCAAAGATGCCATTTGGGCGCTACAAGCCGTTTCACGAGCAAGTGAAGATCGATCTTGCGGACCGAACCTGGCCAGCCAAGCGAATTGAAAGGGCTCCGCGCTGGTGCGCGGTGGACCTGCGCGATGGAAATCAAGCACTGATTGACCCAATGAGTCCAGAGCGAAAGCTACAGATGTTCAAGCTCTTGGTTTCAATGGGATACAAAGAGATTGAGGTTGGTTTTCCATCGGCGTCCCAGACCGATTTTGACTTCGTCAGAATTCTGATCGAAGAGAATCACATTCCCGAGGATGTCACCATTCAGGTGCTCACCCAGGCCAGAGATCACCTGATTGAAAGAACTTACGAATCGATTGCCGGGTCAAAGCAAGCAATTGTTCACTTCTACAACTCGACTTCGATCCTGCAACGCAGAGTGGTGTTTGGTCAGGACAAAGAAGGCATCAAGCAAATCGCACTTTCGGCAGCTAGAAAATGCTTGGAGCTAGAAGCGACCATTCCTGACACCAAGGTTTACTACGAGTATTCGCCGGAGTCTTACACCGGTACTGAGCTTGAGTATGCGGTTGAGGTTTGTAACGCGGTGGCTGAGGTTATAAAGCCAACTCCAGATCGCAAACTAATCATCAACCTGCCTGCCACCGTTGAGATGGCCACTCCGAATGTCTACGCCGATTCGATTGAGTGGATGTCTAGACACCTAACTCCTCGCGACAGCATCATTGTTTCGCTTCACCCGCACAATGACCGCGGAACCGCAGTCGCGGCCGCAGAACTTGGCTATATGGCGGGAGCCGATCGCATCGAGGGTTGCCTATTTGGTAATGGCGAACGCACCGGAAACGTTGACCTTGTCACCCTTGGACTAAATCTCTTTAGTCAGGGCATCGATCCTGAGATTGACTTCTCGGACATTGACCAGATCAAGCGCACGGTTGAGTACTGCAACCAGTTGCCGGTCCCAGAGCGCTCACCATACGGTGGGGATTTGGTGTACACGGCATTCTCGGGCAGTCACCAAGATGCCATCAAGAAGGGCTTCGAGCACCTTGCTAAAGATGCGGCCGCAGCCAAGGTTCCAGTTGATGAATTCACCTGGGGTGTGCCTTACCTTCCGATCGACCCGAAGGATGTTGGAAGAAGCTACGAGGCTGTCATCCGCGTGAACTCACAATCCGGCAAGGGTGGCGTCGCATACCTTTTGAAGACTGACCACAATCTTGATTTGCCTAGAAAGCTCCAGATTGAGTTCTCCAGGGTGGTTCAGGAGCACACCGACAGCCAAGGTGGCGAGGTCACCAGCGAGCAGCTCTGGGAGATCTTCCAGGACGAGTACCTACCAAGCCAGGATGTTGATGCCAAGTGGGGTCGCTTTGAGCTAAAGCGAATGAGGACTGAGAGCGACATGGATGGCGTAGTCAACCTTTCGGTCGTGCTGCGAGATGGCTCTAGTGAGGTCTCGGTGTCTGGAACTGGAAACGGTCCGATCTCTGCCTTCATCGATGTCCTTGGCAAGCAGGGCGTTACCGTCAAGGTGAATGACTACCTAGAGCACACCCTGAGCGCATCTGGTGATGCTTTGGCTGCCGCCTACACCGAGTTGGTAGTGGATGGCAAAGTGCTCTGGGGTGTTGGCATCGATGGAGACATTGCCATCGCATCAATCAAGGCACTGATCTCCGCGGTAAATAGGGCAGTTCGCAGCTAGCCTCTGCCGAATTAGGGCATGCTTCGGCGATACTTTCTCAATGCCGCACTATCGCGATGAGGGAATCATTCTCCGCACCCACAAACTGGGTGAGGTTGATCGTATTCTGACGATTTTGACCAAGGAGCATGGTCAAATTCGAGCGGTCGCTAAGGGAGTTAGAAAAACCTCATCTCGCTTTGGCGCCAGGCTTGAACCTTTTATGGTGGCTGATCTTCAGCTCTATGAGGGTAAAAACCTAGACACCGTTTCTCAGGTTGAGCAGCTGGCTAGCTACGGCGCCCAAATTGTTGCCGATTACCCCAAGTACACCGCAGCTAATGCAATGGTGGAGGCTGCCGAACGGCTGACACGCGAATTCTCCAACTCACAGCAGTACCTGTTGCTACTGGGTGGTTTGCGCGCTTTGTCTGGTTCTGATCATGAGAGCTCGCAAGTATTGGACTCTTACCTACTTCGGGCACTGTCGCTCTCTGGTTGGGTGCCGGAATTAGGTAGTTGTCACAGCTGTCAGAGCGATAGTCCGCAATCCTTCTCCGTCCACACCGGTCACGTTAGCTGTGGAAACTGTGCGCTGGCAGGAGCCGTCAAACTGGGAAGTGAGGGCTTGCTTCACATGCGCAACTTATTGGCGGGTAACTGGGTCGAAGTTGCTCAGAGCACCTCGGCCACTAAATCAAACGTCAGCTCCGTGATTTCGGCATACTTGACTTGGCAATTAGAGCGAGGGTTGAGATCGATGAGCATGGTGGAGCGGTCATAGTGGAGCTATACGACCCAAATCGCAAAGTGCCGGCCTTTACCAAGGTCCCAAATCACATTGCAATCGTCATGGACGGTAATGGGCGCTGGGCTAATTCCAGAGGCCTAACTAGAACCGAAGGTCACAAGGCTGGAGAATTAGCGCTCCTCGAAGTTTTAGCTGGGGCCATTGAGGCTGAAGTAAAGCACGTTACCGCCTATGCCTTCAGCACCGAAAACTGGAAACGTTCACCCGATGAGGTTCGCTTCCTTATGGGGTACAACAAAGAGGTGCTGCGTCGCCGCAGAGACCTCTTGAACCAGTGGAACGTACGAATTCGCTGGGCGGGAAGAACGCCAAAGCTTTGGCCAAGCGTTATCTCGGAACTGAAAAGCGCAGAGGCCTTGACTGCCAAGAACACCGGTCTGACGCTCACTATGGCCGTCAACTATGGCGGGCGACAAGAGATTCTGGATGCCGTGAACGAGATTGCGCATCAGGTTCAAAGCGGCAAAATCAAACCTGGCTCGATAACCGAGAAAACGCTTGCCTCAAGGTTTTATGTACCCGAGCTTCCAGACGTTGATCTGTTTCTTCGCTCCAGCGGTGAATTGCGGACCTCTAATTTCCTGCTTTGGCAGTCAAGCTACGCAGAGATGATGTTTATGCCGCAGCTTTGGCCAGACTTTACCCGCGAGACCCTCTGGGAAGCCATTGAGGCTTATCAAAATCGAGACCGACGCTTCGGCTCTGCTCAAGACGTCCCGCTAAACTAGGGGCTTACGCCAAACGGCACAGATTTATTGGAGAACCATGGCAACCCAGAAACTAGATCAGGTCATCTCATTAGCTAAGAGACGTGGCTTTGTCTTCCAAGCTGGAGAGATCTATGGCGGCTCTCGCTCGGCATGGGATTACGGTCCACTCGGAGTTGAACTCAAGGAGAACATCAAGCGCCAGTGGTGGCGTTCCATGGTCTCTGGACGCGAGGATGTGGTTGGTCTTGACTCATCGATCATCCTGCCAAAGAAGGTCTGGGAGGCCTCCGGTCACGTTGAAGCTTTTGTTGACCCGCTAATTGAGTGCACCAGCTGCCACAAGCGCTTTCGTGCCGACCACCTAGAGGAAGCCTTCCTGGAAAAGAAGGGCCGTGAGGCCACTTCGATGGCCGAGATTCCTTGCCCAAACTGCGGCAACAAGGACATTTGGACCGAACCAAAGAACTTTAACGGTTTGCTGAAGACCAGCCTGGGCCCGGTAGAAGACGAGTCCGGCTTGCACTACCTAAGGCCCGAGACCGCTCAGGGTATTTTTGTGAACTTCAACAATGTGCTGAATGCCTCTCGCATGAAGCCTCCTTTTGGCATCGGCCAGATGGGAAAGAGCTTCCGCAACGAGATCACCCCGGGTAACTTCATCTTCCGCACCAGAGAGTTCGAGCAGATGGAGATGGAATTCTTCGTAAAGCCTGGTGAAGACGAGAAGTGGCACGACTACTGGATCAATGAGCGTTACAACTGGTATGTCGACCTTGGCATCAACCCAGATAACCTTCGCCTATATGACCACCCGAAGGAAAAGCTGTCGCACTACTCCAAGCGCACCGTGGACATCGAGTATCGATTTGGGTTCCAGGGCAGCGAATTTGGCGAGCTTGAGGGCGTAGCTAACCGCACTGACTTTGACCTAAAGACTCACTCTGAGCACTCCGGTGTTGACCTTAGCTACTTCGACCCAACCGAGGAACGCCGCTGGACTCCTTATGTGATTGAGCCAGCTGCCGGACTCACTAGATCACTGATGGCTTTCCTGGTTGATGCCTATGCCGAGGATGAGGCTCCAAATTCAAAGGGCGGGGTAGACGTTAGAACTGTGCTTCGTCTTGACTACCGCCTAGCTCCAGTCAAGGCTGCGGTGCTTCCTTTGAGCCGCAACGACGAGCTAAACCCTATTGCCAAAGACCTAGCCCAGGAGCTGCGTGCCATCTGGAATGTGGACTTTGATGATTCGGGTGCAATCGGTCGTCGCTATCGTCGTCAGGATGAGATCGGCACTCCGTTCTGCATCACTGTTGACTTTGACACTCCAACTGATCAGTCGGTAACCATCCGTGAGCGCGACTCCATGGCACAGGAGCGCGTCGCTCTTTCTCAGGTCCGCAACTACATTTTCGAGAGAATCAACGGTTAGTTTGACGCTCAAGTACGGCAAACATGAGATTGCCATACCGGTGGTTTTGGCCCCAATGGCAGGGATTACCAATACCGCTTACCGCAGACTCTGTCGCGAGTATGGTGGCGGGCTGTTCGTCTCTGAGATGGTCACCTCTAGGGCACTGGTTGAGCGAACTCCGGAGTCGATGAGGCTGATCGGTCACCACAAGTCTGAAGACATTCGTTCAGTGCAGCTATACGGAGTTGACCCAAAGACCATCGCCGATGCCGTGACAATGCTGGTTGCCGAAGATAGGGCTGACCATATCGATTTGAATTTTGGTTGCCCGGTGCCAAAGGTGACCCGGAAGGGCGGGGGAGCCGCCCTACCTTGGAAGTCGGACCTCTTCGATGCCATCGTCAAGGCAGCTGTGAAAGCAGCCGGCAACATACCGGTCACCGTCAAAATGCGAAAAGGCATCGACTCAGATCACCTAACGTATCTGGATGCCGGCAAAGCTGCGCGAGATGCCGGTGTTGCCGCGGTTGCGCTACATGGTCGCACAGCGGAGGAGTACTACTCGGGTATCGCGGATTGGGATGCGATAGCGCAGCTTAGAGCCGCACTGCCTGATGTCCAGGTTTTGGGCAATGGCGATATTTGGTCCGCGGAAGATGCTGTTCGCATGATGGAGCAGACCGGTGTGGATGGAATTGTGGTAGGTCGAGGCTGCTTGGGCCGCCCTTGGCTATTCGCCGATCTGGAGAAAGCAATCGCTGCTTACTTAGCGGGAGATAAGAACCCAAGTGTTGACATCGTCATGCCAAATCTTGGTGAAGTTGCCGACGCCTTCACTCGCCATGCCGAGCTTTTAGTCGAGTTCTTTGAGGATGAGGGTAGAGCGTGCCGAGATATTCGCAAGCATGTTGCCTGGTACTTCAAGGGCTACTCGGTCGGCGGAGAATTCCGGGCTGCCTTGGCCCAGGTCGAATCTCTTGATCACATGGCTCAGCTACTAGGCCAATTGGACAGAGAGATTCCATACCCTGGCGATGACGCTGAAGGCCCCAGGGGTAGGCTCGGGTCCGTGAAGAGTTGTGCGTTGCCTGAAAATTGGCTGCAGTCACGGGAACTCAGCGCTTCCCACCGCTTGCAGTTGCAAGAGGCTGAACTATCGGTTTCGGGAGGCTAGATGAAGCAGACCACACCAATCGAAGCCGGCTATGAGGATTTTGACCGCGAACGGTTTATCGCACAACCAAGATCTTCGATGGTTAGACGTGGAGAGTTTGCGCGCGATCGCGCTCGAGTGTTACACGCCGCCGCCTTCAGAAGACTTAGCGCGAAGACTCAGGTGCTATCACCTTCCTCGGGAGACTTTGCCAGGACGCGACTTACTCACTCGCTTGAAGTGGCACAGGTAGGTCGCGAGCTGGCTTCGGTGCTGGGTGTTGATCCCGATCTGGTTGATATGGCTTGCCTGGCCCATGATTTGGGGCACCCGCCCTTTGGTCACAATGGTGAGTCGGCCTTGAATTTTTGGGCAGCTGACATCGGTGGTTTTGAGGGCAATGCCCAAACCTTCCGCATCCTCACCAGGTTAGAACCCAAGATTTATGACGATCAGGGCCGCTCTCGAGGGCTAAATCTCACGAGGGCATCTTTAGATGCGGCGACAAAGTATCCATGGCGATTATCCCAAGCTCAGGATTTTGGCAACTCAGTGAAGTTCGGTGCCTACGAGGATGACCTTGAGGTTTTTCACTGGATGCGCCATGGCGCTCCAGAGGGGGCTAAGTGCGTCGAGGCACAAATCATGGATTTCTCGGATGACGTTGCCTACTCGGTGCATGATTTTGAAGACGCCATCGTCGAAGGTTTCATCGACCCTGCGGTGATATCCGACCCTGCTTCGCGAGCCGAATTGATTGAAGAGGTGAGCAAGTGGTCGGACGGCAAGTTGGCCAAGATCCAGCTTGAGGAGGCTTTTGACCTACTTCAAGAGAGCCACTATTGGCTATACAGCTTTGATGGCTCACCAAGAGCGCTAGCTCAATTGAAAAATCTCACCAGCGACCTAATCGGCTCCTTCGTCTCGCGCACCACGGAATCGATACTTGAGAATGCCTCAAAGAGTAGCCTCACCCGCTATCGCGCCGGGGTAATCATTCCCTCCAAGGTCAAGAGCGAGATTGCGGTGCTAAAGGGCATCGTGGCCTCTCAGGTGATGACGCATAACTCCCGACAGGGTTACTACGAAAAGCAGCGCGAACTGCTTATCGAATTAGCTGATGCCCTGTTGGCAGCAGGTGGGCAGCATCTTGATTCCATCAGCGCAGAGGCTTGGAGCAGGGCTTCTAGTGACCAGGCTCGGAAGCGTGTGATTGTTGACCAGGTGGCATCTCTTACTGATCCAGCTGCCATCGCCTTGCACCAGAAGCTAACCGCCTAAGATTCCCTTATGGCAGGCAGGGTAAGACAGAGTGATGTTGAGGAGCTAAAGGCCAAGCTCGACATTGTCGAGGTGGTCTCAGGTTATGTCTCACTTAAACCCGCCAGCGCTGGTTCATTCAAAGGGCTATGCCCATTCCACTCGGAAAAAAGCCCAAGCTTTAACGTCAGATCCGCCCCAGCTTTCTATCACTGCTTTGGCTGCGGCGCCGGTGGCGATGTCTATAAGTTCATTCAGGAAATCGAGCATGTCGGATTTACCGAAGCGATTGAGAAACTAGCCGAAAAATCCGGCTTCCAGCTCACATACGAGGAGGGTAGCTCCCAGGAATCTAGTGGCAGAGCTAGGTTGCTCGCTGCTAACCAAGAGGCCAGCGCCTTCTTTATTGACCAGCTCAAGACTGCTGAGGGAACTACCGCAGTAAAGTTCCTGAATTCTCGTGGCTTTGATGATGCGGCTATTACCCAGTTCGGAATTGGTTACGCCCCCAAGGGCTGGCAGGGCCTGCTCGATCACCTAAAGGCCAAAGGTTTCACGCTTGACGAGGCGATTACCGCTGGGCTTGCCATGGCCAGCGATAAAGGCGGTTACGACCGCTTCCGCGGACGGGTGCTCTGGCCAATTAGGGACTCCAACTCCCAAGTGCTGGGTTTTGGTGCGAGAAAGCTTTACGAGGACGATCAGGGTCCGAAATATCTGAATACTCCGGAAACCCCGATCTACCACAAGGGATCTGTGCTCTATGGTCTGGATCTGGCGCGCAAAGAAATCATCAAGCGCAAAGAAATCATCGTGGTTGAGGGATACACCGATGTGATGGCATGTCACTTGGCTGGCTTTAGCAACGCGGTAGCCACCTGTGGCACGGCCTTTGGTGAAGATCACATCAAGCTGATCAATCGACTCTTTGGCACTTCGGATGAACCTGCTTCAGTTGTTTTCACCTTCGACCCGGATGCTGCGGGGGAGAAGGCCGCACTGAGGGTTTATGGTGACACCTCCAAGTTCAATGCACTCACCTTTGTGGCATCAGGCCCCGAGGGCCTAGACCCATCTGACCTGAGGCAGCAGCGTGGCGATGGGGCCATTGAGCAGATGCTTTTGGCTCGCAAGCCACTTTTCGAGTTTGTAATTCGCCATCGGATTGGGAAGTTTTCTCTAACTGATCTTGATTCGAGAGCAGCCGCCGCCAGGGCGGCAGCGCCTGTGGTGGCCGAGATCGTTGACCCAGCGCTTAGAGCCGGATACACCCGTCAGCTTGCTGATTGGGTATCGCTGGAGATCTCTGAGGTTTCGCAGTTGGTTGCCCAGGTGGGTAGGCAGCAGGTTGGTTCTCGTGTCGAAGCCATTCGCACCAGCACGCCTAAACCGGTAGAACAAACCCCGGCCACAAAGTTTGAACGCCAAATACTCGAAGTACTGGTTCAGCGACCACAGTCATTCAATCCTGAACGACTAATGCGGATCGTTGGTGCGGGCTTTACTCAGAGCGAGTACGCGCAGGTCGCTGAGGCGGCTAGTCGCATCTCTGGCGAGTTGAATTCTCCGGACTGGGTGAATCAACTGGCAAACCAACTCGGCGGTGATCAGCTTGATTTGCTGCGTGCTCTAGCCCTCGCTGAGCTTCCAGCTGCCTCGGATGCCGATCTTGAGCGTTATTCAAAGGGTGTTGTCAACGGAGCAATGCTCCAGGCGTTAGCCCGAGAGAAGAACGATCTTTTGGCGGCATTGAAACGAATTGACATGACTTCCCAGCCAGATGCTTACGCTCAGGTTCAGCGACAGTTGGTGGAATTGGAAGCTGAACGCAGAAGTTACATGGCTTAACTTTTTCTGCTAATGTTGTCAGGCACCTTAGGGTGTTTTTCCTCGGTAGCTCAATTGGCAGAGCAATCGGCTGTTAACCGATAGGTTCTTGGTTCGAGTCCAAGCCGGGGAGCCATTGTTAGGAATCGTATGAAGCGAGTTCTTTCCACCTCCATCTCCGTTGGTTTAGCCACCGGTCTCTATGGAATCTCTTTCGGAGCGCTCGCAGCTGTTGCTGGTCTAGACCTACTGTCCATAATGTTGCTGAGCATCTTGATGTTTTCCGGCGGCAGTCAATTCGCCTTTATCGGTGTGATTGCGGCGGGTGGTGCTCCGGTTTCAGCGATCACTTCGGCCTGGTTGCTTGGAGTTCGAAATGGCTTTTATGCCATGCGGCTCAACAGCGTGTTGGCCCCTAAAGGAATCCTCAAGGTCGTTTCAGCGCAGCTGAGCATTGATGAGTCAAATGGCGTATCGGCAGCGCAAGAGGATCTAAAGTCCCAACGGGTTGGCTTTTGGGCAACCGGCATCGCTGTTTTTGTCTTCTGGAACCTAGCAACTTTGCTGGGAGCGCTGGCTGGTGATTTCCTAGGTTCGGCTGAGACTTGGGGGCTGGACGCCGCTGCCGCAGCCGCTTTCCTGGGTCTGGTTTGGCCAAGACTTAAGGACAACAAGCTACTGGCGCTAACCGCATCCGTGGTTGCGGTGGTTGGATCATTGTTTTTGCCAGCGGGAGTTCCGGTATTGCTAACGGTGCTCATCGCATTGGTTCCCGGGAGGTCAAAGTGACCTTGACAGTTATTCTGGCCTCGCTGGCCGTGTTTAGTTGGAAAATTCTCGGCTATCTAATTCCGCAACGGTGGATTACCGAGGGTATTCGCCAATTCAGTGAGCGGGTTACGGTCGTCTTGATGTCGGCGTTAGTTGCGGTTCAAACCTTTGTATCTGCTAATCAAGTGGAGTTTGATGCCAGAGTCCCAGCTCTTGGAGTGGCGGCAATTCTGTTTGCTCTTCGAGTGCCTTACATCTTGGTTGTAATCGCTGCCGCTGCCGTGGCTGCGGGGTTGCGACTTCTAGGGTTCTAGGTAGTCAACGCCTGGTGTCCAGCTGTTTCCTGGCTTACCCCAGCCTTCGTACTTGATGACTTTTTTGATTTCTCTTTGATAGGGCTTGAGGAGCCGGTCTGCATACAGCATGCCGTTGAGGTGATCGAACTCGTGCTGGAAAATGCGAGCCAACCAGCCGGTAGCTTCGATGGTGAAGGTTTCACCCAAAAGATTGGTCGCTGTTAGCGTTGCCTTGTCTGCTCGCTTGAGTGGGTATCGTTCGCCGGGGATGGAGAGGCAACCTTCGGACTCAGTGTCCTCGTCTGGCCAGTCGGTACTCACAGGAGAAAGCTCCAGAGTTGGATTGATTGCCTCACCCCTGTGATGGTGTTCGCCATCGTGCCAATCAAAAACAAATATTCTGAGTCCGACTCCGATCTGAGGGGCGGCGAGACCAACGCCGGGGGCGGCTGCCATGGTCTCGTACATATCGGCTATCAGGGTTTTGATCTCCTCGGTAACCTCGGTTACCTCTTGAGCTCTGGCATGAAGGACTGGCTCACCAGTTATGACTATTGGGCGTATTGACACGCAATTAGGTTACTCAAGGAATTCCCAAGTTGTTGCCTTAGGCTTCTAAGGCTGCACTTGAGAGTAGGAGAGCAGTTGTTCGAACCAGAGATTGCTCGCCCCATTGCCATCGCGTTGGCGGTTATCGGGGCAATCTTTTTGGCACTTGGAGCACAGTTTCAAAATGATGCGGTAACCCAGCACCACGCCCCAAAACAACTGAAGCTCAAATCACTTCACATTAGGCAGGTTCTTGATCTGTTGAGACGGCCGCGCTGGCTCACCGGCTCGGTATTCATGGCCCTCGCGATCTTGTCTCAGCTGGCAGCGCTAGCTTTAGCCCCACTGATTGTGGTGCAGCCAATCGGCGCGATAGCACTGATCATCACGAGCATTCTCAACGCTCGAATCCACAAGATCAAACTAGACCCGAAGACCTTCTTGGCAATCGCGATAACCATGCTCGGTGTTGCTGGCTTCGTACTCTTCACTTCGACCAGTGCCACCCAGGTGCGACTCGATGACGGCATGCTACTTCAGGTAGTTGGCGTTCTAATCGCGGTGCTGGCTGTCTTCGGAATTCTTTTCGCAACCTCCAAGGGCCGCGTTGGGCCGCTGCAGTACATTTTCGGTGCCGGCGTCCTATACGGGTTTGTGGCATCTTTAGCCAAGGTGGTAATTCAGCGCATTATTCAAGGCGACATCAACTGGCTAACTCTGCTGGCAACAATCGCGTTGTTGGCGGCCGCTATTTTGGGTGGTTGGTTTGTACAGAATGCCTACGCTGCTGGCCCACCGGATTTGGTCATTGCCGGTCTGACGGTTATCGACCCTGCCGTGGCCGTTGGCATAGCAATCGTCATCCTGGGGGAGGCATCCAGCGCTGCTGCCGGTCAGGTGGTAGGGTTCGGTGTATCGGGATTAGTTGCCGTTTTGGGCGTGTTAATGCTTTCCAAGGTTCACCCGCAACTAAGCAATAAACAAGAGGTTTAGCTTGGAAAAACTCAAGGTAGTCATGGCCTGTGACACCTTCGCACCGGATATCAATGGTGCCGCTAGGTTCGCTGAACGTCTCGCCGCAGGGCTAGTTCGTCACGGTCACGAAGTTCACATCATCGCCGCAAGCACGGACTCCACTCATGGAGCCCGCTTCGAAGTCCATGATGGATCTCGCATGAAGGTTCACCGCATGAGAAGCCATCGAGTTCCTCAGCACAAAACCCTGCGTTGGACTCAGCCGATTGGCCTGAGCTCTGAAATCCGTAAGATTTTGCGCGAGGTCAAGCCGGATGCGCTTCACATTCAATCTCACCTGCTCATGGGTCGCTTCGCCATTCATGCGGCACGCGGCACCGGCGTGAAGCTCATTGCGACCAACCACATCATGCCCGAGAACCTAATCAAGTATTCGTTGCTCCCTAAGTTCCTCCACAAGGCGGCGATGCGAATCACCTGGGCGGACGCGGGTCGAATCTTGAGGAAGATGGACGCACTAACTACTCCAACCAGGAGAGCGGCGCAGCTGCTAGAGGAAGCCGCTGGAGTGTCCGGAGTGCTCGCCATTAGCTGCGGAATCGATGCCGCAAGATTTGCGAATGAGACTCCGGTGAACAATAAGGAACCGAGGTTCTTGTTCCTTGGTCGTCTCGATGACGAAAAGCGCATTCACATTCTGCTGCAAGCCGTTGCGATGCTTACCGAGCATCCAAATGTCATTGTTGAGCTGGTGGGCGATGGTGGTGAGCGGGAGAACCTAGCCCGTCTTGCGCATGAACTCGGCATTTCAGACCGAGTCATCTTCACCGGTCACATCTCCGACCAGGAACTCCCTAAGGCTTATGAGCGTTGCACCGCCTTTGTGATGCCATCCATCGCCGAGCTGCAGTCCATTGCCACCATGGAGGCGATGGCTTCGGGTAGACCTGTTATTGGTGCCGATGCGATGGCGCTGCCGCACTTGGTTCACGATGGTGATAACGGTTACCTGTTCCCAGCGGATGATGCTGAGGCGCTGGCTGATCGACTGCGCAGGATTTTGACCGCTGATCAGCAAGAGCTAAATCGCCTCAGCGAGAATAGCCTCCACCTAATTCAATCTCACGACATCGAGCGCACCATCAAGATCTTTGAGGACCTTTACGTCGGTATTCGAAATGAGAGCTCCACCACTGACGACAACTCGCCGTCATACATGGAGCCAATTGGCAAGCTCAATGAGGCCATCAGTGCTCGCCTGGAGAGTTGGCGACACAGCGCTGTTGAGTTAGGCAAGCGAGCCGAAGATATGTCCCAAGAGGCTATCGAGAAGCTAAACGAAGTGGGCGAGGAAGTTCGCGAGCAGTTGGCTGAGTTGAAGGATGAGCTCAAGGAACAAATCAACGAAGCGGCCAAGAAAATCAAGCGCAAGCGTAAGTAGCCTGTAAGAAACCAAAGGTCTTGTAGCTTTCCCACAATTTTTCGCCGAAAAGCATGAAAAATAATGCAGGTTTTCGATCAATCTGAGATTATGATTTTGCTCAACCAGCGTCGGTAGTCACTAAAGCTGGTTTACAGCGAAAGAGTGAAAATGACGCAACCTGCCTGGCTGGCCCACTATCCGAGCGAAGTGCCCCACGAGCTACCGCAAACTTCTTTCCAGATTCTTCCGGACTTGATTCGTGCCGCGGTAAAGACTTACGGCAAGAAAGTGGCCTTCACACAGGTCTTGCCAAACGGCATGAACGGTTCGCTCAGCTACGAACAGGTCGACCGATACTCGGATCACTTTGCCGCTTACCTTCGCGAAGATTTGGGGCTTGAGCTCGGTGATCGTGTAGCAGTTCAGATGCCAAACTGCCTTAGCTATCCGATTGTGGCTTTTGGCATCATGAAGGCCGGCTTGGTGCTGGTAAACACAAACCCGCTTTACACCGCTTCCGAGATGGTTCACCAGTTCTCGGATTCTGGCGCAAAGGCGCTGGTAGTGATCGACATGTTTGCCGATCGCCTACCTGAAGTACTGAACAAGACTTCAATCGAGCACGTCGTTACTGTCAGAATCTCTCAGTTCTTCCCAGCCGTGGTTGCCGGAGTTATTCGCGGCACTCAGAAGTTCTGGAGCAAGACCCTGCCAAAGATCACCGTTGAGCACACTGCATTTACTCAGGCTCTGGCAGCTGGAGAGAAATCATTCAGCCAAGCAAAACTCGAAGGGTATGTTTCTGGTCTTTCGTCGAGTTCTGTAGCCGCGCTGCAGTACACCGGTGGAACCACTGGTGTTTCAAAGGGTGCCATGCTTTCGCACGGCAACTTGGTGCTGAATACGCTTCAGCTGATTTCCATGTGTGGCGACTACATGCGCCCAGGGAAAGAAATCGTGGTCACCGCGCTGCCGCTGTATCACATCTTCGCTTTTACGATCAATCTGCTGGGATTTTGGCACTTGGGCGCGAAGAACCTCTTGGTGCCGAGCCCAAGACCTCCTAGCAACCTAAAGCGAGTCTTTGAGAACTACAAGGTGACTTGGGTGACCGGTGTAAACACCCTGTTCAACGCACTCCTAAACGAGCGCTGGTTTACTGACTCACCGCCAAAACACCTCAGGGCATCGGCCGCTGGCGGCATGGCGCTACACGAGTCAGTTTCTGAGCGCTGGAGAAAGCTCACCGGCACTCCGATTGTTGAGGGCTATGGTTTGACTGAGTCTTCACCGGTGTTGACCTTCAACCCACTTGATGGCAGCGGTCGTGATGGCACCATCGGAATCCCGGTGCCTTCAACCCTGGTGAAGTGTGTGGCCGAAGATGGCTCCGAAGTTGCCACGGGAGAACCTGGTGAACTATTGGCCAAGGGGCCACAGATCATGCAGGGTTACTGGAATCGACCCGAGGACAGCGCAAATGCGGTGGTTGATGGCTGGCTCAAGACCGGTGACATTGCGACCGTTGATGCCGATGGCTTCTTCACCATTGTGGACAGGAAAAAGGACATGATCCTGGTTTCCGGCTTCAATGTCTATCCGAACGAAGTTGAGGAGCAGATCGCTGCGCTTGATGGGGTCAGCGAAGTTGGCGTTATTGGAACTCCGAGCGACAAAACAGGTGAGCGTGTCCTAGCCTTCGTAGTTGCTGGCGCAAATGCCCCAAGCGAAGCCGATGTCATCGCACACTGCCGAAAGTCCTTGGCGGCCTACAAGGTGCCTAACGCTGTCGAATTCGTTAGCGAACTTCCCAAGAGTCCGATTGGAAAAATCCTTCGGAAAGATCTACGCGCGCTCTGGCTGGCTCAGCAGAACAACGCCCATCCAAACCAGCTGAAGGGTTAGTCGAAAATGTTGAACTTTATTCTCCAGGCTCCAGCCGTTGTCTCCGAGCAGGACGTCGTAACGCCATTCGAGCAAACTCTGTTGCTTGGTCTGGTCTTCGTGATCATGTTCGGACTAGGTGCCGGCCTGACTCCAAAGGACTTCCTCCACGCACTGAAGCGCCCTAAAGGCCTGATCGTTGGTTGGTTCACTCAGTATGGCCTAATGCCGTTGTTGGCTTTCTCGCTGGCATCGATCTTCTTGTTCCAACTACCAATCGAGTACGCAGCTCCAGTGGCGGTCGGAGCTTTGCTCATGGGCTCGGTGCCGGGTGGTACGACTTCAAACCTGTTTACCTACTTCGCCAAGGGAAACCTGGCGTTGAGTGTCATCATGACCATCAACACAACCATCTGGGCATTGCTAATGACGCCATTGGCACTGTTTATCTTTGGCGGACTGATGTTTGCTGATAGCCCAGAGTGGCAGATTCCACTTACAAACATCGTTGTAACTATCGCTGTGATGCTTGTGCCGGTGATTCTCGGTATGACAATCCGTCGATTCAGTGCTAACGCCGGTGCGATTTTGGAGTTGCTGGGTGGATTCTTTGGATTGTTCTTCATCGCATTCCTAATGGCTACCTGGGTTCCGAGAAACTGGGGACTACTCACATCGACCCCATGGCAGGTGTACGTGGTTGCCATTGGCTTGGGTCTATTCGGTATGGCAATGAGTTTCGGAGTCGCTCGAACCTTCAGAATTAGTGGTGTCGATGCCAGGACCATCGCCTTGGAAACCGGAATTCTCAATGGTCCGCTCGCCATCGCGATCGTTCTATTGACCTTCTCTGGCAATCCAGCAATTGGTTTGATCCTGATTGTGCCGGCGATGTACTCACTGTTTATCGTGATTATTTCGACCCTAGTCACGCTGCGATTTAGAAAGTCGAACCTCGCTGAAGAGCAGAAGATCCCTAACCTGCTCTAACCACAGGGTGAGTCGGGCAGTTCGTCGGTAAACTCGTGGTTGGCTGGGGGCGTTAGCTCAGCCGGTTAGAGCAGCGGACTCATAATCCGTCGGTCGCGGGTTCAAGTCCCGCACGCCCCACAATCTCGGCTTCACAGAACTAAAGGACTGCTCTTGCTGGAATTCTCCCTCTCGGTCATTGAGAACATCGGCCTACTGGGTGCTGCGCTGCTAATCGCTATTGAAGTGATTATCTTGCCAATTCCTTCCGAGTTGGTTTTGCTTCTAACTGGCGTGAATGCCGGTCAAGGCGTCTTCACTTTCTGGGCAGCCCTGCTGGCCACCACCTTGGGTTCGCTGCTCGGAGCAGCGATTCTTTATCTGATCGGTTGGTGGGTCAGCGAGGAGCGAATTCGCACTTTGGTTGGCAAATATGGCAAGTACGTTGGTTTCTACGTCAAAGATTTCGATAAGGCTACGGATTTCTTTGATCGCTACGGAGTGCAGATTGTGCTTTTTGGCCGATTGATTCCGGTGGTTAGAAGTCTGGTCAGCATCCCAGCGGGCCTTACTCGCATGAACCCATATAAGTTCTTCCTCTTTACTGCCCTCGGTAGTTTGATTTGGAACACGATTTGGATCACCGCCGGCTTCGCACTTGGTGAGAATTGGGAAGTCGCAGAACATTTCTCGTCAGTGGTGGATTACGTGGTTTACGCGGTAATTGCTTACATCGCAATCCGACTTGCGATGCGATTTATAAAGGCTAGAAAATCTAGGTCTTAGGGCTTTTTAGACAAGTAACAGCTCGCGCAGAGCGACTCGTATGTCACCTTGTCGCCATCGATGGCAACCTGCTCGCCATCAAATGTAAAGTCTCCATTGACCAGCCTGGCGTTGAACATCGCCTTGCGACCGCAACGGCAAATTGTCTTTAGCTCCTCAAGCGAGTGTGCGATTTCCAAAAGCCGCATTGACCCCGGGAAGGCATTGGTCTTGAAGTCGGTGCGGATTCCATAAGCCAACACCGGAATGCCATCTAGAACCGCTATCTCGAGGCACTGGTCGACCTGGTCGCGTGTTAGAAACTGAGCTTCGTCGATCAAAAGACATGCCACACTGTTGCCGGTTGTTGCCTTAAATGCCGCAGTGTGCTCAGCGAGCAAGTGCCTTAGGTTCACCGCCGGCTCGACCAGGAAGTCAACCTGTCTGGTGACACCTAGCCTTGAGACGATGTTGCGATCTCCCTTGGAGTCGATGGCCGGCTTGGCCAGAAACACGTGCTGAGAGCGCTCTTCGTAGTTGAAGGCGGCCTGGAGTAGTGCGGTGCTCTTGCCGGAGTTCATCGCTCCAAAGCGGAAATATAGTTTGCTCATCGCTAGAAATCCTAGGAGAGTTGGCAGCTTTTGTTTGACAACTCTCAGGGTTTAGGTTTATCGTTCCTAAACCGGTTCAGAACGTAGGGGAAGACGGATCTGGATCGGAGGAAAGCTGCCAAACGTCGATTTGTGGGTGTTTAGCGCACCCGTTGAGGCGATGGGCCAAATCAATAGCATTTTGGCCGAGTTTGGCGCACCCGTTAGCTTTACAGGGCAACCCCTAGAGGTGGAGAGTGTTCAGCTTCGCTCGATGATTGAGGTTCATGAGGACCAGATCCCGGAACTGGTTTCGAATTTGTCTAGAACCAAAGCTATTTTTGAGCTCAACACCTTCTCCGAACATCCACAGCGTTTTCTGCACCACCCGTCGCTGGGAATCTGTCGCAATGAATTCGATGAGGCCGGTGAAGTGGTTTTACGGGCCGGGCAACTCGAACAGCTGCTGATGGAAACCCGCGGAAATCTCTCTGATTTCTCACGTGGTTTTAGAAGGCTTACCGGCGTTCCTTGGATTGACCTGGTTGAACCATACAGAAAGGTCGCGGAGTACGCTGTCGCGCTCCCTAGGGCTGTTTAGAGGTTCCTGAACGCGAGCACTGCGTTGTGGCCACCAAAGCCAAAGCTATTGCTGATTGCTACTGCGTCTGGGCGAGCTAGCTTGGTCGGAGTTCTTGGCACGTGTAGGTCGATGGCGGGATCTTGGTTGTCCAAGTTAATGGTCGGGGGAGCGGTGTTCTCCTTGAGAGCCAAGATGGTGAAAATTGCTTCGATGGCGCCCGCGCCACCTAGCAGGTGTCCGGTAGCTGACTTAGTAGCCGCAACCACTAGATTCTGGGTGTGGTCGCCGAAAACGCGCTTGAGGGCGGTGTATTCGGCAATGTCGCCAACCGGGGTAGAGGTGGCGTGAGCGTTGATGTGCTCGACATCCTTGACGTCCGCTCCAGCTTGAGCCAGTGCTGCAAGAACTGCTCTCGCAGCACCAGAACCCTCTGGGTCTGGTGCGGTGATGTGGTAGGCGTCAGAGGTAACACTGCCGCCTACGATCTCACAGTAAATCTTGGCGCCCCTAGCCTTTGCTGATTCAAGAGTTTCTAGCATCACAGCACCAGCACCCTCGCCCATAACAAAGCCATCGCGATCGGTGTCGTATGGGCGAGATGCCTTGGTTGGGTCATCGTTGCGCCTCGAAAGCGCATGCATCGCAGCAAAGGCGGCGATTGGCATTGGGTGGATGGCAGCTTCCGCACCACCGGCAACTACCACATCGGCCTCACCGGTTTGAATGCGGTGGAAGGCATTGGCAATTGACTCGGTTCCAGAGGCACATGCCGAAACTGCGGTTCTTACTCCAGCTCTAGCTCCAATGTCCATGCCGATGGCGGCAGCTGGACCATTTGGCATAAGCATTGGAACTGTCATTGGCAGCACCCGTCTAGGTCCACGTTCGCGCAGCGTGTCATAGGCGTCGAGCAAAGTCCAAACACCACCAATTCCGGTGGCAAAATCTACGGCTAGTCGTTCTGGCTCAACTTCGGGAGACCCAGCATCTTCCCAGGCCTGTCGAGCGGCGATTAGAGCGAACTGACTAGAGGGGTCCAGGCGCTTAGCTTCCTGAGGGGTCAAGATCTCAGCGGCGGCTATTTTGGCCTGGCCGGCAAAGGTAACAGGCAGCTCGTGTCTTGCGACCCACTCCTGCTCAAGGGTTGAAATACCGGACTTGCCGGCTAATAGATTGGCCCAGCTGGACGCGACGTCGCCACCTAGAGGGGTGGTGGCACCGATTCCGGTGACGACGACGCGACGCATGCTTTTACTAGGCCTGTGCTGCGGTGATGAAGTTGACCGCGTCAGCAACGGTGATGAGGTTCTTTACTTCCTCATCTGGAATCTTTACGCCGAACTTGTCCTCAGCGTTTACCACGATGGTCATCATCGAAATCGAGTCGATGTCTAGGTCGTCAGTGAAGGACTTGTCCATCTGAACTGCGTCAGTTGCGATACCAGTCTCATCGTTTACTAGTTCTGCGAGTCCTGCTAGGACTTCTGCCTGCGAAAGAGCCATTTTTCTCCTATTAGTGTTTGAGTCGCTTTATTTTACGGCAGTTCGACCACTTGCGCCGCAAAGGCAAGCCCCGCGCCGAAGCCAATTTGTAGCGCATATCCGCCGCTTTTCACTTTGCCTTCGGCTAGCAATCTGTGCATTGCTAGTGGAATAGATGCGGCTGAGGTGTTGCCGGTTTCAACAATGTCGCGTGCCACCACCACGGAGTCTGGAAGTTCGAGTTGCTTGGCGAACTCATCAATGATTCGGATGTTGGCCTGGTGGGTCACTAAAGCGCTGAGGTCACTGGCTTGCAGACCAGACTCTGCTAGTGCCTGCTTGGCAACCTTGGCCATTTCCCAAACCGCCCAGCGGAAAACCGACTGCCCTTCCTGAACCAAGGTCGGCCATTGGGCCTTACCCTCTTTGAAGTCCAGGATTGAGCTGGTCATTCCGACCTTGTCCCAGTTGGCTCCGTCTGAACCCCAAACTGACTTTGAGATGCCAGGGTGGTCGCTTGGTCCAACGATCGCAGCTCCAGCCCCATCGCCCAACAGGAAGCTGATTGAGCGATCGGTTGGGTCAATGAAGTCCGATAGCTTCTCGCCGCCGACCACAAGAACGTACTTGCTAGTGCCTGCCCTAACCAAAGCGTCTGCCTGTGCGATGCCGTAGCAGTAGCCCGCGCAGGCGGCTGAAATGTCATATGCCGCTGCCCCATGAGCGCCAACCAATTCCGCCAAAAGTGATGCTCCGGAAGGGGTTTGATACGGGAAAGTGATCGTTGCCAGAATGACCGCACCGATTTCACTCGGGTCGATGCCAGATTTCTGAATAGCCTCTTTTGATGCCTCAACGGCCATGTCGATTAAGGACTGCTCTGAATCGGCTCGCTTGCGGGTGACAATGCCGGTGCGCTGTCTAATCCATTCGTCCGAGGAGTCAATCGGACCAGCGATGTCATCGTTGGTAACCACCTGGTGGCCTCTCGACGCTCCCAGGGCGTAGATTCTGGTGAATTCAACGGTTTTGGTCTGGTTTAGGGTCTTCATAACGCTCCGATTTTCTCGAGGTCGATGCTCGATTTGAGGGCGATGGCAGTGGAGTTTGGCATTCCTCGCTTTGCGAGTCCAGCGAGAGCCCCAGCCGGGGGTAATTCAATCACGACGGGGGAGTGGGAATCCATGCTGAGCATGCAAAGATCCCAGCGCACTGGGTTTGAAACCTGGGAAACCAGAGATGCCAAAAAGCTCGAGCCAGATTCCACTTCGCCACCATCAACGTTGGACCAGAGTCTGAGACTCGGATCATTGACAGAGACCTTTGCCGCCTCCTTGGCAAGTTCTTCAACCGCAGGCTTCATGAACTCGGTGTGGAAAGCTCCGGCAACCTTAAGTTCGATAACTCGAGCCTTCTCAGGTGGGTTGGCAACCAAAACAGTAATGGCTTCCTTGGCACCGGCAGCGACAATCTGCCCAGCGCCGTTGTAGTTAGCGGCAGAAAGGCCCAGATCGTCAAGGGTTTGAAGAACCGCACTCTCTTCGCCACCAAGCACTGCGGCCATTGATGTGCTGGCTAGCTTCGCTGCCTCAGCCATTGCGTTAGCCCTCACGGAAACCAGACGCATGGCATCCTCGTCAGAGATCACCCCAGCTATCGCAGCAGCTGCGAACTCGCCAACTGAGTGCCCAACCACACCAGAAACTTGACTCAAATCCATTGCGGTTCGGGCAGCCGCAATTGACGCGGCAACGATTAGTGGCTGAGCATTCTCGGTGGCTTTGATCTCATCCTCGACAGCGCTGGTGCCCAATCTGACCAGATCCTTCCCAGCGGCTTGGGCGAGTTCAACAATCTTTGCCTCAAAGCCGGGGACGTTTTCAAACCAGTCCTTCAAGAAACCCTCTGATTGGGAACCTTGTCCGGGACACATCAAGATACGCATTGCTACAAACTACCTTTTCAAACCATATTCGTTGTCATTGATGGCACCTAAAAGCAAAGCCACCTGCAGTACAAATGCGGTGCGGGCATCTGTCGGGTCGGCAGCTATCTCTTCGAATATTCGCTTCAGGCGGTATCTGACGGTATTTGCGTGCACAAAGAGGCTCTTCGCTGTTAGTTCGAGTGATCTACCGCAATCCAAATAGGCGCGAAGGGTGCTCAATAGTTCAGGTGAGGTTTTTGCCAGTGGCAAATAGTAAGCCTCTATCAAGGTTTGCCTAGCGAGCGCATCTCCTGCCAGGGCACGCTCTGGAAGTAGTTCATCAGCGGCCAGCGGTCGTTTGTCCGAGCCAACACTCAGCGCGACAGAGTGAGCTGCGAGTGCGCTCTTTGCACTCCTGGTGGCATCTGAAACCGTTGCGACGGTCTTGCCCAAAATCAGTGGCCCCTGTCCGAAGAAACCCTCAAGTTGTTCCGCGATTGAGTGAATGGCTTGGTCTGGCTTTTCAATGGCGACCATGAGCCCAATAACGACGACCTGCCGGCGGCCCTGGATGCCTAGCAGTAGATCACTTCCTGCCTTGCGGGCAATCTTGCGCATGCCGTCTGGATCCGGGTTTGGGTTTGCGATACCGAGCAGAACTGCTACCTGCCCATCGCTTCGCCAACCTAGAGCCGCCACACGAGAGCTAATTTCTTGAGAAGTCTCGCCCGAAATAATGCTGTCAACCACCAAGGCTTCAAGGCGAGCATCCCAAAGACCCCTGGCCTCTGCTGCCTTTGCGTAAACATCGGCCGCACTGAAAGCAATGTCTCTTGAGTACCGGAGCACGGACTCGGTCAAATCGGGGTGCTCGGCAACGACCCTGGCCTCAACCATCTCAACCACAACTCGAATGAGCTGCAGGGTTTCCTGGAGCGATATCGAACGCAGTAGTTCCCTAGGAGCATTCCCAAACACATCCGCGGCCACCCAAGGCTGGCTGGAGGGATCCTGGTACCACTGGATAAAACTGGTTATGCCATTTTGGGCGACCGAACCAATTGCGGCACGGCGGGCAGGTGGCATCGATCGATACCAAGGCAAAGTCTCATCCAGGCGACTTAGGGTCGCTGTTGCGAGCTCGCCAGCTATGGATTGCAGCCAGGCGAGATGCTTAGGCGTCTCCACCGGCCGATCCACTGGTGCCAGCGTTTACATCGTGCAGGCGGTACTTGTCGATAGCCTGCTGCGGAATCGAGCGATCGATCTTGTCCTTCTCAACCAGCTGTTCAAGGATGCGAACCGCAATCGAAGGACCATCGATCTTGAAGTGGCGCCTTGCTGCTGGACGAGTGTCGGAGAAGCCGAAGCCATCGGCACCCAATGTCGCATACGATCCTGGAACCCAAGGTCTGATCATGTCAGGAACCGCGTGCATGAAGTCGGAGACACCAAGCTTTGGACCCTTGGCGTCAGCCAGACGCTCTGCGACGTAGGAAACCGGAGCTTCTTCGTTTGGGTAGAGGAACTTGCGCTCATCGCATGCAAGTCCGTCACGGCGAAGTTCTCCCCAGCTGGTTACGGACCAGACGTCAGCGGATACTCCCCATTCAAGTAGGAGCTGCTGAGCCTCAAGTGCCCATGGAACCGAGACGCCAGAGGCCAGGATCTGTGCCTTGTGGCCGTCAGCTGCGTTCTTCGAGATTAGGTGCATTCCTCTTAGGATGCCATCGACATCAACGCCCTCTGGTTCAGCAGGCTGCAACATTGGCTCGTTGTAAACGGTTAGGTAGTAGATCACATTTGGATCTTCGTGACTTCCGCCGTACATGCGCTCTAGTCCAGCCTTGGTGATGTGAGCAATCTCGTAACCGTAGGCTGGATCGTAGGCAACTACCGCAGCGTTTGTGCTGGCAATTACTAGTGAGTGACCGTCTGCGTGCTGAAGACCCTCACCGGTGAGTGTTGTTCTTCCGGCGGTAGCACCAATCATGAAGCCACGTGCCATTTGGTCTCCAGCAAGCCAGACCTGGTCTGCGGTTCGCTGGAATCCAAACATTGAGTAGAAGACGTAGATCGGGATGATTGGCTGCCCGTGGGTTGCGTAGCTGGTTCCGGAAGCGGTGAATGCCGCCATCGAACCGGCTTCGTTGATTCCGGTGTGCAGAATCTGGCCGTTAGGGGCTTCCTTGTAGCTCAGCAACAGGTCACGGTCAACCGACATGTACTTTTGGCCGTTTGGGTTGTAAATCTTCGCGGTTGGGAAGAAGGCGTCCATACCAAAGGTACGAGCTTCATCCGGAATGATCATCTGGATTCGCTCGCCGGTGCCATCCGACTTCAAAAGGTCCTTCAACATGCGAACGAACGCCATGGTGGTGGCAACTTCTTGGTTGCCGGAACCGGCGCGAGGTACTGCGTATGCCTTTTCCTCAGGGAGAGAGAAATCAACGTACTTGGTGCGTCGCTCTGGCAGGTAACCACCAAGTTCCCTGCGCCGCTCGTGCATGTACTGGATTTCAGGGCTGTCGCTACCAGGGTGGTAGTAAGGAGGCTGATAAGGATCGGCCTCTAGCTGGGCATCGGTGATTGGAACCCTCATGGCGTCGCGGAAGTCCTTGAGGTTCTCCAAGGTCATCTTCTTCATTTGGTGAGTCGCGTTGCGACCCTCGAAGCTCTTACCTAGTCCGTAACCCTTGATGGTCTTAGCGATGATCACGGTTGGCTGTCCCTTGTGGTTCACAGCGGCCTGATACGCGGCAAAGATCTTGTTGTAATCGTGGCCACCGCGCTTGAGGTCCCAGATCTGGTCGTCGCTGAGGTGCTCAACCAGCTTCAGTGCCTTAGGGTCGCGAGCGAAGAAGTTCTCGCGCACGAACTTGCCGGATTCAGTCTTGTAGGTCTGGTAGTCACCATCCGGGGTGCGGTTCATCAGGTTAACCAAAGCACCTTCGGAGTCGTTGGCCAAAAGGCTGTCCCACTCACGGCCCCAAATCACCTTGATGACATTCCAACCGGCGCCGCGGAAGAAGGACTCCAGCTCCTGAATGATCTTGCCATTACCGCGAACCGGGCCGTCTAGACGCTGCAAGTTGGCGTTCACAACGAAGGTCAGGTTGTCAAGACCTTCGTTGGCTGCAAGCTGCAGCGCTCCGCGGCTCTCTACCTCGTCAAGCTCGCCATCGCCTAGGAATGCCCAAACGTGCTGGCCGGAGGTGTCCTTGAAGCCGCGACCCTCAAGGAAGCGGTTGAACTGAGCCTGGTAAATGGCGTTGATAGGACCAAGTCCCATCGAAACGGTTGGGAACTGCCAGAAGTCCGGCATCAATCTTGGGTGTGGGTAGCTTGGAAGACCGCGACCTGGCTTTGGCCTGGACTTTTCCTGACGGAAGTTATCCATTTCATCTGCCGAAATTCGACCCTCTAGAAAAGCACGGGAGTAAGGACCGGGGGAGGCGTGTCCCTGGACGAAGATCGAGTCTGGTCCCTGTGGGTGGTCGTGACCCTTGAAAAAGTGATTGAAACCGACTTCATAAAGTGAGGCGCTCGATGCGAAAGAGGAAATGTGGCCACCCACAGCGATACCAGGGCGCTGGGCTCGGTGAACCATAACAGCTGCGTTCCAGCGCATCCAAGCGCGGTAGGTGCGCTCGATAGCTTCGTCGCCTGGGAACTTCGGCTCATCTTCCGGGCTGATGGTGTTGATGTAGTCGGTAGTTGGGACCAGTGGAACATTGAGCTGCAGCTCGTGACTTCTGCGAAGAAGCGACTGCATGATCTCTCTGGCACGGCCGCGACCGTGACGCTGGGCTACTGCGTCAAGTGATTCCAGCCACTCGGCTGTCTCCTGAGGGTCTAGGTCTGACACTGCTGGAGCGAATGCATCATGGTCGTTAAACGACATCAAAGCCTCTTTTCGTGGCTGTTTACCGGTTTGGCCCTTTTAGGGCTCGATAAGTCTATTCGGCTTGGAATGATTTCGGGCGCGTTGTAGGTTTTATTGAGCATCGAAAGGCAGACATGATTACCGTTGGCGACCAAGCACCAGATTTCACCCTCATCAATCAGCACGGTGAAGAGGTGACCCTTTCCCAGTTCCGAGGAGTAAAGCCAGTTGTGGTGGTGTTCTACCCACTCTCCTTCAGTGGAATCTGCACCGGAGAGCTTTGCGAGCTTCGCGACAACCTCAATCTTTTGGAATCAGACGGCATCGAGTTACTGGCGATCAGTGTGGATTCGAAGTATGTGCAGGCCAAGTTCGCCGAATCCGAGGGCTACAAGTTCAGTCTGCTAGCTGACTTTTGGCCACATGGCGAAGTTGCGTCCAAGTACGGTGTGTTCATTGCGGAACGTGGTATCTCGACCCGCGCAACCTTCGTGATAGACATAAATGGGGAGGTCGCAGCCAAGTTTGAGACCAGCCCGGGCGAGCCAAGAAAACTTTCCGACTATAAAAATGCTCTGGAGTTGGTTTAGCGGCTAAAAAACCACTAAGCTCTTCTGCGGGCCTTTAGCTCAGTTGGTAGAGCGCCACGCTTACACCGTGGATGTCATCGGTTCGAGCCCGGTAGGGCCCACTCGACCCCCTAGTTAGGCAAACATGGTGGAATTCGAGCCCCCTAAGCCAAAAGCGCTTAGTGACGCTGAATTACATCGCGCCATCACCCTCCTCGGTTCTTCCGCGGAGGGTCTTGCCAATTCTGAGCGACTTATTGCTGAGCAAGCCCTGCTGCGTGAACAGGATTCGGCCGCTTTAGGCGCCTGGATCTCAGAACTTCAAGCGGACGGTTCTCCGCAGGCTCTTTCGGCACTGAGAAAACTAGCCTTGGATGTTTTGCCAGTGAATTTGGAACCGGTTCAGCCGGTCGATTCGGTTGAATACAAAGAGCCTGAAGCACCAATTTTCACCTCAGAAATCCCGATCATCGGTCGACGAAAGCTAAGCAAACGTAAAGAGATCGTTCGAAAGCTAGTGCCAGGAGTTGCGACTTGGTTGCTGGTGGGGTTGGTGAATCTTCTTATTGCCGCTTGGCTGGAACTGAATGTTTCTGAAGCCATCTGGTCCTTTACATTCGGATCTCTGGCCGCCGGATTGGTTCTTTCGTTCATAAAGACGCACAGCCTGCATCCGTTGATTCGTTCCGCCTCGGTATTCGGTGGCTGGGGCGTATACCTAGGAGCCGCACTCGCTATCGCCTTCACGTCACTGGTTGTGCTGGAGGGCGTGCTCCACATAGTTGATTCGGACTTGATGATCTCTCTGATACCGGGCTATCGCACCGATGTTCTGCTGTGTGCGCTAGGCGCATTGCTATTGGGCCAGTTAGCCCCGAGGGCGTGGCATTGGTGGCTGCTTTTGATCTCGAGCGCCGCCGTGGTTTGCCTTGTGGTGATTTACGGGGAAGTTGCGCCTAGAACCATCGAGTGGTTCGCTTATGCGCCACTTTCTGGATCGGTTTTCTTGCCACCGGAACCGGTCGATTGGGAGCAGGTCGGCTGGGCCAGCTTGGCCGTTGGGCTTATGACCATAGTCATAGCCTCATTCTCGATCCCGCACTCTCAAACCAGGGCTTGGTCATTTACCCTTCAGATTCCGTTGGTGATCGGAATCAGCGTTGGTTTGGTTTTCCTCGGGCAGAGCGCAATCACATCGATGGTGACACTGTTTGCGGTTTTCCTGGCATCTACCGCCGCCGGACGAGACCTCACTGCCCGCCCGATTGGACGCTGGGCAGGCGCTGCCTTCTTGATCCCTATCGTGGCGTTGCCGGTGTTGGATTATCTAAATGGACCGGCAGTGTCGGTTCTGGTTGCGCTTATCGTGTTGATGTTCGGTGATCAACTTTTCAGAAGGACGCCGCTTCATATCCCATCGCTTGATACCAGTTACGGTTTTTATGGGGCATTCCAGCCAATTACTTGGGTTGCTCTTGTGGTTGCGGCACCATTCGGTGTCGAGGCGGTACAGCAGTTGCTGGTGCCCGAATCTAGTTTCACCGTTCACGAGTTGGCATTGATTTTTGGGCTAGTAATCGGGCTAGCCTTCGCGATTTTGCGAATCTTCGTAATCAGATCTCAGGATCGAGAGATTCGAAATGTCGAGATTCGCAACATGAATCTCGATAATCTGCTTGGCTTGTAGTCATGTTGCTCGAAAACCTGATCTCACATTTTGATTCGCTCTGGCCGCCTAGCGATAAAGAAGAGTGGGACAAGCCCGGCCTAATGCTTGGAGATCCTGCTCAGGATGTAAGAAAAGTGCTGCTTTCGGTAGACGTGACTCGCGAGGTGATCGAAGAGGCTGTCGCAAACGAGTGCCAGTTGATTATCAGTCACCACCCGATGTTCATGCGTGGGCTATTCGAACTCTCGGAACTTGGACCTAAGGGCGCTAACGCTGCCTTGGCAATCCGAAACCATCTGGCAGTGTTTTCTGCCCACACCAATGCTGATTTTCAAATTGGCGGCGTCACTCAGTCACTCGCACACAAGCTTGGGCTTAGTGACCTGAGCCCGCTAGCTTCAACCAATTCGCATGTCGTTATCGGATCGATCAAGCCAATCTCCCTGCTGGACTTTGCTCGGCAGGTGGCGAAGCAGCTTCCCGCTGTCGCTCAAGGCGTTCGGGTCGCTGGAGATCCGACTCGGTTGATTTCGAAGGTCGCTGTCTTGGCGGGCGCTGGGGATGCTTACCTTCCAATGGTTGCGCTAAGCGATGCCGATCTGTACATCACTTCAGATTTGCGACACCACCCGGCGCAGGACTTCACTCAACAATCTCAAATTTCGGGTGGGCCAGCTCTTATCGACATAGCCCACTGGGCTGCCGAGTGGGTTTGGCTGGATAACGCTAAGGCTCAGCTGGATACCTTGATTCCGCAAGTAGAGTTTGTGGTTAGTGAAATCAATACTGACCCATGGACGTTTGCGGTGATGCAATGAAGGTAAAAATCGGTGAATTAGAGAACCTGTTATCGCTGCAGGAGCTGATTATCCTCAACCGCAAGCTTGAGGCTCAGGCCAAGCAGTTGGCAACTGGGGCGGATTTGGAAGCCGCTCGAAGCGCTCAACTGAGTAACTCCGCCGAGATCAGCCAAGCTCGATCAGAGCACGAAGCCCTGGTCCGAGAGCTGGAGCGACTAGAGGCAGATCTTGCGCTAGTAAACAAGCGAATTGCCACTGATAAGGATCGGCTGACCAAGACTGCTGTCGCGAGGGACGCGCTTGGTATTCAGCACGAGTTGGAGACCCTGGCTAAGCGCGCTTCTGATCTTGAAGATGTCGAGCTCGAGCTGCTAGAGCGCAAGAGCGAGTCTGACATGCGTATGCATGAACTTGAAGTACTGGGGGAGAAGCTCGAGCAAGAGCTGCAGCTCACCAAAGCCCGCGTCCAGCTGGAACTCGCTGATCTAAAGACTCAGTTCCAAGAGAATCAGAAGGCAGCAGGCGAGCTTCGAGTCAAACTCCCTGAAGAATTACTGGCTAGGTTCGATGCCAAGTTGGCGCGCGGGTTAGCTGTGGGGCGATTGCAGAAGAACACCTGCACCGCATGCAACATGAGCATCACCGCAACCGCCCTAGCCGACCTGCACCAGGTCCCAAGTGATGAGTTAGCGTCTTGCCCCGAGTGCCAGGCGATTCTGATTCGATGACTTTTACTCTTTACGCCGATGGAGCCTCAAGGGGCAACCCAGGACCAGCTGCCTATGGAGCGGTTATCTTTGATAGCTCTGGAAATTTGATTGCGGAGCTTGGCGAGAATCTTGGCATCAGAACCAATAACTACGCCGAGTATCAGGGCGTAATTGCCGGCCTTCGTCACATTGAAGCCTCGTTCCCCGGTGCTGAGGTCTTGGTTCGAATGGATTCAAAACTGGTGGTGGAGCAGCTCAGTGGCCGCTGGCAGATCAAGCATCCAGAGCTTCGCGAGCTGGCCCAGGAAGCTATGCGCATTATTCGCGGGCTATCAGTCAGGCTGGAGTGGATTCCAAGAGAGCAAAACTCGGTAGCAGACGCCGCAGCAAATCGTGCGCTTGACGAAGGTGATTTTGGCGAAAGTTCGGAACTGGCGCTATCGGCAATACAGCCCAAGAGTATTCGAGCTCCAAGGCAGTCAATCGAGCCAACTACCTTTGTGCTGATTCGCCACGGGCACACCCAGCTCACCGAATCGAACTTGATTAGCGGCAGCAACGGGGAAGACCCGAGCCTGAGCGAACTTGGATTTCTCGAGGCGGAACTCGCCTCGAAGGCGGTCGCAGAGCTGCTGGGACGTTTTGGCCTCGGGGATATCAGTAAGGTGCTGCATTCGCCACAACTTCGAACCACGCAAACCGCCACCGCTGTGGCGAAGCATTTCGAGGTCGGCATGCTCCCTGACGCGCGATTCAAGGAAATTGGATTCGGGAACTGGGAGGGCCACTCCATGGCGGAGATGGAGAGCACCAGCGCAGCAGAGATTGAGAGATGGCGCGGCTCAATGTCCGCAAAACCACCCGGGGGAGAATCTGTCGATGATCTTGAGTCTCGCGTCAAAAGCGCACTAGATGAGGCAATTGCTGAATTCACCGGCCAAACTGTTGCGATTGTCAGTCACATGATGCCGCTGCGCGCGATTCTTCGGCATGCTCTAAACGGGCCAAATTCGCTTAGTTGGACCTTGCAGTTTGCCCCAGCTTCAGTTTCGATTGTGCGTTACTTCGGCCCAAACTTTGCCGAGGTGTTCGCTATTAACTCTTGCCAACACCTGCCAACTAAGTAGGCTTTAGCTAGATGGGTCAACCAGGCGGTCGCGACATTGTCGAGGAACGTCCGGGCTCCAAAGAGCACGATGGTGGGTAACTCCCACCCGGAGTAATCCGAGAGATAGTGCAACAGAAAGTAAACCGCCCGCAAGGGTAAGGGTGAAACGGTGGTGTAAGAGACCACCAGCAATTCAGGTGACTGGATTGGCTATGTAAACCTCATCGGGAGCAAGACCAAGCAGAAGGCGCTATGAGCTGCTCGCTTAGCCTTCGGGTAGGTCGCTAGAGCTCGTGAGCAATTGCGAGCCGAGATAGATGATCGTCCACGACAGAACCCGGCGTATCGGTTGGCCCATCTACTAATCTTCGCTGGACGCGTAAGCCAGCGACGCCGCTCCGATAATCCCAGCTGAGTTCTTGGTGGTGGCTGGCACGATCTTGGTCTTCAGCTTTAGTAGCGGTAGGAACTTCTCGTGGTTCTTCGAGATTCCGCCACCAACAATAAAGAGATCTGGAACCAAGAGTCGCTCAAGCGTCGAGTAATACTTTTGTAGCCTCTCCGCCCACTGTTCAAAACTGAGCTCCTCACGCTCCATGGCGCTGTAGGCAGCCCTGGTCTCGTAATCGACGCCCTCAATTTCGAGGTGGCCCAACTCTGCATTTGGGATCAGCACGCCGTTATAGAACAATGCGGTTCCAATGCCGGTGCCAAGTGTGGTCATGATGGTTAGGCCGTGGGCGCCTCGGCCAGCACCGAACTTCACCTCTGCCAATCCAGCCGCATCGGCATCATTAATGACGTGAGTGTGTCTATCCAAGGTCTTATCGAATAACTCATCGGCGTTTAGGCCAATCCACTTCTTGGAAACATTGGCAGCCGACTGGGTGTAGCCGTGTTTCACCACAGCTGGGAAGCAGATTCCAACCGGGTAGTTCTTGTGGCTAACACCAAGGGTTTCAATCATTTGCTTGCACACCTGGGCAATCGCTTCTGGCTCGCCACCCTGAGGGGTTTCGACTCGGACGCGATCAGAAACCAATTCGCCCTTTTTGATGTCGACTACCGCAGCCTTGATGCCGGTTCCGCCGATGTCGATGCCAACTGCTTTCTTTCCCACTATGCCTCCGTAAGGATTTCTGGTCCATCTTCAGTGATCAAGATGGTGTGCTCAAATTGCGCCGTGTGTTGTTTGTCTTTTGTGGTCACGGTCCAGTCGTCCTGCCACATGTCCCAGTCGGCGCTGCCGAGAGTGATCATCGGCTCCACCGTGAAAACCATGCCAACCTCAATCAAAGTGTCGTACTCAGGTTCGTCGTAGTGGGGGATAATCAGTCCAGTGTGGAAGCTCGGCCCAACGCCGTGACCGGTGAATTCCTTAACAACCCCATAGTTGAAGCGCTTGGCATAAGTCTCAATGGCTCGGCCGATGATATTCACCCTGCGGCCTGGCATCGCAGCGTTGATTCCGCGGTGCATCGCCTCTTTTGTTCTGGTGACTAAATCCTGAAGCTCCTGGCTTGCTTCACCGATCAACACCGTGCCGTTTGTGTCGCCGTGTACTCCGTCGATAAATGCCGAGATGTCGATGTTCAGTAGGTCGCCATCCTCTAGAACTGTGTCATCGGGGATGCCATGGCAAATAACTTCGTTCATCGACGCGCAGAGCGATTTTGGAAAGCCGCGGTAGCCAAGGGTTGATGGGTAAGCGTTCTGAGATATTAGAAACTCGTGACCAATTCGATCTAGATCGTCAGTAGTCATGCCCGGTTTGGCGCTACTAAGCACCAGTTCAAGAGCCTGGGCCGCAATCTTGCTAGCTTTGCGGATGCGCTTGATGGTCTCTTCGTCATACTTGTCGCCACCAGTGTGTGGGGCTGGCCCAGGCTTTCCGACGTACTCGGGTCTTGGAATGTTGGCCGGAACGGCTCTCTGGCTAGAGAGCTTTCCAGGGATTAGTTTTCCGGCATGATCTTTTGGCACGTGGGCAAGTCTATTTTTGATTCACAGTTACTAGGCTCAAACCATGGCGAAAGATGAATATTGGTTCAACACCAAAACAAATCAGGTGGAGATTGGTAAGCAATCGCTATCTCTGGAGCGCCTGGGCCCTTTTGAAACCTTCGAAGAGGCCAAGAAGGCTCTAGAGATAATCGCCCTTCGCGCCAAAGCACTTCGCGACGAAGATGCTGAGGATTGGCCTAGCTAAAGCTCTTGTCTTCCGAGGGAAATTCGCCGGCTGCTACCTCACTGCGGTAGCTCTGGGCTGCTTCCAAAAGGTTCGCTCGGAGGTTCAGGTATTGCTTAGCGAACGAAGGTGACTTTTCACCCAACCCAGCAAAATCAGTCCAGACCAAAATTTGGGCATCCGTCTTGTTGCCCGCACCAATGCCGATCGTTGGAATTGTCAGCGTTTTGGTGATTCGTTCAGCCAGCTCTGTCGGAACCATTTCCAGGACAACAGCAAATGCTCCTGCCTGTTCAATCGCAAGGCAATCTTCCAGAACCTTTTCTGCGGCTTCTCCCCGACCCTGGACCTTGAAGCCACCAAGAGCGTGAACGGATTGCGGAGTGAATCCAACGTGACCCATAACTGGAATGCCAGCGTCGACTAAGGCTCTAATTTGTGCTGTGCGAGCTCCTTCGATTTTGAGTGCGGCAGCGCCAGATTCCTTCATGGCGCGGATGCCATTCTCAAGGGCTTGGGTCGGAGATATTTCATAGCTACCAAATGGCATATCCAGCACAACCAATGCGCTTTTAGCGCTGCGCGAAACTGCGCGGCCGAAGACCAGCATCTCGTCAAGAGTGATTGGCACTGTTCCGTCGTTAGCTAGCACGGTATTGCTGGCAGAGTCGCCAACCAAAATAACCTCTATGCCAGCCTGGTCGAAGATGGCTGCGGTAAGCGCGTCGTAGCTAGTCAGGCAGGCAAAGCGCTGGCCCTTTTGCTTCATTGAACTGAGCGTTGAAGTTCTAATTTTCATAGCGCACCAAATCTAGTGGTGAGTGGCACTCGACGTCCCTTGCCGAATGCGATCTCGGTGGTTTTGGTGCCGATGGCACCTTGGGACCTCTTCCATTCTGAAGCTCGAACCATGCCATCGATACGTCTCACAGTTTCAGCATCAAAGCCAGCCTTGGTCACCTGGGCTACCGTTTGCTTACCTTCGATAAGGAGCTCAAGAACCGCATCGAGTAGCTGGTAATCGGGAAGTGAGTCTTGATCAAGCTGTCCAGGTCTAAGCTCCGCGCTTGGTGGTTTGGAGATAGAGCTTTCCGGGATGACACTGCTGCCTTGAATTGCGTTGTAAGTTCTGGCAAGTTCCCAAACGTCTGTTTTATAGACGTCCTTGATTGGCGCGAAGCCGCCGGCTGCATCGCCGTACATGGTTGAATATCCAACCGCAACCTCGGACTTGTTTCCGGTGCTTATCAGCAGGTGGCCCTCTGAATTGGAGATACCCATCAAGATCACGGCGCGAATTCGGGCCTGGATGTTTTCCTGCGCCAGCGCACTTAGGTTGAGAGAGTTCTCGAAAGCAATGTGAGCTGGTTCGATCGCAATGGTTCGGTGTTCAATGCCTAAGTTTTCAGCTAGTTCTTTAGCATCGCTTAGCGAATGTGCCGAAGAGTACCTAGATGGAAGCAGCACCCCGGTCACATTCTCCGCACCAACCGCTTCCTTGGCGATGGCAGCGCATAGCGCGGAGTCGATACCGCCACTGAGTCCAAGTACGACTTTTCGTTGTCCGGTCTTGCTCAAGTAATCCCGCAAACCAGCAACTAAAACTTCAAAGAGCTTCTCGTATTCGCCTAGGACTTCGTTTGACTCACCCTTAGCGAGGTATAGCCCAGGCGCTAATCCGGCGGTTACAGGTTCATTGCCGCTGGAGTCCAGTAGGAAGCTATCGCCATCAAAAACCAACTCATCCTGCCCACCGCTTAGGTTCACATAAGCGACGCTCATTTGCTTTGCGAAGTTCTTAGCTGCCTTTCGGCGCTGAGCGCTCTTGTTTCGGGTGTATGGGGAACCGTTTGGGACAACGAGGTATTCAACCCCGGCCGCCTTTAGCGATGCGGACCGTGGGGAGTTTTCCTCCCAGATGTCCTCGCAGATCGCAACGGCACATTTGGTGCCCGCCACTTCGAAGATGAGCTCTTGATCACCTGGAATGAAGTTTCTCCAGTCATCGAAGACGTCATAGTTTGGAAGTCGCTGCTTGTCATAGCGACCTAGTACCTCACCTGACTTGAACACCGTTGCGCTGTTGTGGGCTATGGCATCGGATGATTGCTGCCTGGGCTTTGGTGTCTTGGCCAACGAGGCATGACCGAGTACAACGGTCATGCTGGGGAAGTCTTTTGATGCCTCAATTACCTCGTTGAGTTTTACTTCACCACTGGCAATTACATCGGCGCGATAGCTCAGATCTCCAAGTGGATATCCATTCAGGGCTAACTCACCGAATACCAGTAGTTCAACGCCAGCTTGGTGCGCATCTTTCATCAGGCGCAAGATCTCTAGCGCGTTGTTTTGATAGTCACCGACCACCGGGTTTGTCTGCGCTAAACCCACTTTTATTTCTGGCACAACCACTAGCCTATTAGCTAGCAGCAGGAGGCCTAATGGACAAGCAGCAAGAGTTCGTACTTCGCACGATTGAAGAGCGTGGCGTGAAGTTCATTCGACTATGGTTTACCGACGTTGCCGGAACCCTAAAGTCGGTCGCAGTTGCCCCTGCTGAGATTGAGGGTGCCTTTGCCGAAGGCATCGGATTTGATGGCTCAGCCATTGAGGGATTGGCCCGCACCAGCGAGGCAGACATGCTGGCAATGCCGGATCCATCCACCTTCCAGATCTTGCCTTGGCGCGGAACTGTGGATCCAGCTGCTCGCATGTTCTGCGACATTGCCACCCCTGATGGCAAGCCAGCCTCGGCTGACCCAAGAAATGTGCTGCGCAGGGCTTTGGATAAAGCAGCCAAGATGGGCTTTAGCTTTTACGTTCACCCTGAGATTGAGTTTTACCTGCTAAAGAGCCCTGAATTGGGCGAAAACGGCCTACCGGTGCCGGTAGACAATGCTGGATACTTCGACAATGTTCCAGGTGGAACGGCCCACGACTTCCGACGTCGTGCGGTAACCATGCTCGAGCAGCTTGGCATCTCGGTTGAATTCAGCCATCACGAGGGAGGCCCCGGTCAGAATGAGATCGACCTGCGCTACGCGGACGCACTTTCTATGGCCGATAACATCATGACCTTTAGGACTGTGGTCAAGGAAGTAGCCATCGAGCAGGGTGTCTACGCCACCTTTATGCCAAAGCCCTTCACTAACCACCCTGGCAGCGGCATGCACACTCACTTCTCGCTGTTTGAAGGTGATCGCAACGCTTTCTTTGACCCGGCAGCCAAGTATCACTTGAGCAATGTCGCAAGGCAGTTCATCGCCGGAATCCTTCGTCACGCTCCAGAGCTGACTCTGGTGACCAATCAATACGTCAACAGTTACAAGCGACTCTGGGGCGGTGGTGAGGCTCCAAGCTATGTCAGCTGGGGTCACAACAACCGTTCCGCTCTAATTCGTGTTCCACTGCACAAGCCAGAGAAGAGCCAGAGCACTCGCATTGAGTACCGTGCTATGGATTCCGCAGCCAACCCATACTTGGCTTACGCGCTGCTGCTCTCAGCTGGACTCAAGGGCATCGAGGAAGGTTATGAGCTATCAGCGGAGACCGAGGACGATGTTTGGTCGCTGAGTGACATGGAACGTCGCGCTATGGGTATCGAGCCATTGCCGCAGTCGCTAGACCACGCAATTCGAAAGCTGGAATCATCCGAGCTTGCCGCTGAGGTGCTCGGGGAGTCGGTCTTTAGCTACGTGCTAGCAAACAAGCGCAATGAGTGGGCTCAGTACCGCTCTCAGGTGACGCAGTTCGAACTAGAGCAAAACCTTCGCACGCTGTAAATGGCGGATTCAAGAAGCTCTTCGCTGAGTGAATTAGCTCGGTTGGGTTTTGAAGCGCTGAGTGACACAGTCCCAAAGCTAGAGCAACTGGTAAAGCTGGTTGGCGATCGAGGTCATGGCGCACTTGCCGCCATTTCGGCAAGCTCTTCTCCCGACCGAGCCTTGGATTCGTTGATTCGCCTAGCGGAACTTGACCCAAAGACTTTGGGAAAACTTCTTGCGAAGCATGAGCAGGCTGAACGGCTCTGCCGAGTGCTGGCGGCGAGCAATGGACTAAGCGACTTCCTGCTTCGGCACCCAGAGCTAATCTCGCTCTTCACCACTTGGAGCCGCCTACCCAAACCAGATGAGTTGGCGAATCTTGATAGCTCATCGCAGGATGCCCTCAAGATCTCATACTTGACCCAGCTGCTTCGGATTGCGGACTTTGACCTTGGTCACGTGGATTTCAGGGCTCCAATTCAGCAAGTAACCGCGGCTTTGAGCGACCTGGCCGGCGGAGCCTTGAATGCCGCGCTGGAGATCGCCCGTCGCGAATTGGTCGCCGAAGGTCGCTTTGCTGAGGCTGATATTTTCGATACAAAGTTCGCAGTTATTGCTATGGGTAAGTGTGGTGCGCGGGAGCTCAACTATGTCTCCGATGTCGACGTGATCTATGTCGTTGGTGGGGAAGGCGATAATGCGTTAGAAATCGGAACCAAGCTTGCCACCAAGCTCGCCCGCGTAATTTCCGAACCTAGCCTCGAGCCGAGTCTTTGGGAGGTCGATCCGAATCTTCGACCCGAAGGTAAGTCAGGTGCGTTAGTTCGACGCCTAGAGTCACACTTGACCTACTACCAGAAGTGGGCTGAGGACTGGGAGTTTCAAGCACTTCTTAAGGCCAGATTCGTGGCTGGTGATGCTGACCTTGGTCTTGAATACGAAGCCAAGATCAAGCCGCTAGTTTGGTCCCGTGCCGACCGAGCCGCAATTGTGGAGAACGCTAGAAACATGCGAAAGCGTGTGCTGGATCTCATTCCTGCCGCCGAGAAGGATCGTGAGATCAAGCTCGGTCGAGGTGGTCTCCGGGATGTCGAATTCACCGCTCAGCTCCTTCAGCTGGTTCACGGCGTCACAGATGAGAGTGTTCGTGTTCCAGACACCTTGTCCGCTCTTAGAGCCCTCAGTGACGCTGGATTGATTGGGCGTCATGATGCTGAGATTTTCAGCAGTCACTACCAAACCTTGCGTTCGATCGAGCACAGGGTTCAACTTTCCAAACTTCGCCGAGATCACTTGATTCCTACCGACGAATCCGAGCTGCGCAGAATCTCTCGTGGCCTACAGCTTCAAACCGATGGCCTGCTAGAGCTTTGGCAGCGGGTTAGATCCGAAGTCGCGACCCTTCACGACAGTGTTTTCTATCGTCCACTGCTGACCGCGATGGCGAGTCTTACTCCTGGTGAGGTCCGGCTGACAGACGAGGAAGTTCTTGACCGCCTAAGGGCGCTTGGCTTCAAGGATCCAAAGGGTGCGACAACACACATCTCGGCCCTAACGTCGGGTGTGTCCAGGCGAGCGGTTATCCAGCGAACTCTGCTACCAGTGCTTTTGAAGTGGATGGCTGAGGGGATTGACCCCGATAGAGCTCTGATCTCTTTCCGCAGACTCAGCGAGACCTTGGGGGAGACCCACTGGTTCCTAAGGATGCTCAGAGATTCCTCTGGCGCGGCCGAACGATTGATGAGGGTGCTTTCCTCATCAGCATTTATCGCACGCCTTCTTGAGCACATTCCTGATTCCTCGGTTTGGTTCAGCGATGAGGATTCGCTTGCTCCGCGGGATAAAGCCGTGATCCTGGAGGAGATGCTTGCGATCCTCGAGCGCAGCGTCGATGTTGATCAGTGTGCGGAAGCAATAAGGCAGGTGAGAAGGCGTGAGGTCTTGCGTATCGCAAGCTCAGCGGTTCTGGGTGCCACGACTATGACTCAGATAGCTGAGGGACTGACCGCTGTGACGGATGCTTACGTAATCGCCATGGTCGAGCTCGTGAAGCGTTCTCAACAAGTTGAGCTTGATTTCGGCGTGATAGCGATGGGTCGCTGGGGCGGTATGGAGCTTGGCTTTGGCTCAGACGCCGATGGCATGTTGGTCTACCTCTCCGACTCACTCACCGCTCAGGCGCAGGCAGAGAAGCTGACGCAAACTCTGCTCTCGATAAGTAAGGACTCGTTGCTCGAGTTCGAGTTAGATCTTGACCTTCGTCCTGAAGGAAAGAACGGACCAAGGGTTCGATCGGTAGCGGGTTACGCCGGTTACTACGAGCGCTGGGCGGAAGCCTGGGAGTTCCAGGCCCTTCTTAGGGCTCGCGTCGTGGTGGGATCTGATGCGCTGAAAGAAGAATTCACCGCAGTCATCGACCAATATCGATACCCCAAGGAGCTATCTCGAGAGAACCTGGTTGAGATTCGAAGAATCAAGGCCAGGGTCGAAGCCGAGCGTCTACCACAGGGTGCGAATCCGGCTCGCCATCTAAAGCTTGGTCGCGGTTCAATTTCGGACGTCGAGTGGTTGGTGCAGCTGCTGCAACTGAGATTCGGTTGCGAACATCCAGAACTAAGAACGACCTCTACATCCTCAGCACTATCAGCTCTTAGTAGCCTTGGCATCCTGCCGGCTGATGACGCGGAGAAACTTGCGGCCGGCTGGCTGCTGGCATCTAGGTGCCGAAGCGCAGAGGTTTTGGCCAGCGACAAAAGAACCGATCAGCTTCCAAGTGATTTGCGTCAGCTTGAAGCCATGGCTCGAATTCTCGAGTATCAGCCTGGACAGTCGCAGCTTTTGGAAGAGAGTTACCTGGGGGTAACCAGAAAGGCTCGCGTTACTTTCGAAAAGCACTTCGCTTAAAGAAAAACAGGCGAACCAGAAGGTCCGCCTGTTTTCACTTTGTCTGTTAGACGCCGTAGTAAAGCTCGAACTCATAAGGGTGAGGACGCTGGGCCAGTGGCTTCAGCTCCTTCTCACGCTTGTAGTCGATCCAGGTCTCAATTAGGTCCTCGGTGAAGACGTTGCCCTGCTTGAGGTACTCGTTGTCCTGCTCTAGTGCGTCAAGAACACCACCAAGTGAGCCTGGAACCTGAGGAATGCTCTTGGCCTCCTCTGGAGGAAGCTCGTAGAGGTCCTTGTCCACAGGCGCGTGTGGCTCAATGCGGTTCTTGATACCGTCCAGACCCGCCATCAACATCGCTGCGAAGGCTAGGTATGGGTTACCAGAAGCATCTGGCGCACGGAACTCAATGCGCTTGGCCTTCGGGTTGGAGCCAGTCATTGGGATACGAATTGCAGCCGAACGGTTACCTGCTGAGTAAACCAAGTTCACTGGCGCCTCGAAGCCTGGAACCAAACGGTGGTAGGAGTTCACGGTTGGGTTGGTGAAGGCTAGCAAGCTCGGTGCGTGCTTCAGTAGACCACCGATGTACCAGCGAGCTAGGTCCGAAAGACCACCGTAGCCAGACTCGTCATAGAAAAGTGGCTTGCCGTCTTTCCAAAGTGACTGGTGAACGTGCATACCTGATCCGTTGTCGCCGAACAGCGGCTTCGGCATGAAGGTTGCGGTCTTGCCATACTGGTGCGCCACGTTCTTCACGATGTACTTGAACTTCAGAACATCATCTGCGGACTTGACCAGGGTGTCAAAGCGGTAGTTGATCTCGCACTGACCAGCGGTTCCCACCTCGTGGTGGCTGCGCTCAACGTCCAGACCAGCGGCCTCTAGCTCAAGCACGATGGTGTCGCGGATGTCAGCTAGGTGGTCAACTGGCGAAACTGGGAAATATCCACCCTTGAAAGGGGTCTTGTTTCCAAGGTTGCCGCCTTCTTCCTGGCGAGCCGAGTTCCAGGCTCCTTCAACCGAGTCCACGATGTGGAAAGCGGTGTTTGCTTTGGTCTCGTAGCGAACCTCATCGAAGATGAAGAACTCTGCCTCAGGAGCAAAGAATGCGGTGTCTGCGATACCGGTTGAAGCCAAGTAGCGCTCTGCCTTGTGTGCAACCTGACGTGGGTCGCGGTGGTAAAGCTCACCGTTACGTGGGTTGTAGATGTCGAAGGAGATGATCAAAGTCTTCTCAATGCGGAATGGGTCGATGTACGCAGTAGTCACATCTGGAATCAGCTGCATGTCTGACTCGTGAATTGAAGCAAAACCGCGAATCGAGGATGCGTCGAAGAGCTGCCCGTTGGCAAAGAAGTCCTCGTCGATCTGAGATACCGGCAGGTTGAAGTGCTGCTGAACGCCTGGTAGGTCGGTGAAGCGAACATCTAGGAACTTGACATCGTTTTCCTTGATGTAGGCAATCACCTCAGAGGCAGTTTTGAACATAGCTGTTCCCTCTCATAGGTTGTGCTTGTAGCGACATTCCGGTCGGAATGCCGTCAATCTACCGCCCAAATGTTTCGGGAATGTTAAGCCTTGCGCTTAGGCGGTCTTACCTTCATCGGGTCGATTCCCTTTGGAATGGGAAGCGCTGTTGAATTAGCAAGGGCATCCAGACGGTTAGCAACGGCGCTGACCTCGGCTCGGGTTAGAGACTTCTTTAGCTTGTATACGGTCTTGAGAAGGGCGTACAGACGAATACCGCCATCGGTTGACACGCGAAGCTTGTGGATGGTGACACCAGGGGCACTTCTAGCAATGCGACGAGATTCATCTTCTAGCATTTGCTGAACTCGCACAGTGGAGCCTTCGCCGATCAGGACCACACCAGCGGGTCCAATCATGCGGTAAACAGCTTCGCGGCTCTTCGCGTTCACGGCAATAGGCATTGACGATGCGCGCCAACTTCTACGAATCTGAGAGTCCAGAACCGCACCAACTGCGCCAGCCTGGCCCTCAATCTGAATGTAGGCGTTTCGTTCCGCACGGCGCGACATGACAATCATGAAGGTCAGAAGCGAGGAGAGGGTTCCGGTGATAATCCAAAGCCAGAAGCCCAAAGTGCCCAGGCCATTGAGCAAGAAGCCGATTAGGAAGCTGGCACCAAAGACCAGCAGGAAGCCCAAAATCGCTAACCAAAGCGCGGTTGGATCATTCTTTGCGGTGATCTTGTAAACACGGATTAGCTGGCGCATTCTGCCAGGGGATTTAGGGTTCTTCTTAGCCACGTCAGTAGTTTAGTCAGGCAATCGCGCTTGCTTGTGCGAACTCGAGCTTGTCCGCCAAATGTTGGAGATCAGCAGGAATGGTGCGCCCCTTGGCAAGCATGCTCTTGGCCCACAATCTGCCGGCGCGGTAGCTGGATCGAACCAGTGGCCCGGAGAGCACTCCGAGGAAGCCAATTTCCTCGGCTTCCTTCGCCATCTCGATAAATTCCTCTGGCTTTACCCAGCGTTCAACCGGATGGTGCCTTGGGGAAGGGCGCAGGTACTGGGTGATTGTGATGATGTCTGTGCCGGCATCGTGAAGATCTTGCAGGGCCTGTGAAATCTCGGCACGCTCTTCACCCATTCCGAGAATCAAATTGCTCTTGGTGACCATTCCGGCATTGCGGCCCTGTGTGATTACATCCAGCGAACGCTCGTAATTGAATGCCGGCCTGATGCGCTTGAAAATCCTTGGAACGGTTTCCACGTTGTGCGCGAATACCTCTGGCTTGGCATCAAACACCTGCTGCAGTAGTTCTGGCCTGCCGGAGAAGTCTGGGATCAGGATCTCAACACCGGTGCCAGGGGACTGCTGGTGAATCTGGCGAATGGTTTCGGCGTACAGCCAGGCACCTTCATCTTCAAGGTCGTCTCTAGCCACACCGGTGACAGTGGCGTAGCGCAAGTTCATGGTCTTGACGGATTCACCGACACGTCTTGGTTCATCGGCGTCAAAGTCGGCCGGCTTTCCGGTATCGATCTGGCAGAAGTCACACCTTCTGGTGCATTGCGATCCGCCGATCAGGAAGGTCGCCTCGCGGTCCTCCCAGCACTCAAAGATGTTTGGGCAACCAGCCTCTTGGCAAACGGTGTGCAGGCCCTGATCTTTCACAAGAGAGTGGAGCTGCTGGTACTCAGGCCCCATCTTGGCGGTGGTTTTGATCCACGGCGGCTTTCGCTCGATAGGAGTCTCGCTATTGCGCACCTCTAGGCGAAGTAGCTTGCGCTCTGGCTTAGATTCTGGCAATTGGTATTTCTCCCATCAGTTCCCTTACAAGGTTAGCTGCTTCGGTCACCGTTACATCGCGGCCGAGTATTTTGCTCAGTGTTGTGGTCTTGGCGTCTGAGATGCCACAGGCGATGATGTGCTTATAAGGTTCCAAAGAGTTGTTGCAGTTCAGTGCGAACCCGTGCATCGTTACCTTCTCGGAGACTCGAATGCCGATTGCAGCAACCTTTTCAAACCCAGTCTCAGTCTCAAACCAAACCCCAGTTCGTCCGTCAACCCTCTGACCCTTGACACCTAAGCGTTCAAGAACGTCAATCAGCACCTGCTCCATCCAGCGAACGTAGTTCACAACATCGATTGGCTGGGGGAGTCGCATGATCGCATAACCGACCAGTTGACCAGGACCGTGCCAAGTGATCTTGCCGCCGCGGTTGGTTTCGACGAACTCACTGCCGTCCATTGGCAGCTCTTCGGCTTCGGTGCGTTTTCCAGCCGTGTATACCGAACTGTGCTCTAAAAGAAGCACGGTGTTGGGTCGCTTTCCATTAACTACATCCGCGTGAATCTCGAGTTGCTTCTCGTAGGCGTCAGAATAGGAGATGTAATTCGGAGCAAATGCCAGGTCAATAAACTCGGGCACTGCGGACTCCTTGCGAACAATCACCGGATACAAGCTATTTTCTCGGGAAGCAATTCCCGAGGCCGATCCTTAGATTCCGAGGTTGGCTTCGAACGCTCCGACCTCAAGACGCGCCTTGACATCCGTTAGGTAACGTGACGCATCGGCTCCATCAATGTGGCGGTGGTCATAGCTCAGAGCTAGGTAGACCATCGAACGAATCGCGATTGACTCGTTGCCCTCGGAGTCAGTCACCACAACTGGACGCTTAGTGACAACACCGGTGCCAAGAATCGCGCTCTGAGGTAGGAACACCACAGGGGTGTCAAACAGCGCGCCACGTGAGCCGGTGTTGGTCAGCGTGAAGGTGCCACCACTGAGCTCGTCTGGAGTTAGCTTGTTGTTGCGAGTGCGGTCAGCCAGCTCGGCAATCTGCTGGGCAGTCTGAGCAATATTCAGGCTGGCAGCGTTGCGGATTACCGGGGTTAGTAGACCACGCTCGGTGTCAACCGCGAAGCTGATGTTCTCGGTGCCGTGGTAGACGATGTTCTCGCCATCAACGGAGCTGTTGATCTTTGGGTGCGCCTGTAGTGCCTCAGCTGCGGCCAAGGTAAAGAAAGGCATGAAGTTCAGCTTCACACCGGTCTTGGCAACAAAGTTGGCCTGAACACTCTTGCGAAGGTTCGCGATCTTGGTGACGTCAACTTCCACAACGGTAGTTAGCTGAGCGCTTGCCTGCATCGATGCCACAGCGCGCTCGGCAAGAACCTTGCGAAGTCGAGACATTGGCTCGGTGGTGCCGCGAAGCGGCGATGCAACTAGTGGTGCGGAAGCAACTGGGGCAGATGCTACCGGGGCAGCGCTGGTGCCAAAAGCTAGCACATCTTCCTTGCGAATACGGCCACCAACTCCGGTGCCGCGAACCTTGGTTAGGTCTACACCCATGTCGTGAGCAAGCTTGCGCACAATCGGGGTGATGTAGTTCGGGTCAGACTCAGAGTCAGCTACAGCAGCTACTGGAGCTGCGACTGGTGCGGCCACGGGAGCGGCCACAGGAGCCGCTGGAGCAGCGGCAGGGACTGGCGCTGGAATTACTGGAGCCTGAGCCACAGGAGCTGGCACTGGTGCTGGGATCTCTACGGCAGGGGCAGGAGCCGGAGCCTCAGCAACTGCTGGGGCCGGAGCCGCTGGAGCAGCGGCCGCTCCATCGCCGATAACAGCAAGAACCGCGCCAACTGCGACGGTTTCGTCTTCCTGGACCAAAATCTGCTGGACCACGCCGGCAACTGGGGAAGGAATCTCGGTGTCAACCTTGTCGGTGGAGACCTCAACCAATGGCTCGTCAACGGCGACGGTGTCGCCGACCTTCTTGAGCCACCTGGTGATGGTTCCTTCGGTTACTGATTCTCCAAGCGCTGGAAGTACAACTTCGCTCATGACTTAGTCCCTTTACTCTTAGGCGTGTGCGTGTAGTGGCTTGCCGGCAAGCGCAAGGTGTGCTTCGCCGATGGCTTCGTTCATAGTTGGGTGGGCGTGAATGTGAGGTGCCACATCCTCTGGGTAAGCTTCCCAGTTCACAATCAGCTGAGCCTCGCCGACCTGCTCGCCAGCTCTTGAGCCGATCATGTGGAAGCCGACAACTGGTCCATTATTCTGACGAACTAGCTTCACGATTCCGGCAGTGCCGAGAATGTTGCTCTTTCCGTTTCCAGCCAAGTTGTATTCGTAAGTCGAAACGTTGTCTGTGCCGAACTTCTCACGGGCTTGAGCTTCGGTAAGTCCAACGGAAGCGATTTCTGGCTCGCAGTAGGTAACGCGCGGGATTCCCCACTCGTCCACCTTGACCGGCTTGAGTCCAGCGATCTCTTCTGCCACAAAGATTCCCTGCATGAAACCCCGGTGAGCCAGCTGAAGGCCAGGAACGATGTCGCCGACCGCGTAAACGCCAGGGAGGTTGGTCTGCAAGCGGTCATTGGTCGGGACAAAGCCGCGATCCATTGCCACGCCCTGCTCTTCAAAGCCAAAGCCAGTGGCATTTGGCCCACGACCGACAGCCACCAACAAAAGCTCAGCGGAAATCTGCTCTCCGTTCTCAAGTTCAACGGTCACACCATTGGCATCCTGAGAGACGGCCTTGAAGCGGTTGCCAAGCTTGAATTCGATGCCGCGCTTCTTGTAGGCGCGCTCCAGAACCTTGCTCATCGCTGGGTCCTCGTTTGGAACCAGACGGTCTAGGCCCTCGATGATGACTACCTCAGCGCCAAAAGAACGCCAAATGGAGGCAAATTCAACTCCAATAACTCCACCGCCAAGGATCGCAACCTTGTTCGGCACGAAGTCCATCTGAAGAGCCTGATCGCTGGTGATTACACGGCCGGTGATCTCGATGCCCAAGGTGCGGGTGTTGGATCCGGTGGCCAAAACAACGTTCTTGCCGGTGTAGGTATCTCCGTTGACGGTCATGGTCTTTGGACCGGTCATGCGACCTTCACCGGTAACGAAGGTGATGTTCTTGCTCGAAACAAGACCAGTGAGTCCCTTGTAAAGCTTCTCGATGATCGAGTCACGGTACTTGTTGACTGCGGTCATGTCGATTGATTGGAATGTGGCGTTGACACCGTAGGCACCGGCCTCGCGGGTTACATCTGCCACTTCTGCCGAGTGGAGCAGTGCTTTGGTAGGGATGCAGCCGCGGTGCAGGCAAGTTCCGCCGAGCTTGTCACGCTCAATCAGAGCCACGCTCATGCCAAGCTGTGCCCCTCTTAGCGCTGCGGCGTAGCCACCGCTTCCGCTACCGAGGATTACCAAGTCAAAGTTGTGATCGGCCATCGTAAATGCTCCAATTTCTCGCCAAACAGACCAAGTCTAATACCAATGGGCTTTAGGCGTGCTTAGTCATTTCAATCAGGGTGCGGATCATTACGCCGGTCGCACCACTTGGGTAAACCGAGTATGGGGCGGAGTCGTTGTTGCCGCTTGATGCGATGTCCAAGTGTGCCCAGCTGGCATCCTTAGCAACGAACTCCGAGAGGAAGATTCCGCCGATCAGCATGCCGCCGGCTCGGTTTCCGATCTTTACGTTTGTCATATCAGCAAGTTCGGAGTTCAACAGATCGCGAAGTTCACTAGGCATTGGCATGTGCCACAGCAGCTCTGAGGTTTTGGCGGCGGCTTGCTTTGCCAGCTCGACTGCTGCGCCAGTTCCCATCAGGCCTGCGTAGCGGTGTCCAAGTGCGATAGTTGCGGCTCCAGTAAGGGTTGCGATGTCGATGATGTGATCAGGGGAGAGTTCAGTGGCAAGGGAAAGCCCATCACCAAGCACCAATCGACCCTCAGCATCGGTGTTTAGCACCTCAACGGTCTTACCGTTTCGCAGGGTCAAGACATCGCCAGGGCGGGTCGCCTCACCGCTTGGCATGTTCTCCGCCAGGCACATAAATCCGGTGATGTCTGCCTTGACACCAAGCTGGGCTGCGCCGATCACTGCGCCCAGGACTGAAGCCGCTCCAGCCATGTCGTACTTCATGCCGACCATTGATTCGGCTGGCTTTAGAGAGAGTCCTCCGGTGTCAAAAGTGATTCCCTTGCCAACTAGGGCAAAGTGCTTGCCACCACCGCGGTAGGTGAGCTTCACCAACCTTGGCGGGCGAACTGAGCCTTTGCCGACGCCAAGGATTCCACCACAGCGCTCTTTCTCTAGCTTCTTCTCGTCCCAAATCTCAACATCAATTGGCAGGCCTTTAGCAAGCGCCTTTGCTTCCTGAGCGAGCTTGTCTGGCCAAAGTTCGTTGGCGGGAAGGTTGATCAATTCACGAATTGCGACAATCGTGTTCGCTACCTTTACCTCAAGCGAAACATCGACGCTTTGTGGGCAAACGATCAAGACCTCTAGGTTGCTTGCGGAGTCCTTCTTGAATCGGGTCGGGGTCTTCTGACCCAGCACCGCACCCTCGGCAAAGGCCTTGGCCTCATTCGCATCGGCAGCTGAGAGAACCAACACTGCCTTTTCGCTAGCTCCTCTAACCGCAGCAGCGGCAAAATCTTTTGGTTGGTAATTCGAACCAACACCCACCACCAGGGCAATGTTCTGACCGTTTAGCACTCTTGCAACAGAGCCCGGCTTCTTATCAGCTTTGTGAAGGTCCAACACCTGCTGCGTCAGGCTCGCTTGCGCGGTTAGCAGCCCGTTTTCGCCCAGTGGAATAGCCAGCTGGTGTGGAGTGGTTGGGAAAGAGGTGGCGACAGTGACTTTAATCATGGTTCAAGCTTAGGTGAGTTAGTATCGGGCTATGGCAGAGCTGTATCGAATTTATGAATCGGAGACCCAGATTTCGGGGCTCCCGTTGCTGGCCATGCTGTCGGGATTCACAGATTCCGGTCAGACCATCTCCCAACTTTCAGAGCACCTTTTTGCTCACCTAGACAACGAACTAATCGTGAGGTTCAGTAACGATGAGCTGCTGGACTATCGCTCTCGTCGCCCCATGCTCTATTTCGAAAAAGATCACATCGACTCTTATGAGCCGCCGGTGCTCGGACTTTACCTGGTTTACGACGAAGCGGGCAGTCCATTTCTTCTGCTCGAGGGTTACGAGCCAGATTTCAAGTGGGAGGCTTTCGCCGAGGCGGTAGCAGATCTAGTTGAGCGGTTTGAGATTTCTTCGATGACCTGGGTGCACTCGATCCCATTCCCAATCCCGCACACCAGGCCGGTTGGCATCACTGTCTCTGGAAACCGCACTGATTTAGTTGAGCGTTTTTCGGAATGGAAGCCGCAAACCCAGGTGCCAGGGAACGTAATTCACCTGCTGGAGTACAAGCTCGGCAAAACAGGCTTGAGCACCACTGGATTTGTACTGCTGGTGCCGCACTACCTGGCAGACAATGAAGTCCCGGCTGCCGCACTGGCTGGGCTTGAACTAATCACGGCCGCAACCGGGCTGGTCTTCCCGACCGATGAGATCAGAGAAAGATCAGTTAAGTTCGAAGCCAAGGTGAACGCTCAGCTGGATGACAACGCAGAATTGGCAAAGCTGGTGGCAACTCTGGAGCAGAGCTACAGCTCGGGGACTGGTCCATCCAGATCACCGATAGGAAAGCCACAGGTGGCTCCACCAAACGCTGACCAAATTGCCGAAGAGCTAGAGAAGTATCTGGCCAACATGTCCAAGGAAGATCCGACTTCGGAATAATCTCTCAGAATTCTTAGTTCTAGAGCCAACAACGCCACATTTAGTGGCATAATTAGAAGCCAAACCCTTTCAGGTCCTGTGACTTGACAAGGGTTTAAAGTCTGCCCAAAAAGAGGTTCATTATCGCTACCGTGTCTAAGGCCAAAGCCAAAGCAACAAAGCCAGCTGGAAAAGCCAGCAAGGCCAAGTCTGTTGTTGCGGACGATGACGAAGAAGAACTTGACGACGAGATTGAACTTGAATCAGTAGATCAGATCGTTGCTGAGGTCCAGGAGATCGCAGATGCGGTCGTCGAAGACCACAAGGACGAGGACGCAGAACCTGCTGTCGACCTAACCGCTTTGCCATCCGATGTTTTGGTACTCAGCGATGACGATGATGACATTCCAGCCCAGAACCTGACTATCTCTGGCGCAACTGCGGACCCGGTGAAGGATTACCTAAAGCAAATCGGAAAGGTTGCGCTACTAAATGCTGAGCTTGAGGTTGAGCTCGCCAAGCGCATCGAGGCAGGCCTCTTTGCTGAGGAGAAGCTAGCGACCTCGAAAAACCTCGCCCCAGCCGAACGTCGTGACCTCACCTGGGTGGTGAAGGACGGTGCTCGTGCCAAGAGCCACCTGCTTGAGGCAAACCTTCGCCTAGTGGTATCACTAGCTAAGCGCTACACCGGTCGCGGTATGCAGTTCTTGGACCTTATTCAAGAGGGAAACCTTGGCCTAATTCGCGCCGTAGAGAAGTTTGACTACACCAAGGGCTACAAGTTCTCGACCTATGCCACCTGGTGGATTCGCCAGGCGATTACCCGCGCTATGGCGGACCAGGCAAGAACCATCCGTATTCCTGTTCACATGGTTGAGGTCATCAACAAGCTTGCTCGCGTTCAGCGTCAATTGCTTCAGGATCTAGGTCGCGAACCGACCCCAGAAGAACTGGCTGCTGAGCTGGATATGACTCCCGAAAAGGTCGTTGAGGTTCAGAAGTATGGCCGCGAGCCAATCTCCCTCTCAACTCCACTTGGTGAAGACGGCGACAGTGAATTTGGTGACCTAATCGAGGACACCGAAGCTGTGGTTCCGGCGGATGCGGTTGGCTTCACCATGCTGCAGCAGGAGCTCGAGCGAGTTCTTGACTCGCTACACCCTCGCGAGGCTGGGGTGATTCGCTCCCGATTCGGACTTGGCGACGGAGTTCAGATGACCTTGGATCAAATTGGTGAGAAGTTCGGCGTTACTCGCGAACGTATTCGTCAGATTGAGTCAAAGACCATGTCCAAGTTGCGCCACCCTTCCCGCTCTCAACTGCTGCGCGACTATCTAGATAGCTAATGCGCACTTTCCTAGCGATGACGCTGGGGAAAACGGCCCGTTTTCTTCTGCGTCTAGTTAGGCGTGGTGGGGGATCCGCCTTGCCAGGCACTATTGCGGCTTTTATTCAACCGAAACTGCTAGAGCGCGCTATTCAATCAGCTCCACTTGGATTAGTGGTTGTCAGTGGCACCGCTGGTAAGTCAAGTACGACAAGCCTGATAGTTGCGCTACTGAGAGCCCACGGCCTCAAGGTCTTTACGAACCCTTCAACAGCCAACATCAAGCAGGGTTACTACGCTTCGATTCTCCAGTTTGGAAATCTCGCCGGACGAATCGATGCCGACATTGTCGTTTTGGAATGGGACGAGGGTCATGGCGCAGCTATGGCAAGAGATCTAAATCCCAGGCTGAGCGTCATCACAAACGTGCTCTCAGACCAACTGGACCGGTTTGTGGACCCGGTATTTGTTCAACAGAAACTTGCTGAGATCATTCAGAATTCTCAAACCGTGATTGCCAACCGTGATGACGCCAACGTCACACAAATCGCTGCCAGTCACGCAGAGTGCTTCGGCTTTGGACTATCGGGCGACCTGATCGAAGCTGGCCCAAGTTATGCGATCAACTTTGGCGACAAACCTGACCTATCGGCTTCGGCACTTATCAGAGCAGCCACCGCAGAACGCTTGTTGGTGATGTTAAAGGGACTCGATCTTGAGATTGCTGGCAACTATGAGAACCTCACCCAAGCCATGAATGTTTCAGCGGCGATCCTCGCGGTTGACACTCTCATCGAGATGGATCGCGAGTTGGTTGTCAGCACCATAGAGGCGTTACCTCCAGTCTTCGCTCGAGATGAACTTGCAACGATCCGCGACCGTTCGGTGCGACTTATGTTGGTTCAGAACCCCACCAGCTTCCAGCTCAACCTAGACAAGCTCAAAACCACACCACACCCATTGATGCTTATGGCAGGACGCGATATTCATGACCCGAGTTGGTTATGGACGGTTGACTTCACGCGGCTTGATTACGTGGATTTGGTTTCAGGCTTCAATGCCCACGAGTTGGCGCTTCGCCTTCATTACGCCGGGGTAGAAGTGAGAATGGTGGAGCCAAGAATCGATGTAGCCAACGAGCACTTTGCCGGCCTGAAAGGTTCAGAGCCAACCATCGTTTTCTCAGCGGATGCGATGCGTCGAACCAGGCGATACCTAGGACTTGCGAAATGATCAAGATAGCTAGCTTTAGACCCGAGTTCTTTGACAACAACGGTGATCAGGGGAACATCGAAGTCCTAAAGGCGCACCTTGGCGCATCTGGTGTGGCCTTCGAGCTGTCCGACGTTTGTGCGGGAGCTGATTTCTTGCTCGTTGGTGACAGTTCGATTGCTGTTCATGAGCACTTTGAGTCCGAACTCAATGATCTACTGGCTGAGCTCAAGATAAGACTTTTGGCAGGCAAGCCGACGCTACTGGTCGGTCGAAGCTGGGAGTTCTTTGCCCCGAAGCTAGGGATTTCGCTCACCCATGGTGATCGTGTTTCCAAGTTTGTTCAACTTCGTATTCAGGAGCACGAAGTAATCGGATATCACAATTCGACTGTGCTAGAACCTAAGTTTTATCTCTCCGGGGCCTTCGTTGGTACGACGCTATTCGGACCGCTGCTAGCTAAGAATCCAACTGTGCTGAAGCTGATCGCAACTGCTATGGGTGTCCAGTTGGATGCGGAGTATCTGCTGGAGAGTGAGCGACTAGCGAAGCTAGTTCGCGAGGCAACTACCTTTTAGAGAGATCTTCAGACTGGTCGTGCCAAGAGATGGTGATCGGCTCAAGCTTGCTCTTGTTCGCGTTTCCGTGGTGAGCGCAGAACAGTAGCTCACCGGTTTCGAGTCCGACACGAATATATGCCTGGGCACCGCAGACGTCGCAACGGTCGGCAGCCACTAGGCGAGAGGTTTCTTTTAGATCTTCCATTTGTCTACATTCAACCACCAACCACCGACAAAACAGTCCCAGTTACCCTCAGTTTCGCTAACTGCGAAGTGGCAAGTCCTAAATGAGGGTGGCTACGGTTAGATTTCCCAAGTGGAAACCTATTCAGCTAGACATCTCTCCGTTCTTGAGGGGCTAGAGGCCGTCCGCAAGCGCCCTGGTATGTACATCGGTTCGACTGATGCCCGCGGCCTGATGCACTGCCTATGGGAAATCATTGACAACTCTGTAGACGAGGCTTTGGCAGGTCATGGCGACCTTATCGAAGTGGAAATCTTTGCTGATGGGTCCATCCAGGTTCGTGACCAGGGCCGTGGTGTCCCGGTTGACATAGAACCACGCACCGGACTCAGTGGTGTCGAAGTGGTTTACACCAAGTTGCACGCTGGAGGAAAGTTCGGCGGGGGTTCGTATGCCGCGTCTGGCGGACTTCACGGTGTTGGAGCATCGGTGGTCAATGCACTATCGGCACGTTTGGATGTCGAAGTGGATCGAAATGGCGCCACGTATGCGATGTCCTTCAAACGTGGTGAGCCAGGCCGATTCTCAGGCGAGGGTCCTGACGCTTCGTTTGAGCCATTTATCGATGGCAGCGAATTGCGGACTATTGGCAAGGTCGCCAAAGGGGTAACGGGAACCCGAGTTCGATACTGGCCCGACCGACAGATATTTGAAGCTTCAGCTGCCTTCTCGCTAGATGATCTTGCTAATCGCTTGAGGCAAACTGCGTTCTTGGTGCCAGGACTCCGTCTGAGAGCTCATGAGCACGCGACCGAAGCCAAACTGGATTACCGCTTTGAGGGTGGCATCGCTGAATATGCCGAACACCTTGCTAGAGATGCCGCGGTGGTTGCGACCAAGCGAATCCAGTTCAAGTCCAGTTTCCTAGAGACCGTGCCGGTGCTTGATGAGGACAACGGTGCCATGGTTTCTAAGGAAGTCGAACGCGAGTGTTCAGTTGACATCGCACTTCGTTGGGGAAATGGCTTCGACACCGAACTTAGAAGCTTCGTGAACATCATTTCAACCCCTAAGGGCGGTAGCCACCAAAGCGGTTTTGAGCAAGCGCTTCTGAAGTCCTTTAGGTCGGTCATCGATGCTAACGCTAGGAAGCTAAAGGCAACCGGTCTCAAGATTGAGCGTGAGGATCTGATGGCTGGTCTGACCGCGGTTGTTACCGTCAGCCTGCCCGAACCACAGTTCGAAGGTCAGACCAAAGAAACCCTTGGTACTCCCGCCGTGAAGGGGATTGTCGCTAGCGGTCTAGGCGCATGGCTTGATAACTATCTCTCGGGTGCGATTCGTGGCACCAAGCAAGAAGTCGACAATCTGCTCGAAAAGGTCGTGAACGAGGCAAAGGCTCGAATTAGCGCCCGCACCCTAAAGGACACTCAACGCCGCAAAAACGCACTTGAGTCATCCTCGCTACCAACCAAGTTGGTGGATTGCCGTGCCGATGCCACCGCCGGCTCCGAACTCTTTATCGTTGAGGGCGACAGCGCCCTCGGTACCGCCAAGCTGGCTCGTGACTCGAAGTTCCAGGCCCTGCTCCCAATCCGAGGCAAGATTCTCAACGTTCAAAAAGCTTCGATCGCTGACATGCTCTCCAATACCGAGTGTGCATCAATCATTCAGGTGATTGGCGGAGGTTCGGGAAGAACATTCGATTTGGATTCAGTGCGCTACGAGAAGATCATTCTGATGAGCGATGCCGACGTCGATGGTGCGCACATTAGAACTTTGCTACTAACGCTCTTTTTCCGGTACATGAGGCCTTTGGTTGAGGCAGGCCGGGTTTACGCGGCGGTACCTCCGCTTCACCGAGTAATGGTTCAAGCCGGTAGAACTAAGGAGCCGATCTACACCTATAGTCAGCAGGAGCTCCATGACCTGTTGGCAAAGCTGGAGAAGTCCGGCAAGACTTACCAAAATCCGATTCAGCGCTACAAGGGTCTTGGAGAGATGGACGCGGATCAGTTGGCCGAAACCACTATGAATCCGCAGAATCGCATGCTGCGTCGAATTACTGCCAAGGACGCCCAGGGGGCAGACGAAATCTTCGAACTCCTAATGGGTAATGAGGTCGCACCGCGCCGTGACTTTATCGTGGATTCAGCAGATAGCTTTGACCGCGAGCGAATCGACGCCTAAAAAGCGCTTCCGACGTAATCGCTGATTGCCGAGCCGGAGCCGTCTCGTCGGGTGTCGACACTTGGCCCGCTGATCGGGTTGTTATCCAAATCGAATAGCGTCGGGGTCGCGCTGGCGATACTGGCGAAGTAGAGCTGATCTTCGCCTTTGAGGAACTTGTGACAGCGGACCCCCATAGCGCCTCTACCTTTTCTCGGGTAGGCCGATAGCTGGGTCAACTTGGCGCTTCCGGCATCAGTTCCGCCTAAAGCCATCGAAGAGTTTGAAACGGTCGCAACAACTGAGTCGGTAGAACCAACCCCAAAGTAGATCGCTCTGCCGCTTTGAATGTTCATGCCCGCCATGCCTGATGCTGGCAACCCCTGTGGTCTGACGCTACTGGCCGGGAAAACCAAGAGGTTAGCTTCGCTGGTGATAAAGACCAATTCCGAATCCTCAGCGGCTTCGGCTATTCCGACCACCTCGTCCAGTTCCTTCAGCGCGATTAGAGATATCTCTTGCTTGTCCGGCAGTGGACCAGTGAATCGCTTGACGGTTCCCTGTGATGTGCCGATCGCGAAGGTAGCTTCAGAACGCCAGTTGATTACCCCGATGACTCTTTGTGAGGCAACGCCAATAATCGATTCAGGGTCGGGAAGCTGGGTCGTTAGTCCTGGAGTGGCAACCGGAAGGTCGGAAACGTGAACAGCGTGAGCCACGCCATCGTTGGTAACCAAGCCAATGTCTGAGCGCGTGGAGGTAGCCAACACCTTGAGTTTGGCCTGATGAGCGTCCAATGGGGGAGCGGCGGTTCGATAGAGCTGCCCGTTGGGCGTAATGCAGACGAAAGTTGGCTCATCTTCCAGCTCGGTGACAATCGGCGCCTTCTTTACTACCACCATCCCGGAGGCATCAATCAGCTGAGTTCTTCGAGCATCGCCATACTTCTCAGACACCTCTTCGAGTTCGCGCCTGATCTGTTGCTTGATACGGGTTTCGGAACTCAACAGTGCCTGCAGCGCTTCAATCTCTTTGCGTAACTGGTCAGCTTCCGTCTCAAGCTCAATAACGCTGAACCGGGTCAGTCTGCGAAGCCTCAGTTCAAGAATGTGCTCCGCCTGAAGCTCACTTAGGTCAAACACCTGCATTAGTCGCGACCTTGCTGCTTCTGATGTATCACTGGTTCTAATGACCTCAATAACCTCATCGATGTTTAGCACCGCGACCTGCAGCCCTTCGATTAGGTGAAGTCGTGCGTTTCGACGATCTAGCCGGTTAGTGGATCTGCGGCGAACCACTTCCATTCGGTGCCCAAGGTAAACACTGAGCAGCTCCAGCACTCCAAGTTGCTGCGGTCGGCCGGCAACCAAGGCGATGTTGTTGATGCCGAAGGTTTCTTCTAGAGGTGTGAAGCGATAGAGAGCCTCAAGCACTGATTCTGGGTCGAAGCCGGTTTTCAGTTCGATAACCAGTCGCAAACCGTTTTCACGGTCTGTTAGATCGACAACATTATGGATGCCTTCCAGCTTCTTCTGGTTGACGGCATCACGGATTTTGTCGATTACACGCTCTGGTCCGACAAGGTATGGCAACTCGGTGACAACCAGTCCGGTGCGTCTTGGACCAACGGTTTCGACCGACACCTTGGCGCGGGTTTTGATTGTGCCCTTGCCCTGTGAGTAGGCCTCAAGCAGACCTTCCGCAATCAATGCCACTCCACCGGTGGGGAAATCAGGGCCTGGTAGCACCTGCATAACCTCTTCGAGTGAAACCTCAGGGTTATCAATTAGCAGAGTCAGTGCCGAAATAACCTCACGGAGGTTGTGTGGTGCCATGTTTGTGGCCATTCCCACTGCGATGCCGGCTGCGCCGTTTACCAGCAAATTTGGAAATGCTGCCGGCAAAACCTCTGGCTCACTCAGCTGAGCGTCGTAGTTTGGTTGGAAATCAACAACATCCTCATCAAGCGATTCATTCAGCAGCAGTGCCGCAGGGGCAAGTCTGGCTTCGGTGTATCGGGCAGCAGCCGGACCATCATCAAGTGATCCGAAGTTGCCATGCCCATCGATGAGCGGAATGCGGAGGCTAAAGGGCTGCGCCATGCGAACCAAAGCGTCATAAATCGCACCATCGCCGTGCGGGTGGAGTTTTCCCATTACCTCGCCGGTAACGCGAGCCGACTTTACGTGGCCTTTATCCGGGCGGAGCCCCATCTCGCCCATTTGGTACACGATGCGCCGCTGAACCGGCTTTAGACCGTCTCTGGCATCGGGAAGGGCTCGCGAATAAATGACCGAATAGGAGTACTCCAGAAAGCTTTCGCGCATTTCTTTTGCGACGTCAATGTCAACAATGCGTTCTTCTGGATTGGTCATGGTCCCTGATGTGTCAAACTTGAGTGTGCCCTCGACTCTACCTGTTGTTCCTAAAGCCCTCGGGAAGTTGCGGCACGTGTTTTCCTCGAGCCTTATGGCGGTCCAGAGAAAACCAAACCCACTCAATCTAAAGAGCGCGAAGCGAATCGTCTGCGTACTGGTGGATGGCCTTGGAGCTCAGAATGTATTAGAACGCGCAGGTCACGCTCCATGGCTTGCTGCCCAGCTAAATTCCGGCGCCATTACACATGCCGGTTTCCCTTCCACAACCAGCGCCAACATCGCTTCATTTGCTACCGGGCTAACCCCTGGCGAGCACGGTCTGATCGGCCACCAGGTATACGACCGAGTGTTTGATGAGCGAATAAACCTCCTCACCGGGTGGAATGAGCGAACCGATCCAGAGATTTGGCAACCTAACCACACCGTCAGTGAGCAAGCCGACAAGGTGGGAATTGCCGCTTACGTGATCGGGCACGAGGAGTACCGCCATTCTGGCTATACCCGCGCAACCATGAGAAGGGCGGAGTACCGAGCTGCGGAATCGCTAGGCGAGAGGTTCGAACAAGCCGCCAAGATTCTGGCCTCTTCAGAAGAATCCATTACCTATCTCTACATCCCCGAGTTGGATAAATACGGGCACAAATTCGGCTGGCAATCACACGGTTGGGCCAACCTCCTAGAGGAACTAGATGCTCAGCTGGCCAAGTTTGCCGCGGCACTTCCCAAGGACTGCGGAATGATAATCACTGCCGATCACGGCATGATCGATTCACTCCCCGAACAGCGCCTGGTGATAGATGAGTATGTTGAGCGTGGCGGTTATTTGGAGTGGTTTGGTGGCGATACCAGGGTGGCTTACCTTTACCTCAAGGACCCAGCTTCCACCGAAAGCTTCCAGAGGGAGCTAGAGTCCGCCAGCGCAATTTTCCAAACTGTCGCTACCTCGGATGCCATAGCAGCAAATTGGTTTGGGCCGGTAGGTGAGTTGGCTCAGCAAAGAATGCCCGAGTTGATGTTGCTCGCGCGAGGAAATTTCACGCTGTTTCACAGTGTGTATTCCAAGAAGAGAAGCATCGAGATGACTGCTCACCACGGAGGGCTGTCATCCAACGAGCTAAGAATCCCGCTAATCCGAATCGGTGTCTAGCGAGCCGGTTCCAAGCACAATCTCATCCCAACTTGGAAGAGCGGCCCTGCCCTTTGCGGTTTGCGGCTTAAGTTCTTGGGCGCTCTGCTCGCGGCGAGAGCGAAGTTCTTGAACTAAGTCGTGCACCGAGGCGCCCTCTGGCTCCTTGGCCTGCGGTTCGGCAACCGGCTCCGGTGCAGCTGGGGTGGTAAAGATTGAATCGCGAATGCTGTTTGCCTTGCCGATCTTGCGAGCGGACTCGCTGTTCGGTTCGATAATCCTGGTGCGGGCATCAAAAAGCCAACTGTATGTTCCACTGCCCGTCGCCATGATTTCCCAACCAAGATCAGTCTTGATGGCTTTGAAGGTGGCGGCGGGATCAGATGCCAGCACCATGTCCTCAAAACGCTTCATGGTAGGCCCATCCGGCAGGGTGGTGTTTAGTGCTGCATCGAGTACAAAGCGAATCTCATCGAGAATTGGAAGGGCGAATGGCTCAACCGCTGACTCGGGTACGCCCAGGTTTGCCGCAACCTCTTCAAGTGAGTATCCGGCACGAATTTGTTGCTGGACTTCACGTGGGGTGAAGTTTGAGCTCTCAACCGGCTGTACCTTGCGAATCGAGTCCCTGATCTGATCGTCAATCAAAGTACGCGCTCGAACGCCGTCCGAGGTCTCAAAGACTAGGTAGTCACCTTCTCGCGAGACGAACTTAAGCTCCATGATTACGCTCCTTGAGAATGAGTTTGGCAAATTGGTGGACAGAAGCGAGTAATTACCTCGGTGAGTTGATTAACTCTTCACACTAACGGCGAGCCTTATTTGCAAAACTCTAAGTTCTACGGCATGCTTCACGCCGAAGTAGTAGTGGAGAGGTGATGCTAATGGCGACCGATTACGACGCTCAGCGTAAAAACGATGATGACACAGAGTCCATCGAAGCGATCAAGGAGCGGATTCCTTCCAAGCCTTCCATCTCTGAAGATGACGTAGACAACGTCGATTCATTCACCATTCCAGATGTGGTCAACGAGGAACTGGAAGTAGTTATCCTGCCTCAGCAGGAGAACGAGTTCACCTGCATGAACTGTTTCCTGGTGAAGGCTCAGTCTCAGATGGCCTCAAAGTCCAAGCTAGGCCCGATTTGCTCGGAGTGCGCTTACTAATTCCGCCGGCCGCCTGGTGCTAACGATCAGGTAGGGAGTCGGATCATTTTCGTCGGCAATCTCGATCTTCACCGCAGTTCTTAGGTCGCCTCTAATCATCAATTGCGCTCTAGCGTCCAGCGACGGCCCGAGCTCACTTCTGAGATTCTCTGTTGGAATCTCACTTGCCGTCCCGATTACCGAAAGCGGGACAGAGAACTTCCCGGCCAACAGCCGATCGCCATCAACCACAATCATCGGGCTAAGAACTGACGCGAGCACTAGAGCCGCAATCAGTGTTATCGAGCCAAGAGTTATTGCCAGCGTCCAACCAAATGGAGCGGCAGCCAGCAGAACCATTGGGGAAAGTAGCGAGAAGGCCAAGTACATACCGATAGATGGGTATAGGCGTTCTTCAAATTGCAGCGTTTGCACATCAATAGATTACGCTCTAGGGGTGAGTTTCGAAGTACTACTGATAGCCGAACCTGGGTTCGAGCCTTTTTACGCCAAGCCAGGAGATGCTGGCTGCGATCTGCGCTCCACCGCAGAGTTGGTATTGCCCGCGGGGGAGCGCGCCCTTGTGAAAACAGGCGTTCGGATTGCCATGCCAGATGGTTATGTTGGCCTAGTGCACCCTCGCAGTGGATTGGCCGCAAAGCATGGCATCACCGTCCTAAACACCCCTGGAACTGTCGATGCCGGTTACCGAGGAGAAATCATGGTGACATTGCTCAACACCTCCAAGGAAGATTTCCCTATCGCGGTTGGAGATCGGATTGCCCAGTTGGTGTTTCAGAAGGTTGAGCACGCCACATTTATCTCCGTCACCGAGCTTCCAGAAAGCACCCGTGGTGAGTCTGGGTTTGGTTCGAGCGGGAGAAACTAGTGCCGAAATTAGCTCCGTTTGACCGTGATACCAAGGGACCCTTTGACGTCTCTGAAATCGGTTTGTTGACCCCTTATCTTGATTTTGAGTCAATTCGAATTGCGCCGAAGCCTGGCCTGGTGGTTCGCGCCGACATTGATGAGGTCAACAACCGAGTTGTAGCCATTACCTTGGAGGAAGACGGCCACCGTCTTCAGCTGCAGGCTTTTGCCGCTAGCAAGATTGATGGCATGTGGGAGCCGACATTGGCGGCCATTGAGCAGGCCATTACCGATCAGGGCGGCTCTGCGCAGCGCATTGAAGGCGCTCTAGGCCCAGAGATCAAAGCAGGCGTTCCAGTGGTTGAGGACGGACAGCGCCTCTTGAAGGAAAGTCGATTCATTGGAGTCGATGGGCCACGTTGGTTTTTGCGAGGAGTGCTTACCGGCCCAGACCTGGCGCACCCACCAAGGTACCAATCCCTGATTGAGCTATTTAGATCGGTTGGAGTTAGCAGGGGAGAGACCCCGCTACCTCCGGGAGATCTTTTGCCACTGAGCATTCCGGTGCAGCAGTGAGTGACGCAGATCGGATAGCCAAAAAGCTAGGGGTATCAGCAACCGAGAACGGCCCTGCTATCTCGAAGCAATCCCTACTTGATGCGATTGGCGGAAGACTGGGTATCGCCGAGTCGATCATCCCGGCATTCTCTTTTTCAGTAGCTTTCGCAATCTCTAAATCCGCTGTGGTGAGCGTGGCTGTCGCAAGTGGTTTAGCTCTCTTGTTCATCGTGATTCGAGTGATCCGCAAACAGCCCGTTACCCAGGCCATCGCTGGAGCACTGGCAATTGCCCTGGCGGCATTTTTGGCGCTGCGAGATGGTGGTAACGCCGAGGATTACTTCGTGCCTGGATTCATCACCAACGCGGCCTATGGTTCGGTTCTTTTGCTCTCCGTGCTAGTTCGCTACCCAATCATGGGGTTTGTGGCGCAGCTACTATTCGGGATCGAGAACTGGCGAAAGAATAGGACGGTTTACCGTCGAGCCCAGCTCGTAACTCTGGTTTGGGTTGGATTCTTTTGCCTGCGACTCGCGGTCCAGCTTCCGCTTTACTTTTCGCAGCAGGTGGAATTACTTGCCGCATCCAAAGTGGTGTTAGGCGCTCCCGCCTACGCGGGGCTTTTAGTACTCACCTGGGTGCTGCTAAAGAGCCTCGTGAACTCACAAAAGCAGTAAATTAGTCGGGTACAACTTCAGGAGATTCAAACTATGTCCAACAGCTTCAACTCTGCCAAGCACCTAATCGTTGGTGACAAGAGCTACAAGTACTTTTCCATGCCAGAGCTCGGCGTCAGCAAGCTGCCTTACAGTTTGAAGATTCTGCTAGAGAACATGCTTCGCACCGAGGATGGTGCGAACGTCACCAAGGACCACGTAAACGCATTGGTCAACTGGGATCCACAGGCCGAGCCTGACATCGAGATCCAGTTCTCTCCAGCCCGAGTGATCATGCAGGACTTCACCGGAGTCCCATGTGTAGTTGACCTTGCCACCATGCGTGAGGCCGTTTTGGCTTTGGGTGGCGACCCTCAAAAGATTAACCCGCTAGCACCTGCTGAAATGGTGATTGATCACTCCGTCGTTATTGACGTGGCAGGAAGTCCTGATGCTGCCGAGCGCAACGTAGAGTTCGAGTACCAGCGCAACGCAGAGCGCTACCAGTTCCTGCGCTGGGGCCAAACTGCGTTCGATAACTTCAAGGTGGTTCCTCCTGGAACCGGAATCGTCCACCAGGTAAACATCGAGTACCTGGCCAGAACCGTGATGACTCGCGAGGTAAACGGCGAGTTGGTCGCTTACCCGGACTCCTGTGTTGGTACCGACTCGCACACCACCATGGTGAACGGTCTTGGCGTACTTGGTTGGGGCGTCGGCGGTATTGAGGCCGAGGCTGCGATGTTGGGACAGCCAGTTTCCATGTTGATCCCGAAGGTTGTCGGTTTCAAGCTAACCGGCCAGATTCCAACTGGTGCTACTGCTACCGATGTGGTGCTCACTATTACCGAAATGCTGCGCAAGCACGGCGTTGTTGGCAAGTTTGTCGAGTTCTATGGCTCCGGCGTATCTAAGGTTCCACTAGCCAACCGAGCCACCATTGGAAACATGTCGCCGGAGTTCGGTTCCACCGTGGCAATTTTCCCAATCGACGAAGTAACCCTTGACTACCTGAGAATCACTGGCCGCACTGAACAGGAGATTGCTCTCGTCGAGGCTTACACCAAGGCACAGGGGCTGTGGCACGACCCAAGCACCGAACCGGTCTACAGCGAGTACCTCGAGCTAGACCTATCGACTGTGGTCCCAAGCATCGCAGGTCCAAAGCGCCCACAGGACCGTATTGAGCTGAGCAAGTCAAAGAGTGCGTTTGACACCGCCATCAAGACCTACTCCGACGCAAAGTCAAAGCCAACCAGCGTGAAGGGCAAGGACTTCAAGATCGACAATGGTGCCGTCACCATCGCATCGATCACCTCCTGCACCAACACCTCAAACCCATCGGTTATGTTGGCAGCCGGTCTGGTGGCAAGAAACGCCGTTGCGAAGGGCCTAAAGGCTAAGCCATGGGTGAAGACCTCTTTGGCCCCTGGCTCCAAAGTTGTGACCGAGTACTACGAGAAGGCCGGTCTAACTGACGATCTCAACGCACTGGGCTTCCACCTTGTTGGCTATGGCTGCACCACTTGTATCGGAAACTCGGGCCCGCTCGCGGAGGAGATTTCCGAAGCCATCAACCAGAACGACCTCGCTGTAACCGCAGTGCTATCCGGAAACCGAAACTTCGAGGGTCGCATCAACCCTGATGTGAAGATGAACTACCTGGCATCACCACCGCTAGTTATTGCTTACGCACTGGCTGGAACCATGGACTTCGACTTTGAAACCGAAGCACTAGGTCAGGACCAGGCTGGCAACGATGTCTACCTTCGCGACATCTGGCCAACCCCAGATGAGGTACAGCGCACTATCGACTCCTCGATCAATTCCGACATGTTCACCACTCAGTACGCTTCGGTGTTCGAAGGTGACGAGCACTGGCGCTCACTTCCAACTCCAAAGGGAGCGATCTTTGAGTGGGATGAGAAGTCAACCTATGTAAAGAAGGCTCCATACTTCGAGAACATGCAGCTGAAGCCATCCCCAGTTTCGGATGTTTCGGGAGCTCGAGTTCTTGTGAAGTTGGGCGACTCGGTTACCACTGACCACATTTCACCTGCCGGTTCAATCAAGGCCGACTCTCCAGCTGGCCGCTACTTGACCGAGCACGGTGTCTCCCGTGTTGACTTCAACAGCTACGGATCCCGTCGCGGAAACCACGAGGTCATGATTCGTGGAACCTTTGCCAACATTCGTCTTCGGAACCAGTTGCTCAATGATGTCGAAGGCAGCTACACCCGCGATTTCACAAAGGGCGACGGTCCTCAGGCCTTCATTTTTGACGCTGCCGAGAACTACCGTGCCAGTGGCACTCCACTGGTGGCTCTTGCGGGCAAGGAGTACGGTTCAGGTTCTTCCAGAGACTGGGCTGCGAAGGGAACAAGCCTGCTGGGTATCCGCGTGGTAATCGCCGAGAGCTTTGAGCGCATCCACCGCAGCAACCTGATCGGTATGGGCGTCCTTCCACTTCAGTTCCCTAAGGGAGAGACTGCTGACTCGTTGGGACTTGATGGCACCGAGGAGTTCAGCTTCGAGGGCATTGAGGTGTTGAACCAGGGGTCCACTCCAAAAACCGTAAAGGTGACTGCCAAGCCTTCCGCACATTCGCCTGCCGGCAAGTCTGTGGTCGAATTTGATGCTGTGGTTCGCATTGACACCCCGGGAGAAGCTGATTACTACCGCAACGGTGGCATTCTGCAGTACGTGCTGCGAAGCCTGGTTGCCTAGGAAGGCTTTGGCCGACTAGCTGGTTAAAGATCACATGACGCAATTAGGGCGAATCTCGAAGCCGAGAGACCTGGATGGACTTTCCAAAGAAGAACTCCAGGAGCTTTGTGGCGAGATTCGCAGCTACTTGGTCGAGTCTGTCTCTAAGACCGGTGGTCACCTGGGTCCAAACTTAGGTGTAGTCGAAACCACTGTCGCCATTCATCGGGTGTTTGACTCACCAAAGGATGCGATTGTCTTTGACACCGGTCACCAGTCTTATGTTCACAAGTTGCTTACCGGTCGCCGAGATCTTTCCAGTCTCAGGCAAAAAGACGGTATCGCAGGCTATCCGCAGCGATCGGAGTCCGAGCACGACATTGTCGAGTCCTCACACGCTTCAAGCTCACTATCTTGGGCTGACGGCATCTCTAGAGCTTTCAAAGCCACTGGCAACAAGGACAGGCACGTAGTAGCGGTCATCGGTGATGGCGCGCTGACCGGCGGTATGGCGTGGGAAGCCTTGAATAACATCACCGATGACAATGATCGCAATCTAGTCATTGTCGTCAATGACAATGGCCGCTCCTACGCTCCGACTATTGGTGGCCTCGCCAAGACCCTCAATGCCATTAGAACCGAACGTTGGTACAAGAAGAGCTATTCGCTATCCAAGCGAATGTTCTACAAAATGGGCACCTTGGGCAAAGTAGTTTTCGACAGCGTTCATGCCGCAGGACAGCGAGTACTAGTCAGCAATACCGCTACCGGAATTTTCCCTAACTTGGACATCAAGTACATCGGTCCGATTGACGGTCACAACCTGTCGGATATGGAGACCGCCCTTAGGCAAGCCAAAGAGTATGGCGCTCCTGTGATTGTCCACGCCATTACCCAGAAGGGTAAAGGCTACGATTTAGCGCTGTCGGACGCGGCAGACCAGTTCCATGCGGTGGGGAAGATCAACCCAGAGACCGGATTGCCGCTCAAGGCATCGAGTGGCACTTCCTGGACTTCAGTGTTTGGCGACGAGGTCACCTCGATTGCGGATCAAAACCCGAGGCTGGTCGGTATCACTGGCGCGATGCTGATTCCGGTCGGACTGGATAAGTTCGCGGAGAAGTACCCAGACCGAGTTTTTGACGTTGGTATCGCAGAACAGCATGCCGTCACCGCAGCAGCTGGAATGGCGTTTGGTGGCCTACACCCAGTGGTCGCAATTTACGCAACCTTCCTAAACCGAGCTTTTGATCAAGTTCTAATGGATGTCGCGCTGCACAAGGCCGGCGTTACCTTCGTACTAGATCGCTCAGGAATCACCGGACCTGATGGCGCATCTCACCACGGCATGTGGGATCTCTCGATTCTCCAAGTTGTGCCAGGCATAAGACTCGCAGCCCCTAGAGACGAGAAAACGCTTAGGGAACTTCTAAACGAGGCTTGCTCGGTAGATGACGCACCAACAGTGGTTAGATTCCCGAAGGGCAATGTTCCATTGCCTGTCACAGAGATCCGTAAGACTTCAGATGGTGCCGATGTGCTCGCTGAAGCAGCGGCCAAGGATGTACTGCTAGTCAGCGTTGGAAGCTTTGCCCAAACTGCCCTAGCGGTTGCGGATCTTCTAGCAGCTCAAGGCATTGGCTGCACCGTGGTAGACCCAAGATGGGCGCTTCCGATTAAGGGTTCATTGGTCGAGATGGCCGCTTCTCACCGACTTGTGGTGACTCTTGAAGACGGTGTTCGAGTTGGTGGCTTTGGTTCAAGATTGCGTCAAGAGCTAAGGGCTCACGGAGTAGATACTGGACTAAACGAGGTTGGAATTCCGGCGGAATTCCTCGAACACGCCGAGCGTGATGAGATTTTGGAACGCCTTGGTTTGACGCCAAAGGCAATTGCCAGAGACATCGTTGCTCAAGTTGTAGGTTCTAAGGTGCCACACGCTAAGCCGATTGAGACTGAGCAGCTAGCAAACCCTTCTGAATCACTTCAGTAACAGCTTGGATCTGCCAGCTTCTGGCTCCATAGGACCGCAGCTGCTGCTCAATGTCATCCCAGGGCTCGAAACAAACCCTCCTGAGGTAATCAGGGGTAAGTAGGTTTTCAACCGGTAGTCCAAGCTCTGTGGCCACCTCAAGCACCATTGGTCTTACGATCTCTAGTCGGTGGTGTGCCTCCGGGAAGCGTCGCTCCCAGCTCTTGTGGTTAGGAATACCGGTGCCCTTTTCGGAGGGTTCAATACTTATCGCAAGTTCCGGAGCGCGCGCTATGGCATCCCACCAGGTTGAGAGCAGGCTTCGTGAAGCTCGGCCCTGGAATTCCTTATTGCTTGCTAATTCACCGCGAGACTTTGGTGCCTGATTTACCGCAGCCATGATTGAACGATCTGGGATAAGCCGACCCGGGGCAACATCTTTTTCGATTGCGATGGCATCACGAGTGGCATGGAGGCTTGCCGCAATCTTCAATTTGGCCAAGTCTTTGATTCTGCTGATGCCGGGCAATCCCCGCCAGGGCTCCTCGAGTGCCGGCTTGGGTTTGAAGCTAAGCAGGTGCTCAAATTCTTCTTCAAGCCAAGAGCTCTTGCCTGACGCGGTTGCCAGCTCAGCTAGCTTCTCCCACAGCTCGAACATCACATCGACGTCCAACGCGGCGTAATCGAGCATTTCCTGAGTAAGTGGGCGCTGGGACCAATCAGCGGCAGAGTGCTCCTTGGCTAATTCAATCCCCAAGAGACTCTCGCAAACCGACCCCAAGCCAACCCGCTCAAGACCAACGATTCTCGCGGTTAACTCGGTGTCGATCAGCTGCTTCGGCCTTAGTCCGAGCTCAGCAAGACAAGGTAAATCCTGGGTGGCTGCGTGCAGCAGCCAGATCTTCGAGTTCAACTGCGGGATTAGGGGAGAAAGGTCAATTTCCGCAACCGGGTCTACCAACCAGATTCCGAGATCCCTAATTGCGATCTGAATTAGGTATGCCCGTTGGCTGTAGCGAAAGCCGCTGGCGCGTTCAGCATCAATCGCCACCTGAGAGGCGCCCTCTAGTGCAACTACCAAAGCCGAAAGAGTGGCATCGGAATCAACCGTGTAGACGGGTAAGCGTGGCTTGTCTAGCCTCAAGAAAGCCTCACAACTTTCGAATCTTTCGGTGGCAAACCAGAAATCAGGGCCAGCAGCTCGACCCAGCCCTCTAGGTGCGGTGTCAGGTCGAAATCGAGCGGTGCCCACGAGGCCCTGATTTCAAGTTCAGCGTGCTGGGGTTGGTTGATCAGAGATCCATGGCCGGTAGATAGGACGGTGGTCGTGGTTCCAGCATCGTGTGCGAACTTTGCTCCTGCTTGTGAAAGTGAATCCTTGAGCCACTCCCACGGCAGTGCCGAAAGATACTCATCCTTTGCCATGTCCAATTCGATAGGGCTTTTTGCGTATCCAATAATGCGGAACTGGGAATTCCAGCCCTCCGGCATTTCTGGATCTCGGCAGAAGACCAGGCGGGATACCCCGTGGTCGGTTGCGGTCTCGTGGTTTACCTCAGCTGCGATTGCGATGGCCTCTGGGGCTATGCCTTGGGGGGAGGGGATTTGGCTCAGCGAGATTTCAGGTCTGGATTCGACTTGCTTAAACCGCTCGAGCATGCCGGCAAAGGTAGGGCTCAGGGTAGAGAGGTCGATTTCCACTTCGCAAATTTATCTCGCGGTGATAGCCAACTTGGGTTGCCACGCCACCAAGCCGACGTAAAGGTCCGATAGCTCAACAACCACTGGCGATACACCCAGTTCAAGAGCCAGCTTGTCTAGCCCAGCTCGCGTCGTCGACGATAAGAACAATCCATCGAGCACTCGATTAGCGACCAAGTCACTAATCCCAGTGAGGCCATACTCCACATGGATGTGAGAGTAGCCGTCTGCTTTGAGCTCTAAGAGCGCTTGGGTATACCCGGACTTCTTTTCCAGTAGTCGCTGCCCTGCTGGCACGTTGATAGAAACTGGGACATTGCTTAGCACCGCAAGGTCAGAGTGCTTTGGGAATCGATACTGGTCAGCCCGAAAGGTGCGACCTGAGGTAAGGACAACCTGGGACTTTCGACGAAGAGCAATGAGTAAGGCAAGATCGGTTTGATTGCCAAGTCCCTTGGAAGATCCGTCCTTACCGATGGTGCTCCCATTCTCGTCACACACCAAAGAGGCGGTTATGGACAGCCCGCTGACCAATTCCTTGAAGTAGTCCTCGAGATCAAGGTTAAGAGGCCCGAATGCGTCAGTTACTTGTCGCAGCAATCTCTGCCGTCTTGCGTTTGATTCTGGCCAACATTCCTCGCATGCCTCGGACTCTCAGGGGCGAGATTAGACGATCTAGTCCGAGCATGGATGGAAAGTCATCCGGTAGATCGAGTATTTCTTGAGCCGATTGCCCGTTGAGTGCTGCGTTTAGCACTGACGCGAAGCCACGAGTGGTCGGAGCTTCCTGCGGTGCGGAGAAATGCAGGTTGATTCGATCAGGATTTCCCTCCACCGCAATGAACACGGGGGATTGACACTCTTCAACGCGCTCGAGTAGCTCTGGGTTTTCCCCAAAGCGAGGCTCAAGAACTGGCAACTGTTCGCTGAACTCCAGTAGCAGCTGGAGTCGATCTCGCTCTTCTAAAAAGGTGAAATCGTCAATTACCGCTGCTGCGTTTGAATTCAACGAACCAGAACTCCAGGCTCTTCACCGGTGGCGATTGGCACACCGACAAGGTTGCCCCACTCGGTCCAAGATCCGTCGTAGTTGCGAACGTTCTTGACACCAAGCAGGTACTTGAGCACAAACCAGGTGTGGCTGGAGCGCTCACCAATGCGGCAGTAGGCAACAAAGTCATCGGCTGGGTTGAAGCCAGTGTTGTCAAAGTAGATGCCCTTTAGCGCGTCAACATCCTTGAAGGTTTCGTCCTCGAGGATTGCGGAGGACCAAGGGATAGAAGCTGCGGTAGGAATGTGGCCGCCGCGTGACGCTCCCTCGTTCGGGTAGTCAGGCATGTGAAGACGCTCACCGGTGTACTCAGGCTTGGAGCGCACGTCAACCAGTGGCTTTCCTAGGTGAGCGAGTACGTCATCACGGAAGGCGCGGATGGTCTTGTCATCGCGCTGTACCACTGGGTAGTTGACCGAAGCGGCTGCTGGAACTTCGCGAGTAAGCTCACGGCCCTCCGCGATCCACTTTGCACGTCCGCCATTGAGGATTCGGACGTCCTCGTGACCAAACAGTTTGAATACCCAGAAGGCATAGGTTGCCCACCAGTTTGAGCGGTCGCCGTAGAGCACGATGGTGTCGTTGCGGTCAATACCTTTGACCTTCATCAGCTCGGCGAACTGAGCTCCGTCGAGGTAGTCGCGCTTTGCTTCGTCGTTTAGTTCGGTGTGCCAGTCAAGCTTTACGGCGCCAAGGATGTGTCCGGTTTCGTACAGTAAAACATCCTCGTCGCACTCCACGATTCTCACCTTGGAGGAATTCTCTGCTAACCACTCGGTTGTTACTAGAACATCTGGGTTGGCGTAGCCGGAGATTCTTGCGGTTTCTGACATGACAGTCCTTCTCTATTGTCTAAACTGGCGAATCTGGGAGGATTCAATTTGTTAGAACAGCGCATTACTGGTGCTAATTCCCTTCCCCCAATTGTCCCAGATATCTCGCCTCAAGAGCTAATCAAGCAGCTTCTGCCACCCCCGGAATTTACTAAGGCAAGGTTCGAAAGTTACCGCCCTGACGCCAATTTCCCCTCTCAGCAAGCAGCCGTCGAGAGCGCTAAACAATTCGTAACTGGGAAACGTTCAAAACTCTTTGGCAAGGCGATTACCGCACCTGGCATTTACCTAGACGGTGGATTTGGTGTCGGTAAAACCCACCTTTTAGCCTCCATTTGGCATGAATTCAAAGGGCACAAGGCATTTGGCAGCTTCCTTGAATACACCAGCCTGGTCGGTTACATCGGATTCCAAACCGCGGTCAAAGAGTTTTCAAAGTTTGGCCTGATCTGCATCGATGAGTTTGAGCTGGACGATCCAGGTGACACCATGCTGATGTCTCGCTTTTTGAAGGAGCTGGCAGCAGTTGGAGTTAAGTTCGCTGCCACCTCAAACACCCCACCCAATGCCCTAGGGCAAGGCCGCTTTGCCGCCGAGGACTTCAAGCGCGAGATCCAAGGACTAGGGGAGCGCTTTGAAATCATCAGCGTTGACGGTGAGGACTTTAGGCACCGTGACTCTTCAGCGGACTCCAGAAACCTCTCGATTCGCGAACTTCAGGATTGGATTGGTTACCAACCAGACCCTCACGCCATGAAGTTCTCTGAGCTATTGGCCCTGCTGTCTCAGATCCACCCAACTAAGTTCAGAAGGCTAATCGCTGAGGTTGGCTCGTTCGCTATCTATGATGTCTACCAACTAGAGGACCAGGTAGCAGCGTTGCGACTGGTTGCGCTTATCGATCGCCTCTACGAACAGCAGATACCACTTCGAACATCGGGCGATATCAGCGCTACTCAGGTTTTTTCCAGCACCATGATCGGTGGCGGTTACCGAAAGAAGTATCTGAGAGCGGTGTCGCGAATCGGAGCGCTCTGCGAGCTCTACTGAGACTGCTGCTTCCGGTAGTAGCGTGCTCGAGACTGGGCTATCACAGCGCCTATCAGCATGGAAATCACCGAGCCGAGAATAACCGCGAGAGTTGCCTCTGCCGCCAGCTCTGGATGGTCTTGGAAAGCAAGCTTTGCCATCAGTAGCGACACTGTGAATCCAACCCCAGCAAGGGCGGCAACGGCCAAGAAGTCAAGCGGCTTCAGATCCATGCGAGCTTCTTTACTGGCAAGTGAATTAGCAATCAGCGCAAACAAGGTGATGCCAACAATTTTCCCAATCGGCAGACCAAGCAAGATTCCTAGGAAGACGGTGGAGCTAGAACCATCGAAGGATGGGATTGCAATTGCGACAGCCGAGAAGGCAAACAGAGGCAAGACCACCGAATTGGCCCATGGCTGGATCTTGCCGACTAGGCCATGTGCTTTGCGGGCTGGAATCAACAATCCCAGTAGTACGCCGGCCACAGTGGCGTGCACTCCTGACTGATAGACCAAATACCAAAGCACGAAGAAGCTCGCCACCCGAATTAGATTCATCGGTAGGGCTTTTGCCTTTTCTAGGACGAAGTGCAGCACGGCAACCGCCATGGCAGCAAGCAGCCAGCTTGGCTCAAGATCAGAGGTGAAGAAAATCGCGATAATGGTGATGGCCACCAGGTCATCAAAGATAGCTAACGCCAGCAAAAAGATTCGAGCTTGCTTCGGCAAACCCCGACCAAAAATAGCCAATACACCCAGCGCGAAGGCGATGTCAGTTGCGGTGGGAATTGGCCAGCCTCGAATTCCTTCGGTGCCAAAGTTCAACGCCACGTAGATCAAAGCTGGAACAACAACGCCACCGATTGCGGCCACCACAGGCACCAAGGCAGTTGATGGCTTTGAAAGCACCCCGCTGCGAAGTTCGTATTTGAGTTCCAGGCCGGCGACAAGGAAGAAAACGGCCAACAATAGGTCCGATATCCACTTTCCGATGCTGAGCTGAAGGCCCCAGGCCTCGATGCCGATATAGGTTTCCTTGAGGTCTAGAAGCGAAGGACCCAGCGGGGAGTTGGCTAGTACCAACCCCGCGATAGCAGCGGCCATCAGCGCAAGTGCAGCTGATCTGTCGCTTTTCATCTTCGCTCCATCATTTACATGCTCGAAACATAACTGAGTACAAACCCGAAACCTTCGGAGGCAAAACTAACCCCACGAAGCCTTCTAGGACTCGTCTAACTTTACGAGAGGGAAAGACTATGGATCAGGGAAACACAGCTTTTGTCTTGTTCTCGGCGGCCTTGGTGCTGTTGATGACGCCAGGACTGGCATTTTTCTATGGAGGCCTTGTCAAGGCCAAGAGCGTTGTCAGCATGATGATGCTCTCATTCGGCTCGCTGGGCCTCGTGGCGGTGCTATGGGTGCTCTACGGCTACGCCATCACATTCGCTGACATTGATGATGCTGGTTGGATTGGCATCCCTCATCTAATCGGAATCGACACCAACGCCATCGGGCTTACTGCTCAGGTGGCCGAAGCTGCCAACCCAGCCGGTGGCTTCCCGGAGATGGCGTTCGTTTCATTCCAGGCCACGTTCGCAATCATTGCGGTAGCACTAATCTCGGGCGCCGTTGCTGACCGAGCAAAGTTCGGTGCGTGGATGGTCTTCGCCGGACTTTGGGCAACTTTGGTTTACTTCCCAGTAGCTGGCTGGGTATTCAACTTCATCCCATCGGACCAGGGTGGCTGGATTGTTGACAAGCTGGGCGCGATCGACTTCGCAGGTGGCACCGCAGTTCACATCAACGCCGGAGCTGCAGCACTCGCACTAGCAATTGTGCTTGGCAAGCGCTTTGGCTTCTCCAAGGGCATCATGCAGCCTCACAACGTTCCGCTTACCCTTATCGGAGTAGCGCTACTTTGGTTTGGATGGTTTGGTTTCAACGCCGGAAGCGAATTGGCTGCCGACGGTGTCGCTGCCATCGCTTTCATCAACACCATCGCTGCTCCCGCTGCCGCGATGCTCGGCTGGATTTCAATCGAGAAGATCAAGCACGGTAAGGGAACTAGCGTTGGCGCAGCTTCGGGTGTGGTTGCCGGCCTAGTAGCAATTACTCCAGCCTGCGCTTCCATCGACCCGATTTGGGCAATCCTGCTTGGACTAGTGTCCGGTGTCATCTGTGCGCTAGCGATTGACCTCAAGTTCTCACTTGGTTTTGATGACTCGCTGGATGTGGTGGGCATCCACCTCGTGGGCGGTCTGGTTGGAACCCTTTGGATCGGAATCTTCGGTAACGGTGTCGGTGCTGCCTTCGGTTATGGCTGGGAGCAGTTCGGTATCCAGGCACTTGGTTCCATCGCCGTGCTGGTCTACAGCTTCGTTATGGCACTAATCATTGGTTATGCGATCGAGAAAACCATTGGCTTTAGAGTCAAGGCTGAGGACGAGATCGCGGGCATTGACACCGTAGTTCACGGCGAACTTGCCTACAGCTTCGGTAAGGACCGCGACTAAAGCTCAAGACAAACAAATGCTCCCTCGGTGGATCCGGGGGAGTATTTGTTCGCATCTCGATAGCACGAGCAAGTTCAGCAAGATTTCACACAGCGCGATTTTTTGTGGCATAATCTTCTAGTTCTGTTCACAGAGCGTGCGGATGTAGCGCAGTTGGTAGCGCACAACCTTGCCAAGGTTGGGGTCGCGAGTTCGAGTCTCGTCATCCGCTCTCTAGCACCTAAGTACAGACGGTGGAGTGGCCGAGAGGCGAGGCAGCGGCCTGCAAAGCCGTGTACACGGGTTCGAATCCCGTCTTCACCTCAAAGCAACAACCCGGGCGATTGGCGCAGTGGTAGCGCGCTTCCCTGACACGGAAGAGGTCACTGGTTCGAACCCAGTATCGCCCACCAAAAAAGAATCCCCACCAATCGGTGGGGATTTTCGTTTAAGCCTTGAGCTTTAGAACTTTCGCCGTGTCAGCGAGTAGCTTTTTGGCCAGTTTCGGATCGGCATTCAGGGACTTACCAAGTGCTGGAATGACTTTGGTCAAATCCTTCTTCCAACCGGAAGCTGCTTCTGGATACATCTTGTCAATCACATCGAGCATTACTGAAACAGATACCGATGCTCCAGGAGATGCTCCAAGCAGGCCCGAAATGGTGCCGTCTTGTGAAGAAATGACCTCAGTACCGAACTGCAGCACTCCGCCACCCTTGGTTGGCTTGATTACCTGCGCTCTTTGGCCAGCCTCGTAAAGCGACCAATCCTCAGCCTTGGCGGTTGGAACAAACTCCTTGAGCCCATCAATCTTGGCCTTGCGAGATTTGGTTACTTCCTTGAGTAGGTAGATAACCAAGTCAAAATTCCTTAGAGCAACGCTCAGATACGGAATTAGGTTCTTTGGCCTCAGCGAAAGCGGCAGGTCGAGGATCGAGCCATACTTTAGGAACTTTGGATTCAACCCTGCGAATGGGCCAAATAGCAAAGAGGTCTTGCCGTCTACCACGCGGGTGTCGAGGTGTGGGACCGACATTGGGGGAGCACCTACCTGGGCCTGGCTGTAAACCTTGGCCTGGTGCCTCGCCACAACCTCTGGGTTATCTGTGCGGAGGAAGTGTCCCGACACCGGGAAAGTTCCGTAGCCATCGATCTCGGGGATTCCTGCCTTCTGAAGCAGCTTTAGAGCCCAACCGCCAGCGCCCACGAATACTTTGTCAGCCCGAACAATGCGCTGGTAGTGCTCACCTGAAAGCGATAGTTGCCAGCTGCCATCCTGGTACTGATAGAGGTTTCTGACCTCCACCGAGGTCTCTACCTGGACGCCTTTTTTGATCAACCATGCGATTAGTTGCTGGGTAATTGCTCCGTAGTCGACATCGGTGCCCTGTTCGATATAAGTTGCCGCGATGCTCTCTTGTGCTCGGCCATCGGTGATGAGCGGAGCCCACTTTGCAATTTGCTTTGGATCCTTGCTGAACTCCATGCCCGCGAATAGTGGTTGGTTTTTCAGCGCTTCGAATCTTCTCGCTAGGTAATCAACATCCTTATCGCCGCGAACAAAGGTCATGTGGGGAACGGTGCGAATGAATGTCTCAGGAGCAGAAAGAATGCCCTGCTCAACTAAGGATGCCCAGAATTGCCTGGAAACCTGAAATTGCTCATTGATGTTGATTGCCTTGGTGGGGTCTGGCAAGGAGCCGTCTTTGCTGTCCGGCATGTAATTGAGCTCACACAGCGCTGCGTGGCCAGTGCCGGCATTGTGCCAAGGGTTGGAGCTTTCCATGGCAACTTGATCCAAGCGCTCGAAGAGCACGATCTTTGCTTTTGGGTTGACCAGCTTGATCATGACACCCAGGGTGGCGGACATGATGCCACCGCCGACCAGGGCTAAATCGAAGTTCTCAGTTTTTGACACTGTAAAAGGGTAACTTACCTAGAGCACCGCAACGCCCAGTAGCGAGCCGATTAGGTAAGAAAGTCCAACGGTAGTTAGCGATACCAAAACATTTCGCAGAACACTCTTACCCACTTTGGCATTACCGACCTTCGCTGCCCAGAAACCAGTGGTCGCAAGCGCGATTACTACAGCAGCGCCAGTTACTTGAATTCGATATTCATCCCATGGGCCAATAATCGCGAGCATCGGTAGCGCAGCGCCGGCAGAAAATGCGACAAATGAACTAAAGGCGGCTTGCCAGGGGTGGGCAGAGATGTTCTTGGGGAGCTTTCCATGAGCGATCTCAGTGTCGCGCTGTGCGCTGACCGAGGTGTATTCACCACCACCCATCGAGATAGCTCCGGCCACCACAGCGGCTGTACCGGCCAACAGGATGGTTCCCTTGTCTGCTCCCGCGCTAGCTACGCCGATTACTACTCCGGCGATTGACACAATGCCGTCGTTTGCCCCCAATACTGCGGCTCTAAGCCAATTCAGTTTCTTTTCGAGTGCTCTAGCTGCTGCTTCCATGATTCGAATTCAACTGCAATTCGTTATCACTGTCTAGTAAGGCACGCCTGAGTGATAGCGATTAGACTTCACGGGTTAGGAGCGAGTGTGAACATCGAACTTGCAGGCAAAACTCACCAGGTAAGTGAGGGAGCGGATGGCTTTGGACTATTCGAGGATCGCTCCATCATCGCGCTTAGAGTCAACGGCGAACTAAAAGACCTCAGCTACAAGCTGATGGAGGGCGATCAGGTCGAGGGTATAGACATCTCCTCAGAAGACGGCCTCTCAATTCTTCGGCACTCCACCGCGCACGTTATGGCGCAAGCGGTTCAAGAGATGTTTGACCCTGCCAAACTCGGTATCGGACCACCAATCAAAGACGGTTTCTACTTCGATTTTGATGTTCCTGAAGCATTCAAACCTGAGGACCTAAAGCGCATTGAGAAGCGCATGAAGGAACTGGTTGGTAAATCTCAGCGTTTTGTTCGCCGAGAGGTCTCAGACGATGAGGCTCGTGAGCTAATGAAAAATGAGCCTTACAAGCTTGAGCTCATTGGACTGAAAAGTTCAGACGTAGGGGAAGGATCGGCTGAGGTAGGTGCTGGTGGACTTTCGGTCTACGAGAACCTAAATCCGGATGGCACCGTTGCCTGGCGAGACCTTTGCCGCGGACCCCACCTGCCTAACACCAGAGGAATTGGCAAGGGCTTCTCGCTGACTCGTTCGGCAGCCGCATACTGGCGCGGTAACGAAAACAATAAGCAGCTTCAGCGTATCTATGGAACCGCCTGGCCTACTCAAGAGCAGCACGATGCCCATCTTGAGCGATTGGAAGAGGCCGCTAGGCGCGACCACCGAAAGCTCGGCGTAGAGCTTGACCTGTTTAGCTTCCCGGACGAAATCGGTTCAGGTTTAGCGGTATTCCACCCCAAGGGCGGAATCGTCCGCAGGGTAATGGAGGACTACAGCCGCAAGCGTCATGAAGAAGCTGGCTATGAGTTCGTTTACTCGCCTCACATCACCAAGGGCAACCTGTTTGAGATTTCGGGTCACCTGCAGTGGTATTCGGATGGCATGTTCCCTGCCATGAAACTCGATGCCGAGTATGGCGAAGATGGCGTCTTGCGCAAGCAGGGCCAGGACTACTACCTGAAGCCGATGAACTGCCCATTCCACATTCTGATCTTCCGCTCGCGTTCACGCAGCTATCGCGAGCTGCCACTGAGGATGTTTGAGTTTGGTTCGGTCTACCGTTATGAGAAATCCGGTGTGCTTCACGGACTAACTCGAGTTCGCGGCATGACGCAGGATGATGCGCACCTATTTGTTACTAGCGAACAGCTCGAGGCTGAGCTAACCAAGGTGCTCGATTTCGTTCTGGGACTGCTGCGCGATTACGGTCTGAACGACTTCTACCTAGAACTTTCCACCAGGGACCCTGAGAACCCGAAGTTTGTTGGCAACGATGATCTTTGGGACAGAGCGACCAGTACTTTGGCGCAGGTGGCTGAGAAGTCTGGACTGACCCTGGTGCCAGACCCAGGCGGAGCTGCTTTCTACGGACCAAAAATCTCCGTACAGGCAAGAGATGCGATTGGCAGAACTTGGCAAATGTCGACCATCCAGCTCGATTTCAATCTCCCGGAGCGGTTCGATCTTGAGTACGTTGGCGCCGATGGTGAGCGCCACCGCCCGATCATGATTCACCGAGCACTGTTTGGCTCGATTGAGAGATTCTTTGGCGTGCTTACCGAACACTACGCCGGGCATTTCCCACCGTGGCTTGCTCCAGTACAGGTGGTTGGTGTGCCGGTAGCCGATGAGTTTGCGGACTACTTGGACGAGTTTGCTCAAGAGCTTCGACAGCGCGGAGTTCGCGTCGAGGTAGACCGTTCTGACAACAGAATGCAAAAGAAGATTCGCGATCACACCTTGGCAAGAGTTCCTTTCATAATCCTCGCCGGTGGTCGAGACGTTGATAATGGCACCTTCAGCTTTAGGTATCGCGACGGATCTCAAGAGAACGACCTGAGCAAAGAACAGGCGCTGAACTTGATTCTCGATGCCATCGATTCAAAGACTCAGGTCTAATGAGTGATTTTTTAGAGTCCATGGGCGGAATGGCAGATGACTTCCAGCGCCTATGGACTCCGCATCGCTTGGTATACCTCCAGACCGGTCAGCAGCCCCCTGATGACGAGTGCCCATTCTGCCTAGGACCGCAAAAGTCAGACGAGGATGCCCTGATCGTCTTTAGAGGGAAAAGCTGCTTTGTCTTGCTTAACCTATTTCCATACAACGCAGGTCACCTGCTGGTCTGCCCGTATCGCCATGTCGATACCTACGACAAGGCCACCGAGGAAGAGATTGCGGAAATTGGCCTTCTCACTCAGCAGGCGATGAAAACACTGCGGAAGGTTTCTGGCGTTCACGGGTTTAACATCGGGATGAATCAAGGAGAGGTTGCGGGAGCTGGGATCGCCGGACACCTGCACCAACACATTGTTCCTCGCTGGAACCACGATTCAAACTTTTTTCCGATCATCGCAAAGACCAAGGCAATGCCGAGGTTGCTCAGCGATGTTAGGGAAACAATTGCAAATAACTGGTCGAACGATAAATAGGATTAAGACATGTCAGAAAATTCAAACGCAACCCCATTAGTTAAAAGCGGCCTAGCAGAGATGCTCAAGGGCGGCGTCATCATGGATGTCGTAACCGCTGAGCAGGCGAAGATTGCCGAGGATGCTGGAGCGGTTGCCGTTATGGCGCTCGAGCGTGTCCCAGCCGATATCCGCGCCCAGGGTGGTGTTGCCAGAATGAGCGACCCAGACCTAATCGACCAGATCATCAACACAGTCTCCATCCCGGTTATGGCGAAGGCTCGTATCGGCCACTTCGTTGAGGCTCAGGTACTTGAGTCGCTAGAGGTTGACTACATCGATGAGTCCGAAGTTCTCAGCCCTGCTGACTATGTAAACCACATCGACAAATGGGGCTTCAAGACCCCGTTCGTGTGTGGTGCCACCAACCTAGGAGAAGCACTTCGCCGCATCACAGAAGGTGCCTCCATGATCCGCTCCAAGGGTGAAGCTGGAACCGGCGACGTCTCTGAGGCAACCAAGCACATTCGCACCATTCTTTCTGAGGTGCGCGCACTTTCTGCCAAGACCGACGATGAGCTCTATGTCGCCGCCAAGGAACTACAGGCGCCATACCAGCTGGTGAAGCAGGTAGCTCGCGATGGCAAGCTACCGGTTGTGCTTTTCGTGGCGGGTGGTGTCGCTACTCCAGCTGATGCCGCAATGATGATGCAGCTCGGTGCCGATGGCGTGTTTGTGGGCTCTGGAATCTTCAAGAGCGGCAACCCAGCTGCTCGCGCAGCAGCAATCGTGAAAGCAACCACCTTCTACGATGACCCAAAGGTTATTGCTGAGGTGAGCCGTGGATTGGGTGAGGCAATGGTTGGCATCAACGTGAATGATCTTCCAGCACCTCACCGCCTAAGCGAGCGTGGCTGGTAGTTGTTAGTTGGTGTCCTAGCACTTCAAGGTGACTGGCGTGAGCACAAGCTTTTGCTTGAAGCACTCGGTGCCGAAGTTCTGCCGGTAAGACGAGAATCTGAACTAGCGCAGGTTGATGCCTTGGTGATTCCTGGCGGTGAGTCAACCGCCATGTCTAATCTGGCTAAGAGTTTCGGTCTTTTCCCGGCACTTCGTGAATTTGTAAAGCACAAGCCAACCCTGGGAACTTGTGCGGGGCTAATAATGCTTTCCGACAAAGTCGAGGGCGCGGTCCAAGGTCAGGAGTTTGTCGGGGGATTAGACGTCGTTTCCTCTAGAAATGCCTACGGTGGCCAGAACTTTAGCTTTGAAGCCGACGTGAACATCGCCGGGGTTCGCGAGCGAGTTGCCTTCATTAGAGCCCCTAGAATTTTGGCGGTAGGAAAAGCAGAAGTGATAGCGACCCTGGATTCAGAGCCTGTTGCGGTTCGTCAGGGAAACTTGTTCGGTGCCAGCTTTCACCCGGAGATCACCGGCGGCAGAAAACTTCACTCGCTTTTCTTGGAAAGTATTAGCTAAGAAGAGGTAACGATGTCAGGCCATTCCAAATGGGCAACCACCAAGCACAAGAAGGCTGCCAACGACGCCAAGCGCGCCAAGCTTTGGGCCAAGCTGATTCGTAACATCGAAGTAGCGACCCGCACTGGTGGAGCTGACCTGGATGGAAACCCGACCCTTTACGACGCGGTATACAAGGCTCGAAAGAACTCAGTTCCCAACGACAACATTGAGCGTGCGATTAAGCGTGGCTCCGGCGCCCTTGGTGACGCAGCCGATTACACCAGCATCATGTACGAAGGTTACGGACCCAACGGCATTGCGATTTTGATCGAGTGCCTTACCGATAACAAAAACCGAACGGCAGCTGAGGTTCGCACCGCAGTAACTAAAAATGGCGGGACGATGGCCGATCCAGGTTCGGTCTCTTACCAGTTTGCGCGTAAGGGAGTGATCGTCGTCGTGGACGGCGCTAATGAGGACGCGATTCTTGAGGCCACCATCGAGCACAGCGTCGACGACATCTCATCAAACGGCGATGGGTTTGTGGTTACCTGCGACCCATCTTCCATGGTTGCCGCTAGAGCGGCGCTACAGTCCGCTGGCATTGACTACGAGTCAGCTGACGTAGAGTTCGTTTCCTCCATGAAGATTCAGGCGGATGCTGAAACCGCAACCAAGGTCATCAAGATGATTGATGCCATCGAAGATCTCGATGACGTGCAGAGCGTGTTCACCAACATGGATATCTCAGCTGAGGTATTGGCAACCCTAGAGGCCTAATGGCAATCATTCTTGGCGTTGACCCCGGACTAACCCGCTGTGGTTTCGGTGTGATCAACACGTCAAAGAATGAGGCACTTACCTTCGGGATGTTTCAGTCCGCACCAACTTCAGACCCAAGAGATCGTGTTGGTGCGATAGCTGCGGAGCTCAAAAACCTAGTACTTCAACACAAGCCAGAGATGATTGCGCTTGAGCGAGTGTTCGCACAGGCAAACCTTCGCTCGGTAATGGGAGTAGCTCAGGTATCAGGTGCCCTTATGGCTATCGCCTACGAGACTAGTATTCCGCTGCAGTTCTTCACCCCGAGCGAGGTTAAGGCTGCCGTTACTGGAAACGGACGTGCGACAAAGGATCAAGTTGCGCTGATGGTGACCAAAATCCTGAAGCTGGAACAAACCCCAAAGCCGGCTGACGTCGCAGATGCGCTCGCAGTAGCCCTGTGCGCATCAAAGCGCGGTCTAAATGTCGGCACTTCTGCACAGCAGCAGTGGGTCGCAGCCGCGAAAAAAGCCTCACGCCGACTAGGTTAGGCACGTGATTGAACTGCTATCCGGCAAGGTCGTAAGACTTGCCACCGACTCGCTGACCCTCATGGTGGGTGGCGTCGGTTTTCGAGTGGCAATCACACCGAGATTTTCGCTGAAGCTCAAAATGCAGCAGGAGCTAGAGCTAGTCACCAAGCTGGTGGTTCGGGAAGATGACCTGTCACTGTTTGGATTTGAGAACGCAGCTGAGCAAGAAGCATTCGACTTGCTTTGTTCGGTGAGCGGAATTGGGCCAAAGCTTGCCATGACGGTGCTCAGCGGTATGGATGCCCAACAGATCGCCAATGCGGTCAATTCTCAAGATGACGCTGCTTTCAAAGCAATCTCGGGAATCGGCCCCAAAACTGCCAAGCTAATTGTCATCTCGCTCGCCAACAAGGTCGGGCTATCAGGGTCTTCACCGCGCTCTAAAGTTCTGGAGGCTCTGCTACAACTTGGCACAGATGAGGTTTTGGCCCGAGAGATCTTGACTCAACTTCCGGATGACCTGGATAACTCAGCTGCCCTGAAAACAGCCCTAGCGCTATTGGGTAAATCGAAGTTGGCTGAGCGATGATCGAACCTACCGCCGACGAGCGGGAAGTCGAACAAACGCTCAGACCCTCCAGCCTCAGTGAATTCGTCGGGCAGAAGAAGGTCGTGAGCCAAATTGAGCTGCTGATCTCTGCAGCGAAACTGCATAATCGAACTCCAGACCACATCCTGCTGGCAGGACCTCCAGGGCTGGGTAAGACCACCCTTGCGATGATCGTGGCTCAGGAATCCAATCGGACACTGCGGCTAACTTCTGGACCAGCTATTCAATCCTCTGGTGACCTTGCGTCGATGCTCTCTGCCTTAGAGCCTGGTGACGTGCTCTTTATCGATGAGATTCACAGAATGTCTAGAAGTGCCGAGGAAATGCTTTACCTGGCCATGGAGGACTTCCGAGTTGATGTGATGGTGGGGAAGGGGCCAGGAGCAACCTCTATCTCTTTGGACATCGCGCCATTTACGTTGGTGGGGGCAACCACTAGAAGTGGAATGCTTCCGACTCCATTGCGTGATCGCTTTGGTTTCACTGCGTTTCTAGAGTTCTACGAGCCAACTGAATTAGCCGGTGTTATTTCGCGTTCCGCCCAGCGGCTTGGTATCTCGCTAAGCGAAGAAGCAATAGCCGCGCTAGCACAAAGATCGCGTGGCACACCAAGAATCGCCAATCGTCTGCTCCGCCGAGTCAGGGATTTCGCAGCGGTAAACGGCCACACCGAAGTAGATGGTGCTTCAGTAGCTGGTGCTATGGCGCTGTTTGAGATAGATAACCAGGGTCTAGATCGAGTCGACAGGCAGATTCTGAAACTGCTAGCGACTCAGTTTTCCGCCAAGCCAGTCGGGCTAAGCACGCTCGCGGTTGCGATAGGCGAGGAGCCAGACACCATTGAGGCTGTGATTGAGCCGTACCTCATTCGAATCGGCTTTATCCAACGGACCCCGAGGGGTCGCGAGATTACCCAGAGCGGAATCCTTCACATCAGTTCCAACTAAAGCGAAATCGGCCTAGACCGCCTATAATTTCGGAGGACCTGTTCGGTAAGGAAAAACCTTGGATTACATTCTGCTTGGCGTGCTCGCCGTAATGATTTTGCTTCTGGTGCAACAGAATCGTCGTCGCAAAAAGGATGCTGAGAACCTTCTCGCATCGCTGACCGTAGGGGCGAACGTAATCCTTCACTCCGGCATCAAGGGCACCGTAATCGAGATCGATGGCGATGACATTGTTCTCGAGTCCACTCCAAAGACCAAATTGTTGGTTGTCAAGGGCGCTGTTCGCGCAATTGCACCAGCCGCAGCAGAAACCAAGTAGTCATGGCAGAAAACACCACCACCCAGTCCGCCAAGCGTAAGCTCGGTTGGATTGGCGGCATTGCGGCCTTCTTTACCGGTCTAATCATCTGGGGAGTTGCCAGCGGGCAGCCCGGTGCCAGCTACACACCAGAACTTGCCTTGGACCTTCAGGGCGGCACCTCGATCATCCTGACGCCAACCCTTGCTGACGGCGAGAGTGTTGACCCAGAGCAGCTCAACCAGGCCCTCGAAATCATCCGTCAACGTATTGACGGTACTGGTGTGAGTGAAGCCCAGGTAAGCATTCAGGGCGAGCAGAACATCTTGGTTTCGATTCCGGGAACTCCGGACGCCAGCACTCTGCAGTTGATCAAGGCATCGGCCCTTTTGGAATTCCGTCCAGTTATCACCTTCGCAGCCAGCACTCCTTCTACCGAGTCGGCTACCGTTGACTTCTCTCAGCTCTCTGACACCCCAAGTGCGACCCCTGCCAACGCATCTGACGCCCTTTGGGTCACCGAGCGAGTTCAGGCACAGTTTGAGGCTCTTGACTGCTCTAAGACCTTCCGCACCGCCGGCCAGGTTGATGATCCAGCAAAGCCACTTGTTACCTGTGACGACAGCGGTTCTGTGAAGTACATCCTTGGACCTGTTGAGGTCTTTGGACTAAACATTGAGAACGCATTCGCAGGCACCGTTACCACCCAAACTGGTGCTAGCACCAACGACTGGGCGGTAAACCTAGAGTTTGACGCCGAGGGAACCACCGCATTCGGAACTGTTACCCAGCGACTTTTCACCTCACCATCACCGCAGAACCAGTTCGCCATCACTTTGGACGGCCTGGTTATTACCGCCCCAGCTACCAACGCGGTTATCACCAATGGACAGGCGCAGATCACTGGCTCTTTCACCCAGGAGACCGCAACCGTACTGGCTGACCAGCTGAAGTACGGTGCCTTGCCAATTGGTTTTGAGGTTCAGTCTCAGGAGAACGTCTCTGCGACCCTAGGTGAGGACTCTCTAGCCGCAGGTTTGATTGCCGGTCTAATCGGTTTGATCGTTGTCATCGTTTACATGACCTTCACCTATCGAGGCTTGGCTTCGGTTGTGCTTGGCTCGCTAGTAGTGGTCGCTCTGCTGGTTTACCTAGCGGTCGCATTCCTCAGCTGGAGACAGGGTTACCGCCTATCGCTTGCCGGTGTGGCTGGTTTGATCGTTGCCATTGGTATTACCGCGGACTCCTTCATCGTTTACTTTGAGCGTGTTCGAGATGAACTTCGTGAGGGCAAGTCCCTTGAGGTTGCGGTGGAAGCCGGTTGGAAGCGGGCCTTGCGCACCATTTTGGTTTCGGACGCAGTGAGCCTGGTGGCGGCTGTAGTGCTATACATGCTGACCAGCTCATCGGTGCGAGGATTCGCCTTCACCCTTGGTCTAACAACCATCATCGACCTACTGGTTGTGGCGCTATTCACCCACCCAATGCTCCAGCTGTTGGCTCGAAACAAGTTCTTTGCTTCTGGTCACAAGTGGTCTGGTTTTGACCTGTCGGCTTCTAAGGCGGCCTATCTTGGCCGCGCTCAGTTCCGAGTGAGCGAAGAACTAGCAGAGGGCAAGGCGGAAAAGGCCTCAAAGGAAGCCAAGAAGCGCCAGACAATTGCGGAACGTAAGGCAAAGGAGACTGCTAATGACTAGTTTCAAGCAGATTGGTAACGAGCTTTACTCGGGAGAGCGCTCCTTTGACTTCGTAGGTCGCCGAAAGATCTGGTACTCAATCGGTGCCGTGCTGGTGATTCTGTCGATCCTTATCCCTATCTTCCGCGGTGGATTCAACTTTGGTATTGAGTTCCGCGGAGGTAGCGAGTTCCGACTAACCAACTCCCAAGAGTTGCCACTTGAGCTAGCTGAGCAGGCGATTCACTCAGTCGTTCCTGAGGTTGAGGTAGTTGTCACCGAAGTCGGTGTGTCAGACATCCGGATCCAGACCGAGCAGCTAGCAGACGTGGAGTCTGAGGAAGCTCGTCTGGCTCTAGCCGAGGCCTACAAGCTGGAAGGCTCAGCAGTCGCATCAAGCTTCATTGGACCAAACTGGGGAGCTGACGTCACTCGCCAAGCCTTGACCGGTCTACTGGTGTTCTTGATCCTGGTGTCGATTCTGATGGCGATTTACTTCCGCTCCTGGAAGATGTCTGCTTCGGCACTTATCGCTTTGGCGCACGACCTCATCATCACAATCGGTATCTACGCGGCGGTCGGTTTCGAAATCACCCCAGCGGCTGTAATCGGATTCCTAACCATCCTCAGCTATTCGCTATACGACACCGTGGTGGTATTCGATAAGGTCCGCGAAAACACATTGGATGTCGAGTTCTCCGAAACTCGCACCTTTGCTGAAATGGTCAACCTGGCTGTAAACCAGACCTTGGTTCGCTCCATCAACACCTCGATTGTTGCGGTTCTGCCGGTAGCTTCGATTTTGTTTGTTGGTGCTACTTTGCTTGGTGCCGGAACTCTGCGAGACATCGCTCTAGCGCTGTTCGTGGGAACAATCGTCGGTACCTACTCATCAATCTTCCTGGCGGCACCGGTTTATGTGCACCTGCGTGAGAACGAGGAGAAGCTAAAGACCGCCGCTGACAAGGTAGCCGCGAACCGCGAATAGACTTCTCACTACTGAATCTAGGAGTGAGCTTTGACTGACAGCATCGCATCATCGCTGAGGTCGAGGCTGCCGAGAATCTTCACCAGGTCCTCAACCGCCTACTCGGCTGACCTAAGCGAGCTAATCAGGATTGTCAGGGCAAATCACCCCAAGGCTGATCCTGCTTTTATCGAGCGAGCTTACAAAACCGCAGAGTTCCACCACACTGGGCAAAAGCGTAAATCCGGCGAGGACTACATCACACATCCATTGGCCGTGGCAAGAATCCTGGCTGACTTAGGATCTGGACCAGCAACCATTGCCGCCGCTTTGCTTCACGACACCGTTGAGGACACCAGCTATTCAATCGAACAGCTAAAGCAAGATTTCGGGGATGAGGTAGCGCTGCTCGTTGACGGCGTGACCAAGCTGGACAAGGTCAAGTTTGGCGACTCAGCACAGTCCGAAACCATGCGAAAAATGGTGGTTGCGATGTCGAAAGACGTCCGCGTTTTAGTAATCAAGCTCGCTGACCGCCTGCACAACGCTCGCACCTGGGGCTTTGTCAATCCAGAATCCGCTAAGCGAAAGGCGCAGGAGACGCTAGAGATCTATGCTCCACTTGCCCACCGACTGGGTATCAGTGCCATAAAGGTGGAACTAGAGGACATTAGCTTCGCTGTTCTCTACCCAAAGGTCTACGAAGAGATTGTCAGCCTGGTGGGGCAGCGCAATCCTTCGCGCAATGAGTACACCGAAAAGGTTATTGAGGACATTGCTGCTGAGCTTCGAGACGGCAAGGTCAAGGCAAGGCTTTCCGGTCGCCCCAAGCAGTACTACAGCATCTACCAAAAGATGGTGCTGCGCGGTCGTGAGTTTGATGACATCTACGACCTTGTTGGAATTCGCGTAATCGTTTCAAGTGTCCGGGATTGCTATGCCGCATTGGGTTCGATCCACGCCAAGTGGTCGCCACTACCTGGGCGATTCAAGGACTACATAGCGATGCCTAAGTTCAACCTGTACCAGTCACTTCACACCACAGTGGTCGGTCCTGAAGGTAGAGCGGTTGAGATCCAAATACGCACCCAGGAAATGGACCAGCGCGCCGAATACGGTGTTGCTGCACACTGGAAGTACAAAGCCCAAGCCGGCAAGAGCGGTGAGGATGAAGTTGATTTCGCGTGGTTGAAGCAACTCAGCGACTGGCAGGAAGAGACTGCCGATCCAGGGGAGTTCCTCGACAACCTTCGCTTTGAAATTGGAGCTAAGGAACTCTACGTATTTACTCCAAAGGGGAAGGTAATCGGGCTCTCTGCTGGCTCAACCCCGGTTGACTTCGCTTACGCAGTGCATACCCAGGTAGGCCACAGGACCATCGGGGCCAAGGTCAATGGCCGCCTGGTCCCACTTGAGAGCAAACTCCAAGCGGGTGATGTGATTGAGATCCTCACCTCCAAGTCTGAGTCTGCTGCGCCGAGCAAGGATTGGCTCAACTTTGTCGGGTCCGCTAGTGCCAGGGCGAAGATCAAGCACTGGTTTACCCAGGAGCGCAAAGAGCACGCGACCGAAGATGGCAAGGAGGCGTTCGTCAAAGCATTGCGCCGCCAGGGCCTTCCAATCCAAAGCCTGTTGAACTCAGAGACATTGCTTCAGATTGTGGGAGAGCAGAAGCTCTCCGATGTAAATGCTCTGTTCACCGCTATCGGCCAAAACCAAATCTCCACCACAACAGTTATTGAACGCATTAAGCAACTGCGGGGAATAGACGCCGATCCTGACACCGAAGAGATCACGCTTCCGCAACCTAAGTCTCTAAAGGGCCCTAGAAGATCCAGCCAGGGAGTCCTCGTAAAGGGTTCACCTGACGTTTTGACCAAGATGGCACGATGCTGCACCCCGGTGCCGGGCGATGAGATTGTCGGCTTTATCACTCGGGGTGAAGGTGTCTCAGTTCACCGCGGCGACTGTAAGAACGTCAAGAGCCTCAACCCGCAGCGAGTTGTCGAGGTTTCTTGGTCAGCCGACTCCAGGGGAGTGTTCCTAGTTCAGATTCAAATCGAGGCGCTGGACCGATCTGGTCTGCTTTCCGATGTGACGAGGGTGCTAAGCGAGAACCACGTCAACATTCTTAGTGCCGCGGTTTCAACTGGCCGCGACAGAGTCGCGTTTAGCCGATTTGTCTTTGAAATGGCGGATCCCGCTCACCTCGACCACCTACTAAATCAGGTGCGAAAAATTGAGGCGGTTTACGAAGTCTCTAGAGTGAAGAGCTCTTAGTCAACAGCTTTGATTGCGGCATCAAGCCAGGACTTGCGGGCATCGATGGATGCCTGAATGTCCTTCTTCTTAGCAGCTGGAGCGGCGCTCAGTTCGGCCTCAAGGTCAGCAATAGCTGCCTCTAGCTGAAGCACAAGCGAGCTACTGCGAGCCTTGGCTGCTGGGTCAGAGCGCTTCCAGGCATCGGCTTGGGCATCGGAGATGGTCTTCTCCACTTTGCGAAGCTTGTCCTCGATCTCGCGCACCTTGTCTTTTGGAACATGGCCGATCTTTACCCAACGCGCCTGAATGTCAGACATGGCCTTCTTGGCGGCTTCCAGGTCCTTCACGTCAATCTTCTCGGCTTCTTTGACGAGCTCGAGCTTCAACTTGAGGTTGGCGGTGTGCTCAACTGCTAGTTCAGAATCCTTTTCCTTCTTGGCGGCGAAGATCGCATCTCCAGCAGCGCGGAATCTGGCCCACAACGCATCCTCTGCCTTGCCGGCGCGAGGAGCAAGCTTCCAGTCGTCCTGAAGTTTGCGGTAGCTCGCCGCGGCATCGCCACCCTGAGCAACTAGTGCTTCAGCTGCTTCAACGAGTCTTGACTTGGCGGACTTGGCCTCTTTGAACTTTGAGTCCAAGGTGGCGAAGTAGGCGCGACGACCACTTTCGAACTTGGCGCGGGCCTGAGAGAAACGCTTCCAGATTGGGTCAGTCTTTGCCTTAGGTAGCTTTGGGCCATCCTTCTGAAGCTGTTGCCACTGCTCGAACAGAGCAGTCATCTGCTCAGCAGACTTCTTCCAATTGATGTTGTCTAACTTGGCAACCAAAGCTTCGGCCTTGGCGGCAATCTCTTCCTTAGCGGCGAGGGCAGCAACCATTGCTTCTTCGCGCTCTGCGGAAACCTTCTCGGCAGCCTGACTAATTGAAGGCTCGGTCTTTGCCAAGCGCTCTCTCAGTGAGGCCAGGTTTCCAACTGCCTTTGGCTCTTTGAGTTCAGCAACTAGGTGATCGTAGGCGGCCTTTAGGCTCTTTGAATCCGTGACACCGGCGGCTAGGCGCTGCTCAAGAATGCGCACCTGCGCTTCTAGGTCTTGGTATTTGCGGACAAAGTAGGCAAGTGCGTCAGCTTCGCTAACGTTTGGGTACTGGCCAACGAGTCTTTCGACGCCTGCCTCAATAACGAATACATTGTTTTCGCTGTCGACGCGGCCGAATGCGTTGCTGGTCACGGGGATCTCCTAAGGTGTGAGGTTTTACTCTACCGAAATACCGCTGAGGGAAACCGGATTAATCGGAGCTCCATCGCTGGAGCCATCTGCTGTTCCTGCTTCGGCAATTGCCTTGACGCCATCAAGTCCAGAGGTGATCTTTCCAAAGACGGTGTAGCCACCGGCAGCATCGCTAAGAATCTGCGAATTTCCATAAACAATGAAGAACTGGCTTCCCATCGAGTAACCATCGCCACCGACACGTGCCATGGCGAGCACACCTTCGCCATACATGTCGTCCATTGGAGCATTTTCAATTGGTCCAAAGTTGTATCCAGGTCCACCGCTACCGGTGCCGGTTGGGTCACCACACTGCAGCACGAAAATGCCCGCGGTAGTTAGGCGGTGACAGCTCACGCCCTCAAAGAATCCATCCTTGGCCAGGGATACGAAATTGGCTGTCGCCTGTGGGGCCAAGTCTCCGAATAGCTCAAGACCCAAGGTCTGATCGTTTAGGTTTAGCGAACCAGTCCAGGTTCGGCCTTCTGCTAGCGAAGGGTCTGGAACCTGATCTGAGTTAGTTTGAGTAGGGGTTGGCTCTTCAGTGGCAACTTCTTCGACTGGAGCTACATGGCCCGGCCCAACCGAGAAGTAGAGCAACTGACCCACAACAGCCAAAGCCACGGCAGTACCCGAAACAATCAAAGCGAGCCGGTTATCTGTGCGACGAGTTGCCTCGCGCTCAACCTTGATGCCTTGCTTAGCTTGGAAGCTTGCTAGTTTGTCGTTGTTCTTCATAACACCCTTGTCTATCAGCCGCATGTAATTCTAGGCGTTGCATACAATCGACAAGTGGCAACCGTTCCCCTGGCATCTCGAATGCGACCAACCTCGCTTGAAGAGGTGGTTGGTCAAGCTCGGATTACCAAGCCTGGTTCCGCGCTCAGTCGCCTGATAGCAGCGGACCCATCCTCAGCGCTTAGTTCGATAATTCTTTGGGGTCCACCAGGTTCAGGCAAAACGACGCTAGCGCGCCTTATTTCTCAGACTCGGGACTCGAATTTCGTCGAGCTAAGTGCTATCTCGGCAACCGTCGCTAACGTTCGCGAGGTAATCGACAGCGCTAAAAAGTTGCTTGAGGTTTACGATCGGCCAACGATCCTGTTTCTGGACGAGATTCATAGGTTTTCAAAGAGCCAACAAGATTCACTACTTGCGGCAGTGGAGTCTGGGCTAGTGACCCTAATCGCGGCCACCACCGAAAACCCCTCCTTTAGCATCATCAAACCGCTGGTGTCTCGTTGCCTGGTTCTAAAACTTGACCCTTTGACTGAAACCGAAATCTCAACCCTGCTAAACCGAGCGATTTCAAGGCCGGACTTAGGAGGCAAAACAGTTGAGACAGCCGCTGTGGAATTCCTAGCCAAAGTTTCATCCGGAGATGCTCGCCGAGCACTCACTCTCCTCGAAGCTGCTGCCGCTAGCCCTGAGGCGGTGATAACCCTCGAGGTTGCCAAGGCAGCGAGTGAGATCGCGATTGCCTATGACGCAAATGGTGACGCGCACTACGACACCATAAGTGCGTTTATAAAGTCTGTTCGAGGCTCCGATGTTGATTCCGCGATTCATTACCTCGCTCGAATGATATCCGGGGGAGAGGATCCAAGATTCATCGCTCGCAGACTCATGATTCTGGCTGCCGAGGACATTGGACTGGCTGACCCAAACGCCCTTGTGATTGCCAGTGCCGGCGCAGATGTGGTGGAGCGAATTGGCATGCCGGAGGGAAGGATTCCGCTTGCTGAGGTAACCATCTACCTTGCCACCGCTCCAAAGTCCAATCGGGCTTACCTCGCGATCAACAAGGCGCTTACTGATCTAGAAACCGGTACTCTGCCCCAAGTGCCCGCGCACCTAAGGTCCACCGGCGCCGTTGGTTACCGCTACCCACACGATGACCCGAGGGGAATCATTAGGCAAAAGTATTCGGAACTCACCGAACGACTTTACGAACCCTCTAATCACGGGTTCGAGAAAACCATTGCCGAGCGCCTAAGGGCCATCGGCGAAATCCTAGAAGGTTAGTGACAGCGCGAGCCTAAACTGCTAAGCTCTCAGGGTTGCTCTGCTCCAGCGGCTGGGACGTAGAGCAAGTTCCCAAAGCTAAATTCGAAAGGTAACTTTTTGTCAAAGACAACTAGAACCCGCAGCAAGACTCGTTTGTCGCGTGCCCTTGGCATCGCGCTAACTCCAAAAGCTGCTAAGTACATGGAAAAGCGCCCGTACGCACCGGGCCAGCACGGCCGCACCAAGCGCAAGTCTGACTCAGACTACGCAGTTCGTCTTCGTGAGAAGCAGCGCCTAAGGGCTCAGTACGGTATCCGCGAGGCTCAGCTTCGCAAGACCTTCCAGGAAGCAAAGCGCACTGAGGGTCTAACCGGTGAGAACCTAGTAGAGCTACTAGAGATGCGTCTTGACGCGCTAGTGCTTCGCTCTGGCTTCGCACGCACCATGGCTCAGGCCCGCCAGATGGTTGTTCACCGCCACATCCTTGTTGATGGTGAGCGCGTTGACCGCCCATCCTTCCGAGTAAAGCCTGGACAGATGATCCACGTTCACACCAAGAGCGAGAAGGCCGAGCCATTCCAGGTCGCAGCCGCTGGTGGAAACTCAGACGTTCTAAACAAGACTCCTGAGTACCTAAGTGTTGACCTTGACAAACTGCAGGCGACTCTTGTTCGCCGCCCAAAGCGCGCTGAAGTTCCAGTTACCTGTGAAGTTCAGCTCGTTGTTGAGTACTACGCAGCTAGATAAGTAAAGCTAATGAGCGGTGGCGAAGTTGTCGGCATAATTTTTGCCCTCAGCTTCGCCCTGCTCGTTCTTTTTATCGGCTTCCCGCTCGTAAAGCTGGCCAAGCTGATTGATGAGAGTGCTCGCACCATCAGCACCGTCAACAAAGAGCTGGAGCCCATGCTTCAAGAAGCTCGCGTCACCCTGGGCGAGGCTAACCGCCAACTAAAGCGCATCGACTCGATCACCGAGGATGTTGAACAGGTCACCGAGAACATCAACAGCTTGGTGGCAGTCTTCACAGCTTCGATTGGCGCCCCGCTAACTAAACTTTTTGGTGTCACCAAAGGACTGTTCTCAGTCATTGGAAAACGGAGGTAGAAATGTCAAAACTCGGATGGTTCGCGGCCGGTCTAGGCCTAGGCGCCCTTGCCGTTATTCAACTTCGCGACAACCCAAAGGCGCAGCTAGCTCTGGATGAGGCGATTGCTGCTGCTAAAGATTTCAGCCAGGCGGTTGCCGCCGGCTACCAAGAGCGCGAGGCAGAGCTCGCTGCTCCTGCTCCAAAGCCAGCGGCAAAGAAGCCTGCCGCCAAGAAGCCAGCGGCCAAGCCAGCAGCTAAGCGCGCGCCAGCAAAGAAGTAAGCAATCATGAAGACTGCCGAAATCAAACGGCGGTGGCTTGACTACTTTGAAAAAAAGGGTCACACCGTAGTTCCAAGTGCTCCGCTGATCAGCCAAGACCCAACTCTTATGTTCGTGGTGGCTGGAATGGTTCCATTCATCCCATACATGACCGGTGTACTACCGGCCCCTTACCCAAGGGCTACCAGCGTTCAGAAGTGCGTTCGCACGCTAGACATCGATGAGGTCGGTAAGACCACTCGTCACGGCACGTTCTTCCAAATGAATGGAAACTTTTCCTTTGGGGATTACTTCAAGAAGGAAGCAATTGGGTTTGCCTGGGAGTTGCTAACCGGCTCACTAGAAGATGGCGGGCTTGGCTTTGATCCAGAGCGGCTTTGGGTCACTGTTTACAACGATGATGACGAGGCCATCGGATACTGGCTAGAGCAGTCAAGTGTCCCAAGAGAAAGAATTCAAAAGCGCGGAATGCGCGACAACTACTGGTCAACCGGCCAACGGGGACCAGCCGGCCCATGCTCTGAGATTTACTACGACCGTGGCCCAGAGTATGGTGCCGAGGGTGGGCCTGAAGCCGACGAAGATCGCTACATCGAGATCTGGAACCTGGTCTTCATGCAGTATGAGCGAGCCGATGGCGGCACCAAGGATCACTTCGAGATTCTGGGGGAGCTACCTAAGAAGAACATCGACACCGGTATGGGGCTTGAGCGCGTTGCGTTCTTGCTTCAGGGCGTAGAGAACATCTACGAGATTGACCAGGTAAGGCCACTTGTAGACCTCTCGGCAAAGCTTTCCGGCAAGAGCTACGGCGCTAATGAGTCAGACGACATTCGCATGCGAGTGATTGCTGACCACATTCGTTCGGCACTGATGCTGATGTCGGACGGTGTTTCACCCTCCAATGAGGGGCGCGGCTATGTTTTGCGTCGTCTGCTTCGACGCTCTGTCAGGTCCCTGAGGCTGCTAGGTGTTCAAAAGCCTTGCTTCGAGGAGCTATTCACAACCAGTAAGAACGCCATGGTTGAGGCATACCCAGAGCTTGAAGAAAGCTTCCCAAGAGTCCTGCGCGCTGCGATAGCCGAAGAGGCAGGTTTCTCTAGAACTCTAGACACCGGCTTGGTTGTTCTCTCCGAGGCAATCACGGCTGCTAGCGGATCCCTCACGGGTGAAACCGCATTCTTGCTGCACGACACCTACGGCTTCCCAATTGACCTCACCGTTGAGATTGCTGAAGAAAATGGCCTAAGCGTCGACCGAGACCGCTTTGATGCCCTGATGCGTGAGCAAAAAGAGCGCGCCAAGCAGGATGCCAAGTCGAAGAAGACCGGCGGCGCCGGACTGCAGGTTTACAGTGAATTCAGAAGCCTGGGCGAAACTCAGTTCCTGGGTTACGACGGACTGAAGACTTCCGGCAAGGTTCTTGGACTAATTCGCGATGGCGAGAGCACTTCTAGCTTGAGCCAAGGACAACTAGGTGAACTATTCCTGGATCGCACCACACTCTATGCAGAGTCCGGTGGACAAGCCGCTGACGCGGGTTGGATCGTAGGCATTGGTTTTGAGCTCGAGGTTCTCGATGTTCAGAAGCCAGTGAAGGGCCTTTTTGCCCACAAGGTGCGAGTAGTTTCCGGTGAAGTTACTGTTGGAGCCGAGGCTCAGACTGTGGTCGATGCCAACTGGAGACTAGGTGCGGCTCAGGCTCACTCGGCGACTCACGTTGTTCACGCAGCACTCCGACAGGTCCTTGGTCCAGAAGCGCTTCAGTCCGGTTCCTACAACCGACCTGGCTACATGAGACTCGACTTCTCTTGGACTCAGGCACTATCTGATGAGACTAAGAGCGAGATCGAAGAGGTTTCGAACTTGGCAATTCGCGCAGATCTAGCGGTTAGCGCCCAGTTCATGACACTCCCAGCCGCTCGTGAGTGGGGAGCCATTGCGCTCTTTGGTGAGACCTATGACGAAGAAGTCCGCGTGGTTCAGGTCGGTGGACCTTGGTCAAGGGAGCTTTGTGGTGGAACCCACGTTATGCGCTCCTCTCAAATCGGTCTAGTTTCCGTTACCGGTGAATCCTCGGTTGGCTCTGGTTCTAGGCGTATTGAGGCCCTAGTTGGCATTGATGCACTACGGGCTTTGACGGCTGAACGAGAAATCACCAGAAGACTTGCAGCAACTGTAAAGGCTCCAACTGCGGAGCTTGAGTCACGAATCTCGGACGCCCTTGAAGAACTCAAGGCAGCTCAGAAGAGAATTGCCGAACTTGAATCCCAGCAAGCACTTCAGCTGGTTCCGCAATTGGTGGCAAGTGCTACCAAGGTAGCTGGCCTAAATGTGGTTTCAACCAAAATTGACGCCACCATGAATGCCGATCAGCTTCGCAGTTTGACTACCGCAGTGTCTGTTCAGCTCGGCGCAGACTCCGTGGTGATCCTGGGAGCGGATATTTCTCAAAAGCCTCTGGTTATGGTTGCCTCTGGTTCGCTAGCGCAGCAGCAAGGCGTTAGAGCTGGGGATCTCGCAAAACTCGCCGCAACAGTTCTCGGTGGCGGTGGTGGCGGCAAGGCCGACTTCGCGCAGGGTGGCGGAACCGACGTTTCGAAACTCAGCCAGGCGATCCACGAAGCGACCGCTTCCATCAAGTGACCCGCCGTTTAGCGATAGATGTTGGTTCGGCCAGAATCGGCCTAGCCATTAGCGAAGGATCGCTAGCGCTTCCGCTGGAAACTATCGCTGCTTCTGCCGAGGCGTTGGCTACCATCCGAGAAATCATCGAACGTAGAGACGTATCGGTTGTCTATGTGGGCTTGCCTCTAAACCTCAGGGGAGAGTTCACGCCTTCCACCACCAAGGCAATTGAGTTTGCCCGGTCGCTGAGCGTCGATGGGGTAACGGTGAGGATGATTGACGAGCGGATGACCACCAAGTCGGCTCAGCAGCTACTGCAGAACTCTGGCAAAAAGGTGAAAGAGTCTCGTGAATACATAGACGCTCAAGCAGCAGCACTTATTCTTGACTTCGCTCTGAACTCAGAGCGTGGAGGGGTTGCAGGGACGGCGCTTGATGACATCACCGATTGATAGCAAGATCAAACGCAGAAGACTGCTGCTTGCCGCGGTAGCCCTCGTCGCCACACTCGGTCTAGTGGCTGGAGCGGTCACAATTGCTTCAGATTCGATTAGAGACTTCATCTCTAGATTCCAAGTCGCTGACTACTCGGGTGAGCCAGGTCCTGAAACCCTTATTGTCATTGAGCCGGGAGATAACGGTGCGGCAGTGGCCAGAAAGATGGTCGATGCCGACATCATTCTCAGCTTCGACGCCATCTACCGAGACATGCTGACTGCCGACTTCACGATTTACCCAGGCACCTATTCATTTCCAACCAAGCTCTCTGGAAAGCGTGCCCTTGAGATCTTGATTGAAGGTAAGAATCGCGTGGTCCTACGAACTACCATTCCGGAAGGCTTCCGTATTCGCGAGATTATTCCGCAACTGGTGAGCGACCTAAAGCTGGAAGCCGAAGACATCGAGGCGGCAATCGCTGCCATCCAACCTAGGTTGCCGAAGCAGGCCGTAAATGCCGAGGGTTATCTCTTTCCTGCCACCTATACCTTTGACCCTGGTGTGACCGCCCAGACAGTTGTAGACATCATGGTGGACCGCACTGAGGCTGAGCTGGCCCAATACGACATCGCACTCAAGGATTCCTTTGACGTCATAAACCTTGCAGCCCTGATTCAGTCCGAGGCCAAACTAAAGGAAGACTTCTTCAAGGTCGCCAGAGTTTTCCAAAACCGCTTGGACATCAACATGCTGCTGCAATCTGATGCGACCGTGAACTACGGAACCGGCGGCAAGACTGTTACCACAACCGACGCGCAACGGGCGGATAAGAATCCCTACAACACCTACGTCTATACCGGATTACCGGCGGGACCGATCTCTAACCCAGGTGAGCTGGCAATCGAATCGGCAATTCGACCAGCCGATGGCGACTGGCTTTTCTTTGTGACAGTTAACCTCAAGACCGGGGAGACAAAGTTCAGCGTCACGTTGGCCGAACACGAGCGAGCCGCACAGGAGTTCTATGCCTGGCTTCGTGAGAACCCGGAGTGGAATGACTAAGCACTATGCCGTTCTCGGTTCGCCAATCTCGCACTCAAAGTCTCCGATAATCCACGGCACGGCCTTCAAGTTTCAGGGTGTAGCAGCCGAATATCGCGCCATTGAGGTGGCTGATGGTCTAGGAGAATTTATCGCTTCGCAAACCGATAGCTACCAGGGCTTTAGCATCACGATGCCGCTAAAGGAACAAGCTTTAGATTTTGCCGATCGAGCAGATTCACTTGCGATAGCTACCGGAGCAGCCAATACCCTAATCCGCACCGAAGCTGGCTGGGATGCCTACAACACCGATGTATTTGGGATCCAGCAGGCAGTCTCAGCCATACGCTTCAAAACCGTTTCGGTGATTGGCACTGGCGCGACCGCTAGAAGCGCGATTGTTGCGATGCAGCAACTAGACAAGCAGGTTTCTATCTGGGGGAGAAACGTTCAATCGATAAAGCAACTTGCTGCGGAGTTCGAAGTTGGCACCCAAGCACTTTTTCACAAAGCCTGCGAAGCCGATCTAGTGATATCGACCCTGCCGCCTCGGGCCCTGGATCAATACCTGCCAACCCTAAAAGTTCAACCTCGAGGCATCTTGCTTGATGTCGCCTATGACCCCTGGCCCTCGCAAGCAGCCGATCTTTGGGGTGCTGATAAGACTATTTCGGGTATTGAGATGCTGCTTTGGCAGGCGCTTGGACAGCAAAGACTTTTTGCCGGAAATGACCTAGACGAGCCTTTATCGCGGGAGAAAGAATTGCTATCAGCAATTCGCGAAGCCCTAAACATGGCAAAATAGACAGATGTTGCGCTGGATAACTGCTGGGGAATCTCATGGCCCTGAACTCATTGGGGTAATTGAAGGCCTGCCCGCAGGTGTGCCTGTATTGGTAGAGGACATCCAAGAAGCGCTAGCCCAAAGACGCCTCGGGTATGGGCGTGGTGCTCGCATGAAGTTTGAGCAGGATCAGGTCACTCTTTCCACTGGCATTCGTTTTGGACTCACTCAGGGTGGGCCAGTCGCGATTCGAATCGCAAATACTGAGTGGCCGAAGTGGGAAACCGTCATGTCGGCAGCTCCAGTTTCCGAGGATGAACTCACCGGTGCCAGAAGTGCTCCACTTACCAGACCTCGTCCTGGCCACGCAGATTTCACCGGCATGCAGAAGTATGACTTTGATGAAGCACGTCCAGTGCTGGAAAGAGCATCGGCTCGAGAGACCGCAACTCGTGTAGCGCTTGGCCAGATCGCAAAGAATTTTCTACGGGAACTAGGTATTGAGCTGGTAACCCACACCGTGGCAATTGGCACAGCTCAAAACAACAGCGTTTTGCTACCAAAACCGAACGACCGTGCGGCATTAGATGAGGATGCGGTTCGTTGTTTTGATGCTCAGGCGAGTGCGGCGATGGTCAGCGAGATTGATGACTGCCACTCATCTGGCGACACCATCGGTGGCGTCACCGAAACTTTGGTTTACGGCTGCCCTCCCGGACTTGGTTCATACGTGCATTGGGACCGCCGTCTAGACGCGCAGTTGGCAGCTGCGGTAATGGGCATTCAGGCAATGAAATCCGTAGAGATCGGTGATGGCCTAGAGACCACTAAACGCCGCGGAAGTGTGGCGCACGATGAGATCGTTCGTGAGGATGGCTCGGTTCACAGACTTACCGATCGTGCCGGCGGCATTGAGGGCGGCATGTCTAATGGTGAGGTGATTCGCGTTCGAGCCGGCATGAAGCCGATCAGCACCGTTCCGAGGGCGCTTCAGACCATCGACACCTCCACCGGCGAAGCAGCTACCGCGCATCACCAGCGCAGCGATGTTTGCGCAGTTCCAGCGGCCGGCGTTGTGGTCGAGGCAATGGTGGCGCTTGTTGTCGCAAATTCAGTATTGGAAAAGTTCGGCGGGGACTCACTTTCAGAGACCAAGCGAAATCTGAATTCTTACCTTGAGAACATCCCAGATGTGCTCAAGTCTCGCATCGCGCAACCATAGTGGAGACTCTTATCCTGATCGGACCCATGGGGTCTGGGAAAACTACGCTTGGCAAAAAACTAGCCCGTGAACTCGGAGTTCAGTTTTCCGATACCGACAAGATGGTAGCTAAGGACCACGGCGCCATAGTCGACATCTTCGCAAAGTTTGGCGAATCTCACTTTCGAACCCTGGAGACCAGCGCCTTGATCAAAGCTCTAGCGCTTGGGGGAGTAATTGCCACCGGAGGTGGTATCGTGCTCAGCGAAGAAAATCGCCGATTGCTACAGGGTTATCGGACCGTCTTCCTCGACACCTCGAGTGAGCACGTGCTTGGCAAGATAAACCTGTCTAAAAGGCCGCTTTTGAAAGACAATCCTGAACGCTGGGATGAGATCTACAATGCCCGCAAGGCGCTCTATCAAGAGTGCGCAACTGCTACCGTTTTCACAGGCGGAAAGCCCATCAAATCGCTGTTAGCTCAACTTAAGCAAGAGGCAAGCAAATGACTTCAATCATCGGACGCTCACTCCTTCCAGAGGTTGCGCTCGCTCTTGACGGTGTCAAGAAGGTGCTGATCCTTCACCCACAGGCACTCAGCGCAACTGCGCTGGCCGTTCAGGAAGACCTAAGAGAAAAGGGCTTTGAAGCCTTGGTGGTCGAGGTTCCAAACTCCGAAGACGCTAAACGCATTGAAGTAGCGACGTTTTGCTGGCAGGTAATGGGGCAAGCCGATTTTCACCGAAACGATGCCGTGATAGGCCTCGGGGGCGGTTCGACCACTGACCTAGCCGGTTTTGTGGCGGCAACCTGGTTGCGTGGAATCCGCTGCATTCTGATTCCCACCACCTTGTTGGGCATGGTGGATGCGGCAATTGGCGGCAAGACCGGCATCAACACCGCCGAGGGTAAGAACTTGGTGGGAGCTTTCCACCTGCCACACAGGGTGATCATTGACCTGGACACCCTAGAGACGTTGCCCCGCAATGAACTCCTCGCTGGCATGGCAGAGGTTGTGAAGTATGGCTTTATCTCAGATCCGTGGATCCTGGAAGCGGTCGAGTCTTCCGATGAAGCCACCGATATCAAGAGCGATGTTTTTGCCGAAATCATCACACGTTCGGTCGCAATCAAGGAACAAATCACGACCAATGACTTCAGGGAATCTGGGCAACGCGAGTTCCTAAACTACGGGCACACCCTTGGGCACGCCATCGAACATGCTGAGCGTTATAAGTGGCGCCATGGAGCTGCCATCTCCATTGGCATGGTCTTCGCAGCAGAGCTTTCGATGCTTAGCGGCAGGCTCAAGGAGTCAGATGTCGAAAGACATCGTCAGGTGCTTTCAAAACTTGGCCTGCCGATGACCTATCGAGCGGACCGCTGGGAGCAACTGTTGGCAACAATGCAGCGCGACAAAAAGAGCCGAGCGGGCTCCTTGCGCTTTGTTGTGCTGGATGGAATTGGCAAGCCGGGGATTCTCAGCGCTCCAACTCCTGAGCTGGTTTTCACTGCTTTTCAGGCGATTGTGGAATAGCGTTTACCCATGACCAAGATTTACGTCCTCAACGGACCAAACCTGAACATGCTTGGAGCTCGTGAACCAGAGGTTTACGGCACCATGAACCTAAGCGACATCGAAGCTAAGCTTCGCGCTCAAGCGCCTGAGGTTGACTTTGTGTTTGGCCAATCAAATAGCGAGGACCAGCTAATCGCATGGCTACATGCCGCCTTTGAAGAAAGCGCGGATGTGATTCTGAACCCTGCTGCCTTCACTCACTACTCCTACGCCCTCAGAGACGCTTGCGCGATGCTCAAGGGACGTTCGAGGTTAATTGAGGTGCACATTTCTAATCCACACTCTCGAGAGTCATTCAGGCACAACAGTGTGATCTCAGGGGTTGCTACCGGCGTTATCGCTGGATTTGGCGCAGATAGCTATCTCTTGGCACTAACTCAGCTAACTCGCAACTAGAATTTCACAGGTTTATCAAGGAGAAAAATGGCAACCTCAAACGATCTAAAAAACGGCATGGTCCTGAACATGGAAGGGCAGCTGTGGTCGGTAGTCGAATTCCAGCACGTCAAGCCTGGCAAGGGTCCGGCATTCGTCCGCACCAAAATGCGTCACGTGCTCTCGGGCAAGGTTGTTGAAAAGACCTTCAACGCAGGCGTCAAGATTGAGACCGCAACCGTTGACCGTCGCGACATGCAGTACCTCTACAACGACGGCACCGGCTTCGTATTCATGGACAACACCACCTACGACCAGATCACCATTCCAACCGAGACCGTTGGAGATGCGGCCAACTACATGCTGGAGAACCAGATGGCTACCGTTGCGCTGCACGAAGGTGCCCCGCTATACATTGAACTGCCACCGTCGGTGGTTTTGGAAATCACCTACACCGAGCCTGGTCTTCAGGGTGACCGTTCTACCGGTGGTACCAAGCCTGCAACCTTGGAGACCGGTTTCCAGATTCAGGTTCCGTTGTTCATCGAAAACAACACCAGAGTCAAGGTTGACACCAGAACCGGTGACTACCTCGGCCGGGTGAGCGAATAGTTGAGCGCCCGAACTAAAGCCAGAAAGCGCGCTCTGGACGCTCTTTACGCGTCCGATGTTCGCGGAGACGAAGCTCTTGAGCTACTAAAGCAAACCGAGCTTGAGGTTGAAGATCGCCAGAATCAACAGGCCATCTTCGACTACGCGGAAATGCTTGTAACCGGCTATTTAGAGAATGCCTACCAGATTGACTCTGAGATTCAGATGCTTGCTGACAACTGGTCTCTCGAACGAATGCCTGCGGTCGACCGCGCGATTCTAAGAATGGCAGCCTGGGAGATCCTGCACAACGCTGAGGTTCCGAACGAGGTAGCTATCTCTGAAGCAGTATCGCTAGCGGCCGAACTTTCGACCGATGATTCGCCAAAGTTTATAAACGGAGTGCTGGCACGTTTGGCAAAGGGTCGCCAAGCTCTCTAACGGCTGTATAGTTATACGCAACCACCTTTAAATTCGTCCTGTGAGGCGAAGAAGGAATGCAAATGCAAGAGCGCGTCGTACTCGATTCGCCCGACATCGATCGGGCTCTAAAGCGCATTGCCCATGAAATTCTCGAAGCTAATGAAGGTCCTCAGGACCTAGTACTGCTCGGCATTCCAACCAGAGGCAAGCAACTAGCCGAGCGCATCGACTTGCTGCTAACTCAGATTGATCCTGGCTACCAATCAAACCTTGGTGTTCTCGATATAACGATGTATCGCGATGACGCAACGAACACCGAGCGAAGAATTCACGGCACCTCCATTCCAGCCGATGGAATTACCGACAAGGTTGTCGTGGTGGTCGACGACGTGCTTTACTCCGGCAGGACTGTTAGAGCGGCTCTCGATGCCATCACAGACCTTGGGCGCCCACGCCAGGTCAAACTGGCAGTCTTGGTCGACAGAGGGCATCGCGAGCTTCCAATCAGGCCGGACTTTGTTGGCAAGAACCTTCCAACCGCAAAGACTGAGCGCGTCAGAGTCCTGCTCTCGCAGACCGATGGTCTAGACCAGGTGGTGATTAGCCAATGAAGCACCTAACTTCAATTCGAGAGTTAAATCGCGATTCTGCCATCGCACTTTTGGATAACGCTCAGCAGCTCTCTCAGGTCAACGATCGAGAAGTCAAGAAACTTCCGGCCCTGCGTGGAAAGACGGTAGTAAACCTCTTTTTCGAAAACAGCACTCGCACGCGCATTAGCTTTGAGGTTGCGGCCAAGCGACTAAGCGCCGACGTCATCAATTTCTCAGCCGACAACTCATCAGTCTCAAAGGGGGAATCCCTAAAGGACACCGCGCAGACCCTTGAAGCCATTGGGGCAGATGCGATTGTAATTAGACATCCGCTCTCTGGTGCCCCGAAGTTGTTGGCAGAACAGGGCTGGATCTCGGCAAGCGTTATTAACGCCGGCGATGGTGCTCATGAGCACCCAACTCAGGCGCTATTGGATGCCCTCACTATCCGTCAGGGCTTTGGACTCAGTTCGGATTTAGCCGGCTTGAAGGTCCTGATAGTCGGAGACATCAGGCACTCCAGAGTTGCCCGCTCAAACATCCTTTTGCTTGGGCTACTCGGAGCGAAGGTAACCGTTGCCGGTCCTGAGAGTCTGATTCCAGAAGGAATCGAAGCCATGGGATGTGCCGTGCTGCATTCTTTTGAGGCAGCTCTAGAGCAGAAGCCCGATGTTGTAATGATGCTCAGGGTTCAAAAAGAACGCATGCAGGGGGAGTATTTCAACTCACCAACCGACTATTCGCGAGCTTGGAGTCTTGAAGGCAATCGCCTCGAGATGGTGTTGCCAAGCGCGCTAATCATGCACCCAGGACCGATGAACCGAGGGTTTGAGATCTCGAGCCAAGCCGCCGATGACCCTAGATCTCAGGTGCTAAAGCAGGTCAGCAATGGCGTTGCGGTGAGAATGGCCGTGCTTTATCGATGCCTAAGCGGGGAGCTATGACCTCAATCATTCTGAAAAACGTGACTCTCCCCAGTGGAGCTGGTGCAGACATCGAGATATCTGACGGTCGGATAAGCAAGATAGGAACGTCATCTTCTAGCGGAATCGACTGTGCTGGTCTGATTGCTCTGCCGGGCTTTGTTGATGTCCACACCCACCTGAGGGAACCGGGATTCGAGTCAAGCGAAACCATCCTCACGGGAAGTAATAGCGCTGCGGCCGGCGGCTACACCGCTGTGATGGCAATGGCAAACACAATGCCGGTAACAGATAAGGCCGAAGTTGCCGAATACATCAAAGACACCGGAGCTGCCGCCGGTTACGTCGAGGTTCAACCAATCGGCTCGGTAACCGTTGGGCTCAAAGGTGAAGCGCTGTCCGACATCACGGGACTTTCTACATCAAGAGCCCAAGTCCGGATGTTTAGCGATGATGGCGTTTGCGTTTTCGATCCGGACCTCATGCGTCAAGCGCTGATAGCGGTCAAGGCTTTCGGCGGCGTAATTGCGCAGCATGCGCAAGACCCACACAAGACCGTCGGTGCTCAAATGAATGCTGGCGCCCTAGCGACTGAGCTGGGTCTAACGGGTTGGCCAGCGGAAGCCGAAGAGTCAATCATTGAGCGCGACGCCCTACTCGCGGAGAGCACCGGAGCACGCCTGCACATTTGCCACTTGACGACCGCTGGAGCAGTTGAAGTGGTTCGCTGGGCCAAGAAGCGTGGCATCAACATCACGGCCGAGGTGACACCGCACCACTTGATGCTGACAGAAGAACTAGCTAGAAGTTATGACCCGGTCTACAAGGTGAACCCTCCTCTAAGAAGGGCAGAGGACACACTTGCCCTTCGAGCCGCACTTCTTGATGGCACCATCGATGTGATTGGCACCGATCACGCACCTCACTCCGCGGAGAAGAAAGAGTGTGAGTGGCAAAATGCCGCATTCGGAATGGTGGGCCTGGAGCACGCAGCTTCAGTGCTTCAAGAGGTACTGATCGGTAGCGGCGGCAACTGGGAGCGATTCGCGGAAATCATGAGCAGCAAACCAGCTCAAATCGCGGGTCTTTCTAATCAGGGAAAGCTTGCGGTGGGTGCGGTAGCGAACCTAACCTTGCTGGACCCGAGTGCTAAGCGCGTCATCCAGCGCCAAACCAATTCCAAGAGTGCAAACAATCCTTTTGCTGGAATCACGCTTCCAGGTTCAGTTATCCACACCATCTACCAAGGAGAGTTCACCGTAATGAATTCAGAACTGCAGGTTCGATAATGACCAGAGAAATAATCGGCTTCCTAATGATCTCCATGGTGGCGGTAATCGCTCTGTTGATTTGGAGAGCCGTTCGCAAAAGACGAGCCAAGCAGGAAACTCAATTGACCCAGCCGCTCGAGGCGACAAGTGCCGGTGAGTTTGAAACCTTCTACGTGTCAACGGTTTTCGACGCAGCTCCTTTGGAGCGAGTATGGGCACACGGATTCGCGATGCGCGGTAAGGCCTCGCTAGCGGTTGATAGAGCTGGTATTTCCGTTAATCGAACCGGAGAGCGCAGCTTCCTAGTACCTACATCCGCAATCGTCTCGCTAGATAAGGCTTCGGCGACTATCGATAAGGGCGTTGAGAAAAACGGGCTAACTGTTATTCGCTGGTCACTTGGGGATACTCAAGTCGCATCGCACTTCAGGTTCACCAACCCAGGTGCTCGCAAAGAGTTTGAGAACAAGGTTTCACAATTGATTGGAGCACAAATTGGATAAGGCCTTTTTGGTCCTTGAAAACGGGTTGGTTTTTGAGGGGGAGAGCTACGGCGCAAAGGGGCTCAGCCTTGGTGAGCTAGTTTTCGCCACCGGCATGACGGGTTATCAAGAGACAATCACCGACCCTTCATACGCAGGACAAATCGTGGTTCAGACCGCTCCGCACATTGGGATCGTTGGCACCAATGAGCGAGATGAGGAATCTTCTCGGATTTGGGTCGCTGGTTACGTGGTGCGGGAGCCTTCCAGGATCTCAAGCAACTTCCGGGCTGAGCGCGACCTGGTGCAAGACCTTGTGGACCAGGGGATCGTGGGCATCAGCAACGTTGACACTCGAGCAATCACCCTGCAGATTAGAGACGCCGGCGCAATGCGCGCTGGAATCTTCTCGGGTAACGCAATCGCCTCTGAAGCCCAAATGCTCGCCCAGGTGACTGCGGCTCCTGAGATGAAGGGAGCTAGCTTTAGCTCCCAAGTAACCACCAAAGAGCTTTACACGGTTCCAGCGGAAGGTAATCGAATCGGCAAGGTTGCCATCTTGGATCTTGGCATCAAGCGATCCACTATCGAGCACCTGGCAGAACGAGGTCTTGAGGTAGCTGTCTATCCGGCTGATGTGTCGGCAGATGAAATCCTCTCGGGCTCGCCGAACGCGGTCTTCTTCTCTAACGGTCCAGGCGACCCGCAGGCCAGTGGTTCTCAGGTGGAAATGCTTCGCGAGGTTTTGAGAAGGGGTATCCCATTCTTCGGCATCTGCTTTGGTAATCAGCTACTTGGCAGAGCACTTGGATTTGAGACCTACAAGCTCGCCTTTGGGCACCGAGGCATCAACCAGCCAGTGATGCACGCCGAAACTGGCCGAGTGGAAGTCACCGCACACAACCACGGCTTTGCTGTCCGAGTTGAAGGCGATGAACAAGATTCGCCACAGGGCTTTGGCAGGGTCCGTGTAAGCCACCGCGGCCTAAACGATCAGGTCGTAGAAGGCCTCGAATGTCTAGACATACCGGCTTTCTCTGTCCAGTACCACCCCGAGGCTGCGGCTGGTCCACACGACAGTCACTACCTATTTGACAAGTTTGTTCGCATGATTCAGGAGAACCGCTAATGCCAAAACGCAGCGACATCAAATCCGTCTTGGTGATCGGTTCCGGTCCGATTGTGATTGGCCAGGCCTGTGAGTTTGACTACTCCGGTACCCAGGCCTGCCGTGTACTTCAGGAAGAGGGCATCAGGGTAATCCTGATTAACTCGAACCCGGCAACCATCATGACCGACCCCGACTTCGCGGATGCCACATACGTTGAGCCAATCACCCCAGAGGTGATTGAGGCCATCATCGAAAAGGAGAAGCCAGACGCGATCCTGCCAACCCTTGGAGGTCAGACCGCACTCAACGCCGCTATGTCGCTCTATGAGCGTGGCTCACTAGAGAAGTATGGCGTTGAGCTGATTGGCGCCAACGTAGCGGCAATCAATGCCGGTGAAGACCGTCAGATCTTCAAGCAGCTGGTGCTCGATGCGGGAGCGGATGTTGCTAAGAGTGTGATTGCCCACAACATGGATGAGGTTATGGCAGGCGCTGCCAAGCTGGGTTACCCACTGGTGGTTCGTCCAAGCTTCACCATGGGAGGACTCGGCTCTGGTTTTGCCTATAACGAGTCCGACCTTAGACGCATCGCTGGAGCTGGCCTCCAGGCATCTCCAACCACCGAGGTTCTTCTGGAAGAGTCGATCTTGGGCTGGAAAGAGTACGAACTCGAGTTGATGCGAGACAAGCACGACAACACCGTGGTGGTCTGCTCGATTGAGAACTTTGACCCGGTCGGTGTTCACACTGGCGACTCAATCACTGTGGCACCGGCCATGACACTGACCGACCGCGAGTACCAGAAGCTTCGCGATATCGGAATCGAGATCATCCGCGCCGTTGGCGTGGACACCGGAGGCTGCAACATTCAGTTTGCGGTTGATCCTGTTGATGGTCGCATCATTGTGATCGAAATGAACCCGCGCGTATCGAGATCATCCGCCTTGGCATCTAAGGCGACGGGCTTCCCGATTGCCAAGATTGCTGCCAAGTTGGCAATCGGATACACCCTGGACGAAATTCCTAACGACATTACTGGCGTTACACCAGCGTCCTTTGAACCAACCTTGGACTACATCGTGGTTAAAGCACCTCGCTTTGCCTTCGAGAAGTTCCCAGCCGCTGACCCAACCTTGACCACCACCATGAAGAGTGTTGGTGAGGCTATGGCTATCGGCCGAACCTTTACCCAGGCGCTGCAGAAGGCCCTGCGTTCACTGGAGAAGCGCGGCAGTTCCTTCCACTGGGGTCCACAGTCATCTTCTGCAGCGGAGCTCCTGGAGAAAATCAAAACTCCAACCGATGAGCGCGTAGTTCAACTGCAGCAGGCTCTGCGCTTGGGAATCACTGCCGAGCAGGCCTTTGAGGCAACCAAGATTGACCCTTGGTTTATTGACCAGATAGTGCTCATCAACGAGGTAGCTCAATGGCTTGCGGCGCTGCCAGTACTGGATCGCGATTCGCTCAAGAGGGCAAAGCAGCACGGATTCTCAGATGCCCAAATCGCTCAGATCCGTGGGATTACTGAGACCGAGGTTCGTGAGTTGCGCTACAGCCTGGACCTAAGGCCAGTATTCAAAACTGTCGACACCTGCGCAGGGGAGTTCCCGGCCCTCACCCCATACCACTACAGCTCTTACGAGCAAATGACCGAGGTTCGGCCATCGGATCGCAAGAAGGTAGTGATCCTTGGCTCCGGGCCTAACCGAATCGGTCAGGGTGTCGAGTTTGACTACAGCTGTGTTCACGCCGCCTTCGCGCTTCGCGATGCTGGCTTCGAAACCATCATGATCAACTGCAACCCAGAGACGGTTTCCACTGACTACGACACCTCGGATCGGCTCTACTTTGAGCCATTGACACTTGAGGACGTGCTGGAGGTTATCCACGCCGAATCTCAGTCGGGTGAGCTGCTTGGGGTAATGGTGCAACTTGGTGGCCAGACCGCACTTGGGCTTGCCAAGGGTCTGAAGTCCTATGGAATTCCGATTCTCGGAACCACTCCGGAGTCAATCGATCAGGCCGAAGAGCGTGGTCAGTTCCAGCAAATTCTTGATGCAGCTGGCCTGAGAGCTCCAGCTAATGGAATTGCTACCAACTTGGCTGAGGCTGTCTCGGTTGCTAACCGCATTGGTTACCCGGTTCTAGTGCGCCCATCCTTCGTGCTTGGTGGCCGAGGTATGGAGATCGTCTACGACGAACCGACCCTCAACGGTTACTTCGACCGGATTGCCAACCACGCGCTTGTGGATGCTGAACACCCACTGTTGGTAGACCGCTTCCTTGACGACGCGATTGAAATCGACATCGATGCGCTCTTCGATGGGGAGCAGCTCTTTGTTGGTGGAGTAATGGAGCACATCGAGGAAGCGGGTATTCACTCGGGTGACTCAAGCTGCACATTGCCCCCAATCACGCTCAGTGAGACGCAGATTGATCGCGTATCTAAAGCAACCGAGGAAATAGCGCGCGGACTCAAGGTCAAGGGCCTACTAAACGTGCAGTTCGCGCTAGCTTCCGATGTACTCTACGTTTTGGAAGCTAACCCAAGAGCCTCGCGCACCGTGCCGTTTGTATCTAAAGCACTTGGAATCACTCTGGCAAAAGCCGCCGCCCTTGTTATGGCCGGCTGGAGCATTGAGAAGTTAGTTGCCGAGGGCCACTTGCCAACTCAGGATGGCAGACACCTGCCTGCCGGCACTCCAATCTCGGTCAAAGAAGCAGTCTTGCCATTCAAGCGCTTTGCGACCAAAGACGGCCGTTTCGTAGATTCGCTGCTTGGTCCTGAGATGCGCTCTACCGGTGAGGTGATGGGAATCGATGTCGACTTCCCAACCGCTTTTGCCAAGAGCCAGGCTGGTGCAGGTTCCTCGCTTCCTGCAAGCGGAACCGTCTTCGTATCTGTTGCCGACCGCGACAAGCCCCAGTTGCTATTGCCAGTTAGGCGACTAGCGCAACTCGGCTACCGGATCTTGGCAACCGAGGGCACCGCGAAGATGCTTGGTCGTCACGGCATTACTGCTGAGGCTGTGATTAAACACTCAAAGGCAAAGGATGGGCAGCGTTCTATCGTTGACATGATCACCGCCGGTGAGGTCGATGTGGTAGTCAACACCCCGAGTGGCGCTGATGCTCGTGTCGATGGCTACGAGATTCGAGCCGCTACCACCGCGGCGGATAAGCCAATCTTCACTACCGCAGCTCAGCTCAGTGCGGCTATCGGATCCTTCGAAGTGATTCGCGAGGGTAGATTCAAGGTCAAGCCGCTGCAAGAGTACGCCCGAGAGCGAAAGGCCATGATCGGTGGCTAAGTTCTCTTTGCGCCTTGCTGAGGCAATGGCGAATTTCTCGCCTATTTGTATCGGCATCGATCCATCAGAGAGCGAACTGGATAATTGGGAGCTGCCTGATTCTGCGGCTGGAGCTCGAGAGTACGGCCTTCGTATTATCGATAGCGCTCAGGGAAAGCTTGGGATCATCAAGCCTCAGGTCGGATTCTTCGAGCGTTTTGGCTCGCTGGGTTATCAAACTCTTGAAGAGATCATTCGAGAGGCAAGGGATGCCGGCTTTATCGTGATCGCAGATGCCAAGCGTGGCGACATAGGCTCCACCATGTTGGGATATGCCTCGGCCTGGTTTGGTGACGATTCGCCATTGCGATCAGATGCCCTCACCGTTAGTGGATACCTCGGACCTGAGTCACTGCGGGAAACTCTCAACTACGCCCAAGATGTTCAGGGTGGTTTGTTTATCCTCGCGGCCACCAGTAACCCTGAGGCCACATCGCTTCAGCAGGCTCTTATTGGAGGCAGGACTGTCGCACAGAGCGTAATCGACGCAGCGAAAGAAATCGGCCAGGGCGAAATGGGCGTTGTGATTGGCGCTACTCAGAACCTAAGGGACTTTGGCATCCAAGGTCTTATTGAGTCAGATATCGGAGTTCCAATTCTTGCCCCGGGATTTGGTGCTCAAGGCGCACGGTTGGAAGACCTGAAGGAAACCTTTGGAGCTTCATCGCACCGCGTTATTGCTTCAATGTCGCGCGAGCTCACTAAGAATGGCCCGGAGCAAGTGGCAAACTTAATTGACAAATCGAAGGCGAAGCTATGAGTTTGGTTGTGCTGGCCGGTCCCGCCGGAGTCGGCAAAGGGTCGATCGTGCGCTGGATTCTGGACAACAACGATGACTTCATGCTCTCGGTTTCCGCCACCACTCGCGATCCACGCCCGGGTGAGATTGACGGCGTTCACTATCACTTTGTCACCAAAGAGGCGTTCGAAACCCTGATCGCAGACAGTCAAATGCTGGAATGGGCAACCGTCCACGGAAAGCATTTCTATGGCACTCCGCTAAACGAGCTGACCCGCGCCGAAGCCTTGGACAAGCACCTGTTACTGGAAATTGACCTTCAGGGGGCCAGACAGGTTCGAGACAAAATTCCTCAGGCGCTGATGATTTTCATCAACCCACCAAGCTTTGAGGAGCTGGAGCGTCGGTTGAGATCGAGAGCCACCGAGACAGAAGAGCAAATTCAAACTAGACTTACTACTGCCCGCACCGAACTTGCTGCTGCGGGGGAGTTTGATTACCAACTAACCAACTTGGACCTAGAGGCTTGCGCCCGTCAGGTCGTAGAATTGGTTCACAAAGCTGAAAGAGGATCATGAGCGACAAGCTTGAAGGAATTGTTTACCCACCAATCGACGAGTTGCTGGGCAAGGTTGGCTCAAACTACGAGCTAGTGATCTTCGCATCCAAGCGCGCACGTCAGATCAACGAGTACTACAGCGCACTTCACGAGGGCAGCCTATTCAACTACGTTGGACCACTGGTTGACTCCTCAATCGATGACAAGCCACTTAGCATCGCGCTGCGCGAGGCTTACGAGGGCAAGCTCATCAAGAAGTCAGCTAACTAGTTTCTTCTCATGCGCATTCTGCTTGGCATTACTGGCGGAATCGCTGCCTACAAGGCCGCCAATCTGATTCGCGGCCTGAGCGAACTTGGTCATGAAGTAACGGTTGTTCCAACCGAGAATGCTCTTCGATTTATCGGTAAGCCAACTCTTGAGGCACTTAGCGGCCACGCTATCGAAACCGACATGTATGAGGATGTGGCGCAAGTGCGCCACGTCGAACTTGGCCAGCAGGCCGATCTAATCCTCATCGCCCCGGCGACAGCATCATTCCTAGCTCGGTTCGCCGCTGGAATCGCAGATGATCTGATGCTCAATGCCATCTTGGCCTCGAACGCTCCGGTTATTGTCTGTCCTGCGATGCACACCGAAATGTGGCTCAATCAGGCTACCCAGGACAACGTAAACACGCTGCTGACAAGGGGAGTAAAAGTGATGGAACCGGCCTCGGGCCGGCTAACCGGAGACGACTCTGGGCCAGGGCGTCTTCCTGAAACCGAAGACATTATTGCCTTCGCGCTTGAAGACTTATCGCTAAAGGGCAAGCGAGTCATTGTCACCGCAGGTGGCACGCGTGAGCCAATCGATGCTGTTCGCTACATCGGAAACTCTTCCTCGGGTCGCATGGGAATCGAGCTTGCCAAGGCGGCGCGAGATGCTGGTGCTCAGGTCACCCTGATTGCGGCCAACATTGACCTCCCGCTTCCAAAAGGCATCGAGGTAACTCGAGTTGGAACCGTTGATGAGCTCGAGCTGGCGATGGACCGCGAGTGCGAAATCATGATCATGGCCGCGGCGGTGTCAGATTTCCGAGTCCAAAACCCATTCCTTGGAAAACTAAAGCGCTCATCAGGGCTCAACCTTGAGCTAACACCAACCAAGGACTTGATTGCCAATTACGCCGCCAACCACCCGGGAGCGATTCACATTGCCTTTGCGCTGGCAGAGGAGTCTCAGGAGCGTTTGATTGAGATTGCCAGAGGAAAACTCTGGGACAAATCAGTAACCGCCGTTATCGGCAATTCCTTTGAAGCACTTGGTAGCCAAAAGACTCTGGTGCAATTCGTAACTAAAGACAATGCCATTGAACTTTCCGGCACCAAAGGTGAAGTAAGCAAAGCGATCATCGATTTAGCATCCAAGCTAACCAAGTAGCTTCCAGCTAAACTTTGCGTCATGACGCTACGCACTTTTACTTCTGAATCTGTTACTGAGGGTCACCCAGACAAGATCTGCGACCAAATAAGTGACACCATCCTCGACGCCATGCTCGAGCAAGACCCCAACGCCCGTGTGGCGGTTGAAACCCTAGTTACCACCGGACTGGTCCACATCGCTGGCGAGGTTACAACCAGCGGGTACGTTGAGATTCCGCAGCTGGTTAGACAGAAGCTGATAGATATCGGTTACAACTCATCTCAAATTGGCTTTGACGGCAATAGCTGCGGCGTATCGGTTTCCATCGGAGCTCAGTCTCCAGATATTGCCGGTGGCGTGGATGACGCACTGGAGTCGCGGGCTGGTTCAGAAGATGAAGACTCCAAACTTGGGGCTGGCGATCAGGGCATGATGTTTGGTTATGCGACCAACGAGTCACCGGTTTTGATGCCGATGCCGATTTTGCTCTCCCACCGCATCACTGAACGTCTAAGTACGGTCAGACGAGAGCTGAACAACGGCATGATTCGCCCGGATGGCAAGGCTCAGGTTTCAGTCAACTATGACGGAGCAGTTCCAGTGTCAATTGACACCGTGGTGCTTTCCACTCAGCACCACCCAGACATTTCCCAAGATGACTTGGCCAATTTGGTTCTAGAGCGCGTAGTCCAGCCGGTGCTAAGCGATTCTGGACTAAGTTTCGATGACACGAAATTCTTCATCAATCCTTCTGGCCGATTCGTGATCGGTGGACCTCAAGGTGACGCCGGGCTTACCGGACGCAAAATCATCGTCGACACCTACGGTGGCATGGCAAGACATGGCGGTGGTGCTTTCAGCGGTAAGGATCCTTCCAAGGTGGATCGCTCCGCTGCCTACGCGATGCGCTGGGTTGCCAAGAACGTGGTAGCCGCAGGCCTTGCCGATAGAGCTGAGATTCAAGTTGCTTATGCGATTGGTGTGGCAAAGCCAGTTGCGGTCTTTGTGGAAACATTTGGCACAGAGAAGGTGGAGACTCAAGCTATCGAACGTGCTGTTCGAGAGGTATTTGACCTCAGACCAGCGGCGATTATCCGAGAACTGGACCTCAAGCGACCCATCTACGCAAAAACGGCCGCCTATGGCCACTTCGGTCGAGAGCTTGCTGACTTCACCTGGGAGCGCACCGACCGTGCTGATGCCTTGCGCGAGGCAGCAGGACGCTAAATGGCCAACTACGCGAGCGTAGTTGTCGAGTCCGACTTACTCCAGTTGGATCGAGAGTTTGACTTTCTTGTTCCGTCGGAATTGTCCGATGTTGTGCAGATTGGACAGCGGGTCAAGTTCCAACTGGGAAGAACTAAGAAGCTAGCCACTGGGTTCATTTCCGCACTTCCAGAACACAGTGCGTTTGCCACCTCGGAATTGTCGGAGATTGTTGACCCGACTCCGGTAGTGACCAGCGAGTTGTTCGCTTTAGCCAGACAGGTTGCCAATCGGCAGGCCGTCGCACTGGGGGAGATCCTGCAGCAGGCGATAGTGGAGCACATGCCACGAATACCAAAGCCTGACCTGGTAACGGCACCTCAGGCCATTGACTCACTCCCGATAATCCCTGGACTGGAAGCACTGCCGGAGCGCTGCGCAGTATTGACTTCGGCGCGGTCAATCACGTCGGACGCACTGCGATTTCCGGATTGGTGCTGGCTCTTTGTTCACGCAGCAAACGATGCTCTCAAACAGGGCAAGTCTTCAATCTTGGTTTTGCCCGAAAAAGATCAAATTCTGCAGCTTTCAGCGCTTTTCAAGGCGGTGGGACTTGAGGCTGCGGTTACCACCGTGCTCCCAGGCGCGAAAAAGTCCGAGAAATACGCCGGTTTCCACAAAATTCTTAGCCAAGAGACCTCAATTGTGATTGGCAGCCGCTCAGTGGTATACGCGCCTTCGAAAAACTTGGGGCTGATCGCTCTCTTCGACGACGCCGATGACTCACTCAGAGAACAGGGCTCGCCATACACGCATGCCAGAGAGATTGCTTTGATGCGTGCCAGTGGCGGAATCAAACTGCTATTGGCAGCCAATTACCGCTCCCTAGAGGTGCAGCGACTCGTTGAAATCGGTTATCTGAAGGACCTATCAGTCAAGCTGCCGCCAGCTCGCATATCCTTCTCTCCACCAGCTCAGAGACTCGATGCCGCTAGCTTCAAACTAATGCGCGAGGCACTCGAAACAGGACCGGTGCTGGTTCTGATTCCACGCAAAGGTAATTCCGCCACCGTCTATTGCGCCGGTTGCGATGAACGTCTGATCTGCCAGAACTGCAAGGGTCCGATTTGGGAAACTGAAAAGGGTGAATACCGTTGCCGAGTTTGCCAGGGCATAAGTCACGGTTGCCCAAAGTGCGGATCTGCGAAACTTCGCCGAGGTCGCACTGGCAGCACACGCACCGCTGCCGAGTTTGGTAAAGCATTTCCCGGCATCACAATTTCCGAATTCACGGCTGACACCAAGGTAACCGCAGTCAAGAAATCCAAGCATTTGGTATTGGCAACTCCTGGATCAGCACCACGGGTTGAGGGTGGATATAGCGCCCTGCTAATTCTTGATTCCGATGTCTGGCTAGCCATGCCGAACCTCAAAGCGGAGCAGAGCGCTATCAGAGATTGGATGGAAGCCATTGAACTTCTCTCTGACACCGGTCGAGCGCATATCGCTGGACTAGATTCCGATCTAGGTCAGGCAATCTCGCTCGGTCAGCACCGAGAATTGGCGAGCACGGCGTTCCGAGAGGTAAACAGCCTCTCGCTTCCACCAGCGGCAAGAATCGCGACCCTTGAGGGTAATCAGGAAACTATCTCCTCGGCTTTGGATGCGGTCACCAAGCTCGGTGCTGTGGTGCTGCGCAGCAATCTCTCCGAGCAGGCTTCGGCACTGATCCGCTTCAGCTACAGCCAAGGTCCTGAGATTTCCGCTAGCCTGAAGGCCCTGGCCCTAAAGACCAATGCTCGTTTGGTTGGTGCCAATAAACGTAGGGGCCTGAAAATCGTGATGGACGACCCTGGAGCGCTGTAGGTGATGTCGTTATGAGAATTATCTTTGCTGGAACTCCGGAAAACGCAGCACTTGGCCTTGACCTGGTGGCAAAGCAGCATGAAGTCGCTCTTGTCATCACCAGACCGGACGCTGAGATTGGTCGCAAGCGAATCCTCACCCCGTCACCAGTTGCGCAAAAGGCAAGTGAGCTTGGCCTTGAGACCCTTAAGGCAAAGCGCATCTTGGAGGCAGAGCTGGCACAAATCAAACGTGCCAACGCTGATCTGGCGCTGGTTATTGCTTATGGAAGCTTGGTGCCTCAGCACGCCCTAGAACAGCTGCCCTGGTGGAATATCCACTTCAGCCTGTTGCCGCTTTGGCGCGGTGCGTCACCACTGCAGCAGTCGATTCTTTCTGGGGGAGTCGGGGCTGGAGTCAGCCTTTTCCAACTCGATGCCGGTATGGACACCGGACCAATTCTTGCCCAGCAGCAGATCGAGCTTGAGCCCAATGAAACCACGGCAGACGCGCTCTCGAGATTCACCATTGCCGGAGTCGAACTATTCAATAGAGTTTCCGCAAACCCCATCGATGCAAAGCCTCAGCAAGGCGAACCGAGTTACGCCCCAAAGCTTGATAGGGCCTCGGCTCGACTGAATTTGAACCTGAACGCAATCGAGGTTCATCGGGCGATCATGGCGTTCAACCCAGAGCCAATGGCTTGGTGTGAACTTGATGGTTTGGCTATTCGACTTATTGAGAGTCGCCAGATAGGGCCTAGTGCTTGGGTTCAAGAAAATCAGCAGCCCGGCCGAGTAACGAATTCCGCCAATCGCATCATGCTTGAGTGTGGTGGCGGTAGCCAGCTGGAATTGACAAGAGTTCAACCCTCTGGGAAGCAGCCGATGGCCGCGACCGATTGGTTCAGGGGACTGACGGGCGAGGTGCGACTTGCCTAATCCGAGAATGGTTGCCATCGACCTATTGGCACGCGTTGCTGAAAGCGACAGCTTCATCAATCTTTTGCTACCGAGCTTCCTCAGTAAGGCCCAGGTGCCTGACAGTGATCGGGGCTTGATTCAAGAACTCAGCTACGGAACTTTGCGTTGGCAACTGCAGTACGACACCTTTATCGATCACTTCACGGTGGGCAAGACCCTTTCTCCCAAGCTTCGCATCGCCATCAGGCTGGGAATGCACCAGCTGTTTCGGATGCGAATTCCAGCTCACGCTGCGATTCATGAAACCGTCGAGCTGGTGAAGGTTTTCGAACGAAGTGCCGCCGGTATGTCCAACGCGGTTTTGCGTAATGCCGATCGTGTCGGATTTGATCAATTGCTCGCCGAGTGCATCGAGGGAAAGAGGCTCGAGGAGTTACTTGCGATTCGTTACTCACATCCGACCTGGGTGATCAGTGCGCTAAGAAGTGCACTTGAACTAGATGGCAAACAGGATCAGCTCGAGCAGTTACTAGAGGCTAACAACGAAACCCCGACCGTCAATCTGGCTGCCCTTCCCAATACCAATGCAGCTCAGTTTCTCGAGTCAGCGGGTTTAGAGCGCGGGGCAGCGGCTCCAACCGCATTTATGGCTCAGGGAAACCCAGAGAACTACCTAACTACCGATGGCGTGAGGGTTCAGGATCAAGGCTCTCAACTTGTTGCGTTAGCACTGTTGGAGGTCGCCGATAAGTCGGGTCGCTGGCTAGACATGTGTTCCGGACCCGGTGGTAAGGCAGCCATGCTGCAAGCTGGTATTTCCGCTTCCGGAGGAGTGTTGGACTGCCTCGAGCCAATTCCAAATCGAGCAGATTTAGTGCGGCAAGCGCTGAACAAAAACCTTCCCGGCAACGTCAAAGTCGGTTACGGCCAAGATGCCAAAGCAGATTTTTACGATGCCGTGCTGCTCGATGCGCCTTGTTCGGGCCTTGGGTCAGTTCGCAGAAAACCAGAATCGCGCTGGAGAAAGACTCCGGAGCAACTCTCTGGGCTCACTAAAACACAAGCAGAGCTGCTTGTGGCAGCTAGCAGAGCCCTCAAGTCCGGCGGCCATCTGCTCTACTCAACCTGTTCGCCTTTGGTGATTGAGACCAACACTCAAATCAAGCAGGTTCTCGAGCAGCACCCCGAACTCGAACTGGTGAACGCCAATGAGGTGCTCAACCGCATCTCGCCGTCGCTGGGAATGTCAACCAATCGCAAGACTGCTCAACTCTGGACACACCTACACGCCACCGACGCGATGTTTATCGCAATCCTGCGCAAGAAGTAAGCTCGCACCATGAAGATTCATCCATCTATCCTCAGCGCAGATTTTGCGAATCTAGAGGCCGAGCTGGCCACAATCTCTTCGGCGGACGCTGCCCACGTCGATGTGATGGATAACCACTTTGTTCCAAATTTGACCCTCGGACTCCCGATTGTTTCTCGACTTTTTGAGGTTTCCAAGCTGCCGCTTGATATTCACTTGATGATCGAAAATCCAGATCGCTGGGCACCGGCCTATGCCGAGCTTGGCTGCGAATCAGTGACTTTCCACCTTGAGGCAGCTCAAGATCCAATCCAGCTGGCTAGAACAATTCGAGAGATTGGCTCCAAGGCTGCGATAGCAATCAAGCCCGACACCCCGCTTTCAAACGTTGAACAGTTGCTCGATGAGATTGACATGCTGCTGGTGATGACGGTGGAGCCAGGATTTGGTGGTCAAAAGTTGATCCCAGAAACAGTTTCAAAGGTCACGGCAGCAAGAAATGCTGCCAAAGCTCGTGGCCTCTCTATCGCCATCCAAGTCGATGGTGGAGTTACCGAATCAAATATCTCGCAGTTGGCCGAGGCTGGCGCGGATGTCTTTGTGGCAGGAAGTGCCGTCTTCTCAGCCCAAAATCGCAACCTGGAAATCTCTAAGCTCCGAGAACTCGCCCACGCCCACTAGCGCTAGGGCGGTAACCTAGAGCTATGAAATCCTTTAATCAGCTCTTTGAAGAGCTCAGCACTCGAAATTTGGAGCGCCCTGTTGGCTCGCGCTCAACCGAATTGCTGGAGCAGGGAGTTCATGCGATTGGCAAAAAGGTCGTCGAAGAGGCTGCTGAGGTTTGGATGGCTGCTGAGCACGAGTCTGACGAACAATTGGCTCTAGAAGCATCGCAATTGATTTACCACCTGCAGTTGATTCTTATTGCCAGGGGGATTCCGCTTTCCAAGGTAGAGGAGCAGCTCTAATGCTCAAGGTTGCTATCCCAAACAAAGGCATTCTTTCCGACTCTGCGATTTCGATGCTCAAGGAGGCGGGCTATGCGGTCCGTCGAGATTCCGCCGAACTTCACCTGGTGGATGAACAGAATCAGATTGAGTTCTTCTATCTTCGTCCTCGCGATATCGCCACCTATGTCGGATCTGGCTCTCTGGACGTTGGCCTTACCGGGCTTGATCTTTTGAAGGACGCTCAGTCCAAAGCTGATGAAGTAGCCGATCTGGGCTTCGGCGGTTCCACCTTCCGATTTGCTGCGCCAGTGGAAGCCGGATTCAGTCAGGTTGCCGACCTACATGGCAAGCGCCTTGCGACTGCCTACCCACACCTGATCTCTGACTACCTGTCTCAACACGGCGTCAAAGCAGAGATTGTGAAGCTTGATGGAGCCGTTGAGTCGGCCGTCAAGCTCGGAGTTGCGGACGCGGTTGCGGATGTGGTTTCCACTGGAAACACCCTTCGCAAAGCAGGGCTTGCGATTTTCGGACCAGTAATTCTCAAGTCCACGGCTCGTCTGATTTGCGCACCGGGTAAAGCTGCTGAAGCCGCCAAGCTGCTTAGACGCCTTCAGGGCGTAATCGTGGCACGTGAATATGTGATCTTTGACTACGACTGCCCATTGGAGCTCGTGGATGCTGCCACTAAGCTGACCCCGGGCATCGAATCGCCAACAATTTCACCTTTGGCCGACAAGAACTGGGTTGCGGTTCGGGCGCTTGTTAGAGCCGACCAGACCAACCAAATCATGGATCAGCTCTACGAAATTGGGGCGCGGGCAATCCTGGTTAGTGCGATTCACGCAGCGAGGATCTAGTGCCGGCCATCCGAGTAATTCCCTGCCTAGATGTTGCCGATGGTCGGGTGGTCAAAGGAGTTAACTTCCAGAACTTGAAGGACTCCGGTGACCCGGTGGAATTAGCTAATCGCTACTACTCTCAAGGCGCCGATGAAGTGACCTTCTTGGATGTTGCTGCGACCAACGAAAACCGTGGCACCACCTTGGAAATGGTCACACGCTGCGCCGAGCAGGTTTTCATCCCACTAACTGTTGGTGGCGGTATTCGTCAGCTCGAAGATGTGTCCAGACTTCTTGCCAGCGGTGCGGACAAGGTTTCCGTGGGCTCGGCCGGCATCAGAAGACCCGAGCTGCTGGCGGAAATCGCCAGTGAGCATGGCAATCAGGTGCTGGTCATCTCGCTCGACCTAAAGCGATCTGCCACCAAATCCGGCTTTGGAGTCACTTCTAATGGCGGACGAGAGCTCACTGAACTTGATGCTCTCGAATGGGTCAAAGAAGTCCAGGACCTTGGGGCAGGCGAGCTGCTGGTCAACAGCATTGACGCCGATGGCACTCGCGACGGGTTTGACATCGAACTCATTGATCGAGTCAAACAAATCTCACAGGTTCCGGTAATCGCATCCGGAGGGGCTGGGAAGTTGGAGCACTTTGTTTCGGCGGCACAAGCAGGCGCTGATGCCCTGTTGGCAGCGAGTGTTTTCCACGAAGAGCTGTTTACGATTTCAGATGTGAAGCAAGCCATCAGGTCAGCCGGGTTGGAGGTTCGATGAGGTCACTGGATTTAGCTAAGGTTCGCTTCGACGCTCAAGGGCTGGTTCCCGTCATCTGCCAAAGCGCTGACACCGATAAGGTTCTGATGCTGGCTTATGCCAATCGCGAGACTCTCGAGGAAACCATCCAAACCGGCAAGATGGTCTTCTTCTCAAGATCTAGAAACCAACGCTGGCTCAAGGGTGAAACCTCTGGCAATTTCCAGCAGGTGGTCTCGCTGACTTTGGACTGCGATGGCGACACCGTGCTGGCTAAGGTTGAATCTCTCGGTCCGGCATGCCACAACGGCACCGACACTTGCTTTGAGGAGAACTGATGCTGACCCTTGCTGAAGTTCGCGAGCTCGCCAAAACCTATAACGTAATTCCAGTTAGCAAGAGGCTTTTCGCCGGCACCGAGACCCCGCTGGGCATCTACCAAAAGCTCTGTGACCAAAAGCCAAACACCTTCCTTTTGGAGTCCGCTGAGCAAGGAGTATGGGGTCGCTACTCATTCATTGGGGTTAGCTCCAGGGGTCAACTAGTTGCTACTGAAACCTCGGTTCAATGGATATCTGACCATCCCGCGCTGCCCGAAGGTGAGTTGCCCAACTCACCGCTTGATGCCCTAGAGGCACTTCAGTCCAGTTGGCACTCTGCTCCCGTCGACTTCCCTTTGAGCTCGGGCCTAGTTGGTTTTGTCAGCTGGGGAGCGGTGAACCTGCTTGAGCGGCTGCCCGAGTCCAAGCCCGCGGATTATGAGATTCCGCTATTGGCCTTCAACCAGTTCAGTCAGATGATCGTCATGGATCACCTCAGCGCAGAGCTGTTACTGGTTGGTGTCGTTTTTGCTGACGGCTCAGATTTGGAATCAAGCTATAACCAGGTTCTAAAGGGCTTAGCTGAGCTAGAAGCAGAGCTAAGACAGCCGACGCCAGCGTTGATCTCGGAACCTAGTTGGCCCGAACCAGAGTTTCAAAAGCGCACCACTGAGGCCGAATTTTTGGCGCAGGTCGAGAAAGCCAAGCACCATGTTCGGCTTGGTGATGTTTTTCAAGTTGTGCTCTCACAGCGTTTTGATCAAGAGGTCACGGTCGATGCCATCGAGGTCTATCGAGCACTGCGAGCAATAAACCCAAGTCCCTACATGTATTTGACCCGTTGGCAAGATCAGGCGGGGGATTTCTCCATTGTTGGTTCGAGCCCAGAAGCACTTGTAAAAGTGGCGGACGGCAAGGTCATCATGCACCCGATTGCCGGCTCTAGGCCAAGGGGAGTGGATACTTCGACAGATATGCGTTTGGCCGATGAGCTACTCGCCGATGCCAAGGAGCAGAGCGAGCACCTGATGCTGGTTGACCTCGCGCGGAACGATCTACTCAAGGTTTGCGATCCAGCCAGTCTGCAGGTCACCGAGTTCATGCAGATCCACCGCTTTAGCCACATCATGCACTTGGTTTCGACAGTCGAAGGTGACTTAGCGAACGATCTTGGACCGGTTGCCGCACTTCGAGCAACCTTCCCGGCTGGCACTCTTTCCGGAGCTCCAAAACCTAGAGCTCTCGAAATCATTCATGACCTGGAGCCAAGCTACCGAGGGCTTTTCGGAGGCGTGGTTGGCTACTTTGATTTCAGGGGAAACTCTGACCTGGCAATTGCCATCAGAACGGCCTTCATCCGAGATGGTGTGGCAAGAATCCAAGCCGGCGCAGGAATCGTTTTGGATTCAGTACCGCAGAGCGAGTATGCCGAAACCCGCGCCAAGGCAGCTGTGATGCTGAAGGCAATTGCGGCAGCGAATGCGATGGGCCATGCGCGCTAAAACTTCCCTAATTGCTCTGAGCATCGGCATCTGGTGGGTGCTGGTGAATCTGCCTTGGCTAAGCGTTGGGCAGGAAGAGTTCACCGGTGGTCAGGTGATTCCGGTTCTAAACCTTTTGCCAGCAATTGCTCTAACGGCGCTCTTTATCTCGATGTATGGGAAGTTGCGGAGAACGCTGTTGACAGCCATATTCTTGGTGTTGATCTCCGGGGTCTACCTGAGCTACGCGACCGATCTTTCGAGCAGCGCAGTTGTTGTTTCTGAGCTCGAACGCCTAAGCGGCGTCATGAACCCAGATTCTCACCAGGCTGGCGTGGCGATTTCAGAGGCTTGGGGAAAGTACGCCGCGATGGCCGTAAACCTGCTTGCTGTTGTTTCGGTATTACTTGGGTCACAATCTCGCCAGGCTAGCTCTGATGATGCAGCGAGCCAAACCCCTAGCGAAGATAACCGCTCGCTTTGGGATGAACAGAACTGATGCTTGCTAGAATTTACGAGTCGAAAGAGAACAACATGTCGCAGAACTCAACTGATCCAGGCCACGGCAACTCGGTAGCATCTTGGACCACCGTCACCATCGTGATTGTGGCGTTTTGCATTGGAACTTTGTTCTTTTGGCTAGACGTTCCAGCAATGGTCTGGGCTTCCGCAGTTCTAGCCGCACTTGGACCAGTCGCTGGCTGGTTCCTAAAGCGTGCCGGTTACGGCGTCGGCGGCGAGCACACTAAAGCTCACTAGTGCTGGATCAGCTCTTTGACGCCGCGCTAAAAGCATCTCAAAGACGAGAAGCCTCAATCTCCGAGCAGCAGCTGCTCGATCAGATCAAGAATTCCGCAAAGCCAATCGACGTTTACTCTGCGCTAGCAAAGTCAGATCGAATCAAGCTAATTGCCGAGATCAAACGTCGCAGTCCATCTCGCGGATTCCTCGCCGACATTCACTCAGCTGCTAATCAGGCTGAGCTTTACCAAGTCTCCGGTGCTCACGCCATCTCGGTTCTGACCGAAGAGTCCGGGTTCGGGGGAAAGTTGGACGACCTGGTTCAGGCACGGACCAAGGCATCAATTCCACTGCTGCGCAAAGACTTCATCAGCACCGAATACCAGATTCTTGAAGCCAGAGCCGCGGGTGCGGACTTTGTGCTCTTGATCCTGGCCTGGCTTTCTGAGGACCGCTTTAGAGCGCTGCTGGCCTTTGCAGAGGGTTTGGGCTTAGGGGTTTTGGTCGAAACCCACACCCTCGCCGAGATCGAGGTGGCCAATCGTGCCGGAGCTCGGCTGATCGGCATCAACACTAGAGACCTGCAGACTTTCAAAACCGACATTGGTTTGTTTGAGGAGATGGCACAGGCTCTTAACCCCGATGCCATCAAGGTTGCGGAATCTTCAGTAAAGAACGTCGAGGATGTCATCCGTTACCGCCGAGCTGGGGCTGATGTCGTGCTTGTAGGTGAGGCCTTGGTCACCTCGGATCCAGCGAAATTGATCCCCGAGTTCACAAGTGTTGCTTAGGATTTAGGGCATGCAGACAAATCTTCGATCTCAGGCCGGACCTTATTTTGGTGAATTCGGCGGAAGATTTGTCGCGGAACCACTAATCGCTGCTCTGGATGAACTAGAGGCGACCTACCTGGCGGCAAAGGCGGACCCAAGCTTCCAGGCCGAGCTGTCGGAGCTGCACAAGACCTACACCGGTCGACCTTCAATCATTACCGAGGCTCAGCGCTTTGCTAAGGAATTCGGTGATCTGAGGATTTTTCTCAAGCGAGAAGACCTAAACCACACCGGTAGTCACAAGATCAACAACGTTATGGGTCAGGCCTTGCTTGCTAAACGGATGGGCAAAAAGCGCATCATCGCGGAAACTGGTGCTGGTCAACACGGCGTCGCCAGCGCTACCGCAGCAGCTTATTTTGGACTTGAGTGTGTCGTCTATATGGGCGAAGTCGACACCGAGCGCCAGGCGCTAAATGTCGCTCGAATGAAGTTATTGGGCGCCCAGGTGGTGCCGGTGACCACTGGCTCGAGGACGCTCAAGGATGCCATCAATGAGGCACTGCGCGACTGGGTGGCGAATGTCGACAGCACGCACTATTTGCTAGGAACGGTTGCCGGACCACACCCGTTCCCAACCATGGTTCGAGACTTTCACTCGGTTATCGGCATCGAGGCTAGAGCGCAGCTGTTAGAGCTAACAGGTAGATTGCCAGATGCGGTAGCGGCGTGCATCGGAGGCGGATCGAACGCAATCGGCATCTTCCACCCGTTCTTGGACGATCCAGAAGTCGCGCTCTGGGGATTCGAGGCAGCCGGTGATGGCATTGATACTCCAAAGCACGCGGCAACTCTGTCAAAGGGTCGCCCAGGGGTGCTGCACGGAGCGCGTTCCTACATGCTGCAGGATGAGGACGGTCAGACCATGGAGTCTCACTCCATTTCGGCCGGACTTGACTACCCGGGAGTTGGTCCCGAGCACTCCTGGTTGAAGGATTTAGGCCGAGCGAACTACTTCGGCATCAGCGACGCCGAAGCCATGGAAGCGATGCGCCTGCTTTCTAGAACCGAAGGCATCATTCCAGCGATCGAAACCGCACATGCGCTAGCAGGAATAAAGCACCTCTCGACGGTTTTGCCAAAGGGTGCTCACATACTGGTGAACCTCTCTGGCCGCGGAGATAAAGATATGGAAACCGCGGGACGCTACTTTGGACTACTGGGGGACAAGTGAGCATCACAAACGAAGTCCTAGCCAAAAACCGCGAATCAGGTCGCGGAACGTTGGTTGGTTACTACCCAGCTGGGTACCCATCAAAGCAAGACAGCATCGATTCCCTGGTGGCAATGGCCCAGAACGGATGCGACATCCTGGAGATTGGTGTGCCATACAGCGATCCAGTGATGGATGGTCTAGTGATTCAGCACGCCACCGAGGATGCGATTGCCAATGGATTTAGGTTGCGTGACCTTTTCGACATCATCCACGGGGTACGCGAAAAGGTAGACACTCCACTATTGGTAATGAGCTATTGGAATCCAGTTCTTTCATATGGCGTCGAGCGCTTCAGCGCGGATCTGGCGGCAGCTGGAGCCCAGGGAATGATTACTCCTGACCTGATTCCGGATGAAGCCAAAGATTGGATCGAGCAGTCCGACAAGCACGGATTGGATCGCGTCTTCCTGGTTGCCCCGTCTAGTTCGGACACCCGCGTTGAGAACAACTCCAACGCTTCTAAAGGTTTCGTGTATTCGGTTTCAACGATGGGAATCACGGGGGAGCGGGCGGAACTTGACCGACTGGCTAGATCAGTGGTGTCCAGGGTTAAATCACTCGGTAGCACACCAACCTGTGTTGGCGTCGGTATCTCTACCGCCGACCAAGTGCGCGAGGTAAACAGCTACGCGGACGGAGCAATTGTGGGCACGGCATTTGTCAAGGCTTACCAGCAGGGCGGCCTCCAAGGCTTGGTTGCGAAGACCAAAGAGCTTGCCGGCGGATTAGGATAGCCAAGTGGATTTTCTTACCAGCATTCCTTCACCGGAGATTAGCTATCTAGACATTGGGCCAGTGCGCATTCACTTTTACGCGCTGTTCATCCTGACCGGTATCGTGATCGCCTCATGGCTATCTGACTCAAGGCTGCACGCACGTGGTGCAGAACGAGGCTTGTTCCTCGATCTAGCGCTCTGGGCAGTTCCAGCCGGCATCATCGGTGGACGTTTCTACCACGTGGTAACCCACCCGAGGGACTACTTTTATGAGGGTGCCGACTTCCTGGCAGTTTTCAGAATCTGGGAAGGTGGGATGGCGATTTACGGTGCCATTCTCTTTGGAGCGATTGGTCTGTGGTTTGGAGCCAAGCAAGCTGGTTTGCGTTTCTGGTCGGTAGCAGATGCGGTGGCACCTGGTCTATTGATTGCTCAGGGCATCGGTCGTTTGGGAAACTACTTCAACCAAGAACTATATGGACTGCCAACTGATCTTCCTTGGGGCCTAGAAATTCCATTCGGAAACCCTGCTTACCCTGCTGGTTTGCCCGAGGGGCTCACCTTCCACCCGACATTCCTCTACGAGATGATCTGGAACTTCGCTGCTGCTGGCTTGCTGATTTACCTGGGCAAGAGCATGAACTTGCAGTGGGGCAAGCAGATTGCGATCTATTTCATCCTTTACTCAACTGGACGACTTTGGATAGAAAGTATCCGAATTGACCCGAGTGAGATTATTCTTGGACTAAGAGTAAATATCTGGTCAGCGCTGATCGGAATCGCCATCGGAGTGACCCTCCTGATAGTTCAGTCCCGCCGACACCCCGGCCTAGAACCGAGCATCTGGCTTGAAGGCCGCGAGACTGTCGCGGAATCGGCTAAAAAGCCAGTCCAGACAGCAGAAGAGCCAAAAGAAAACTAGTTTTAGCCATCCGGGCCGATGATGTCCCCTTTCACTTATCGATAGGAGACACGCATGCCGGCTCTAAGCCCTTTCCAGCGCTTCAACGCTGGTCCTGCCGCGCAGGGCCTGTATGACCCAAGCGCTGAAAAGGATGCTTGCGGCCTTGCGATGGTGGCAACCTTGCGTGGTACTCCAGGTCACGACATTGTCGATATGGCGCTGTCTTCGCTAAGAAACCTCGAACACCGCGGAGCGGTTGGCTCAGATGCCGGAACCGGTGATGGGGCCGGTATTCTCACCCAAATTCCAGATCGCTTTTTCAGAAAAGTCGTTTCCTTTTCCCTACCCAAGCAGGGTAGCTACGGTGCTGGACTAGTTTTCCTCGCCGAAGATCAAGCAACCGCTGATAAGGCGAGTTTCGCCAACATTGCTAGCGAAGAGAAACTAGAGATTTTGGGTTGGCGCACTCCGCCTACTCGTCCAGAGGTGCTGGGCGACTTGGCGAAAGCTGCCATGCCGCTTATTGAGCAGGTTTTCGTATCCGCCCCTGACCAGGCCGAAGGTTTAGAGCTTGAGCGGAGACTATATCGCCTTCGCAAGCGCAGCGAGCGCGAGATTGGTATCTATCACCCATCTCTTTCGATGCGCACGATGGTCTATAAGGGCATGGTCACCACGCTGCAGTTAGAGCCGTTCTACCCAGACCTATCCGATGAGGACTTTGAGTCTCAGTTAGCCCTGGTGCACTCTCGCTTCTCGACCAACACATTCCCTTCTTGGCCGCTAGCTCACCCTTTCCGATTCATCGCTCACAACGGAGAGATCAACACCGTAAAGGGCAACGCCAACTGGATGCGAGCTCGCGAGTCTCAGCTCAGTAGCGACCTGCTTGGCAACATCGAACAGCTAAAGCCAATTGTTGCTCCGGGCGCATCTGACTCGGCAACCTTTGATGAGGTACTCGAACTTCTCGTGCTTTCAGGTCGTTCACTGCCACACGCCATGATGATGATGATTCCTGGTGCCTGGGAGAAGCAGCTTGACCTTGATCCGCAGCTGCGCGACTTCTTCGAGTACCACTCAATGATCATGGAACCGTGGGATGGACCGGCTGCTGTGGTCTTCACCGACGGCACCCTGGTCGGCGCAACCTTGGACCGCAATGGTCTTCGTCCTGGACGCTTTGTAGTGACCGAAGACGGCTTCATCATTCTTGCCTCCGAAATCGGTGTGGCAAACATCCCGGCCGAGAAGATTGTCCGCAAGGGCAGATTGCAGCCGGGCAAGATGTTCCTGATCGATACGGCTTCTGGTCAAATCATCGAAGACGAACAGATCAAGAGCGAAGTTGCCGCCATTGCCCCATGGGGTAAATGGCTGGAAGAGAACATGATTAACTTGCGCGATCTTCCTGAGCGCGAGCATGTTCGTTACTCCAGCGCATCGGTCAATCGTCGCCAGCGAGTCTTTGGCTACACCGAAGAGGACCTAAAAGAATTCATCGCTCCGATGGCAAGATCCGGCCAGGAGCCGATCGGCGCTATGGGCACCGACACCCCAATTGCTGCTATCTCTCAGCACTCTCGGTTGCTGTTTGATTACTTCACCCAGCAATTTGCCCAGGTGACAAACCCACCGCTGGATGCCATTCGTGAAGAGGTCGTAACCTCGATGAGCGCATCCATTGGTCCGGTGCTAAACCTGCTTGATGCCACCCCGGAGCACGCCAAGCAGTTGGTGATGGACTTCCCAATCCTTACCAACGATGAGATAGCCCGAATCAAGCACATCGATAAGGGAAACAACATCGGCAAGGCGGTAACCATCTCCGCGCTATACCGCGTTGATGACGGTGAGGAATCGCTAGCACAGCGCCTTGCTGAAATGGCAAACGAGGTGGACGAAGCAATAGCTTCCGGCACGACCTTTGTGATCATTAGCGACCGAGACTCGAACCGAGAGCTCGCCCCGATTCCATCGCTATTGGCGCTAAGCAGCGTTCACCACCACTTGATTCGCAAAGGAACTCGTCTACAGGTTGGCCTGTTGGTTGAGTGTGGCGATGCCCGAGACGTTCACCACGTTGCGACCTTGATCGGATATGGTGCTGCCGCGATCAACCCATACCTGGCCTTGGAGACGGCTGAAGACCTGGTTGTAAAGGGATTGATCACCGGCATCACTCCGGAACGCTCGAGCAAAAACATGGTGAAGGCCTTGGGTAAGGGCATTCTCAAGATCATGTCAAAGATGGGCATTTCGACCGTGGCTTCCTACGGTGGAGCACAGTGTTTTGAAGCAATTGGCCTAAGCCAGGACCTAGTCGACAAATACTTCACTGGAACCACCACCAAGCTCGGGGGAGTCGGGCTGGAAATCCTGCACCAGGAGATCGAAAAGCGCCACCGTGCGGCTTACCCAATTGAGGGTGCTTCCAAAATTCACCTACCACTTGAGGTCGGTGGCGAGATGAAGTGGCGCCGAGAGGGACCACCGCACCTATTCAACCCAGAGACGATTTTCAAGCTGCAGCACTCCACCAAGCAAAAGCGCTACGACGTTTTCAAGGAGTACACCGACGCGGTTGACGATCAGTCAGAGCGCTTGATGACCATTCGTGGACTATTTGCCTTCAAGAAGGGGGCTCGCCCTTCGATTCCAATCGAAGAGGTCGAGCCAGTCTCCGAGATCGTAAAGCGCTTCTCAACCGGAGCGATGTCAATGGGAGCTATCTCACCGGAGGCACACGAGGTTTTGGCAATCGCCATGAACCGCCTTGGCGCTAAGAGCAATACCGGTGAAGGTGGCGAATCAGTAGATCGCCTGCTTGATAGAAACCGTCGCAGTGCGGTGAAGCAGGTTGCTTCCGGGCGATTTGGTGTGACCTCGATGTACCTCACTCACGCCGATGACATTCAGATCAAAATGGCCCAGGGTGCGAAACCTGGTGAAGGTGGACAGCTGCCACCGCACAAGGTTTACCCGTGGATTGCGCAGCTTCGTCACTCCACTCCCGGCGTGGGCTTAATTTCCCCGCCACCGCACCACGACATCTACTCGATTGAAGATCTGAAGCAGCTGATCTTTGACCTAAAGCGTGCCAACCGCGCCGCTCGAGTTCACGTCAAATTGGTGAGCCAGTTTGGGGTTGGAACCGTTGCCGCTGGTGTTGCCAAAGCAAAAGCTGATGTGGTGTTGATTTCTGGTCACGATGGAGGCACCGGAGCAAGTCCACTGAACTCGCTAAAGCACGCTGGCACCCCATGGGAGCTCGGCCTTGCTGAAGCGCAGCAGACACTCTTGCTAAATGGCTTGCGCGATCGAATTGTGGTTCAGGTCGATGGCTCAATGAAGACCGGTCGAGACGTGGTTATCGCTGCCTTGTTGGGTGCCGAGGAATACGGTTTTGCCACCGCGCCGCTGGTGGTTGAGGGCTGCATTTTGATGCGCGTCTGCCACCTGGACACCTGCCCGGTTGGTGTGGCAACTCAGAATCCGGACCTACGCGCCAGATTTAGCGGACAGGCCGATCACGTGGTGAACTTCTTCGAGTTCTTGGCGCAGGAAGTGCGCGAGTACTTGGCAGAGCTTGGCTTTAGAACGCTTGCCGAGGCAGTTGGACGAGTCGACCTACTCGATGTGAACCGAGCTGTTTCGCACTACAAAGCCGATGGGCTTGACCTAACGCCAATCTTTGCTGCGAAGGACATTGACCTAAGTCAGAACCTTCGCAACACTACCCACCAGGACCACGAACTCGAGTCGCACTTTGACTACCCGCTAATCGAACTAAGCGCGCCAGCGCTTCGCGAGGGCAAGCCGGTGGTACACAACATCGAGATCAACAACACCAACCAGGCAATCGGCACCATGCTCGGTAATGAGCTAACCAAGCGCTGGGGTGAACAGGGTCTAGAGCCTGGAACTTTGACTCTGAACCTGCGCGGTTCTGCCGGTCAATCGCTCGGAGCTTTTGTGCCGAGAGGTATTTCGATAACTGTCGAGGGTGACTGCAACGACTACGTCGGTAAGGGACTCTCCGGCGGCACCATCGTGGTGAAGCCTGAGACCAATGCCGGCTTTGTTCCGGAGCAGAACGTGATTGCCGGCAACGTTATTGGCTATGGCGCGACCAGTGGTCAGCTCTTCCTAAACGGTGTGGTGGGAGAGCGGTTCCTAGTGAGAAACTCAGGTGCCGAAGCCGTGGTTGAAGGAGTTGGCGATCACGCTCTGGAGTACATGACCGGCGGTACCGCAGTGATTCTGGGTCGAACCGGCGTGAACCTAGGCGCTGGTATGTCCGGCGGCGTGGCTTACGTTTACCGCCTTTCCGAGGCCAGGGTCAACCGCGAGGCGCTTGCGTCTGGTGAAATCTCCCTAGAGAACCTAGAAATCGATGATGTCACCAAACTGCGTCAGCTGTTGGAGCAGCACGTGGCGTTGACTGGCTCTCCGCTTGGACGGCAGCTGCTATCCGACTTTGAAGCAGAGGTTGCGAACTTTGTACGCGTGCTTCCACGTGACTACGCCCGTGTCATGGAGATTCAGCGAAACGCGAATGCCGATGGCATCGATTTGGACGGCGAAGAAGTTTGGACCCAGATTCTGGAGGTGACCGGTGGCTGATCCAAAAGGTTTTATCAAGATAACCGAGCGAGAGACTGCTCCGCGCAGACCGGTTCCAGTTCGCATCAAGGACTGGAAAGAGGTTTATGCCGAGCGCAGTGGCGAAACCATCGTGCGACAGGCATCACGTTGCATGGACTGCGGAATCCCTTTCTGCCACCAGGGTTGCCCGCTGGGCAACCTGATTCCAGAGTGGAATGACCTAACACACCGTGGTCGTAACCGCGAGGCAATTGACCGACTACACGCCACCAACAACTTCCCAGAATTCACGGGAAGGCTCTGCCCAGCGCCATGTGAGAGCTCCTGTGTGCTCGGAATCAACCAGCCTGCGGTGACAATCAAAGAGATCGAAGTGTCAATCATCGACGATGCTTTCGACAATGGTTTTGTTACCCCAAGCGTTCCAGAACGACTTACCGGTAAGACAATTGCGGTCGTTGGTTCAGGTCCTGCCGGTCTCGCCGCAGCCCAGCAGCTAACCAGAGCCGGTCACACCGTTGCCGTCTATGAGCGTGATGACCGGATTGGTGGACTGCTGCGCTACGGCATTCCAGATTTCAAGATGGAAAAACACCACATCGACCGCAGGGTCGCGCAGATGGAGGCGGAGGGCACTCGTTTCCGCACTTCCGTAAATATCGGCGTAGACATCACCTGGGACGAACTACAGAAGCGTTATGACGCGGTTTTGATCGCTACCGGCGCCATGGTTCCAAGAGATCTAGCCGTCGCTGGCAGAAACCTAAACGGCGTTCACTTTGCGATGGAGTATCTGGCTCAGGCAAACAAAGCAGTAGCCGGTGATGAGCTTGGTGAACAAATCACTGCCGAAGGTAAGCACGTCATCATCCTCGGTGGCGGTGACACTGGAGCAGACTGCCTCGGGACCGCAACCAGACAAGGCGCACTGAGTGTTACCACCTTGGCTATTGGAAAGCAGCCACCGACCGAGCGCACCGAAGACCAGCCTTGGCCGATGATGCCTAATCTCTTTGAGGTTGCCTCTGCGCACGAAGAGTTCGGGGAGCGTAAGTACCTACAGTCAACCGTCGAATTCGTTGGTGAGAACGGCGTCTTAACCGGAGTGAAGGTCGCTGATACTGAGTTTGTAGACGGTAAGCGAGTTCCGAAGGCTGGAACCGAGCGTATTCTGCCCGCAGATCTAGTTTTCTTGGCTCTGGGCTTTGTTGGCCCAGAGACCAATGAGTTGACTTCCCAGCTCAATGCGCCGCTTGATTCCTACGGAAATGTGGCCAGAGACGGTCGCTACAAAGCCGCAGACGGATTGTTTGTCGCAGGTGACGCGGGAAGAGGCCAAAGCCTGATAGTTTGGGCTATAGCCGAAGGTCGTGCCGCCGCTGCCGCGATCGACGAATATCTCGAAGGTGAGACAGGGCTTCCCTTCCCGGTGAAGCCAACTGATAGACCAATTTCGGTTTACAGCTAACCAATTTGAAAAGGTAAGTAGTTATAAATGAGACGCGCCAAAATTGTGGCAACATTCGGTCCTGCTATTGCGGAGTACGAAAAGGCTAAAGCAGTAATCGAAGCAGGTGTCGATGTTGCTCGCATGAACCTCAGCCACGGCTCCCACGAAGTTCACGAAGGGGTTTACAACACCATTCGTAAGGCTGCAGCCGATGTCGGCAAGAGTGTTGGTATCTTGGTGGACCTTCAGGGTCCAAAGATTCGTCTGGGACGCTTCGCCGAGGACAAGGTCACCTTGGTCAATGGTGCAACCTTCAAGATCACCATCGACGACATTCAGGGCGATGTCAACATCTGCTCCACCACCTACAAGGGCCTACCGGGCGACGTGAAGCCGGGGGACCAGCTACTAATCGATGACGGCCGAATCGGCCTGCGCGCCACCGCTGTCGATGCCACCACCGTAACCTGCGTGGTTGAGGTCGGCGGCCCAGTTTCCAACAACAAGGGCATTAACCTGCCAGGTGTTGCCGTAAACGTTCCGGCGTTGAGCGAGAAGGACGAGGATGACCTGCGCTGGGCTCTGAAGCTCGGTGCCGACATGATCGCTCTCAGCTTTGTTAGAAACGCTAAGGACATCGTTCGAGTGCACGAGATTATGGCTGAAGAGGGACGCTACATTCCGACCATCGCCAAGATCGAGAAGCCACAGGCGGTAGAGGCTCTTGAGGAGATCATTGATGCTTTTGACGGCGTAATGGTTGCTCGTGGAGACCTGGGCGTGGAGCTGCCTTTGGAGCAGGTTCCATTGGTTCAGAAGCGCGCGGTTGAGCTCTCTCGTCGCTGGGCTAAGCCGGTAATTGTTGCCACCCAGATGCTAGAGACCATGATCAGTGCGTCTCGACCAACTCGCGCTGAGGCCTCCGATGTCGCTAACGCGGTACTTGATGGTGCTGACGCACTAATGCTGTCGGGCGAGACTTCGGTTGGTGAGTATCCAATCGAGACCGTTCAGACCATGGCTCGCATCATTGAGTCCACCGAGGAGAACGGCCTAGACCGTATTCCAGCGCTTGGCACCAAGCCACACACCCACTCCGGTGCGGTGGTGCTGGCTGCGATGGAAATTGCCGAACTGCTGGGGTCAAAGTACGTTTGCGTATTCACTGAATCTGGTGACACGCTGCGTCGCGTTTCTCGCCTTCGCTCACGCGTACCGGTATTGGCCTTCACCCCTAACGAGGAAGTTCGCCGCAAGTTGGCGCTGGTTTGGGGAGCTACCACCTACAAGGTTGAAAAGGTGAAGCACACTGACGAAATGATTCGCCAGGTTGATGAGATCGTGCTCTCGAGCGGCAAGTGCCGCGTGGGGGATGAGGTCGTAATCGTTGCCGGTTCGCCTCCAGGAATCCCAGGTTCAACCAACAGCCTTCGCGTTCACCGCGTTGGAGATGCGGTTCACCTAGCAGCTCCTGGCTACGGCGACTAAGGGCTTAAAAAGATAAAAGCGGTGGGAAACCACCGCTTTTTCTTTTGTACCGAGAGTGGGACTCGAACCCACACGCCCAGGGGACATCGCATTTTGAGTGCGACGCGTCTACCATTCCGCCATCCCGGCAAGCCTCTAAATTCTAGTGGATGTTACGCGGGTAGTAATAAAGTAATCAGATGGCAGATGCACTCAGGGTTGTAGTCGTTGAAGACGAAGGTCTCATTCGCATGGACGTGGTTGCGACCTTACAAGAAGCCGGCTATGAAGTTGTTGGTGAGGGTGCCGATGGCGAAGAGGCCATCAAGCTCGCTACCGAGCTGGAACCTGACCTTGTGGTCATGGACATTAAGATGCCAAAACTCGATGGAATTAGCGCCGCAGAAAAGATTGGTGAACTAAAGATTCCGGTTGTGCTTCTAACCGCTTTCTCACAGGCTGATTTAGTCGCCAGAGCTGCCGAGGCCGGAGCGATGGCCTATGTCACCAAACCATTCAAGCCAACCGATCTACTTCCAGCAATTCAAATAGCGCTGAGCCGTCACGAGGAACTGGTATCGCTCGAGGCTGAGATCGCAGATCTAAGCGATCGCCTAGAAACCAGAAAGCTCATGGATCGCGCCAAGGGTCTACTGCAGTCCAAGATGAAACTGAGCGAACCGGAGTCGTTCCGCTGGATTCAGAAGGCTTCGATGGATCGCAGACTGACGATGGCGCAGGTTGCCAAGGCTGTTATCGAGCAGCTCGGCGATAAGTAACTACTGACCCTTAGGTCGAAGGTAGTTGGTGATTCTGACGGTCGAGAGCAATCTCCCGGTCTCGTCTGTCATTGAAATCTCGTGACTGGTAAGAGTCTTACCCAATTTGATTGCCACGCAGGTTCCGGTAACAACCCCCTCGGTGATGGAGGAGTGATGTGTCGCGTTTAACTCAATTCCAACCGCATAGCCCCAGGGGTGAGCGTGAACGTTTGCGGCAAAGGAACCAAGTGACTCGGCAAGCACGACATGAGCACCGCCGTGGAGCAGTCCGATGGGCTGCGTATTACCCGCGACCGGCATGGTCGCCACCGCACGTTCGGCACTGAGCTCCAACAACTCAATCCCCATCTTTTCAGCAAGGGCACCAAGCCCGCGCTGCTTCATTAGCTCGAGGGCACTCTCGGAGGCCTTGATGGGCTGATCAGACATAAATTGACTCCTTGGCGAAGTAGGCTAGCGGGCATGAGCGCTAGCGAAAAGCCTACCCTTTTACTAATTGACGGGCACTCGCTGGCCTTTCGCGCTTTTTATGCGCTTAGTCCAGACAATTTCAAGAATGCCGCCGGCCAGCACACCAATGCCGTCCACGGGTTTATCTCGATGATGTTGAACATTCTCGAGCTGGAAAAGCCAACCCACCTCTGCGTGGCCTTCGATGTCTCGCGCGAGAGCTTTAGAACTCAGGAGTTGCCCGAATACAAGGGAACCCGTGGCGAAACCCCGCCAGAGTTTCTAGGTCAAACCGAATTGTTGGTCGAGGCACTGACCGCAATGAACATCACCAGTGTCTCCAGGGAGATGTTTGAGGCGGACGACCTAATCGCATCGTTGAGCGTTCAGGGTGAAGCTGCCGGGATGAGAGTTTTGGTGGTCTCCGGTGATCGCGACACCTTCCAGCTGATTACCGACGAGGTGACAATTCTCTATCCGGTAAAGGGAGTACTAAACCTTGCCCGCATGGACGATGCCGCGGTGTTGGAGAAGTACGGAATTCACGCTAAGCAATACCCAGAGCTGGCGGCTTTGGTAGGGGAGACCTCCGACAACCTCAAGGGCATCCCAGGGGTGGGTCCGAAGACTGCTGCGAAGTGGATTCAGGAGTATGGCTCGCTTCAAGCAATTCTTGACAACGCCGATCAGATTCCAGGCAAGGTTGGCGAGAGTCTTCGTGAACACAAAGAGCTTGCGGTTCGAAACCGCCGATTGAACCACCTGCTCACAGACCTCGAGTTTGAGTTTTCTTTGGCGGACTTGGAACTGGGTGCCGTCAACGAAGACAAGGTAAAAGAGGTTTTCGCCAAACTCTCGTTCCGAACCTTGCTGACCAGGGTGCTAAAGCTTCGAGGCACTAATGGCTCGCAGCACAAAGTTATTAGCGCCAAGATCGAACCCGAAAAAAGAGATGAGGCGCTGGCCGCTGAACCGGTAGCTTCGGCAGCGAGCGAGGTTATCGCTCAACTACCATCGCAGCCGGTTGAATCAAAGCCGGCCACCCTGTCCGAGATTCTCACTTTGGTTACCTCTGAGGCTGCCCACCTAAAAGTAGAGACAGCGAACGGCAAAGTGGTTGGCCTGGGTGCGGCAACCCTTACCCAGCGACTTAACTGGGACGGCAAGCAAGATCCAAAAGAGCTTCTAGAACGCGGTGGCTTTGGCATTTGGAACTTCAAGGAAGTTTCCAAACAACTTGGGGCCCTAGGCATCAAGCTCGGCACCATCACCGATGACCCAATGCTGGCTTGCTACCTAATTGACCCACTCACCAAGGATCTAAATCCAGACGCACTAATCCGCACCTACGCCGGCATAGACATAGCCAGACAAGATGCGAACGAGCTATTTGCTGAGAGTGACCCCTCACTGGATGCTTGGATTTATGCGGTGCTGACCAAGCTAGCTGTTGCTCAGCTGGAGTCGGAAGGTTCGATTGGCGTATATCGCGACATTGAGCTGCCTGCTAGCGAAGCCCTAAGCCAGATGGAGCAACTCGGCATCGCAATTGATAGGGAGAGCCTGAGCCAACAGTTCGATGAACTAACCAGCGAGGTTGAGAAAGTCGCCAAAGAGGCCTACGCCATAATCGGCCACGAGGTGAACCTAGCCAGCCCAAAACAGCTTCAGACTGTGCTGTTTGAAGAGTTGGGCATGCAGGGGACGCGAAGCGTAAAGACCGGCTTCTCAACCAACGCCGAAGCGTTGGCTACGCTCTACGAGCAAACCGAGCACCCATTCTTAGAGCGCTTACTGGCACACCGCGATGCCACCAAACTTCGTCAAATGGCCGAGACTCTAATTAAGTCCATTGAACCTGATGGCCGCATCCACACCACCTACTCCCAGGTTGGAACCGCGACCGGACGCCTGAGCAGCGAAAACCCGAATCTCCAAAACATCCCGATCAAGACCGCCAAGGGGCAAAAGCTCAGGAGTGCGTTTATTGCCGGTGAGGGATTTGAGACCCTGCTCACTGCCGACTATTCCCAGATCGAAATGCGAATCATGGCCCACCTCTCTGGTGATGCGGGCCTAATTGAAGCCTTCAACCTCGGTGAGGACCTGCACAGTTTTGTCGGTGCGCGGATTTACGGCGTGGAGCCATCCGAGGTGACTTCTCAAATGCGCTCCAAGGTCAAGGCTATGAGCTACGGCCTGGTCTATGGCCTAAGTGAATACGGTCTTGCCCGGCAATTGCGAATTGAGAGCAAGGAAGCCAAGCAGCTAATGGCAGATTACTTCGCACGCTTTGGTGGCGTGAAGACCTATTTGGACCAGGTTGTTCAAAAGGCAAAGACCCTGGGATACACCACCACCGTTTACGGCAGAAGAAGACCTTTCCCGGATTTGAACTCCAAGATTTTCCAACTTCGTGAGGTTGCCAGAAGGGCAGCGCTAAACGCTCCAATTCAAGGAACCGCGGCCGACATCATGAAACTGGCCATGATCAAGGTTCACGCCTCCATAAAGGACGCAGGCCTCAAGTCCCAGATGCTGCTCCAAGTCCACGATGAATTGGTTTTTGCGGTGGCTCCAGGGGAGCTCGAGCAATTGCAGCAATTGACCATCACCGCGATGCGAGATGTCACCAAACTCTCGGTGCCGCTTGAGGTTCACATCGGAATTGGTGCCAACTGGGAACTAGCAGGGCACTAGAAATACCTGTAAGCTTGCGCGAGTGCCAATTGGCACAAATCCCTGTCCAATCGCCGGACAAATCGGAAAGCTTTTTTAGGTTTTCAGCTTTGCGCGGCCCGAGTAAAACAAAGTGAATAACACCATATATGGCAACCAACAAAACCGCTAAAAAGCAGGTAGCAGTAAACGACATTGGCTCAGCAGAGGATTTCCTCGCAGCAGTCGAAGCCACTCTAAAGTTCTTCAACGACGGTGACCTAATCTCTGGAACCATCGTAAAAATTGATCGTGACGAGGTCCTAGTTGACGTCGGCTACAAGACCGAGGGTGTTATCCCGGTTCGCGAACTTTCCATCCGTCAGGATGCAGATCCAAACGACATCGTCAAGGTTGGCGATGCAATCGAGGCACTTGTTCTTCAGAAGGAAGACAAGGAAGGCCGACTAATTCTTTCCAAGAAGCGTGCTCAGTACGAGCGTGCCTGGGGCGACGTTGAGAAGATCAAGGAAGCTGATGGCGTGGTCAAGGGTGTCGTTATCGAGGTGGTTAAGGGTGGTGTAATCGTTGACATCGGTCTACGTGGCTTCCTACCAGCATCGCTAATCGAGCTTCGTCGCGTTCGCGACCTAGGTCCATACCTTGGTACCGAAGTTGAGGCCAAGATTCTTGAGCTAGACAAGAACCGCAACAACGTTGTGCTTTCTCGTCGCGCACTTCTAGAGGAGAGCCAGAGCGCTAACCGCACCACCTTCCTAAACGACCTAGTCAAGGGTCAGGTTCGCACCGGTGTGGTTTCCTCGATCGTAAACTTCGGTGCCTTCATCGACCTAGGTGGCGTAGACGGTCTAGTCCACGTTTCCGAGTTGAGCTGGAAGCACATCGAGCACGCCAGCGAAGTTGTTGAGGTTGGCCAGGAAGTTACCGTTGAGGTTCTTGAGGTTGACAACGACCGCGAGCGCGTATCGCTATCGCTAAAGGCAACTCAGGAAGACCCATGGCAGCTATTTGCCCGTACTCACGCCATTGGCCAGTACATCCCAGGCAAGGTCACCAAGATCGTTCCATTCGGCGCATTCGTTCGCGTTGCCGATGGCATCGAGGGTCTAGTTCACATCTCGGAGCTTTCCTCCAAGCACGTTGAGCACGCTGACCAGGTTGTATCGGTTAACGAGGACGTATTCGTCAAGTTGATCGACATCGACCTAGAGCGTCGCCGCATCTCGCTATCCCTAAAGCAGGCTTTGGACGAGGTTGACCCAGAGGGCACCGACTTCAACCCAGTGCTTTACGGCATGAGCGCTGACTACGACGAGAACGGCAACTACCGCTACCCAGAGGGCTTCGACCCTGCTACCAGCGAGTGGAAGGCCGGCTTCGAAGAGGCACGTGCGAAGTGGGAGGCAGAGTACGCCGAGGCTCACACTCGTTGGGAGACTCACAAGACTCAGGTCAAGGCAACTCGCGCGCAGCTTGCTGCGTTGCCAGAGGCACCAGCCGCTCCAGCTCAGGAGCCAACCGCTTCCGCTGGAAACGCGTCAACCGAGGGAACCTTGGCTGACGACGAGTCACTTGCCGCACTTCGCGACAAGCTAGCTGGCGACAAGTAAACAAACCTAAAGCGAAGCGGGGGTGCGAAAGTACCCCCGCTTTCGTTTATCCTTAGCCAATGCTGATTGCTCTCACAGGTGGTATTGGATCCGGTAAGTCGACTGTTGCTCGACGCTGGGTCGAGAGCGGCGCAACTGAAATCGATGCGGATGTGCTAGCTCGCGAAGTTGTTGCCCCAGGAAGCCCTGCACTTGCGCAGGTAGTTAGCCAGTTCGGAGCTGGCGTGCTTGCCGATGATGGGAGCTTGGATCGGGCAGCCCTGGCGAAATTGGCTTTCAGCAACGATGAAAATCGCAAGCTCCTCGAAGGCATCCTTCACCCACTGATTCAGCAGCTAGCACTTGAGAAGGTTTCGGCTCTCAGTGGAATCATCGTTTACACAATCCCGCTGTTTGTGGAAAGCAATTCGAAGCTGAAATTCGACAAGGTTGTAACCATTAGCTGCGATGAAAAGGTTCGCACCCAGAGACTGGTGTCGACCCGTGGGATGACTGAAGCTGAAGCACTCAGTCGAATCTCTGCGCAGGCCAGCGATAAAGAACGTGAGGCAGTTGCCGATATCGTCATCGATTCCAATTGCTCACTTCCGGAACTGCTAGCCAAAGCCGACTCGGTTTTTGCGAGCTTTAGGGACACGAAGTGACTCCGGAAGACGCTAGGCCTTTTAGAGCGGTTACGCCGTACCTACCATCGGGCGATCAGCCGCAGGCCATCAAGGAGCTGACCGAGCGAATCCAGGCGGGTGAGCGAGACGTGGTTTTGCTCGGTGCTACCGGTACCGGTAAGTCGGCTACTACCGCTTGGATGATTGAGAAACTTCAGCGCCCAACACTGGTGATTGCCCACAATAAAACTTTGGCCGCTCAGCTAACGAGCGAACTTCGCATGATGTTTCCGGACAACGCTGTCGAATACTTTGTGAGCTACTACGACTACTACCAACCTGAGGCTTATGTTCCTCAGACTGACACCTTCATCGAGAAGGATTCCACCATCAATGAAGAGGTGGAGCGCCTTCGCTATTCGGCAACCATGTCACTATTGTCCCGGCGAGATGTGATTGTGGTTTCAACCGTCTCTTGCATCTACGGTCTGGGTGCTCCGAAGGAGTATTTAGCGCAGTCCCTACCGCTTCAAGTAGGTCAGAGAATCGATCGCGATGAACTTATCCGTGGCTTGGTTCAGATTCAGTACCAGCGAAACGATATCGAGTTTGTGCGAGGCAACTTCCGAGTCAAAGGCGACACAGTCGAAGTGATCGCTGTTTACGATGAGGAGGCCACCCGCATCGAGTTCTTTGGCGATGAAATCGAGAAGATTTATCGCATCCACCCGCTAACCGGTGAGGTGCTCATGGAGCGTCAATCGGTGGCTATCTATCCAGCCTCCTACTACGTGGCTCCAGCCGAGCGAATGGCGCAGGCGATCGAATCAATTGAAGAAGAACTCGAGGCTCGTTACCGGGAATTCGAACAGCAGGGCAAGTTACTCGAGGCTCAGCGCATCAAAATGCGCACCACCTTCGATCTCGAGATGATTCGTGAACTGGGATTCTGCTCTGGTATCGAAAACTACTCCCGCCAGATTGACCAGCGCGAACCAGGGGAGCCTCCGGCGTGTTTGCTGGATTACTTCCCAGAAGACTTCATCACGGTGATAGATGAGTCTCACGTCACCGTGCCGCAGATTGGAGCGATGTCCGCAGGGGACGCTTCTCGCAAGCGCACGCTTGTAGAACACGGCTTTAGGCTCCCGTCGGCACTGGATAACAGGCCGTTGCGCTTCGAGGAGTTCTTAGAGCGCACCGGGCAAACCGTCTATCTTTCGGCAACACCGGGCAAGTATGAACTTGCGAAGGCTGATGGGGTAGTCGAGCAAATCATTAGGCCGACCGGTTTGGTAGACCCGCAGATTGTGGTGAAACCTTCCAAGGGTCAAATTGATGACCTGCTTGAGGAAATCAAGGTTCGGACCGAGCGTAATGAGCGCGTGCTGGTAACAACACTTACCAAGCGCTTGGCAGAAGAGGTAACTGACTACTTCACCGAAATGGGCGTCAAAGTGCGCTACCTGCACTCAGATGTTGACACGCTCCGAAGAGTTGAGTTGTTGCGTGAATTGCGTCAGGGAATCTTTGATGTCCTAGTCGGCATCAACCTGCTGCGTGAAGGCTTGGATCTTCCGGAGGTTTCCCTGGTTGCGATCCTGGATGCTGACAAGGAAGGCTTCTTGCGCTCTGCGACTTCACTGATTCAGACCATCGGTCGTGCCGCAAGAAACATCAATGGCGAAGTCCACATGTATGCCGATCGAATCACTGATTCAATGGCCAAAGCCATCGATGAGACAAACCGTAGGCGCGAAAAGCAGATCGCCTACAACACCGCAAATGGCATCGACCCGACACCGCTTAGAAAGCAGATTGCGGACATCACCGACCAGTTGATGCGCGAAGAGGTTGATACCGCGCAGTTGATTGAGGAACTAAAGAAGGAACCAAAGCGCAAGACCAGCGTTCCAATGCGAGGCAGAACCAACATCGGTGCGGCCGGCAAGGATGCGCTTCTCTCTACGATTTTGGACCTAGATGCCCAGATGAAATTGGCGGCTTCAGAATTGCAGTTCGAGCTTGCGGCCCGAATTCGCGATGAGATTTCCGAACTCAAGCGTGAGCTGAGACAGATTGAGTCAGCAGGACACGCCTAGACTTCTTAGGTGACCATTCAGACCCCTCCAGGCTCCAAGCTCTCCATCAAGGGCGCGCGCGTCCACAACCTCAAGAACCTCAATCTAGAGATCCCTAGAGATGCGCTGATTGTCTTTACGGGACTTTCGGGCTCTGGAAAATCATCCCTGGCCTTCGACACCATTTTTGCCGAAGGACAGCGCCGCTATGTTGAGTCGCTCAGTGCTTATGCCAGGCAGTTCCTGGGCCAGGTCGATCGCCCGGATGTTGACTTTATTGAGGGTCTTAGCCCGGCTGTGTCGATTGATCAGAAGTCCACGAACCGCAACCCGCGTTCTACCGTTGGAACCATCACTGAAATTCACGATTACCTAAGGCTGCTTTGGGCAAGAATCGGAGTCCCACACTGTCACATCTGCGGTGAGGTTATCTCCAAGCAGACCCCGCAGGCGATTGTCGATCAGCTGCTCACCTTGCCAGAGGGCACCAGGTTCCAGCTGTTAGCGCCGATTGTTCAGCAGAAGAAGGGTGAATTCCAAGAACTCTTCGCATCGCTCCAATCTCAGGGTTACGCGCGTGCGGTGGTTGATGGCGAGACTGTGGTGCTCACTGAAGCCAAGCCGTTGAAGAAAAGCTTCAAGCATGACATCGCCGTCGTGGTTGACCGACTAGCCATCAAGGCAGATGTTTCCTCGCGCCTAACAGACTCAGTGGAGACCGCACTAAAGCTAGCTGATGGCCGCATCGTGGTGGACTTTGTCGACGAAGGCAAACAGCGCACCTTCTCGGAACGACTTTCCTGCCCCAATGAGCACGACATCGCGCTATCTGAGATCGAACCCAGAACCTTTAGTTTCAATGCTCCATTTGGCTCATGCCCGGCCTGTTCTGGTCTCGGCGTCAAGATGGCGGTGGATGCCCAGCTGGTAATTGGTGACGAGGCATCCAGCATCAATGAGGGAGTTCTGCTGCCATGGTCGACCCAGGGCAAGGGCCTCTACAGCTACTTCGTGAGATTGCTGGATGGTCTAACCAAAGACCTTGAGTTCTCACTGGATACGCCGTGGCAAGACCTCGCCGAAGAGGTTCAGGATGCCATTCTCAATGGCAATGACTTTGAGGTCCAGGTGAAGTGGCGCTCCAAGTATGGCCGCGAGATGCGCTACACCTCGGGCTTTGAGGGTGTGCTTCCATATGTGGAGCGACGTTATCTAGAGGCTGATTCGGATTGGGCACGTGGTAAGTGGTCCGAATTCCTCAGAGAGATTCCGTGTCCGGAATGTGATGGCTCCAGACTTCGCCCCGAGGTGTTGGCGGTAAAGGTGCACGAGAAGTCAATTCACGATGTAGCGGCCATGAGTCTTCGCAACGCCCACGCTTTTTTCGAGACCATCGAACTCTCAGAGCGCGAGGCAACCATCGCAGCCCAGGTGTTGAGGGAAATTCGAGCCCGACTCGACTTCCTATTGGCTGTTGGTTTGGACTACCTATCTCTGGAGCGAGCCGCAGGCTCACTTTCCGGTGGCGAGGCGCAGCGAATTCGCCTGGCAACCCAGATTGGTGCAGGACTCACCGGAGTCCTCTATGTGTTGGATGAGCCATCGATTGGCCTACACCAGCGCGACAACCTAAGGCTGATCGAGACCCTGGTGAAGCTCAAGAACCTGGGCAACACCTTGATTGTTGTCGAGCACGATGAGGACACGATTCGCACGGCAGATTGGCTAGTGGACATCGGTCCAGGTGCTGGCCTCAACGGTGGGGAAGTGGTGCACTCGGGAAGCTATAAGAACCTGCTCGAGAACAAGAAGTCGATCACCGGCGATTACCTAGCGGGTCGCATCAAAATCGAAACCCCCAAAAAGCGCAGGAGTGTTGATCCAGCCCGCAAGATCAAGGTGGTTGGAGCACGCGAGAATAACCTAAAGAATGTCGATGTCGAGCTCCCGCTCGGCGTCATGACCGCTGTGACCGGTGTTTCTGGTTCAGGAAAATCCTCCCTGGTGAACGATGTGCTCTATCAGGTTCTTGCCAACAAACTCAATGGCGCTAAGGGGGTTGCCGGCAAACACACCCGAATCGAAGGCCTTGAGCAACTGGACAAGGTCGTCCACGTTGACCAGGCACCAATTGGTCGCACTCCGAGATCTAACCCAGCTACATACACTGGCGTCTTTGACCATGTTCGAAAGCTATTTGCCGAGACTCCAGAGGCAAAGGTCCGAGGCTACCTGCAGGGGCGCTTCTCCTTCAATGTCAAGGGCGGTCGCTGCGAGACCTGTGCTGGCGATGGCACCATTCGCATCGAAATGAACTTCCTGCCAGATGTCTATGTGATGTGTGAGGACTGCAAGGGGGCTCGCTACAACCGAGAAACGCTTCAGGTTAAGTACAAGGGCAAGTCAATCGGTGATGTTTTGAACATGCCTATTAGCGAAGCCGCCGAGTTCTTTGCTCCGATCAATGCCATCGCTCGCTACCTCAACACGCTGGTCGATGTCGGATTGGGATACGTAACCCTGGGCCAGAGCGCAACCACCCTTTCTGGAGGTGAGGCACAGCGCGTGAAGCTCGCCACCGAGCTTCAGCGTCGTTCGACCGGTAAGACCATCTATGTGCTGGATGAGCCAACCACCGGGTTGCACTTCGAGGACGTTAGAAAGTTGCTGCTGGTTTTGGCTGGCTTGGTGGACAAGGGCAATACCGTGATTGTTATCGAGCACAACCTCGACGTCATCCGATGCTCCGACTGGGTGATTGACCTCGGTCCAGAGGGCGGTTCTGGTGGCGGTCTCGTTATTGCCGAGGGAACCCCTGAGCAGGTGGCAAAGGTCAAGAAGTCGCACACCGGCAAGTTCCTTGCGGAGATTCTGGGCTAGTAATGGCCAATGACTTAGCGTTTCGCCCGGCTACTGGAGAAATTCCAACCGAGCCTGGCGTCTATCGCTTTGTGGACGATTCTGGACGCGTGCTCTATGTCGGCAAGGCAAAGAACCTCAGGGCCAGGCTAAGTAACTACTTTGGGCCGCTTCAGTCACTTCATGAGCGCACTCAGCGCATGCTGTTGGCAGCCAATGATGTCAAATGGACGATTGTCGCCAGCGAATACGAGGCGCTGCAGTTGGAGTTCATGTGGATCAAAGAATTTGACCCACCATTCAACGTTCGCTTCAAAGACGATAAGAGCTACCCATATCTGGCCATCACTGTCAGCGATGAGGTGCCGAGGGCGTTCATAACCCGAAATCGCGACATAAAGGGAGCTAGGGTGCTTGGCCCCTACACCCAAGCCTGGGCGATCCGCGAGACGCTAGACACCCTGCTCAAGGTCTACCCGGTGCGAAGCTGTAGCTCCGGAATCTACGATCGAGCTAAACGCCAGAATCGACCCTGCCTATTGGCCGATATCGGAAAGTGCGCAGCTCCCTGCGTTGACCGAATTAGCAAGCCAGATCACAAGGCATTGGCAAAGCGCCTCGGCGACTTTCTAGCCAGTGGCGACGAGAGTTACATTCAAGAGCTTTCCAATCGCATGAAGACTGCCTCGGAAGAGCAAAACTATGAGCTCGCCGCTCAACTTCGAGATGATGTTTTTGCCCTGGAAAAGGTATTGGAAAAGAGCACCTTGGTGTTCAGCGATAAAACTGACGCCGATCTGATTGGCATAGCGCGAGATGAACTCAGCGCTGCGGTCTCAGTGTTCTTTATTCGCGGCGGACGCATCCGAGGTAATCGCTCTATGGTCGTGGATTTGGAGCTGGACCGCAGCAATTCCGAGCTCATGGAATACGTAATTCAAGAGCTGTACACCCCCGGTAAATCGGGTCAACACCTGGAAGTTCCAAAGCAACTGCTGGTGAGCACCAAGCCAAATGATGCAGCTGAGCTAGAGCAGTGGCTGGGCAAACTTCGCGGATCAAAGGTGGAGGTGCTCAATCCCTCTCGGGGAGACAAAGCAAAGCTGCTGGAAACAGCTGGTACCAATGCAAGTCACGCACTGAAGAGCTACAAGCTCAAGCGCTCTTCAGATTTCACCGCCCGTGCCGATGCGCTATCAGGTATCCAGCGCAGCTTGAAGATGAAAAATGCGCCACTTCGAATTGAATGCTTCGACATCTCTCACCTAGGCGGCACCGGGACCGTCGGTTCAATGGTGGTATTTGAGGATGGTCTACCCAAGAAGGACCATTACCGAAGGTTTAATCTCGAGACTGCCGATGACACCGAATCCATCTACCAGGTGCTGATGCGCAGGTTGAAGTATTTGACCCAGGAGGACCAGGGTGAGAAGTTCAGCTATCGCCCTTCCTTGATGTTGATTGACGGCGGTCTTCCGCAACGCAATGCAGCCCTTAGAGCAATTCAAGATTCTGGCGTCGAGGGGATTACGATTGCGACTTTGGCCAAGCGTCTAGAAGAGATTTACACCGATAGCGACGACTACCCGCTAATCCTGCCGAGAACCAGCGAAGAGCTTTTTCTACTGCAGCGCATTCGTGATGAGGCGCACCGCTTTGCTATCACCGCCCAACGTGCTTCGCGCAGCAAAACGATTTCTAGTCAGCTAATTGAAATCGATGGCCTCGGGGAGCGCAGGGCAAGGTTGTTGCTTCGCAAATTTGGCTCAATCAAGCGAATCAAGCTGGCAAGTGCCGAAGAGATCGCTCAACTTCCCGGATTTGGGCCGAAAATTGCCGAAATTGTGATGAAAGCGCTCAGCGAATCCTGAATTGTTTACCCACGCGACACGCCGAAGGAGTAACCTTGGCTATCGCATAAACCAAGGGGTGACATGGATACGACACGCAAGCCGGAGTTGCTGATCGTAACCGGCATGTCGGGGGCGGGACGCTCCACTGTTGGAAATGCTTTGGAGGATCAGGGCTGGTATGTCATCGACAACCTGCCACCTCAAATGCTCGGCCCAATTTCCGACCTGTTTTCACTCAGCAAGGCGAGTCTGCCAAGAATCGCAATCATCATCGATGTTCGCGGTGGCGAATTCTTCAACGATCTGATCAGCAACATCGAACAGCTAAGGACCCGTGAAATAAACGTCCAGTTGCTGTTCCTAGAGGCAAATGATTCCGCACTGGTAAAGCGATTCGAGTCGGTTCGCAGACCTCACCCGCTGCAGGGCGAGGGCACCATCGTGGATGGCATCAACGCTGAGCGCAAAGAACTCTTGGCACTTCGTGAGATGGCAGATATCGTCTTTGACACCACTGAGCTAAATGTTCACCAGCTCACCAACCGGGTCGCCGACGCCTTTGCTACCAACGCCAAGGGACTAAAGGTCAACGTGATGAGCTTTGGGTTCAAGTACGGCATCCCCGCCGATGCGGATTTGGTGGCTGATGCCCGCTTTATCCCGAACCCGCACTGGAAAGACGAGCTTCGTGCCATGACCGGCAATGATGCTCCGGTATCCGAGTATGTGATGGCACAGCCTGGGGTTGAGGACTTTATCAAGAATTACGCTGCTGCTCTTAGGTCGGTGCTTGCTGGCTACCGGACCGAGAACAAGCGTTTTGCAACAATCGCGATTGGCTGCACCGGAGGCAAGCACCGTTCGGTCGCCATCGCAAATCGAATTGCCGAAATCCTGGCGGATGAGGCCGACGTGAGAATCACTGTGAAGCACCGTGATTTGGGTAGAGAGTAAAACATGGCACTGACTCAAGAAATTAAGGAAGAGCTAGCCCGCACACCGATGGGCAAAGGGCTCGAGCGAGCGGCCGAGCTTGCAACGATTCTGCGCTTTTGTGGCGGTCTGCACCTGATCTCAGGGCGAATTGCCATCGAGGTTGAACTTGATAGCGCAGCACTTGCCAGACGAATCTCCAGGGCCATTTTGGAGCTCTATGGCATTCACTCAGAGCTTTCAGTGGTTTCAGCCGGTGGACTGCGCAAGCACAGCGGCTATCAGATTCGAGTCCTCAAAGACGGTGAACTGCTAGCAAGGCAAACCGGTTTGATCGACAATCGCGGCCGTCCAGTTCGCGGACTTCCAGCCACCCTGGTGAGCTCAACCATGGATGAGGCACGCGCCATCATGCGCGGAGCTTTCCTGGCCCACGGCACTCTTACCGATCCAGGGCGCAGCACCTCGCTTGAGATCACCGCGCCCGGCAACGAATCCGCCATGGCTTTGGTGGGTGTCGCACGACGTCTCGGCGTATCCGCAAAGGCACGCGAGGTTAGAAATGTTTATCGCGTGGTGATTCGCGATGGCGATGGAATTACCGAAATTCTCAAGCAGATGGGCTGCACCGATCAGGTTGTGAAGTGGGAAGAGCTTCGCAACCGTCGCGAGGTCAGGGGAGCAGCCAACCGACTTGCCAACTTTGACGACGCCAACTTGCGCCGTAGCGCACAGGCAGCGGTTGCGGCTGGTGCCAGGGTTCAGCGAGCCCTCGAAATTCTTGGCCCCGATGCTCCGCAACACCTGAAATATGCCGGCGAGCTGCGCCTACAGCACCGTGACGCATCTCTCGATGAGCTTGGCCGGCTAGCAGACCCACCGATGACCAAAGACGCCATCGCCGGTCGAATTCGTCGCCTTTTGGCAACTGCGGACCGAAAAGCACAGGATTTGGGAATTCCAGACACCGAGAGTGCGATTACAGATTTATTGGATGAAAACTAAGGAGCATCATGACCTACACCCTTCCAGAGCTCAGCTACGACTACGCCAGCCTTGAACCACACATCTCGGCTCGCATCATGGAGCTACACCACTCCAAGCACCACGCAGCCTATGTGGCTGGCGCCAACGCAGCTCTAGAGGCCATGGCTGAGGCTCGTGCCAACAACAACTTCGCAAACCTGCCAAAGCTCGAGAAGGACCTTGCCTTCAACCTCGGTGGTCACATCAACCACAGCGTGTTCTGGAAAAACCTCACCCCAAACGGTGGCGATGCTCAGGGTGAACTACTGGCAGCAATTTCCGAGTACTTCGGCTCCTACGACGCCTTCAAAGCCCACTTCACCGCGGCTGCGATGACCATTCAGGGCTCCGGCTGGGCATACCTAGCCTGGGACTCCATTGGAAACCGCATGATCATCGGTCAGCTTTACGACCAGCAGGGCAACCTTGCGATTGGAACCATTCCACTATTGATGCTGGACATGTGGGAGCACGCCTTCTACCTGGACTACCAGAACGTCAAGGCTGACTACGTGAAGGCCTTCTGGAACATCATTAATTGGGAAGATGTGGCCGCAAGGTTTGCCTCGGTTAAGGTCAACAGCCGCTCTCTGCTGCTAGGCTGAACCAGTCCGCTCAATGAAGCGTAGGGCGCTATAGACATCCCCCTTTTTTAGAAACTGGAGTATTCCCGTGACTCGCATTGGTATTAACGGTTTTGGACGCATTGGACGTAACTACCTCCGTGCCGCCCTGGCTCAGAACTCAAACCTAGAAATCGTTGCTGTAAACGACCTATCAGACCCAAAGGGTCTGGCTCACCTTCTGAAGTACGACTCGGTTACCGGTCGTCTAGACGCCGCTGTTTCGGTTGAGGGTGACTCAATCATCGTCAACGGCAAGCCAATCAAGGTGCTAGCCGAGCGCGACCCTGCCAACCTGGGCTGGGGCAACCTTGGCGTTGACATCGTTATCGAGTCAACCGGTCGCTTCACCGACGCAGCAGATGCCCGTAAGCACCTGGACGCCGGAGCCAAGAAGGTAATCATCTCTGCTCCAGCTACTGGCGAGGATGGCACCTTCGTAATGGGTGTAAACGAGCACCTGTACGACCCAGCCAACCACCACATCATTTCTAACGCGTCTTGCACCACCAACTGCTTAGCTCCGCTAGCCAAGGTGTTCAACGACAAGTGGGGCATCAAGAACGGTCTAATGACCACCGTTCACGCCTACACCGCAGACCAGAACCTTCAGGACGGCCCTCACTCTGACCTACGTCGTGCTCGCGCGGCAGCGGTAAACATCGTGCCTTCCACCACCGGTGCGGCCAAGGCAATTGGCTTGGTGCTACCTGAGCTGAAGGGCAAGCTAGACGGCTTCGCACTTCGCGTACCAGTCCCAACCGGTTCGATCACCGACCTAACCATCGTTTCTGAGAAGCCGGTTACCGTCGAGGAGATCAAGGCTGCCTACAAGGCTGCTGCTGAGGGACCGATGAAGGGCATCTTGCTTTACACCGAGGACCCAATTGTTTCCTCCGACATCGTTACCGACCCACACTCCTCGATCTTCGACGCAGGACTGGTTCGCGTAATCGACAACACCGTGAAGCTTTCAAGCTGGTATGACAACGAGTGGGGCTACTCCAACCGCCTCGTTGAGCTAACCGAGCTGGTTGCCTCCAAGCTCTAATGCTGCGCAGTCTGGATAACGCCGGCAATCTAGCCGGCAAGCGTGTAATTCTTCGCTGTGACCTCAACGTCCCGCTAAAAGACGGCGTTATTACAGACGACGGTCGTATTCGCGCCTCCGTGCCAACAATCAAGCGATTGATCGAAGCCGGAGCGCGAGTAGCCGTCTGCTCTCACCTAGGCCGCCCAGAGGGCGCTCCAGATGCCCAATACTCGCTGGCTCCAGTAGCCACTCGCCTTGAGGAACTGCTAGGTCAGCCAGTTGTGTTCGCACAGGACACTGTTGGCGCTCAGGCGACCGCTGCAGTGAAGCTTTTGGAAGACGGCGGTGTTTGCCTTCTTGAGAACCTTCGCTTCAATCCGGGTGAGGCATCCAAGGATGCCGCAGAGCGATCTGAGTTCGCCAAGGAGTTGGCTGCTCTTGGTGATGTGTTGGTTTCCGATGGCTTCGGTGTTGTACACCGCAAGCAGGCCAGCGTTTACGAGCTTGCTCAGCTGATTCCTAGCTTCGCCGGCGACCTGATTGCTGCCGAGCTAAAGGTTCTTGAGCAGCTAACTGAATCACCAAAGCGCCCATACACGGTTGTGCTTGGCGGCTCTAAGGTTTCCGACAAGCTTGGAGTGCTGGGTCACCTACTGCCAAAGGTCAATCGCCTGGTTATCGGCGGCGGCATGGTTTTCACCGTGCTAGCTGCCCTTGGTCACAAGGTGGGCAAAAGCCTTTTGGAAAGCGACCAGATTGAAACTGTGAAGACCTTCCTCAAGCAGGCCAAGGATCTAGGTGTTGAGGTTGTTTTGCCGACCGACATTGTCGTTGCCTCACGCTTTTCGGTAGACGCTCAATTCGAGGTGATGCCAGCTTCTAGCATCGAAGATTCCAGCTTTGGCCCTAACGGCATTGGACTGGACATCGGACCTGATAGCGCTCAGGCATTCGCTAAGGCCGTTAGCGAGTCAGCAACGGTGTTCTGGAATGGCCCAATGGGTGTCTTTGAGTTCCCTAACTTCGCAAATGGCACCAAGGCCGTGGCGCAGGCTTTGACCGAAGTGCAGGGTCTGGCTGTGGTCGGCGGAGGAGACTCCGCTGCGGCAGTTCGTGCGCTCGGTTTTGATGAGGCAGCCTTTGGTCACATTTCAACCGGTGGCGGTGCTTCACTGGAATACCTCGAAGGAAAAGTTTTGCCTGGACTGGAGGTCCTAAATGACTAAGCGCACTCCGCTGATTGCTGGTAACTGGAAGATGAACCTGGATCACATGCAGGCGATTGCCTTGATCCAGAAGCTTTGCTGGACCCTAAACGACGCCGACCACGATTACCGTTCGGTTGAGGTTGCGGTCTTCCCACCGTTTACCGACCTGAGAAGCGCTCAGACTCTGATTGACGCAGAGAAGTTCGAGATTTCTCTCGGCGCGCAGGATCTTTCCAAGCACGACTCCGGTGCTTTCACCGGCGAGGTTTCCGGTGCATTCCTTGCGAAACTCGGCTGCAAGTTCGTGCTGATTGGTCACAGCGAACGTCGCCAGTACCACAGCGAGAATGACGAAGTGGTCCAGGCTAAGGTTGCCGCCGCCTGGAAGCACGGTCTAGTTCCAATCATCTGCGTTGGCGAGACCTTGGAGGAGCTAGAGACCCAAGGACAAAGTGCCGTTCCAGTGGCGCAAACAATTGCCGCGCTATCCGGACACGAAACCCTTGGTGAGTTCGTTATTGCTTACGAGCCAGTTTGGGCGATTGGCACCGGCAAGGTTGCCACCCCTCAAGAGGCTGAAGATGTTTCCAAGGCGATTCGCAAGGCCATTACCGAGAACTTTGGCGCAGAGAGTGGACAAAGCCGCATCCTTTACGGCGGTTCAGTGAAGGCAAACAACGTCGCTGGCTTCTTGGCCTCCGGTGAGGTGGATGGCGTGCTTGTTGGTGGCGCCAGCCTGGATGCCGAAGAATTTGCGGGCATTTCGCGCTTTCAGAAGCACATAGTTCTATAATTTGACGAGCGTTTTACACGCAAAACCTAAGGAATCCTCATGGCTGTTCTACAAACCGCGCTATTGGTGCTGCTGGCAATCACCAGCGTGCTACTGATCTTGCTTATCTTGCTTCACAAGGGTCGCGGTGGCGGTGTCGCTGACATGTTCGGTGGCGGAATGTCTTCAACCATGAGCTCCTCCGGTGTCGCTGAGCGAAACCTAAACCGCATCACAATCGTTCTGGGCTTGATCTGGGTCGTCGTGATCATCATCCTCGGCCTATTCACCAGATTCGAGTGGGTGTAGATTGACCAATTCAGCATCCATTAGAGGTGCTCGCGTTGGTGCTGGTCCAATGGGCGAGCAGGACCGTGGCCACAAGGTAGAGCGCATCGCAAGAGACTTCTACTGCTCCAACAACCACCAATCCACTCAGTACTTTGCCGCCACGGTAAACGCTGATGACATGCCTTCCGAGATTGACTGTCCACACTGTGGTCTTCCTGCCGGTCTAGACAAGGCAAACCCGCCTTTGGTTGCCAAGATCGAGCCTTACAAGACCCACTTGGCATACGTAAAAGAGCGTCGCACCGACGAAGAAGCCGCCGAGATTCTGGACGAGGCGCTACAGGCAATTCGTGAGCGTCGTGAGCGCGCTGCCGCTGCTGCTAAAGCGCGCGGCTAATTTCCTGATCTACATACCAGCGAGTCAGCTCTAACCCCTTAACCTTTGCCGCTGGCAAATCACAATCCGCATCGCTAATCGCACAGCTAGCCACTTCCGCCTTTGCGCTGCCAGCTGCCAGGAAGAACACTGCTCTAGCGCGGTTTAGCGCTTGGTAGCTAAATGACAAGCGCTCAGCTGGAGGCTTTGGGGAGGTTGGCTCGGCAACAATCCAGCTGACCTGGTGCTGGTGACCAGGGAAGAGCGAGGCAACGTGGCCATCTGGACCCATTCCCAAGATCACCACATCAAATACGGCTGAGCCACCTGAAATTGGCCCAAGCAGTGCGGTTACCTCAGCATCAAACGTTTCAGCGGCGGCGGCCAATGGCCTGTTATTGGCAGGAAAGCGGTGAAACACCGAATTAGCCAGGTCAGGCCAAACATCCAAGCCCTGCTGTTCATTGCGATCGACGTGATCAAGGGCAACAAAGCGCTCATCTCCAAAGAAGACTTCGAGCTTGCTCAAATCCAATTCCTGACGAGAAAGGTCGGTCAAAATCTTGATGCCTAAGGTGCCACCGGTCAGCAAAAGCCTCGCGGTTCCGCGCTCTGCTATCGCGTCTTTTAGAAGTGTTGAAACATCACCAGCTGCTTGAGCCGTTAGAGCGGCATCGGACTCAAAGCTGAGGACCTCAGTCATCGACTAAAGCCCTTGGTCAGCACGTCACCGAAGACTTCGTCCTCACCGAGAAACCTCATGTCCTCAACCAGGCAGTCCTGGTTAGAGCGTCTAGGCAGCAGCACTGAAGAATCTGGCGCACCGGTCTGCTTTATTGCCGCTACCTCATTGTGGCGAATGATCTCCAGTTCACCATCTGCGAAATGGATTACCACGCCGGCGATGCCTTCGACATTCTTGCCGTTTAGCTGGTGCTGGATTTTTACCTCAGCGCCCAGGCGAAGATCCAACCATTTAGCCAATAGCTCGGCGCTGGGGGATAGGTCCGACCCAATCACTTCGATCGCCGTGACCTTGCGGTTGAGGTGCTGGTCAAACAATGCGGCCAGCTGCGCACGCCACAGTGTGATTCGAGTCCAGGCCATATCCCCATCACCCGGGCGATAGTGCTTGGCGAAGTCAGCGAGAAAAGCTGGGGCATCAGGCTGCTCCGCCGAGTCAACAATTCGCCTGGTGGCAATTCTGCCGATGGCGGTCTCAGAAGGGTTTGAGGAACAGACCGAAGGCCACCAAGCCACAACCGGAGCATCGGGCAACAATAAGCCCATCACCAGCGATTCCGGATTGCTGGCGGCAGCACCGTGAGCCTTGAGAATAACCACCTCGGAAGCTCCAGCGTCACCTCCAACTCGAATCTCTGCGTCTAGGAAAGACTTGCCACCAACCGGCTGATCATCATCGGCCAGCAGGATGATGCGAGAGGGGTGTAAACGGCTGGCGCTGTTGGCTGCCTTCACGGCCTCTTCGATGTGAGCAAAATCAGTCTCAATCAAAAGCGTAAGGACTCGGCCTAGCGCAACCACACCGCCGGATTCCCTTAGCTCCTGAAGCTTCTTGCCAATCTGGCTGGAGGTGGTGTTTGGCATGTCGACGATCATGGACGCCTCCAACTTCTGCCATCGCGCTCCAGCATCTCATCTGCGGATTTTGGACCCCAGCTACCAGGTGCGTACTGCTGTGGCTGCCCGGAGGATTCCCAATTCGCAACGATTGGGTCCAGAATCTCCCAACTCAGTTCGACTTCACGCTGGCGTGGAAACAGCGGTGGCTCGCCGAGCAAGACGTCCAAGATAAGGCGCTCATAAGCCTCTGGGGAGTCCTCGGTGAAGGCGTGACCGTAACCGAAGTCCATCGTCACATCTCTAACTTGCATCGCAGGACCTGGCACCTTGGAACCAAACCTCATGGTGACACCCTCATCTGGCTGCACCCGAATCACCAGTGCGTTCTCGCCAAGCAGTGAAGTCTGATTCTGAGCAAAAAGCTGCTGCGCGGCGCGCTTGAATACAATCGCAATCTCAGTTACGCGACGTCCTAGGCGCTTGCCGGCTCGCAGGTAAAACGGTGCACCCTGCCAGCGCGGGTTGTTGATATCCAGCCTCATGGCTGCGTAGGTTTCAGTTACCGAAGCTGGATTGATTCCCTCTTCGCCTAGGAAGCCAAGAACCTCGGTTCCGCCCTGCCAGCCACCTGAGTATTGACCGCGGGCGGTGTGCAGCGAAAGATCGGCTGGGAGCTGAACTTCTGCCAGCACCTGCTCCTTAGCAGCGCGCAAGTCGGCGGCATCAAAGCTTTCTGGTTGCTCCATTGCGGTTAGCGCCAAAAGCTGTAGCAGGTGATTTTGAATAACATCCCTAGCAGCACCAATGCCGTCGTAGTAGCCAGCGCGGCCACCGATGCCGATATCCTCGGCCATCGTGATTTGAACGTGATCGATATATTTCGAGTTCCAAAGCGGCTCAAACATTTGGTTGGCGAACCTCAAAGCCAGAATGTTCTGAACCGTTTCCTTACCCAGGTAGTGGTCGATTCGGAAGACCGAATCCTCTGGAAACACCCGCTCCACAACGTTGTTGAGCTCTTTGGCAGTTTCGAGATTTGAGCCGAATGGCTTCTCAATTACAACTCGGCGGAACTGCCCCTGCGCGGCCTGAGTGAGGCCCGCCTCTTCAAGCTGATTTACCACCAGTGGGAAATCGCGCGGCGGGATCGAGAGATAGAACGCGTGGTTACCGGCAGTGCCACGCTCGCGATCCAATTGGTCAACGGTTTCGCGTAATTGCCTGAATGCCTCAGGGTCATCGTGGCGACCCGAAACGAAGCGAATACCCTTGCTTAGCTGTTGCCAAACATCCTCAGACCAGGTGGTTCGGGCATGAGCCTTGACGGCGTCATAAACGATCTTCTCGAAATCTTCTTCGCTCCAGTCGCGTCTAGCAAAGCCAACCAGCGAAAATGCTGGTGGCAATAGCCCGCGGTTTGCCAAGTCGTAGATGGCAGGCAACAACTTCTTTCGTGAAAGATCGCCGGTTACGCCAAACATAATCAATCCGCTTGGCCCAGCGATCTTGTGCATTCTGCGATCAAATGGATCGCGGAGCGGGTTATTGGTCACGAAGCGATTACCTGCTTTAGCTTTTCTAGGTCTGCTAGCACGTTACCAAGGCTCAGGGTTAAAACCGATAGGCCATTGTCTTTTAGCACATTCGCATCGCCGGCGGCCTGAGCTCGAATCAAGCCACCAAAGCTAAATGGGCGACCCTCGATAGCGAGATCGGTTTCAAATTCTCCGGTCAGCTGCAAGAACACACCCTGCTTTGGACCACCCTTGTGGTACTGGCCGGTGGAGTGCAGAAAGCGAGGTCCCCAACCAAAAGTAACCGGCCGGCCGCTGCGCTTTGCCAATAGGTCACGCAGGCTTTCAAGCTGCGGGTAGGCAATGCGGTTTAGGTAGGCGTGCACCGAAATGTAGCTAGCGTCGCCAACTAGTGAGAGCAACTGCTCGACGGCGGCATCAAGCGTGCTGCCCTCAAGCTCAAATCCATAACTCTTGACCGCAACACCACGGTCCACATAGTCAATCTCAGTAGCTGACGCGGGGGAGTCCAGCAGGGCGCGAGCCGCAACCTTTGCACTTTCAACATTTGGCTGATCGAACGGATTGATTCCCTGAAGGTAGCCGGCAATAACGGTGGCATATTCCCAGAGCAGGAACAGCTCGCCAAGACTGCCGTGGAAGACGGCATCGCTGTTACCCGAAACCTCTGATCCAAATCTGATCAACAGGGTGTCCGCAGGCAATGTGGAAATCTCTGGGGCCTGGCTGTCCACCACTACCGGCAGAGTTCCCTTGTCCTCCTTGCCGGTGGACTCGGCGACCAGTTGTTCAACCCAGTCGCCAAAACCTGAAAGGCCATCGCATTCAATTAGGAATTTGTCTTTGAATCCAGCACCGTTTACTGATCGAGCCAGCAAAGCCCCAAGCAAGAGCGCTGGATTCTCACTCGAGTCCGCGCCGAGAGTCGAAGATGCTGAGACGGCGGATGCTAACAAAGCAGCGATATCCGCTCCGGCAAGGCCAGATGGCACCAGTCCGAAGGCAGTCAATGCGCTGTAGCGACCTCCGACATTCGGGTCGGCGTTGAAGACTCGGTAACCAGCCTCACGACTCGCGATATCAAGTGGTGAACCCGGATCGGTAACAATCACAATGCGCTCGGTCGGGTCGATGCCTGCTGCCTTGAAGGCGCTTTCAAACGCGCGCTTCTGGGAGTCGGTTTCAACCGTCGATCCGGATTTGGATGAGACTACGACCGCAGTCTTGTCGAGCTGGATTAGAGCTGCGCCAACCTGGTCTGGAGCGGTTGAATCCAGCACCACAAGATCAACCTGGGCATTCTTGGTGATTACCTCTGGTGCAAGTGATGAGCCACCCATGCCACAAAGCACAAACCGAGTGATGCCGTTTTGGGCGAACTCATTTCTCAGTTCGAAGATGCTTGGTAACAGCTCTTGAGAGTCGCGTGCGCTGGTGATCCAGCCCAGTCGAATTGAAGCTTCTGGCTGAGCTGCCTGGCCCCATAGCGAGTCATCTTTGGATGCGATGCGGGAGGCGATGCGGGCTGAAACCAAGTCAGCAACGACACCCTCAAGGGCTTTTAGATTGGCGCTTGACAGAGCTAACTTCACTTTGACGCCTCCAACGCGCTGGCCACGGAATCGACCAATTCATTCCAAGAAACGATGAACTTGTCCACGCCCTCTTCTTCCAACAGGTTGGTGACCTCAACGATGTCGATGCCGGCCTGAGCCAACTCGGCCATGAAGGCGCGTGCGGCAGGGATGTTGTCGGTGATGGAGTCAACTGGAACAACACCGTGGTCGGCGGTTGCCATCATGGTCTTTTCCGGCATGGTGTTCACCAGGTTCTTGGCAATCAGCTCGGTGACGTAGAGGGTATCTGGTAGCGCTGGGTCCTTGACGCCGGTGGATGCCATCAGCGGACGCTGATAGCGTGCTCCAGCTGCTTCGAGGGACTTCCACTCATCGCTAGCGGTGCGCTCCAAAAATGCCGCGTAGGCCAAGCGAGCGTTTGCCAAAGCGGCCTTGCTCTTTAGCTCTGGCTTTCCAAGTGCAACCAGGCGCTTGTCCACCTCGGTGTCGACACGAGAAACAAAGAAGGAAGCAACCGAGTGAATCTGGCTCAAATCCTTGCCGGCAGCTTTAGCCTGACGCAGGCCTTCGAAGTAAGCATCCATGACCTCGTGGTAACGCTCCACCGAGAAGATCAGCGTCACGTTCACGCTGATGCCGGCGGCAGTCACCGCGGTAATTGCCGGCAGTCCAGCTTTGGTGGCGGGGATCTTGATCATGACGTTCTCGCGATCAACCAACTGGTAAAGCTCCAGCGCTTGGGAGATTGTTCCCTGAGTGTCAAAAGCCAATCCCGGCTCTACTTCGATGGAAACGCGACCGTCAACACCATCAGAACTCTCGTAGATGCCGCGGAACAGATCACAGGCAGCCGCAACATCGGTCGAAGTGATGTTCACAATCGCCTGGGATGCGTCGCTGCCCTTAGCCGCCTCGGCAGCCAGCGCCTTGGAGTAAAACGGGTCCTTCAATGCGGCTGCGAAGATGCTTGGGTTGGTGGTAACGCCGCGCACGCTGTAGTTCTCAATTAGGTGCTTTAGGTTTCCGGACTCAATGCGCTCTCGGGATAGATCATCTAGCCAAATCGAAACACCGTTGGCAGTTGCGATAGCAAGTGGGTTAGTCATTCGAGCTCCTAGCGGACATTCTTTGCGGCAGCCACAACTGCCTCGGTTGTGATACCAAATTCGCGGTAGAGAGTTGCGTAGTCAGCAGACGCTCCGTAGTGGTCAATACCAACGCTTACGCCCTGGTCTCCAACGTACTTTCTCCAGCCCATGGTTAGACCCGCCTCAACCGAAACACGTGCCTTCACGGCCTTTGGCAGCACGCTCTCGCGGTAGGCCTCGGATTGCTCTTCGAACCACTCCAGGCAAGGAGCCGAAACTACTCGAGTCGCAACACCCTGACTCTCAAGCACAGCTTTGGCCTCAACCGCAAACTGCACCTCGCTGCCGGTAGCAATCAGAATCACTTCCGGCTTGCCGTTTGATGCTTCCTTGAGGATGTAGGCACCCTTGGCAACATTTTCAGCGCCAGAGCTAGCCTCGCGCTCGAGCACTGGCAGGTTCTGACGAGTCAGGATGATTCCTGCCGGAGCATCCTTGCGCTTAAGAATCTCAAGCCAGGCGTAAGAGGTTTCGTTAGCATCCGCTGGGCGCACCACCGCAAGGTTAGGAATTGCGCGCAACGCTGTCAGGTGCTCGATCGGCTGGTGGGTTGGTCCATCCTCACCCAGTGCCACCGAGTCGTGAGTCCAAACGTAGGTTGCTGGAACCCCCATTAGCGCAGCCAGTCGTACTGCTGGTCGCATGTAGTCGGAAAACACCAGGAAGGTGCCACCGAATACTCGAGTGTGACCTGAAAGGGTGATTCCGTTGAGGATCGCTCCCATCGCGTGCTCGCGAACACCAAAGTGCAGAATGCGTCCCGCCTTGGTTGGAGTCCAGTGCGCGACCTGCCACTTCTGAGGGACGAATGAGCCGCCGCCTTCAATAGTTGTGTTGTTGGACTCCGCCAGATCAGCAGATCCTCCCCAAAGCTCGGGCATTACCTTTGCGATGGCGTTGATGACCTTGCCGCTAGCAGCACGAGTGGCAATCTCGGTACCCGGCTCAAAAACCGGAAGTGCCGCCTCTAGACCAGCTGGAAGCTCGCCCTTTAGGAGTCGATCAAGCAGCGCAGCCTTCTCAGTATTCTGCGACTTCCAGATCGCGAACTTCTGCTCCCATTCGCTTCGGGCAACAGCTGCGCGACCAACCAGCGAGCGAGTGTGCTTGATGACATCTTCAGCAACTTCGAAGCTCTGCTCTGGGTCGAAACCTAGCGCCTGCTTGAGACCCGCCAGTTCCTCGCCGCCGAGTTTGGAACCGTGAATCTTGCCGGTGTTCTGCTTGCTAGGTGAAGGCCAGCCAATGATGGTTCGCAAGGTAATCAAAGTCGGCTGATCGGTATTGGCCTTGGCCTGCTCGATTGCCTCGTAAAGAGCGGCGACATCTTCGTGGTAGTTACCGTTCTTACGCCAGTCAACCTCCAGGGTTTGCCAACCGTAAGCGCGGTAGCGAGCCGCCACATCCTCAGTGAAGGAAATGTCGGTGTCATCCTCGATGGAGATCTGGTTTGCGTCGTAGATCACGATTAGATTGCCGAGGCCCTGGTGACCGGCAATCGAAGCAGATTCGGCCGAAACGCCTTCCTGAACATCGCCATCGCCAGCAATTACATAAACGAAGTGGTCAAAGACCGACTCGCCAACTTTGGCAGTTGGGTCAAATAGTTCGCGCTCAAAGCGAGCCGACATGGCAAAGCCCGTTGCCGAAGCTAGCCCCTGGCCAAGCGGGCCGGTGGTGATTTCAACGCCAGCGGTGTGACCAAACTCTGGGTGTCCTGGGGTCTTCGAGCCCCAGGTTCGAAGTGCCTTGATGTCATCCAGCTCTAGACCAAAACCACCGAGGTAGAGCTGGTTGTAGATAGTCAGCGAGGAGTGTCCAGCCGAGAGGATAAAGCGGTCGCGGCCAATCCAACGGTCGTCCTTTGGATCGTGGCGCATGACCTTTTGGAAAAGCAGGTAAGCGGCAGGTGCCAGTGAGATTGCAGTGCCCGGGTGGCCATTGCCAACCTTCTCAACTGCGTCGGCAGCCAATACTTTGGCGGTCTTTACCGCCAAGTCATCAATCTTGTTCCATTCCAACATGTGGTTAGCCCAATTCTTCAGATTTTCAATAAGGGGATTGACGTGGCGGCGATGCCTACGCGAATGCCTCAACTCTACAACGAATTGGGGTTTTGACCGCTCCCGATTAGACTATTTCGAGAAATGACTCCCGACGCCAAATCTCCCGCAAAATCGCGCTTTGTAGCCAAACTCAAGGCCTACTTTGCGCTGACGAAACCGCGGGTCATTGAGCTGTTGTTGATTGCCACTGTTCCGACCATGATTCTGGCCGAGCGCGGCATGCCTTCGATCTGGTTGATCTTGGCAACGCTATTCGGTGGCGCGCTCTCAGCCGGAAGCGCAAATGCCTTCAACTGCTACATCGATGCCGATATCGACAAGGTGATGGGCAGAACCAAAAACCGCCCCCTGGTTACTGGTGAGCTAAGCCAAAAAGAGGCTTTGATCTTCGCATGGTCGATCGGAATTCTGAGCGTGCTGTGGTTTGGATTCTTGATCAACTGGCTAAGTGCGCTGCTATCGCTGGCCGCAATCCTGTTCTACGTCTTTATCTACACCTTGGGCCTCAAGCGCCGCACCCCGCAAAACATTGTTTGGGGTGGAGCTGCCGGTGCCATGCCTGCTCTGATTGGCTGGGCAGCAGTTACCAACCAGGTTGAGCCTGCGGCCTGGGTGCTGTTCTTGATCGTCTTCCTGTGGACCCCGCCGCATTACTGGCCACTGTCGATGAAGTACCTAGAGGACTACCGCGATGCCGGAGTCCCAATGCTTCCGGTTGTGGCAAAAAATGAGGTAGTTGGTCGACAGATCATTTTGTATGCCTGGGCTTACTTTGCCTCTAGCCTGCTACTGATTCCGGTGGCGCCAATGGGCTGGATCTACACGGTTGTGGCGGTAATTAGCGGGCTTTGGTTCAGCTATGAGTCACACAAGCTTTACAACGAGGCTAAGCGTGGCATCCCGAAGAACCCGATGAAGCTTTTCCACATGTCGATTACGCACCTGACGCTGTTGTTCTTGGCGGTGGCAATCGATCCGCTGATTTACATCAGCCTTTAATTTCTTCCAATCGAGCCAGCGACTCATCGCGCTCAATATGGTGATCCACAATCGGTGCCGGATAACCATGCGCTGAGCCGTCAATCAGCTTCCAAGGCTCGTGAACCTCGGGTCCGGAAATGTGCCTGAGCTCCGGGATGTATTTGCGAACGTAGTCACCGATTGGATCGAATTTGAACCCCTGCAGCGTCGGGTTGAAGACCCGGTAGTAGGGGGAGGCGTCGGTTCCGCAGCCTGCGGTCCACTGCCAACCGTGGGAGTTGGAAGCGGGATCAAAGTCTGTAAGCCACATCTCAAACCAGCGAGCGCCGACCTGCCATTCAATGTGAAGGTCTTTGACCAAGAAGCTGGCAACGATCATCCTGGAACGATTGTGCATCCAGCCCGTGGTCATCAGCTGTCGCATCGCAGCATCCACAATCGGATAGCCGGTGTTGCCACTCTTCCAAGCCTCAAGCTTTGGATTGTTCTCAGCGCTGTCGTAGCGCATCTTTTCGAACCTTGGTTCGTAGTAACCGTCATAGGTGTGTGGGTTGTGATAGAGCACATCGGCATAGAACTCGCGCCAGGCTAGTTCCTTGCGATAAACCTCTTCGCCTGGGCTATCGCCTAACTCTGCCAGTAGCGTCCGAGGATGAATTTCACCGTGAGCGAGCGCATGGCTTAGGTGTGAGGTGCCAGACAGATCTGTGCGGTTGCGGTTCTCGCTATAGTCCCTGAGGGCTCGTTTCTTAAACTTTCGCCAGGTCTCCAACGCGAATGCCTCTGAGGCAGTAATCGGCATCTCGCATTTCTCAGACATCAAGGGCAGCTCACCTGACCCCTTGACCCATTCAACGCTGAGTAAATCGACCGTAAAGGGGCGCTGGCCTAGGAATTGAACCCAGCGCTTATAGAACGGGGTGTAAACCCTAAGCGGCGAACCGTCTTCCTTTCGAACAGTTCCCGGCTCTACCGCATAGTTTGAGCCAACTAACTGCAGCGAGATGCCCTGGGCATACAAAGCCTCAGCAACCGCCGACTGCTCCAGCATTCCTTTGGTGTCAAAGCTTCGGGTGGCATAGACCAGCTTCACACCGTGCTGCTGGCACAACCCAACCAGGGCTGTTGCCACATTGCCACTGGCAATACTTAGACCCTTAGGCAGCGATTCAGCCAGGCTCTGAACCGAGGTGATTAGCGAATTGCGTCTAATGGGGGAGAGCTGATCAAAAACCTCTCCGAACACATAGCTCGGAGCCAGAGCGTCTTTGTCGGTTTGTGCTCGAGCAACCGCAGCGGTCAGTGCCTCATTGTCTTGGACCCTGAGGTCCCTGCGAAACCAGAAAAGAATCGTCATCGATTAATTTTGCGTGCCGAGAGCACCTGGAAGGTGACCAGGGCACTCAGGCTTGCAGCTCCAAACATGTGTATTCCAACTAGTAGAGCTGGAACACCGGTGCGAGCCTGAATAATTCCCACCAGAGCCTGCCAGAAGGTGAACAGCACGGTTAGAAACACAATTCTGGTAGCCAGATCCCCCCACAGCCTTCTGCTAACCAGCCACTGCGAAATCAGCTGGGCCATCAACAGGGCGAGCATCAAATAGCCGGGGTAGGAGTGGTAGTGCTGCCAAATCTCGAGGTCAAAACCATTGCGTGGGGTATCGATGTCACCGGCGTGCGGGCCAGCACCGGTTACCACCACTCCAATGGCGATGGTCACCAAGCTCACGACGACCGTAGGCCAGGCTAATAGTCGGTTCAATGGGGCAATCTCGGTGGAAGGTTTTGGTAGCGCTCTCCAGACCAAGACGGCGGCTATCGCAATCAATCCAACCGAGATCATGAAGTGCAGCCCGACAATCCAGGAGTTCAAGCCTGTTAGAACAGTGATGCCACCGACCACAGCCTGCAAGATAATTCCCAAGCCCAGCAAGAATGCTGGTGTCACCAGCCCACCAAGTTCGACTGCTCTTGCGGTGGTAATAATCTTTAGAGCGTGGAACAGCATTACGGCGGCTGCGAAGCCGATTACCGCGATTGTCCAAGGGTTCAGGCCATAAAAAGCCTGCAGCAGGATTCCGATAGTCAAAACTACGGTGCCGCCAAAGAAGATAAAGGTCGGAATTACCAGGCGATCCTTTGCCGCGTGCATCCGCAGCACGGTTATGTAGGTCAAGAGTGCAATCACCAGCAGCACAAAGGTGAGCAGGCGATTTCCGAACTCGATGATGCCGTGAAAGCCCATTTCCTCGGTGGTAACCAGCGAGTCCTCGGTGCACTTCGGCCAGGTTGGGCAGCCCAGCCCTGAAGCAGTGAGGCGAACCGCGCCTCCGGTAACCACAATCAAGATCTGGGTAACAAGCGATAGCCAGACGTATAACCGCAGTCTTGCCTTAGATACCAAGATGTTGAACCAAAGGTTTTTCAAAAGCTGCAACGTCACTCCGAGTTAGGTTTACCTAATCGCTTCAAATCCATTGCGGATGCTAATCTCATGAAGCGCTAAAGCAATTCTCCCACCAACTTTGGATACGGGAATACCAATTGCCGAGGTGGGTTGAACTTGTTGAAACCAGGAGGAAAATGTCCGAGAAAATCATTGACCGGCCAGAGCTTGATGAGCTGGGAAATTACGAATTTGGCTGGTCTGACAGCGACCAGGCAGGTGCTGCTGCTAAGCGCGGTATCAACGAGGACGTAGTCAAGGACATCTCGGGCAAAAAGAGCGAGCCAGACTGGATGCTAGAGCGTCGTCTCAAGGGCTACCAGTACTTCCTACAGAAGCCAATGCCAACCTGGGGTTCTGACCTAAGCGGCATCGATTTCGACAACATCAAGTATTTCGTGCGCTCCACTGAGCGCCAGGCGGAGAGCTGGGAAGAGCTTCCAGAAGATATTCGTCAGACCTACGAGCGCCTAGGAATCCCAGAGGCTGAGCGTCAGCGCTTGGTGGCTGGAGTGGCGGCCCAGTACGAGTCCGAGGTGGTCTACCACCAGATCCGCGAGGACCTTGAAGCCCAAGGCGTGATCTTCTTGGATACCGATACTGCTCTAAAGGAGCACCCAGAGATTTTCCAGGAGTACTTCGGAACCGTTATCCCATCCGGTGATAACAAGTTTGCCGCGCTAAACACCGCGGTATGGTCTGGTGGCTCATTCGTTTACGTTCCAAAGGGCGTAAAGGTTGAAATCCCGCTGCAGGCCTACTTCCGCATCAACACCGAGAACATGGGTCAGTTCGAAAGAACCCTGATCATTGCGGATGAAGATTCATATGTGCACTACATCGAGGGCTGCACCGCTCCGATTTACCAGTCCGACTCGCTGCACTCAGCGGTGGTAGAGATCATCGTGAAGAAGAATGCTCGCGTTCGCTACACCACGATTCAGAACTGGTCCAACAACGTTTACAACCTGGTTACCAAGCGTGCCATCGCACATGAGGGCGCAACCATGGAGTGGATCGATGGCAACATTGGCTCCAAGGTAACCATGAAGTACCCATCGGTAATTTTGGCTGGCGAGCACGCTCGCGGCGAGACTCTCTCGGTTGCCTTCGCAGGCGAGGGTCAGCACCAGGATGCGGGTGCAAAGATGATTCACCTGGCCCCTTACACCACCAGCTCGATTGTTTCGAAGTCGATTGCTCGAGGCGGTGGCCGCACCTCCTACCGCGGTGAGATTCGCGTAAACCCAGGCGCCCACCACTCGGCCAACACGGTTCGCTGTGATGCGCTATTGGTTGACACCATTTCGCGTTCCGACACCTACCCGGCGAACGATATTCGTGAAGACGATGTCTCAATGGGTCACGAGGCAACCGTTACCGCGATTTCGGCAGAGCAGCTGTTCTACCTGCAGTCTCGCGGCATGGAGGAAGATGAAGCGATGGCAATGATTGTTCGTGGCTTTATCGAACCAATTGCCAAGGAGCTTCCGATGGAGTACGCCCTCGAGCTAAACAAGCTCATCGAAATGCAGATGGAAGGGGCTGTTGGTTAATGGCACAGCACGGCATCAAGGAACATTCGCACGGCGGCCTGGTTCCAATCCAGACCAGAAACGAACGTCCACGTTCGACCTCGATCGAAGACTTCGCCGAGGTTTCAAAGCTTCAGGAGATCTGGCGCTACCTGCCAATTGACAAGCTAAAGGGACTAACCCAGAGCGTAATTGCTGAGCTGAATGACTCTCAGGTTGAGCTGAAGTTGGCCAGTGGAGTGAGCGCTAATTGGGTGGAAACCACGGCAGCAAAAGTTGGACAGGCTGGCCTACCTGAGGACCGCATCGCAGCGATTGCCTGGACGAATGCTTCAAAGACCTTGGTCGTTGACGTTCCAAAGGACCTGGAGCAGCCTCAGCCCAGCTTCATCGTCGTGAAGCCAAACAGCGATAGCGCTAACGCCTCACACGTGCTGATCAATGTCGGCACCCACGCCAGGACCACCATCGTGCTAGACCACGCCGGCCTTGGTGTTTTGGGTGAGAACGTTGAGATCGTGCTGGGCGACGAGTCTGAGCTAACCTTCGTAACCATTCAGGACTGGGCAAAGGGTTCTACCCACATCTCCACTCAGTTCGCCAAGCTCGGCCGCAACGCCAACCTGCGCCACATTGTGGTCTCACTAGGTGGCGACCTGGTGCGAGTAACCCCGGCTGTTGAGCTTTCGAGTCCAGGTGCCGAGGTGAACATGTACGGCGTTTACCTTGCCGACAGCGGCAACTACTTCGAGCACCGCCCATACGTCGACCACATCGCGGAAAACTGCAAGTCCAATGTGGCTTACAAGGGTGCGCTGCAGGGTGTTGGAGCACACACCGTTTGGGTTGGAGATGTTTTGATCCGCGAATCAGCGGTCGGCACCGACAGCTACGAGCTCAACCGCAACCTGCTACTTACCGATGGTGCGCGTGCGGACTCGGTTCCAAACCTCGAGATTGAAACCGGAAAGATCGAAGGAGCCGGCCACGCCAGCGCCTCGGGTCGCTTCGATGACGAACAGCTTTTCTACCTGCAGGCTAGGGGAGTGAGTGAGTCTGACGCCAAGAAGTTGGTGGTTCGCGGCTTCCTGTCGGAAATCATTCAGAAGATTCAAATCGAAGAAGTCGAACAGCGCTTGATTTCAGCAATCGAGCTCGAGCTAGAAAGGGTAGGGGTCTAAATGGCACTAAGAATTTGCGCCCTGGAAGACATCAAGCCTGGTAAGTCCATCCGAGTAAAGGTTGGCGACACCGCTATCGCGATTGTCCGCACTCCAGCCGGCGACGTAAAGGCGTTGGACGACAAGTGCTCACACGGTGAGATCTCGCTGTCTGAGGGCTTTGTCGACAACGAGACCATCGAGTGCTGGGCACACGGAGCGAAGTTTGACCTAAACACCGGTAAGCCATTGAGCTTGCCAGCCTATGAGCCGGTCGCCACCTACGAGGTGCTGATCGAAAACGGCGACATCTTTTTAGAAATCGAAGCGTAAGACTTAGTTAGGAAATCATGGCAAAGCTAGAAATCAAGAACCTGCACGTATCGGTAAACACCGACCAGGGTGCGAAGCAGATCCTCAAGGGCGTGGACCTAACCATCTCTTCCGGTGAGACCCATGCGGTTATGGGGCCAAACGGCTCTGGTAAGTCGACCTTGGCTTACTCGGTCGCTGGGCACCCAAAGTATGAAGTCACCGACGGTGAGATCCTGCTCGACGGTGAGAATGTGCTGGAGATGAGCGTTGATGAGCGTGCTCGTGCCGGCCTGTTCCTTGCGATGCAGTACCCGGTCGAGGTTCCAGGTGTCTCCGTATCCAACTTCCTTCGCACCGCCAAGACCGCAATCAGCGGTGAAGCGCCAGCACTTCGCGAGTGGGTAGGCGACCTAAAGACCGCTATGAAGAACCTTCGCATGGACTCGGACTTCACCGAGCGCAACGTAAACGAAGGATTCTCCGGTGGCGAGAAGAAGCGTCACGAGATTCTTCAGCTTGAGCTACTCAAGCCAAAGATTGCGATCTTGGACGAGACCGACTCTGGTCTAGACGTCGATGCGCTAAAGATCGTCTCCGAAGGCGTAAATCGTGCCAAGGCAAACACTGACCTGGGCGTGCTGCTAATCACCCACTACACCCGAATCCTGCGCTACATCCAGCCAGACTTCGTTCACGTGTTTGTGGCCGGTAAGGTTGCGGAGCAGGGCGGTCCAGAGCTAGCTGAGCGTCTAGAGGCAGAAGGCTATGACCGCTACCTCAAGGCAAATGTATGAGCGAAGCCAAAGAGCTCAGCGCTGAGCAGTATGACCGCGTCATCGACGCGATGAAGAACATCATTGACCCTGAAATCGGTGTAAACATCGTTGATCTAGGTCTGGTCTATGGGCTTCAGGAGTCAGAAGATGGTGCGCTGCTAATCAACATGACCTTGACCTCTGCGGGCTGCCCACTGACCGATGTCATCGAGGAACAGACCGGAGATGCTCTTGATGGCGTTGTGGAAGCATTTCGCATCAACTGGGTGTGGATGCCACCATGGGGCCCAGAACGAATCACCGAAGATGGCCGCGAGATGATGCGGGCAATCGGATTCTCAATCTAAAGAAAAACCCCTTGGATTTCTCCAAGGGGTTTTCTACTTCTTAACGTTGTTACTTCAGTAGCTTCCAGGCTGCTGGAACCAGAGCGGCGGCTGCTACAGCCTTCACTAGGTCACCAATCAGGAATGGGTAGACACCGCCAGCTAGCGCCTGCTCCAGGGTCAAGCCAAGAGTGATCATTAGACCACTGACGCCAAGTGCGTAGATCACTACAGAACCAAGCGCAAAGGCCAGGGCTAGCTTGAGTGGGTTCTTGGTCCAGCCACGGTTCGCTAGGAAGCCAATCAGTGCGGCTGCGGCAACAAACCCGATTAGGTAACCGGTGGTAGGCAGCACTCCAGAAAGAGTCTTAGCAGAAGCAAAGACTGGCAATCCGGCAGCACCCATCGCCAAGTAGGTAGCCATCGAAATCGAAGCACGACCAGCGCCAAGAGTTGCGGCAACCAGCAAAACCGCGAAAGTCTGCAGCGTCATTGGCACTGGGAACATTGGAATCTGAATCTGGGCAGCTAGGGCCGTGAGCACCGCGCCAGAAACTACTAGAACGATGTCGTTGACTCTGGAGCGCGGAATTACGCGGTCTACTAGGTTTACTGCGGCAATAGTCATCAGAATTCCTTTACGTGATTGTTCGCAAATTCTATTGGTTTTGGTCTTCGAAGGCAGCATCATCGCTGGCCTGAGTTCGCTTTTGAGCTCGCTTTGGAATTAGACCCTGCTCCTCTAGGCGTAGTCTTCGATCATTTCGATAGGCCCACCAAAACGCAGCGAAGGCCATGATTCCAAACAGCAACCACTGCAGCGCATACGAAAGATGATTCCCCTCATTCAAAGATGGCTTGGGCTGGGGAAGTGGTGCTTCGGCTGGTTGCGGCGATTCGCTTGCCAACCTGCCGTAGAAGCGGGTTTCGATCGAAAGTGCCGGGTAGAGCTTGGAGTACTCGGCTAGGTCCACGGTGTCTAGTCGCCCCAAAACCGACTGCTTGCCGGAATCGGCTTCGCCCTGTCGCAACCTAACCACCAGCTGTTTGGTCTGGGCATCTGGGAGTGGGTTCATTAGTGGCTCAGTGATATCTGAACCGGCAGGAAGCCAGCCGCGCTCAACCGCGATTACTTCTCCGGTGCTGGTTCTAAATGGCACCAGTTGTAAAAAGCCTGGACTGCCATTCAGCGGCCGGTTGCGGACCAAGATGGCATCATCAGGCAGATAGTTGCCCTCAAGCTCTATGGGCCGCCACTCGTCGGCGCGGAGTCCATTGCCCACTTCTATCCAAGAGACGTCAGCGAGTTCGATGGCTGCTGAATCGTAATTCTGTGCCACCTGATTGATTCTTTCGACCCGCTCTTCTCGGCGGGCAAACTGCCACCAGCTCAACAAAGTGGTGGCGATTGCGAACAGCACGACTAAGGCCAGCCACGGGGCCCACCGTCTAATCGCTTGAAGATTCAAAGTCTCTAACTCCCAAAAACATGCCACGAGTCTTCAGATAGTCAACCAGATAGCTTTGGTGAGAATCGCAAGATGCCCAAAGCTTTACTCGATCTGAGGCGTGAATCTTCGGGTTACGCCACTGAATAACTTGGGTCGCAAGCTCTGAGCAACCGGCTCGAGAGCACTTATTCTTCATCGACAATGCGGATCTTGCTGGCTGGAATCGAAACTGCTGGGGCCACGATCTTGGTGGAGTTGTCCTTTGGATTGCTGCCCTGCGAATTAGCAATAATGACGGCGAAATAAGGAAGGAAGATCGCGAGTGCGAAGAAAATCCACATCAGAATTCCAGTGGTAAAGACACCCGCGACAATGCACACCATACGAACGCTCATGGCGATGGTGTACTTACGCATGCGAATTTTGCGCTCTTCATCGGGTGAGAGCTCCAAAGAGGTGGCGCTTTGCCGCTTTGCCATTTGCTTACGCTTCTTCCGTTAGCCCAATTGCTAGGCTTTGGTATTCATAACGCGATTGCGTCAATGGTATTCCCGCAAGGAGCATAAATGGAAAACTCCCGCACTGTTCTAGTCACCGGTGGCAACCGGGGAATTGGTTTTGCCATTGCCGAGGAATTCATCGCAAAGGGTTACAAAGTTGCGGTTACGGCTCGCTCCGGCCAGGGGCCAGTTGGATCACTGACTGTCCGCGCCGATGTCACCGATGGTGCATCGCTGGATGCTGCGCTTCTTGAAGTTGAGCATCAGCTCGGCCCAGTCGAGGTTTTGGTTGCCAACGCCGGTATCACCAAGGACACCCTGTTGATGCGAATGACCGATGAGGAGTTCGAAGAGGTTGTGAACACTAACCTCTCGGGCGTCTTCCGCGTTCTTCGCCGAGTTACCAAGGGCATGATTAAGGCGAAGTTCGGTCGCGTGATCCTGATTGGCTCGGTTGTTGGCCTGCTTGGTAGTGCCGGTCAGGTGAACTACGCGGCAACCAAGAGCGCACTGGTGGGTATGGCAAGGTCCATCACCCGCGAACTAGGCGGTCGTAATATCACCGCGAACGTGGTTGCCCCAGGATTTATTGATACCGATATGACTGCTGAGCTCACTGAAGAGCTACAGGCCGCCTACAAGGCAAAGATTCCAGCAGGTCGCTTCGCCGCCCCTAGTGAGGTTGCGAAAGTCGTGGCCTGGCTGGCTTCGGATGATGCGGCCTACATAACGGGTGCGGTTATTCCGGTCGACGGTGGCCTTGGAATGGGCCATTAGGTAGTAACTTTTTACATAACGCAACTTAGGAGATGGCTTTGGGAATTCTCGAAGGTAAGAAAATACTCGTAACCGGTGTGCTCACCGAGGCATCAATTGCCTTCACGGCAGCCAAGCTGGCCCAGGAGGAAGGCGCTGAGGTGCTTCTAAGCTCCTTCGGTCGCATGTTGCCAATCACCCAGAAGATTGCTGAGCGCTTGCCAAAGCCGGTCAAGGTTATTGAGCTAGACGCCACTAACCAGGAAAACCTGGACGCTCTTGCTGGCCACATCAAGGAGCACCTTGGCTCCCTGGACGGCATCGTGCACGCAATTGCCTTCGCACCGCAGACCGCGCTGGGCGGCAACTTCATGGAGACTCAGTGGTCAGATGTTGCCACCGCAGTCGAGGTTTCGGCGTATTCCCTCAAGTCGATCACAACCGCTTGCTTGCCGGTGCTAAACAACCCAAGCTCGGTCGTTGGCCTGACCTTTGATGCCACCGTTTCTTGGCCGGTTTACGACTGGATGGGTGTTGCCAAGGCCGCCTTCGAGTCAACCGCGCGCTACCTAGCTCGCTACCTTGGCGACAGGGGCATTCGTGTCAACCTAATCTCTGCTGGCCCGCTACGCACCACCGCTGCCAAGGGCATCCCAGGTTTTGCCACCATGGAAGAGCTCTGGACTGGCCGCGCACCGCTTGGTTGGGACCTAACCGACACTGAAGCAGCGGCCAAGGGCTTGGTTGCGCTTCTTAGCGATTGGTTCCCTGCCACCACCGGTGAGCTGATCCACGTTGACGGTGGTCTGCACTCAACCGGTGCCTAAGGCAGTAACTGAATTAGTTGGCTTAGATCGCGCTCATTGAGCGCGATTTTTGCTTTCTGCTGAACTACCGGCTTAGCACAGAAAGCGACTGAGAGTCCGGCTACTTCCATCATGCCCAAATCGTTTGCGCCATCACCAACCGCGATGGTTTTGTGCTGTGGCACTCCAAGTTGTTGCGCCCATTCCAACAAGGCATCGGCCTTGGCCTGACGATCAATCACTTTGCCGACCACCTGGCCGGTGAGCTTGCCATCTACTACCTCGAGAGTGTTGGCACGTTCAATATCGAAACCTAGCTTTGCCTTCACCGGGGCAAGCAGCTGAATAAAGCCTCCAGACACTGCTGCCGCATTACCGCCACGGACGTGAATAGCTTCAATCAATTCCCTGGCACCTTTGGTGGGGGAGAGCTCGTTTGATACCTCAGCTAGCACGGATTGATCCAGGCTCTTCAGCGTCAGCACACGCTGCCTGAGGCTAGCCTCGAAGTCCAACTCGCCACGCATAGCTCTTTCGGTGACTTCCGCAACCTCTTGGCGCTTTCCAGCGCGCTCGGCCAGTAATTCGATAGCTTCGTCGTTGATGAGGGTGGAGTCCACATCAAAGACCACGAGAAACTTTGTCAAGGTGTAACCAGGCGACCCTTCGCTACCACGGTGATGCCGCTGTCGGTCACGGTAAAGCCGCGCTCGAGATCACGCTCTTTGCTAACGCCAATCGAGGCGCCATCTGAAACCACCACGTTCTTATCCAGAATCGCCTTGCGAATTGTGCAGTCGCGACCAACCTGAACATCATCGAGCAGCACCGATTCGGTGATTAGGGTCCTGGAAGACACTCGAACGTTAGGGGAGAGCACCGAGCGGTCAACCACACCACCGGAAACCACCACACCGAGGCTCACGATGGAGTCTTGGGTGCGACCCTGGTTGCCTTCGGAGTCGTGAATGAACTTGGCCGGAGGCAGGTTGATTTGCTGGTTGTAGACCGGCCAGTCCGAGTTGTAAAGGTTGAAGATTGGCATGGTGGAGATTAGATCCATGTGAGCGTCGTAGTAAGAGTCCATGGTTCCCACGTCGCGCCAATAAGACTTATCGCGGGCAGTAGCACCCGGAATCTCATTGAAGGTGAAGTCATATGCGCCGGCAGTTCCCTGGTTCACGAAGTAGGGGATGATGTCGCCACCCATGTCGTGAGAAGAATCCGGGTTTTCCCCGTCGCGCTCAATCGCATCAATTAGAGACTGCGCATTGAAGATGTAGTTTCCCATCGACACCAGAGCCTGGGTTGGATCGCCAGGAACCGGCTGAGGGTCGGTCGGCTTCTCGCGGAAGGCTGCGATCTTGACCGGGTTTGCTGGATCAACTTCGATAACACCGAATTGTGGAGCAATGGCGATCGGCTGTCGGATAGCAGCAACCGTTGCCTCCATGCCGGAGTCAATGTGTGACTGAAGCATTTGGTCAAAGTCCATGCGGTAGACGTGATCGGCGCCGACTACCACCACATAGTCAGGCTTCTCGTCGCTAAGCGCGTTCATGGACTGCAGAATCGCATCTGCGCTTCCGGTGTACCAACGCTTACCCAAGCGCTGCTGGGCGGGGACAGAGGCCACATAGGAGCCCAAAAGCGGTGACATGCGCCAAGTCTGAGATACGTGGCGGTCCAGCGAGTGGGACTTGTACTGGGTCAGAACAACAATTCTTCGAAGCCCAGAGTTGATCAGGTTGGATAGCGCAAAGTCAATTAGGCGGTAGCTACCAGCAAATGGCACGGCAGGCTTGGCTCGATCCGCGGTGAGTGGCATCAGCCTCTTGCCCTCGCCACCGGCTAGAACCATCCCGAAAACTCTTGTTCGACCCATAGCCAAATGTTAGTTGTTAAAAATTGCCAAGACACTAGCATTTCGGTATGCGTGTGGATTTTGTTACCAAGGAGTACCCGCCAAACATCTATGGCGGGGCTGGTGTACACATCACTGAGCTAGTGAAGGTCCTGCGCTCTCGAATTCAAGCTCGGGTACACGCATTTGGTGAGCCGATCTCCGAGGCTGATACCTTCGGCTATTCGACTCCGAGCGCATACTCAGTCGCTAACCCAGCTATTCAAACCATGGCGACCGATCTTGAAATTGTGCAGGCTATCGCTGGGGCCGACCTGGTGCACTCTCACACCTGGTATGCCAATTTCGCAGGCCACGTCGCCTCCATGCTCCACGGCATTCCTCACGTGATCACCGCGCACTCGCTGGAACCACTGCGCCCCTGGAAGGCCGAGCAGCTCGGTGGCGGCTACGCAGTTTCCTCGTTCATTGAAAGAGCTGCCTACGAACAAGCAAAGAGCGTTATTGCGGTGTCTCACGGCATGCGTCGGGATATCCTCAAGGCATATCCAGAGCTAGATCCAGCCAAGGTAGAGGTGGTCTACAACGGCATCGATTCTCAAAAGTGGCAGCCGCTGCAAGATGCGGATGTCGTCCGTTCCCTAGGGGTAAATCCCGACCAACGCTCGGTCATCTTCGTTGGACGCATCACTCGGCAAAAAGGCCTGCCATACTTCCTCAGGGCAGCAAGTCAGCTGCCTGACGATGTACAGCTTGTTCTTTGCGCTGGAGCACCAGACACCCCAGAGATCAAGGCAGAGGTCGAGCACCTGGTCTCAGAACTATCGAAGACCCGCTCCGGCGTGATTTGGATTCCAGAGCACTTACCGCAGCCCAAGCTGGCAGCGCTGCTATCAACTGCCGACGCCTTCGTCTGTCCCTCAATCTACGAGCCGCTGGGGATTGTGAATCTTGAAGCTATGGCCTGTGGCGCGCCGGTCATCGCCACCGCAACTGGTGGCATTCCAGAGGTTGTGGTTGATGGCGAGACCGGTTGGCTGGTGCCTATCGAGCAAGTTGAAGACGGTTCCGGCACCCCAGTGGATGAGCAAAAGTTTGTCAATGACTGGGGGAGGGCGCTGAATGCTGCCCTTGAAAGCGGAAAGCTCAAGCAGTTCGGTGATGCCGGAAGAATGCGTGCCGTTGAAGAATTTAGCTGGGAGTCAATCGCGACTCGCACGCTAGAGGTCTATTCCAGGGCACTGGGAAGCTAGGCTATTTTTCAATGTCACAGGTGATTGATCTTCAAAATGTAAGCGTGGTTCGCAGCGGAAAAGCGATCCTAGACTCTGTTACTTTTTCCGCAAACTCCGATGAGCGCTGGGTCATTCTGGGCGCAAATGGTGCTGGAAAAACCACCATGCTGCGAGTTTGCGCCGCACAAATCCACCCTTCTTCCGGTCAGGCCAAAATCCTGGGGCAGCGCTTAGGGGAGGTCAATGTTTTTGAACTGCGCACGCGAATCGGTTTCGCATCCAGCGCGCTAGCCAACCAAATCCCGAACAGCGAAAGCGTCTTGAATGCCGTGATGACCGCAAGCTATGGCGTTACCGGTCGCTGGAATGAAAGCTATGACGCCATTGATGAGCGACGAGCCATGCGAGTTTTGCGGGAGTGGCAATTGGAAGACTTTGCGCAACGACCTTTTGGAACTCTTTCCGATGGCGAGCGCAAGCGGGTTCAGATCGCCCGCTCGGTGATGACTGACCCTGAGCTAATGCTTTTGGATGAGCCGGTGGCGAGCTTAGACCTGGCTGCTAGGGAGTTGACTCTGCGTCTACTGAGCGGTTACGCGACCAGCCCGCAGGCTCCAGCCATGGCCATGGTCACCCACCACTTAGAAGAGATTCCGGCAGGATTTACCCACGCACTTCTGATGCAGGATGGCAAAATTCTGGCCAGGGGAGAGATTGGCGCAACCATTACCAGCGCTGCCATCTCCGAGACTTTTAGATTCCCGCTGCAGGTTAGCTATCAAGACGGCAGATTCTCTGCCATTGCGTCCTAGACGAAGCTAGTTTTTGCTGCTAAGCTTTCCCGCTGTTGCTCATTAGCAAAAAGATTTCACAAGAAGGAAACCATGAAGGCTGAAATTCACCCAACCTACGAGCCAATCGTATTTCGCGACCTGGCATCTGGCGTTGCATTTCTAACCCGCGCTACCATCACCAGCTCAAAGACCATTGAGTGGGAAGATGGCAAGACCTACCCTGTTTACGACGTGGAAATCAGCTCCGCTAGCCACCCGTTCTACACCGGTAAGCAGCGCATCATGGACTCTGCTGGTCGCGTTGAGCGCTTCAACGAGCGTTACAAGAACTTCAGCTAATTCTTTATTGGCCAACCCAAGACCGCACGGTAATCCGGGCGGTCTTGTTGTTTAAACCACTTCTCAAAATCCAGGCTTTGCTCGTCGGACCAGATCGCCTGCGAAGCGTGTAGCTCACTAATTTCGACGTTCAACTGCGGGAACTTGCTGGCCTGGCGCTGCGCCAACCTACCGGCCGCAATGGCGTCAGCGGTTGAGTTGTGGGCGTCCAGCAGCTCAACTTGGTAGTCGCGGCATAGGGCGACCAGGTTTCTCGAACCTTTTCCTGAGCGGAACTTCACCATCTGTCGATCCAAAACCAAAGGATCGATCACAGCCTTTGGCTCAAGTGGCTCGATGCCGTATCTTTCGGCCTCAGATTTTAGGATGCTGAAGTCGTATGGCGCATTGAAGGCGACCAGGGGCATATCTTTCTCCAGCTTGGCCAGCACTGCGATTATCTCGGCGATGGCAGGTGCTGGCTCGACACCGTTTGCCCGAGCCATCTCGGTCGTGATGCCGTGCACGTTGGCGGCAGCCTCAGGAATTTCGATGCCTGGGTTTACCAGCCACTCATGTATCTCGATTGGCTCGCCATTGGCGTCTAGCACGGCAACCGCAGCGGTAACGATTCTCGAGGTTTGTAGATCTAAACCGGTGGTTTCTAGATCGAAAACCGCGAGCTTTTTGCTCCAGGCTGGGCGGTTTGGTTCAAAATCAAAATCTAACAAGGCATCTCCTTAGCCTCAGACTACCTAGCGGTACCGACACTCATAGACTTGACACATGCCGTATCTCAAACTTCCCGCTCCAGTGCTAGCCGAATTGGCTGCCAAACGTGGGTATCGTCAAGATATCGGCAACACCGCAGTTTGGCGCTATCCGGCCGAGAACTCCAAGGGGACTCTGCTGTTTATTCACGGTTTCCGCGGCGATCACCACGGGCTGTCAGCATCTGCCGGAGCACTGGTTGATTATGACGTTTTGATTCCAGACCTTCCGGGTTACGGAAAGACTGCCGAGCTTTTGTCGCATGACCTGGAAAGCTATGGTCGATGGCTTCTCGGATTAGTTTCCGAAATAGGCCCCGATTTAGTGGTGTTGGGCCATAGCTTTGGGTCGCTTGTGGTTTCAAAAGCCGTGAGCCAAGGCTTAGTGGCGAAGGCAATCGTGTTGCAGAACCCCATCACCACCCGCTCTGATCAGCAAAAGGATTTCGCCAATCGGCTGGCGCGAGGCTTTTACGCCTTTGCGATAGCTATGGGAAAGCTCGGGTCTGCCTTCCTTCGTAGTTGGTTGGTGGTTCAGGTGATGTCGGTAGCCATGACCACAAGCAAATCTGCAAAGCTTCGCGGTTGGATCCATGGGCAGCACCAAAGACATTTCTCTACATATCGCAGCGACAGAGTTGCCCACGAGGGATTTGCCGCCGCCTCCAGCTCGAGTGTTCTGGACTTTGCTTCAGCTTTCAAACTCCCCACACTGCTAATCGCAGGGGAGAAGGACCTAATCGCACCGCTGGCCAACCAGATCAAGCTCCAGTCAATGATTCCCGGCGCAAAGCTCGAAATCATGGATGGTGTGGGTCATCTCACACACTATGAATCTGCCGCCGAGGTTGCCGATGCCATCGACAAGTTCTTGGGTGAACTGTGAGGCGGATTGCCTTTGACGGACGCTTCATAAAGCCCGAGCATCCCGATGGCATCTCGCGCTTTAGCCTTGGTTTGATTCAAGAAATAGCAAAACTTACCCAGCTCAAAGTCATCGTGTGTCACCAAAAAGTCGCCGATCGGCTACCGGATGGCGTTGAAGTGATTTGGGCCAACCATCCAACTTCGCCAATGGAAATCTTCACCGCTCTAAAGCTGAACGGCAAGGGGATAGATGTGCTGTTTAGCCCGATGCAGACCACATCGGGACTGGGGCGAAAGTTCAAGTTGGTACTAACCCTGCACGATTTGATCTACTATCGCCACCGCACTCCACCAAAAGAATTCAAACCATTGGTGAGGGGGATTTGGTGGCTTTACCACCTCAGTTTTGCTCCGCAGCGCCTAGTGCTAAATGGCGCTGACGCGGTGGTAACAGTCTCAGAAACCACCAAGAAGCACATGCTGGAAAAGCGCCTGACAAAGCGCCCCATCAGCGTGATCTACAACGCATCTGATGAACCCCAAAGCGTATCCAAACGAGATAACTCAGAATCTCGCACCTTGGTCTACATGGGCAGCTTTATTGGTTACAAGAACTTAGAAGCGCTGATTCGTGCCATGCCGCTGTTGCCGCAGCACACCCTGGTGTGCCTGTCTCGAATTACCGATGAGAGAAGGGTCGAATTACAGACCCTGGCCGACAAAGTAGGTGCGAAGATCCAGTTTGAAAACGGCGTCACTGAAGCCGAGTATCACCAGTGGCTACTGAAGGCCCAGGCGCTTGTTACCGCGTCGTTGGATGAAGGTTTCGGTATTCCTGTCATCGAGGCGATGGAGCGTGGCACGCCAGCCGTCGTCTCCAACCTTGAGATCTTTCAGGAGGTAGGAGCTGACGCGGCGTTGTTCTTCGTTCCCGCAGACCCGAAGTCTTTTGCCGCGCAGATTGAAAAGCTGGGGACTAGCACTTTCTGGCGAGAGGTTTCCGAGAAGTCGATTCGACAGGCTGGGCAGTTTTCTTGGCGCAACTCAGCGGAAAAACTTTTAGAGCTACTGAATCGGGTTTGACCCGTGAGGTTGCGGCCGCCAGGCCTCTAGTTGCCAATTTTCGCGGTGATGCAGGATGTGTAGCGAGGCATTCTGAAGACGTTCTCCGGCCGGGGGAATAGTTCCGGCGGTTACCTCGCTGAGCACAAAGCGAATCAAGGCACCGTGTGAAACCGCAAGCACTTTTGCCCCCGCATAGTTTTGTTCGATGTGGCTTAGCAGCTCTCTAGCCCGAGCTTCGACACTGGATCTTGATTCGGCTCCTGGAATGTCGTCTAACTTGGCGAACTTCTCACCCCACTCGGCATAGGTCAGACCCTCTCCGATGCCAAAAGCTCGCTCTAGTAATAGCGGCTCAATCGCGATGCTTTCGATCCCAATCTGCTTAGCCACAATCTCCGCGGTCTGTCTAGCTCTTCCGAGCGGAGAGCTGAGCACGACATCCCAATCCTGATCAAGATGCTTAGCTGCAGCTTCCACCTGAGCGATACCGGCCTGATTCATCGGAATATCAGTGGTGCCCTGCAGCCGAAGGTCGATGTTCCAGTCAGTTTGGCCGTGGCGCAAAAGCCCAAGGATGCTGTTAGTCATTGAGAATTGCTCCAAGCAGGTTCGAGGTTGAGGCGGAAAGTTTTACGTTCGCGATTAGATCAGCCTTGGTATCGCCTTGATTCACGATCACAATCGGGATGTTGCGTTTCTGAGCTCGCTTGACGAGCCTCAGGCCGGAATTCACAGTCAGAGAAGTTCCCGCCACCAGGATGGCCTCCGCCTCGCTCACCAGGGCTTCTGAGGCCTCAACTCGGGGGAGCGGCACTTGCTCCCCAAAAAAGACCACGTCGGGCTTGTAGTGGGCACCGCAAAAGCCACACTCTGGAACCCTGAAGTTCTTCCCAACCTCAACCTCGGCATCACCGTCCGGGGTGAACTCAACGTCCTGGAATCGATTCACTTCCGGGTTTAGGTGTGAAATGCGGGCATCTAGCTCAGGTCGAGAAAGAATGTCGCCGCAACCGGTGCAAAGCACCCGATCAAGCCTGCCGTGCAGTTCCAAAACCTTTTTTGAACCGGCCTTTTGGTGCAGCCCATCAACGTTTTGAGTGATGATCGATAGCAGCTTGCCCGCATTTTCGGCCTCAACTAAGGCAAGGTGTCCGGCATTTGGCACAGCTCGCTCGACTCGACTCCAGCCCACATATGAACGAGCCCAGTAGCGAGCCTGATTCTGCTTGGACCCCATAAAGTCGTCGAAAGTTAGTGGGTGTCGAGCGACACGGCCGGCTCCGCGATAGTCAGGAATGCCGCTGTCGGTGGAGATTCCGGCTCCGGTCAGAACCAGGACCTGTTTGCCAGCTAATAGTTTCCGAGCATGCTCTAGGCCATATTCCATGGCAGAGGAGAGCGATTCGGAGGGCATTTGCTAAGTCTAGAGTGGCAAGCAGAGTGAGGTTTTAGGAAAAGGAAAACCCAAGAAAAATCATTGTGTCCGAAAGGGGACTTGAACCCCTACCTCCTATCGGAGACTAGCACCTCAAGCTAGCGCGTCTGCCATTCCGCCACCCGGACAATGCACCCGACCAAGGCCGAGCAAGCCAATAATCTAGCACGAACTTCCAGCGCAATCCATCGCGGGGTTCTTGGCTAATCGGTAATTGGGCGATAGCGTAAGGAACATGAGCGAAGAACCAGCACTGGCACTGAGGCAACTAATCGCAGCACTGGAGCGTCACTTAGACACCTGTGCTAGCAAAAGACCTGGTTCGGACCAAGAAATTCAAGAGGCCTACGATCAGGTAGCGCTCACATTCGAGAAGTACGAAGACGTTTTGGAATCGGTTTACGGTGAGTACCTACCGATTGTTGCCGAGGATGAATGAGTCCGTTTGAAGCCATTCTGCTGGGAATCATTCAGGGGTTAACTGAATTCCTGCCGATCTCATCAAGTGCTCACGTACAAATTGCTCAGGAGCTATTAGGTCTAAGCGAACTTTCTAAGCCAGAACTGACCGCTTTTATCGCAACCATCCAAATCGGCACAGAGCTTGCGGTGATTGTGTTTTTCTTCAAAACCATTTTGGAAATTCTGAAGGCTTTCTTCACCGAGGGACTTAGACCGTTTTCTCAGCAATCCAGTCAGTCAAAAATGGGTTGGTTGATCATCATTGGCACCGTGCCGATTGTGGCGCTTGGGCTTTTGTTCCAGGACTTGATTGAAAATCAACTTAGGCAGCTCTGGGTGATCGGTGTGATGCTGATTGTTTTTGGCGTCCTGTTGGGAGTGGCCGATCGATTCGCCCCTAAAAAACGAACGATCGAGGAGCTTGACCTCAAATCCGGCCTAGCCTTTGGGTTTGGTCAGGCCCTAGCGCTGATACCTGGAGTCTCTAGATCGGGCGGAAGTATCACCGTTGGTTTGATGATGGGCTTTACCCGTGAGGCAGCGGCTCGTTACAGCTTCCTGCTAGCGATCCCCGCTGTGATTGCGGCCGGCGGCTACCAGTTCCTAAAGTCATATCAAGACCTCCCCGAGGACCTGCTGCTAGCGACCATCGCAGCTACCGTGGTGAGCTTTGTGGTTGGCTACGCGGTAATTGCTTGGCTGCTGAAATACCTCACCAAGGGATCGTTTATGCCTTTTGTGATCTGGCGGGTAGGGGTTGGAGCGCTGTTGTTGATAGGTCTAGCCGCAGGGGCTATTTAGCCTTCGCCAGCGCCGTCTTTGCGCTCGTTTAGATAGCGCTCAAACTCTCTAGCCAGTGCATCTCCGGATGCTTGTTCACTCTCGAGCTGGTCCCGGTTTGCCTCGAGTTGCGAGACGTAGCTAGTCATTTCCTCATCACCCTCGGCAACATCGTCAATCGAACGCTCCCACTCGAAAGCCTGATCAGCTAGTTCGGTGGTTTCAAAACCAATTCCGATTAGGGATGTGATTTCGGCTAGGAAACCAAGAGCGGCCTTTGGGTTACTGGTGTTGTGAACATAGTGCGGAACCGAACCCCAGAGCGAAAGTACCGGGATTCCTTCCGCCTCGAAGGCCTGAGCCAAGATCGAGAGAATTCCAACCGGCCCCTCATACCTTGAGGGTTCAAGGTCGAATCGCAGTCTGAAACCCTCGTTTTGGCTGGACTTGAAAATTGGCATCGGTCTGGTGTGGGGGACATCAGCCAGCATCGAACCAAGCATGATTACGGTGTCAATCTCACGATCTTGCACCATTTCCAAAATTTCCGCAGCAAAGCTGAGCCAGCGCCGCGATGGCTCGCTTCCGATTAGCAGGTAGAGGCGATCGAGAGCAGGGTTTTGGTCGATGTGTTCGCGATCCGCCTGCATAAATTCGGCTCCGGGCCAGGAGATGGTGCGGTTTCCCTCGTCGTCAACTTCGACCATAGGGCGGGAAAACTGAAAGTCGTAGTAGTCCTCTGGATCGACAGCCTCGAGGGTCTGAGCGCCGATTTGCTGAGCTATCGCCTTGAGTGCGCCAGAGGCACCCTCGGTGGCATCATTCCAGCCCTCAAAGGCAATCAGTAACACTCGACCAGTTAGCAAGCCACTCCTTTTTTGATAATTACAAACTCTAATTCAGAGCACAACTAGACTTTAGGCCAATGTCCACATTGACCTTCCCCAAAGCCGTGCTGTGGGATATGGACGGCACGCTAGTTGACTCAGAACCCTATTGGCTACTGAGTGAGTCTGCGCTAGCCCGAGACTACGGCAAGGTTTGGACCCAGGAACACGGTCACGAACTGATTGGAAAATCGCTCTACGACTCCTCGGCAATCCTCAAGGACCGCCTGGACATTAGAGATCTAACGCCCCAGCAAATCATTGACCGGCTAACTGACTCCGTGATTTCCAACCTTCAGCAATCGCTGCCATGGAGACCAGGCGCACTGGAGTTGCTGATGGAACTCAGGCAAGCCGGAGTCAAGACGGCTTTGGTAACGATGTCGATGCGCAGAATGGCGCTTGCCGTCGTTGAGGCAATTCCATTCCAAGCTTTCGATGTCGTGGTGGCCGGCGATGACGTAATCCATGGCAAGCCTCACCCCGAGCCATATCAAAAGGCCGCCGCGCTCTTGGGGCTTGATCCTCAGGACTGCATCGCAGTTGAAGACTCCGTCACTGGCCTCAGATCGGCGGAAGCCGCTGGATGCCTACCGCTTGGCATCGTGAATCTGATGCCACTGGAAGAAACGGGAACTCGAGTGATTCGCCAAAGCTTGACCGAAATGAACCTAGAGGCGCTGCGAGGTCTGAAATGAGCACTTTTCAAGCGGGGGACCGCGTTCAACTGACCGGCCCAAAGGGTCGCCTCAACACCATCACCCTGGTCGCTGGTGCTCGCTTCGGCACCCACAAGGGTGACCTGATGCATGATGACATTATTGGGCAACCAGATGGGTCAGTAATCAGTAATCAAAGCGGTGTTGAGTACCTAGCTCTAAAGCCACTTTTGACCGACTATGTGCTTTCGATGCCCCGTGGAGCGGCGATTGTCTACCCTAAGGACGCCGGACAAATAATTGTCGAGGGCGATATCTTCCCTGGTGCGACGGTAATTGAGGCTGGTGTGGGCTCCGGAGCGCTCTCCAGCTACCTTTTGCGCTCAATCGGTCAGGAGGGCAAGCTGTTCTCCTTCGAACGACGTGACGAGTTTGCTCAGATTGCCCAGGCGAACGTAAAGAATCACCTAGGTGCCACTCCCAAAAACTGGACGGTAACCATCGGTGACCTGCAGGACAAGTTGCCCGAAGTGGTCGCGCCGCACACAGCCGATCGTGCCGTACTTGACATGCTGGCCCCGTGGGAGTGCGTTGGCGAGGTTGCCACCGCGCTAAAGCCCGGAGGTCTTTTGATTTGCTATGTCGCAACCGTGACACAGCTCTCGAGAACTATTGAGGCAATCAAGGACCAGGGGGAGTTCACCGCCCCGGTGGCTTGGGAGTCTATTGTTCGCGGTTGGCACGTTGAAGGTCTTGCGGTTCGACCAGACCACCGCATGATCGGCCACACCGGTTTTCTGCTGTCTGCTCGTAGGCTGGCTCCGGGTACAGTGCTTCCGCAGTTCAAGGCCAAGCGCGCCTCAAAGACCGAGTACACCGACGAAGATTTCGAAATCTGGCTGCCCGATGCCATTGGACAAAGACCAATCAGTGAGAAAAAACTAAGAAAAACGGTTCGCAAAGTTACTAACGAAGCAAACCAGCGAGAGAATTAGACCTGTCTAAAGAAAGAATCAAATTGCGCAAATTCACCCCACTTGCTCTGATCCCGCTGTTGCTACTGGCGGGCTGTTCCGCAGCACCGGCGGCCGAGCCTGGTTCCTACGCAGCTATGAGCGCTGGCAGCGAAGCTGCTTGCGAGACCTACAAGGGTGGTGACGCAGTTGAGCAAATCGAAGTTGAGGGCGCCTTCGGCGAGCAGCCGACCGCAACTTTCCCAACCCCACTCACCGGAACCGGCATCGAGACCAAGGTTGTCATCGCAGGTAACGGCGGAAAGATTGTTGGAAACCAGCGAGTAGCACTGCACTTCACTGGCTACAACGCGAACACCGGCAAGCAGTTCCAGGGCAGCGAGTTTGGCACCGAAGACTTCATCATCCAGGACCTGCTGACGGACAGCATGCCTAACTTCTGCAACGCACTAACCGGCGTCGAGGTGGGCTCCCGAGTAGTAGTTCTTTTTGACGCTGAAAATGCTCACCAAAGCCAAGGTGTTGAGAGCTTGGGTATTGGGGCAGACGACGCAATCATCTTTATCTTCGACGTTGTCGACGCATACCTTCAGCGCGCTAGCGGCGAAGCCAAGGCTGCTGAGGCAGGGCTACCAACCGTGATTTTGGCACCTAATGGCCAGCCGGGCATTCAGATTCCGGTTGGCGATGCACCGAGTGAATTCAAGCGCAGCGTGCTAATCGAAGGTGCTGGCGAAGAGGTCGCGATTGGTGACACCGTGATCGTTCACTACTCAGGCTGGACCTGGGAGGGTGAGCAGTTTGACAGCTCTTGGGAAACCCTAGCCCCCGCCTCTTTCCAGGTGTCGGCAGAGAGCGTGATTCAAGGTTTTGTTCAGTCGCTCGAGGGAGTCAAGGTTGGCTCTCAGGTGGTTGCGGTCATTCCTCCAGAATTGGGATACGGCAACCAGGCCCAGGGCTCGATTCCTGCCGGCTCAACCCTTATCTTTGTTATTGACGTATTGGGCAAGGAATAGCAGGAACGGGGGTTTGTGATGAAGCAATCTCCCGCTGAGCGCCTATTCACGCTCACCTGCTACCTACTTAGTACCGAAATCAAAGGGCTTAGCAAGCAAGACATTTACCGAGCTGTTCCTGGATATCAAGAAGCAAAGAGCCAGGATGCGGTGGATCGGCTTTTTGAAAGAGACAAAAAGTCTTTGAAGCAGGCTGGTATTCAGCTTGAAGTACTAAACAATTTCGGCTTTGACGATGGTGATCACGCCCGCTACCGAATTGCCAAAGAGTCTTTCCAATGGCCAAAAGATCTCAAGTTAGACAGTGCCAAACTTCAGCTGTTGGAACTAGCGGCAAAAGCTTGGAACAATCAACTGCTTGAGGGAAGCGCACAAAGCGGTCTGACCAAACTCAAGTCTTTAGGCCTGGTTGCGAGCAACACAGATTTGACCCCATTCACCCCGAGATTGTTGATCCGCCACGCTGCCTTTGCGCCTTTGGCGCGGGCGATTGAAGATGGCAATCAGGTGGCATTCCGCTATCAAAAGCCTGATGGTGCTTTTTCTGAGCGCATTGTTTCCCCGCAGCACCTGAGGCAGATTGAGGGTCAGTGGGTACTGCTAGCAGTCCACGAGGGGCAGACCAAGAACTTCCTGCTTCGTCGAATCGTCTCAGATGTCTCGATTTTGGAGGCGGAGAGCAAAAAGATCAGCAATCAAGAGCATCAGCAGGCCGAGCAAGAACTAAACGACTTTGTCCGCGGAAATCTCGCTACCCTGAAAGTTGCCTTCGACACCGAGGCCGCGCTGGCACTAAACCCAGACGCCGAAGGCATTGCCAAGCTGAACTACATGGACGAGGCACTTTTGGCAGAGGACCTGTTGGAATTTGGTTCGGACGTTGAGGTCCTGGAGCCGGAGTCGCTCAAGCGCAGAATTCGTGCCTCACTGAAGGCGGTGATCAAGCAGCATGCCTAAGCAAGAAATCGACGGTGATGGCCTGTTCAACCTCGCGCTAGCGATGGTTGGCTTGGTGCTTAAAACCGGTGGAATTGCGGTCTCCGAGCTGGCAGAGCACTTTGGGGTCAGCGAGAAAGTCATTCGCAAAGCTGCCTATGCGATTACCAACAGTGAAGACCTAACCTCACCGCAATCCCACTTCTATCTAGATTGGGATGCTTACGAAGAAGACATCATCGACTTCTCGGTCGGTGGGGCGAACCTAGATCAGGCACCAACGCTCAGCCGTTACCAGCAGACCTCGTTGGCGATTGGTCTGGAGTATTTGGCCAGCCTGGATGAATTCAAGGGCAACAAGGATCTGGCGCAATTGCGAAAGGCGCTCAGCGGCGACGTCATCACTCGAGTGGTGGCTCACCCAGCAATTGACATTGAGGAGCTTGAATTGCTTCGCGATGCGATCGTGAATCAAACTCAGGTTGAGTTTGATTACATCAACCAGGTCGGCAAGAAATCTCATCGCAAGGTGGATCCACTACGGATTGACCTAGTGGGCAACAAGCACTACCTGCGGGGCTATTGCCTGGATGCGCAGGAACTACGCACCTTCCGCATCGAACGAACTTCCAACCTGACGGCAACCCAAGTACCGATCTCTGAGGCTGCCAAGCAAGAGGTAATTCCAGATGAGGTTTATGGCAGCGGTGAGGGCGAATTGGTCGAACTGATTGCCGATAATCAAGCCGGTGAGATTTTCTGGAACTTCCCGGTTGATGGGAAACTCCTAAGGAAAGATGGCAAGATTCACGGCTCTATTCGAGTCGGAAACATTGCCGCAATCGCAAGACACGTGGTGCGGTATGGGGGAGCGGTGCAGGTTGTTGCCCCTGAATCTGCGCGCCAAGCAGTGCGGGATTTTGCCACCAAGAGCCTTGACGGCGAACAGGTAACCGAAGAGTGAGTTGGTCCTGGTTCCTGTCAGCAGCCGCAATTCTTGGCAGCCTTTACTGGCTTGGACTTGTCGGATACCGACTGCTGCTGAGCCTTAGAAGTTTGCGAGACGCCTCAACGCCGCTGCAGTCCAACCTGGAAAAGCTTTCCGACCCGATTGAGCGCGAATTCACCGCGGCCAAGAACCACACCACCGATGACTTATCTGAAGTGTTAGCAAAGCGTAAGCAACTGAAGAGGGCAAAGCGGGACTCTGTGGAAGACCGAAGGCGTAGACTGATTGAACGTTTAAACCAAATGAATTTGGACAAGAGGTAATCGCATGAGACTTCAGGGCTGGGAATGGGTAATTATTCTGGCAATCGTTTTGCTACTTTGGGGAGCTCCTAAGCTTCCAGGTTTGGCAAAGAGCATGGCTCAGTCGATGCGAATCTTCAAGAAGGAGATCGGCACCGAAGGCAAGCCAAAGGTAGCCGAGGCAAAGCCAGAGGCTGTCGTAGCTGCTGAAGCCGATGTCGCACCTGAAGGTGAGCAGAAGCAAGGCTAATGTTTGGGCGCAAAGATAAAGAGCGCCGCATGTCCCTTGGCTCTCACCTCAGAGAGCTTCGAATCAGACTTTCTTGGTCGGCGGCCTTCCTAGTAGTTGGTACCGTCATTGGTTGGTTCCTTTTCGACCCCGTTTTCAAACTGCTGCAAGCTCCACTGCTTGAGGTAACCAAGGCCAGGGGCATTGAGGCCGTAGTCAACTTCGGCACCGTGGTCTCAGCCTTTGACCTGAGAATCCAGGTTTCGATTTTCCTTGGTGTAATCATCACTTCGCCATTTTGGCTCTACAACCTTTGGGCTTTCGTCTCTCCGGGTCTGAAGACCCGCGAGCGCCGATTCACCTTGGGCTTTGTATTTAGCGCGGTTCCGCTGTTTCTAACCGGTGCGTTTATCGCTTGGACCTCACTGCCGTCTTTTGTGGTGGTGCTAATTGGCTTCACACCTGAGGGCAGCTCGAACGTTATCAACGCCAGCGAGTACATTCTGTTCGCGATTCGTATCGTTTTGGTATTTGGCCTGGCTTTCGTAATGCCGGTGCTATTGGTGCTACTGAACTTCGCGAACCTGCTAACCGGTATGGCCATCCTCAAGGGATGGCGCCTGGCAGTTTTCATCATCGCCTGTGTTTCTGCGCTAGCCACCCCAACGGCTGACCCGATGTCGATGTTCCTGCTAATGGGGCCGCTATCTGCCCTCTACTTCGTCGCGGTTGGCATTGCGGTTCTGAATGATAAGCGTCGTGCCCGACGCGATGCCAAGTTGCTTGGCGAAGAGCTCGAAGTTGACTGATCTCTCACCATCGGAGCGTTATCAGCGAGCTAAAACTCGTGCCAAAGGTAAGGAATTCTCTAACTTCGCGGCAACCCTGAAGTTTCCGCTGGACGACTTTCAGGAAAAGTCCTGTATCGCGCTTGAGAGTGGATCAAATGTCTTGGTGGCAGCCCCTACCGGTGCCGGTAAGACCATCGTTGGAGAGTTTGCCATCCACCTAGCCGTGGCTAGCGGCCAGAAGGTCTTCTACACCACACCTATCAAAGCGCTAAGCAATCAGAAGTTTGCTGAGCTTACCGCTCGATACGGCAGGGAAAAGGTCGGACTCCTGACCGGTGATTCGAATAACAACTCTGAGGCACAAATCGTGGTGATGACCACCGAGGTGCTTCGCAACATGATCTACGCCACATCAACCTCGCTCAGAGATCTCGGCTACGTGGTTATGGACGAGGTCCATTACCTGGCCGATCGGTTCAGGGGAGCGGTTTGGGAAGAGGTCATTCTTCACCTTCCGAAAGATGTCAAAGTGGTGTCACTCTCCGCCACTGTCTCTAACGCTGAGGAATTCGGAGCTTGGCTCGCTGAGGTGCGTGGCAACACTCAGATCATCGTCTCTGAGCACCGTCCGGTGCCGCTTCATCAGCATGTGCTGCTAGGCGATGAGCTACTAGAGCTGTTTGAATCTGGCTCCAACAAGGGAAATGTGAATCCGGAACTGCTGCGAAAGCACCAGGCCAGAGCTCGTGGTCCAATCAAGCGATCTGGAAAGTGGGGCGGCAAGCAGTATTCGCCGCAGGATCGAAATCGCAATAACAGCCAATTTCCCAAGCTTGAGAAGCCTGATGTGGTGCTAGAGCTCGAAGAACTCGAGCTACTACCGGCAATCTTTTTCATTTTCTCCCGAGCCGGCTGTGAAAAGGCAGTCGAGGCCTGCCGGCGCTATGGCATCAGGCTGACCAACAAGGAAGAGCAGCAAGAGATTCGCCGGCTGGTGGATGCCCGTTGCTCCTCGATTCAAGATGAAGACCTGGACACCCTGGGTTACTTTGACTGGCTGGCCTCGCTCGAGCGCGGTTTTGCCGCGCATCACGCTGGAATGCTGCCCGCGTTCAAAGAAGTGGTTGAGGAGCTCTTTCTTCGAAAACTCGTGAAGGTCGTATTTGCCACCGAGACGTTGGCACTTGGAATCAACATGCCGGCTAGGACAGTGGTGCTAGAGCGCCTGGATAAATTCAATGGCGAATCTAGAGTGGCAATTACTCCGGGGGAGTACACCCAGCTAACCGGGCGCGCCGGCAGACGAGGAATCGATACCGAGGGCCACAGTGTGATCCTCTGGGGAGCTCAGTTGGACCCCAATGTGGTGGCTGGTCTCGCCTCAAAGCGCACCTATCCGCTGAATAGCTCCTTCCGCCCCACCTACAACATGGCGGTGAACCTGACGGCAGCTTTTGGGGCAAATCGAGCCAGCAAGATTCTGGAGAAGTCCTTTGCCCAGTTCCAGGCCGATAGATCAGTGGTTGGTTTGGCGCGTTCGATTTCGGAGAAGCAAGAATCGCTAGAAGGCTACGAAGAAGCCATGCAGTGCCACCTGGGTGATTTCGTTGAATACTCAGCTCTGCGTCGAGAGCTCAGCGACCTGGAGCGCAGCGGGGTAAGTGCGAAGCACCGGGCTGGCAAGGATATTCGCAACTCCCGTTCTTTGCGCAGAATCGATAATGACATTGCAGATCTCAAGAAGGCGATGCGGGCTCACCCATGTCACGGTTGCTCGGACCGCGAAGCGCACGCTCGTTGGGGGGAGCGCTACCAAAAGCTTCGCAAAGAGATAGATGGCACCATCGCAGCTATTGAAGGCCGCACCAATCAGGTGGCGAAGACCTTCCAGCGAATCTGCCTACTGCTAACTGACCTGGATTACATGCTGGAGGATGGCGACGATCTAGAGATAACCGCCAAGGGCCAGCGACTTGCCAAAATCTACGGTGAACGCGATTTGCTGATTGCCGAATGCCTAAACCGCGGGACCTGGAGCAAGTTGGATCCGGCAAATTTGGCGGCTCTGGCCATCGCACTGGTTTACGAAGGTAGACGTGACGAAGCAGAGTATGACCCAAAGCTTCCGAAGGGAAACTTTGCCGAGGTATTGGCTCAGACAGAGGCGATTCAAGAAGAGTTGCTTGAACTGCAGACCAAATACCGACTACCCAAGGAAACCCAATTGGAATTGGGCATGTCGTGGGCGATCTACCGCTGGGCCTCAGGGGCTCGATTAGACGATGTGCTAAAGCTTTCCGCACTTTTGCCGGGTGATTTCATCAGGTGGACCAAGCAGTTGATTGACCTGCTGGATCAGATTTCTAAAGGTGCTGACCCTGAGTTGGCGAAGACCGCCTACGACGCCATGGATCAGGTCAAACGCGGCATTGTTGCCTACAGCTACTACGTCTAGGTTTTAGGCTTCTTTGGTGATGATGCAGCTGCTTTGGAGAATCCCGCTGGCCGTTTTTGGCTCAGCCTTGGCACTGTTCGCATTTCCTACCGAAGGCGTTTGGATAGTCGCACTGCTGATTCCTGGCCTGCTCTTTTTGGCAATCAGAGGCCTTGGCTTCTGGGCAGCAACCGCACTTGGCTTTGTAGCGGGGCAGATTTACTACATCACCCATATCGAATGGTTGGCCCTTTATCTCGGACCTGTGCCGCTAATCGCACTGAGCACCCTGATGTCGCTCTACTTTGCGCTGGGATCAGGTGCCACAGCCTGGCTCTATAAGAGACTCAAGCCCAAGGGCTGGGGGCTCATTTCATTCGCGATTGCGGCAGCTGCTATCTGGACACTCAGAGAGTGGCTGGGATCAAACTTCCCATACGGCGGTTTCCCCTGGTCACGATTGGGCATGACTCAAGCGGATGGTTGGTTTGCCAAATACGCCTGGTGGGGCGGCATTTCGCTGATTAGTTTCGCCATGGTGCTGATCTCAATGCTCTTGGCGCTGATGTTCTTGGAATTGCGAAAGCGCAAGGCCGAAAAACTGGTGCCGATGGCCGCATTGGCAGTGGCGGCCGCTCTAGTGCCGCTAGTAACGCCGATTGGATTGGGAACCGAGCAGGTTGGCGAGATTCGTATCGCGGCGGTTCAGGGCAATGCCTTGGCTGGGCTTTTCTCCAATCAGGAGCGCGGTGCAATTCTCCAGAATCACCTCGATGCCAGTTATGCCAGCATTCCAGATGACGAGAAGCTGGATTTGATTGTTTGGCCCGAAAACGCATCGGATGTTTCACCGCTTGATTCCGCTCAGGCGAGGGCCGAAATTGAGACTCTGATAGCCCAGTACCAAGCGCCGATTACCTTTGGAACAATCACTTCGCGTGGCGATGATGTCTACAACTCAACTATCTTCTGGGAGCTAGGGGAGGGGCCGACGGACCATTACGACAAGAAGCGTCCGGTGCCATTCGCTGAGTATGTTCCGGATCGAGCTTTCTGGCGCAGCCTTGCCCCAGACCTAATTGACCTTGTTCCCAGGGGATATTCGTTCGGTACTCGAGATGGCATCTTTGCCAATGACAAGTTCACGGTCGGAAGCCTGATTTGCTTTGAAATCGCAGCCGATGATATCCCTCGTGGCCTGGCCATAGAAGGCGCAGAGTTGATTCTTTCTCAGACCAACAACGCGGATTTTGGCTACAGCGATGAGACCTTCCAGCAGGCCGCCATAGCAAGACTCAGGGCGATAGAGACCGGTAGGGCAGTGGTGAACATCTCAACGGTTGGACTGAGCGCAATCTACCTACCGGATGGTTCGGTTCTCGATGAGCTCACCTGGTATACCGCAGATGCCATGATCCAGAATGTGCCGCTAATCAAGGGCAGCACGCCAGCTACCGGCCTTGGCCTTTGGTTTGATGGCCTAAATGCTGCTATCGCCGTGGGGTTTTTGGCATTTGGGTTTAGGCGTAAAAAATGAGAATTCTGGTCATGATGCCGACCTTTAATGAGATAGAGACGCTGGAGCGATCGGTAACCGAGCTGTTTCGACACAACCCAAGCGTTGAGCTATTGATAATCGATGACAACAGCCCGGACGGCACGGGAGATCTTGCCGAAAGGCTGAGCAAACAGCACCCCAAAACCCATACGCTTCATCGCCCTGGCAAGCAGGGGCTTGGTAAGGCCTACCTGGCTGGTATCCAGTGGGGACTCTCGCAAGGCTACGACCTGCTCGTTCAGATGGATGCGGACGGCAGTCATCGAGCTGAGGACTTACCAAAACTGATCACTAAGGCTGGCTTAGGAAACTTAGTCATCGGATCGCGCTGGATACCTGGGGGAGCGGTCCAGAACTGGCCATGGTTCCGCAAGGCAATATCGAAATTTGGTAACTTCTATGCCGCAAAAATGCTCGGTTCCAACCTTGGTGACCTGACGGCTGGCTTCCGAATTTACGGCAGGGAACTTCTTGCTGAGCTTCCGCTGGACAATGTGGCGGCGCATGGCTATGGCTTCCAGGTGGAGATGACCAAGAATGTTCTATCGATAAAAAGACCGGTAATTGAGGTCCCGATTCACTTTGTCGAGCGCGAAAACGGCTCCAGCAAAATGACCTTGGCAATAGTTGTAGAAGCCTTTGGATTGGCTACTAAGTGGGGCTTGGAGCGTCTAATCAGGCGGTAAGGCGACCGCGAGAGCGGCGCTCACGCATCTCTGCCAGCACCTCAGCCAAAAGCTCTTCTAGTTCGTCACGGCTACGACGCTCGAGAACCATGTCGTAGTGTGAACGCTTCTCCTCGAGCTGAAGACCGGTGACTTCAATCTCGACACCATTCTCGAGGCGAATCGCGATCGAACCACATTCAGAGCACTCCCAGGTCTGGGGAAGTTCGGCTTCCGAAGAGAACACCACGGTAAAGGTGTGACCCGCTTGGCAGCGGAAATCACAGTTCTGCCTGCTAGCAAGCTCAACACCCCTCTCACTTTCAAGTGATTGGGACCCAAGTCTCATACCGCGCATAGATTCAGCCATACAGAGGCCAACTAACGGACTGGCAGGGTAATTCCTAAATCAAATGATTCTCAGCAAGAACTCAGAAATGAAACAGATCAACTCGATCTGAGACGATTCCAGTTGCCCCTAGAGCAAGTAGCGCTTTACCTTGCTCTGGGTCATTTACAGTCCAAAAATGGACTTCGAGATTGCAACTTCTGGCCCGAGCGATAAAGCCTGCGGTGTCGAGCCTGATCGGTCCAAAACTGCGGGGGATTTGGATGGCATCAAATTGCTGGGCAATCTTGCGAAAACCCAAACCAAAGAGCAGATGAGTAACCCAAAGCCCAAGCACTTCGGTGCTGGAAGCGCTGGTTACCACTGGCTTGTCGAGAAGTTTCAAGGTGGCTAGCTTTCTGGCTTTGGAAAAGCTGGAAACCAGCACTCGGTCATGCGCTTGCAGTTCGTTAATCACCTCGGCGGTTGCCTGGCAGCCAGCTGTCGCTTTGACATCTAGATTGAGGCGAAGCAGCGGGAAGCGCTCTAGCACTTGACTCAGGCTCGGCACTTTCGAGCCGTGAGTCAGTGAAAGTTCGGAAAGTTCCGCAAAGGTGATTTCACTGATTTTCAGGGGGAGTCCGGCCACTCGCTGAAGGTCGTCGTCATGGAACAGCACCGCAACGCCGTCTTTGGTGGCATGAACATCTGATTCGATGTGAGTAGCACCGTGCTGGAGAGCCTCCTCAAACGATGCGATGGAGTTTTCGTCGATGTCCGCCCTGTGCTGACTCAGGCCGCGGTGGGCGAGTAGGTGTGGGCGCGCGGTGGCGAAATAGCTCTTGGTGCTGAAATCCGACACGACTGCCCCTAATCTTTAGCCGTGGACCAGTCTAATTTCGCGTTTCGCTTTCTAAAGCTGAACCTCGGGCTGTTTATCTACGGTATCGGCATCGCCATGATGGTGCACGCTTCAATCGGACTAGCACCTTGGGACGTCTTGGCGCAGGGCATCTCCAAACAAACTGGCTTGAGCTTCGGGCAATCAACCATTGCGGTTAGTGTGATGGTTCTTGTGGCCTGGATACCACTCAAAGTAAAACCGGGCATCGGATCAATCTTGAATGCGATTCTTTTGGGAGTTTTCGCCGATTTCTGGCTACCGCTGATGCCGAAACTCGATGGATACCTATGGCAATTGACCTGGTTTGTGCTTGGGCTGATTGTCATATCATTCGCAACCGGACTCTACATCTCCTGCGGGATGGGCAAAGGTCCGAGGGATGGCCTCAATACCGGCATCGCACAGCGCTTCAAGCTGCCTTTTTGGCAGGCCAGGTCGATCGTTGAGGTGGTCGTCGTGACGGTGGGCTTCCTACTTGGCGGTCAAGTGCGCGAAGGCACCTTGATATTTGCCTTTGCTATCGGGTATCTCAATCAACTTGGGCTTCGTTTGTTCAAGTTGGTTGACAGCAAGGGAAAACTTTGAGCGAGCGTCACCGAGTTTCCACGCGAGCGGTGATTTTAGAGCCGAACGGGAAACTACTGCTGTTCCTTTCTCACTTCGACCCAGGATCCGGCCTGCCGCCGCAGTGGGTTTTCCCTGGTGGTGGCTTGGAGCCTGACGAAGAGCCTTTAGCCGGCATGGTTCGAGAGGTCTTTGAGGAAACCGGAAGGCGTTTTACCGAAGCCGACTTTCAGGCCATCACGACGCTCTGGCACCAAATGGACGATCTGCGCTACCACGACACCGGCGAGGCACACTTCTTCGAATTACAAGTTTCAGAGAGCTTTGAGCCAAGCTCTGAGTTTTGGACTGAAAACGAACACCGTGACACTGTGATGCACCGCTGGGTCTCGATCGAACAAATAGTTAGCGAACAGCTCTGGCTTCGGCCTGAGGGAGCAATTGATTTGCTAATCGAACGTTATGGAAACTTGAGGACTTAGGCCCCGCCAATCCAGGGTTCCTAACGCCGATAATAAACATTATGTCAAGTAATGTTTTTCTGGCCCTCTCCCTGGATCTGGTTGTTGTTGGTTACTTGACTTGGGTGGCGTGTGACCACTGCACGAGTTTTTGGTGGGCTGCGCCTGATTCCAAGGCCGACTTTGCCAACTCGAAGGCAGCCTGAAGTCGATCTTCCAGTGGCTGGCTCGCTGCGGCTGGATTCTTTGCTAATTGGTAAGCAACGATTCCGGCGGCACTGTTGAGCAGCACGACCTCTTTGACAGCAGATAGGTTGCCGCTGACATCTCCCGAGAACAAAGCGGCGGCTACTTCCGCGTTGTGCTTGGCATCCCCGCCGATCAGTTGGTCAAGGGTAACTTCTGGGTTCACGAATCTATCCGTGGTGAGTTCTTGAACTTCACCCTGCGAAACCTGCCAGATTTGGGTCGGGGCAGTTATCGCCAGCTCGTCTAGGCCATCGTTAGACCTGAATACCAGCGCAGTTCTCCCCCGCTGAGCAAGCTCTTGAGCCATCAGAGGAGCGATATCTGGGTTAGAAACACCCAGTGCGGTGGCAATTGGCTGCGCTGGATTGGCTAGCGGACCAAGGAAGTTGAAGGTGGTTGGCACTCCCAATTGCTTGCGAACCGGAGCTACGTAGCGCATGGCTGGGTGGAAAACTGGGGCAAAAAAGAAGGTTATCCCGACCTCTTTGAAGACCTCTGCCACTTGAGCTGGTGCCAGGTCAAGGCGAATGCCAAGAACCTCAAGCATCTCGGATGAGCCGGTTTTTCCTGATGCGGACCTGGATCCATGCTTTAGCACGGGAATTTCAGCGGCCGCGGTGACAACTGAGGCCATGGAGCTGATGTTCACTGTGCCGACCAGGTCTCCCCCGGTTCCAACGATGTCAACTGCGTCACTTCCGGTATTCAGCAGCACTGCGTTCTCCAGCATGACGTCAACAAGACCAGCCAGCTCGGCTACCGTCTCCCCTTTGGAGCGCAACGCCATCATAAAAGCACCGATATGAGCTTCTGTGGCCTCACCCGCCATTATCTGGCGCAGCGCCCAACCCGCAGCCTCTCTCGAGAGGTCCTCCCCCGCCAAAAGGGAGTTCAGGGTGCTTGGCCAGCTCTGTTCGATCATGCCAGCAGTCTACCGAGCCAATTTATGCCCCTCAGTCCAAAAAATCTTGGAAAATCCCTTGTTTTAGACCGCGTTGGCCCCTGGTTGGTGGGGTAAACTTTAGGCATGTCTGCAACCACTTTGCCTGCCGCGCACGGCGGAACCATCAATAGACCCAACGCAACTAGCGTTGGAACCATCGTCTGGCTAGGCAGCGAAGTTATGTTCTTCGCGGGCCTTTTCGCAATGTACTTCAGCCTTCGCGCTGGTGCTCCAGACCTTTGGGCAAATGACACCCAGATTTTGAACGTTCCGTTCGCGCTGGTGAACACCTTGATTCTGGTTGCTAGCTCCTTCACCGCTCAGTTTGGTGTGTTCGCTGCCGAGCGCATGCAGCCAAGACGCACTGGCTGGTCCCCTGCTAAGTGGGGAATGATCGAGTGGTTCTTCCTGACCTACGTTATGGGAGCAATCTTCGTTGCCGGTCAGGTTTGGGAGTATGCGATGTTGGTTTCTGAGGGCATTTCCCTCAGCTCCAACTCTTACGGCTCAGCCTTCTACATCACCACCGGATTCCACGCGCTACACGTGACCGGTGGTTTGATCGCATTCTTGCTCGTGATTGGTCGCGCCTACGCCGCCAAGAACTTCGGCCACAAGGAAGCCACCAGCGCCATCGTGGTTTCCTACTACTGGCACTTCGTCGATGTGGTGTGGATCGGACTATTCGTAGTCGTCTACATCTTGAAATAAATGGAGAAACTGTTGAACCAGGAAAAGCCGATGCGCCGTCGCCCTTGGGCGATTGGCTTCGTAATCTTTCTAGGACTCGTCCTATCAGGTGGTGGCTACGCAGCTGCTACCAACGTGGTGGAGTCTGAAGTATCAAGTGCTGATCAGGTGGCAGAAGGACGCAAGCTGTTCTTGGCTAACTGCGCAAGCTGTCACGGTACTAATGGCGAGGGCGCCCTTGGTGGCCCGAGCCTGATTGGTGTTGGAGCGGCTTCGGTTGACTTCCAGGTAGGCACCGGTCGCATGCCTGGTCAGGCATCTGGTCCACAGCTATACAAGAAGCCTGTTCAGTTCACCGAGGAGCAGATCGCGGCCATGGCTGCCTACGTTGCTTCCTTGGCTCCTGGACCAGCCATTCCAGACGCTGAATACCTCAGGACTACTGGTGACGACATCGACCTAACGCACGGTAGCGAGCTATTCCGCATCAACTGTGCGATGTGCCACAACGCAGTTGGCGCCGGTGGTGCGCTGACCGAAGGCAAGTTCGCACCTGGTCTTCAGGGTGTTTCCGAGAAGCACATTTACGAAGCTATGGTCACCGGTCCTCAGAACATGCCGGTGTTCAATGACGCCAACCTGACTCCAGAGGACAAGCGCGACATCATCGCCTACCTAAAGTACGTAGAGGACTTTGAATCCGTCGGAGGCTACGAGCTTGGCTCAATCGGTCCAGTTGCCGAAGGTCTATTTGTTTGGATTTTTGGTTTGGGCTTCATCATTGCTATCACCGTCTGGCTTGGCGCCAAGGCTAACTAGGGAGTTATCGAATGAGTGAAATCGAGAAGGTTTACCCAGCTGGCCTAGCCACAAACATTCAGAAGCCAATCTCTGACCCTGGCATCGAACCGCACCGCGTTCGCATGACAGACAAGAGCGAAAAGGCCGCCAAGGGTGCCGAGCAGCAAATCGCCGTAATGTTCGGAATCTCAATCGTGGGTGCAATTGTCGCGATTTGGGGTTTCGTAGCATTCCCGATCGACAGCCTTGCCGACACCAGAAACAACACCCTGTGGATGGGTGTCGGAATGGCCTTGAGCTTGCTCGGCATCGGCTTTGGTGCGGTTCACTGGGCCAAGACCCTAATGCCTGACCACGAGGTTTCTGAAGCACGCCACCAGGCTCGCACTCCGGATGAGGCTCGCGCTAAGGCAATTGAGATCATCAAAACTGCGGATGCCGAGTCCGGCTTCACCCGCCGCAAGCTAATTCGCCGTTCGCTTTACGGTGCTCTTGCGGTGTTCCCACTTCCAGCGCTGGTTATCTTCGGTGACCTAGGCCCTCAGGTTGGGGACACCCTGAAGCACACCATCTGGAAGAAGGGTGTCCGCCTAGTGCGCGACTCACACGAGGGTGCCACTCCAATCAAGGCTTCCGAGGTAACTCTCGGCTCCGTTTTCCACGTAATCCCTGAGAACCTCAAGGACATCGAGGACCACGCCGAGAAATTGAACCAGAAGGCCAAGGCCGCCGTCCTGTTGGTGCGAGTAGATCCATCCGAACTGAAGGAAGATCCAGCCAAGGCTTCCTGGAGCTACGACGGCATCGTCGCATACTCCAAGATTTGTACCCACGTGGGTTGCCCAGTTGCTCTATACGAGCAGCACACCCACCACCTACTATGCCCTTGCCACCAGTCCACATTTGACCTAGCGGATCACTGCAAGGTCATCTTTGGCCCGGCCGCAAGGCCACTACCTCAGCTGGCAATCGAAGTCGACGCTGAAGGATACCTGGTCGCTCAAGGCGACTTCACCGAGCCCGTTGGGCCTTCATTCTGGGATATGAGGCAGTCATAATGAGCACTTCAACCGAACAAAAGCCAACTACCTTCATTGGTGGTGCCGCAAATTACCTTGATGAGCGTCTAGCGCTCGGGGGTGTACTGAAGAACTTCGGCCGCAAGGTGTTCCCTGACCACTGGAGCTTCATGCTCGGTGAGGTCGCGATGTACTCCTTCGTGGTACTGCTGATCTCCGGAACCTTCCTGACTTTCTTCTTCCAGCCATCGATGGCTGCTGTTCACTACGAAGGTAGCTACGCACCGCTAAAGGGCGCCGAGATGTCGATTGCCTATGCGTCGAGCTTGGACATCAGCTTCGATATTCGTGGTGGATTGTTGATGCGCCAGGTGCACCACTGGGCAGCGCTATTGTTTGTGGCAGCCGCTGGTCTTCACATGCTGCGTGTTTTCTTCACTGGAGCATTCCGTAAGCCTCGCGAGCTCAACTGGCTAGTTGGTTTCTTCCTGTTCCTAGCAGGTATGGGCGCGGGCTTCACCGGCTACTCGCTTCCAGATGACCTACTATCCGGAAACGGTCTTCGCATCATCGATGGAATGCTCAAGGCAATTCCATTTATCGGACCATCCATTTCCTCTGGACTATTCGGCGGCGAGTTCCCGGGTGACGAGGTTGTAGCTCGTCTTTACAGCCTTCACATCATGATCATCCCAGCGTTGATCATCGTGCTGCTTGCCGTTCACCTAATGATGGTGATCATTCACAAGCACACCCACTACTCCGGACCTGGAAAGACCGATGAGAACGTCGTTGGATTCCCGCTAATGCCGGTTTACGTTGCCAAGGCTGGTGGATTCTTCTTCCTAGTCTTCGGTGTGATTATGGCGATCTCGGCCACCTTCACAATCAACCCAATCTGGAACTACGGACCATATGACCCATCCCCGGTTTCCGCTGGAACTCAGCCGGACTGGTACATCGGTTGGCTAGATGGAGCTCTTCGTCTTGCTCCTTCGAACCTAGACCTATACCTATTTGGGATCGTTTGGCCGATGGGCGTGCTACTGCCATTGGTTATCTCACTGCTGTTCTTGGCGGTTGTAGCGGCCTACCCATTCATTGAGAAGTGGGTGACTGGCGATGAGCGCGAGCATCACGTACTTGACCGTCCGAGAAATGCTCCGACCAGAACCGGTATCGGTGCCGCTGGTGTGACTTTCTACGCAGTGCTCTGGGCCGGTGCTTCCACCGACTTGATCGCAATCAACTTCCAGATGTCCCTAAACCACGTGCTAACCAGCATGCAGATTCTGATGGTGATTGGCCCGGTTATTGCCTACTGGGTTACCAAGCGTGCGTGTCTAGCGCTACAGCGCAAGGACCGCGAGATCGCGCTACACGGTCGTGAGACCGGCCGCGTTGTGCGGTTGCCTCACGGTGAATACATTGAAGTTCACGAGCCGGTGGACAAGTATGAGCTTTGGAAGCTGGTTGACTTCAAGGACTACCAGCCAACCCTTGCTCGTCCAAACGCTCAGGGCAAGATCACCCTGAGCAGCAGAGTGCGCGCAGCGCTTTCGAGCTTCTATTTCGAAGACCGAATTGCTCCGGTCTCAAAGGCTGAGTACGAGCTCGCTCACGCTGATCACTCCCCTGCTCCGGCAGTTGAGAAGCCAAAGCGCAAGCCAAAGGCCCTTGCTGGCAAGAAGTAGTTAGATTCAATGAAAAATCCCCTCGGATGAAAACCGGGGGGATTTTTTTATAGCTTCCTGCTCATAAGAATGTGCTTGTCGTCGATATCCGCCACCTCAGCAAAGCCAGCCTTTTCAAACATGGAGCGCGGTCCTCGATAACCCCAGTCTTTGAACTCAGCATCTCTCAGCGGAGCGGACTGAACTTCTGTGAAACCGAGCTGAGGTAGTTCTGTCAAGGCAAAATCGAGCAGGCCGCTGGCTACCTTTTTGCCTTGCCATTGCTTGTCGACCACAAAACAAATGATGGCCGCAACATCTTCTCGTTGAGGTGGCAGGGATACAAAGTTGTTGAACTTATTGGCAGCCATCCAGCCGATGACTTTCTCCGAGCCGTGCTCGACGGTGTAAGCGAGGTAACCCTGCATCACACCGGTCTGGATTCGATCACAAGCCCGCTCGCGGTTTACCGCTCCCCTAGCCTGGGGCTCATCATTCTCGGCCTGGGTATTGAGGTAGAACTGGCAATAGCATCCTCGCCATTGTGGCTGTGACTCAAATGCTGGTCCATCCATAAACTCTAAGAACTTGTCTAGCTCGGTAAGTGTTAGGCGACGGAACTCAATCATGCCAAGAGCCTACCCAAGCGGTCTTCCTCCAGCAACGCAGGCGACTTGAGCTCGATTCTGACCCTGGACGGCAGTTAGAGCATCAACTGATAAATGGCAGCATCCAGCCAGCGGTCAAACTTGAATCCAGCTTCAGAAATGAATCCGACCTGCTTGAAACCGAGCTGTTCGTGGAGCCTAATGCTCACAAGGTTCTGAGCATCGATAACACCGATGGTTGAACGCTTTTGTCCTGCTCGCGCGCTCTGAATGATCTCTTCCAGGAGGAGCTTTCCATAGCCACAACCACGGTGATCTGGATGGACATAAACGGAATGCTCAACGGTGTATTGATAGGCGGGCTGTGGCCGGAATGCTCCATAGCTTGCGAACCCCAGCAAAGTTGCTTCATCAACTAACCCAATCACGGGAAAGTTTCCGGCCGCTTTGGTCTCGAACCAGGATTTCATGGTTTCCATGGATCGAGGTTGGTACTCGTAGAGCGCAGTGCTGGAGCTGATCACCTCATTGAAGATTTCCATGATCTGCTGACCATGCTCTTCGAGGGTCAGATTGATGAGTTTTGGGTCGGACACAAGCACGAGCTTATCAAGCCCGGAAAGGCAAAAGCCCCGAGGTATTAGCTCGGGGCTTTCTAACGTGGAGATGGGGGGAATTGAACCCCCGTCCATTGCAAAGATTGTGACTCTTCTACGGGTGTAGCTTCATAAGTCGTTCTACTCGGCCCCTGAATTTGTCTGAAGCAACTACGCAGACAGGCCCAGTCACAGTAAAAGTCCCGATTGAGCCTGTGACGCGCTCAACCAGCGAGATTTCTAAATGACGCCTGGGTCTAGGACGAAATCAAACCTAGTCAGACGGACTTCGGGGCTAGCTTAAGCGGCTAGGGCGAAGTCGGCGCGCTTTGTATTGGCACCTATTGTTTTACACAGAGCGTTTACGAGATAACTGTGCATCCTCGACCCGCTTCATTCACGCAAACAATGCAGTGTCGAAACCGATCATCCCCATGTTTAGTTGTTTTAGTAACGTCTTGGGCTAACCAAGGAGGCAATACTAACAGCAGCACCTGACAACTTGCTGAGTTAGAAGCGCGCGAGCGCCTCTTGAGTGGTAATCACCTTCGCAAACTCGCCATCTATGTTTCCGGCAGTCATCTTCATGACATCAACAGCACTCGTAACGGTTCCATCAGCGTGAGTAAGGTCAAAAGCATCGGTGGCGTCAATAACAAAGCTCGTTTGATAGCCGAGATTGCCTGCCATTCGGGCGGTGGTCTCGCAGCAACGATTGGTTGTTATGCCACAGATGACAAGATTTCTGAAGTTTCGTTTGGCTAACCAAAGGTGTAAATCTGGGGTTCCATAGAAAGCAGAATTCACCGACTTCTGAATGAGAACATCTCGCGGACCTTCAAGAATCGGCTCGAGGTTATTGCCAGGATTGCCAGCAAACAACGGTGAAATGGGGTTGCTGGAGTTGTGTTTCACGATCACGATGGGGAGCCTTCTGGCTCTCCAGTGGTCGACCAAGCTCGAGATGTTTGTAAGAGCCTCGGCATTGCCATTAGCGCCCCAGTAAGCGTCACGGAAGCCCTGCTGGACGTCAATGACAATCAGTACTGGCTCTGCGCTCACGGCCTTAGTGAGCGTGGGCGCCGCGGCTGTACTCGTAAACGAAGCCGATGATTCCGACGATCGCAAAAGGTACCGCGATGAAGAACAGCCACCAACCAACCGCTAGCGATAGGAACGCAATTGCGCTCGAACCACCAAGCACCAGTGGCCACCAGCTCCAAGGAGAGAAGAAACCAACCTCGCCGGTCTCATCCTCAATGTTGCCGAAGTTGTTGTCCTCAGGCAGAGTTCCTGCTCGCTTCATGCCGGACCATAGGTAGTAGGCGATGAAAACCGACAGGATTACCAAAAGGCCGATAGCCGCGGTACCGATTGGCTCAAGGTGGCCATACTCGATGTAAGTCCAGATGCCGTATGCGATGTCCGCCAACGTGAAGTAGGCGGCCATCACTAACAGAATGACAATGTTGGAGCGCATTAGATGCGGCCCTCCTTTGCGTAGGATTCCTTCGCCTCAGGCGCTGCGTACTCCGGGTGATTTAGGTCAAAAGCCGGAGACTCGGAGCGAATGCGAGGGATGGAGTGGAAGTTGTGGCGAGGGAATGGCGACTCGGTAGCCCACTCCAAAGACCTTCCGTAACCCCATGGGTCCTTCAGCTCGGTCTTCACACCCTTGCGCTGGGTTACCCAGACGTTCCACAGGAATGGAATCATCGATAGAGCCAAGATGGCCGCACCTACGGTGGAGAGGATGTTCATCTCAGTGAAGCCGTCCTCAGGTAGGTAGGTAGCGTAACGACGCGGCATACCAATCACACCGAGCCAGTGCTGGATCAGGAAGGTGACGTGGAAGCCGATGAACAGTAGCCAGAAGTGAATCTTGCCTAGACGCTCGTTCAACATCTTGCCGGTGAACTTTGGCCACCAGAAGTAGAAACCAGCGAACATAGCGAACACCACGGTACCGAAGACGACGTAGTGGAAGTGAGCAACCACGAAGTAGCTGTCTGATAGGTGGAAGTCAAGCGCTGGTGAAGCCAGGATGACACCAGTTAGACCACCGAACACGAAGCTCACCAGGAAGCCTAGGCTCCACAGCATCGGGGTCTCGAAGGTGATTGAACCCTTCCACATCGTTCCGATCCAGTTGAAGATCTTCACACCGGTTGGAACCGCAATCAGCATTGTGGTGAAGGCGAAGAACGGCAGCAGTACCTGACCGGTGACGTACATGTGGTGTGCCCAAACGGTCATCGAAAGCGCAGCGATCGAAATGGTCGCGTAAACCAAGGTGCGGTATCCAAAGATCGGCTTGCGGCTAAAGACCGGGAAGATTTCGGAAACGATACCGAAGAATGGCAGAGCCAGGATGTAAACCTCTGGGTGACCAAAGAACCAGAACAGGTGCTGCCAAAGCATGGCTCCACCGTTCTCCGGATCAAAGATGTGGGCACCAAATCTGCGGTCAGCACCGAGTGCGAACAGTGCTGCCGCTAGCGGTGGGAAACACATGATTACCAGGATCGAGGTGACCAAGGTGTTCCAGGTGAAGATCGGCATACGCCACATGGTCATACCAGGAGCACGCATGGTGATGATCGTGGTGATGAAGTTAACACCACCCAAGATGGTTCCAAAGCCGGATAGCGCCAGACCGAAGACCCACAAATCGCCACCGATTCCCGGGGAGAAGGTGGTGTTGGAAAGCGGTGCGTAGGCAAACCAACCGAAGGAAGCCGCACCCTGTGGGGTGAAGAAACCGGAAACGGCAATCAAGCTACCAAAGTTGTAGAACCAGTACGCGATGGCGTTTAGACGAGGGAATGCCACGTCCGGGGCACCAATCTGTACTGGCATCAAAACGTTGGCAAAACCTGCGAATAGCGGAGTTGCGAACATCAAGAGCATGATGGTGCCGTGCATGGTGAACAGCTGGTTGTACTGCTCCTTGGTGGCTACTACTTCAAGGCCTGGCAGGGTGAGCTGAGCACGAATGATCAGCGCCATTACGCCACCGATCAAGAAGTACATGAAAGAAGTGATTAGGTACAGGTAACCGATCTTCTTGTGATCGGTAGTAGTCAACCAATCAACCAGAATCTGGCCCTTCGAACGCTTTGGCACGAAGGAGGTTGGGTTAGTAACCGGTGGAGTTAGTGTGGTTGCCATTTGCCTTATCCCCTTACCTCTGGGTCGCCGCCAGGAAGGTTTTGGTTTCTGTCGTACTCATTCGAAAGCTGTCCTACGTTGCCCTTGGCTGCTAGCGCCGCCATCTGAGCCGCGTACTCCTCCTCAGATACCACCTTTACTTGGAAAAGCATCATTGAGTGGTACTCACCGCAAAGCTCAGCACACTTACCTGCGTAGGTGCCCTCCTTGGTTGGAGTGAAGTACATGTAGTTGGTGAATCCTGGGAACATATCCTTTTTGTAAAGGAAGTCAATTACCCAGAAGGAGTGAATAACATCGCGTGACTCCAGCTCAATCTTCACAGTCTTGTTCACTGGAAGGTACAAGGTTGGAAGGGTCTCGGAGATGTTCTCCTCGGCACCGGTGAACTGAGCCTGGATGCCGGACTCGAAGACCTGCTCGTTTACGTAGTTGAAGTCCCAGCTCCACTGCTTGGCGATTACCTCGACGGTTACATCTGGGTTTTCGTTTTTCGCCTCAATGGCCTGCATGTCTCTAGCGGTGAAAGCGAAGAAGCCCAACACCAAGATAAGCGGCACGACGGTGAACAGGGTCTCGATTGGCATGTTGTAACGAAGCTGAACTGGAAGGGTGGTCTCACCCTTGCGGCGGCGGTAGACGATAAGCGCCCACGCCATCAGACCCCAGGAGACTGCTCCAACTGCCAACAGCACGATCCAGGACGTAGTCCATAGGCCGATGATTCGGTCGGTGTGATTGGTAACTCCAGAGGCATCTGGAAGAAAACCACGCTCTAGTTCGGGGCTGCAGCCGGTTAGCAACAAAACGCTTGCCAGCGAAGTGGCCACCAGGGCTAATCCACGACGATTCTTACTCAATGAGACATCCTTTTTCACAGCAGAATTGAGTCTAAGTCTACCCCGACCCAGGCTCACTGTTGCCGTGTTTTAGCCCTTTTAGCTAAAAGAATCTCCACATGCGCAGCTGCCGGCAGCGTTCGGGTTGTCGATGGTGAAGCCTTGTTTTTGGATTGAGTCCTCAAAATCAATGGATGCGCCGTCTAGATAGGGCACGCTCATCGGGTCTACGACCACTTCTACACCGTCGTATGCCACGACAGCATCAACCTCTTCGAGCTGCTCGTCGAAGAAAAGCTGGTAGATCAATCCGGAGCAGCCACCCGGCTCAACGGCAACTCTCAGTCGCAAATCGTCGCGTCCCTCGGCAGCCAATAGCGCCTTAACCTTCGACACCGCGGTGTCGGTTAGTTTCACTCCGTGAGCTAGAACTTCGGTCATTTTTGCCTCCAATTAGGTTTCTAGTTTAACTAATCGCGCGAGAGTTGATTCCCGTGCAGCAAAAGCAAAGCCTGAGCAGTCATGGCTCGCTTTAGGGTTGGGAGATGCTGCGACTCGTTCGGCGAGTGCGCTCTGGAATCAGGCTCTTCGACTCCGGTCACCATAATCTCGGCATTTGGGAACAGTGCGGCAAAGGTCGAGATGAACGGGATGGATCCCCCGATGCCGATGTTCACCGACTGCTTTGGCCAAGCGGCTGAAAACGCCTCGTGGGCCAAGGTCGAACCCCAGCCTTCCTTCGCCAGGTAACCGGGACCCTTCTCGACAGCACCCAGTTCAACGTGAGCGCCAAATGGGGCGTGAGCCAACAGGTGCTGCTGAAGCAGCTCGAGTGCCTCGGCTGGATCTTGATCGGGTGCGATTCTGAGCGACACCTTGGCACTAATTGCCGGCTGCGCGGTGTTTGAAGACAGCGCAACCGAAGGGGCATCGATTCCGATTACGGTAACTGCCGGCTCTCCCCAGGTCTGCTGGACCAGTGAGCGAGTACCCATTGGCTTCACGCCATCCAAAAGACCAGCCAATTCAGAGAACTCTGCTTCAGACAGGGGAAGGTCGTCACACTTAGTGGAGCGAAGGCCCTCGATGGCGACATCTCCAGCATCGGTGGTCAGTGATGCCAAAACCTTTACCATCGCGGTCATAGCGTCTGGCAGAGGACCGCCAAACATTCCCGAGTGCACCGCGTGGTCTAGCGTTCGAACGGTAAAGACCTGCGACACCACTCCCCTAAGGCTGGTGGTCAAAGCTGGGATTTCAGTGGACCAGTTGGCACTGTCGGCCACGATGATCAAATCGGCTGCCAGATCCTCGCGGTTTTCCGCTAGGAAATTCTCGAAGGACTCTGAGCCGGCCTCTTCTTCGCCCTCGATGAAGATAGAAATCCCAAGCTCAACCTCGCTAGCTAGCTGCTGTAGCGCACGAATCGCATAAAGGTGAGTAATGATGCCGCTCTTGTCATCTGAAACCCCTCGTCCAAACAGGCGATCCCCCTTTAGGGTCGCGGTGAAAGGGTCGGTTTCCCAAAGCGCCGAATCACCTGGTGGTTGAACATCATGGTGCGCATAGAGCAAAACATGCGGGCGATTTGGCTTGCCAGCGCGTCTTGCCACTACCGCGGGTGAACCCATGTGGCCATCTGGCTTAGGTGCTCTGCGAATCTCAACCCAGTCAAAGAAGTTGAGCTCCTTGAAGTAATCTGCGACCAATTGAGCCGATCTCTCAAGGTCGTTCGCATCAAATGCCTCCCAGGCGATGCCTGGGATTTTGACCATTTCACCAAGCTGACCGATGGCCTGCGGGAAAGAGTCGTCAATGAATTGGGTAACTGGTTCAACCAGTGCTTTGTCTAATGGTTCGGAAGCAAATGCCATAACGCTAATCTAGTGGCATATCTTGAAAGGCGATGATGAGCGAAAACCGCACTCCGGGCGCAAAAAAGGGTCAGCCCACCCCGTCTCGAAAAGAACGCGAACAGGCGAGAATTCGACCACTGGTTGGTGACCGCAGCAAAGAGGCCAAGCAAGCCGAGCGCCAGCGCATTCGCGAGGAGCGCATCAAGGCTCGCGAGGGCATGATGGCTGGAGACGAGCGCTACCTCACCCTTCGTGACCGTGGCCCGCAGCGTAAGTACGCCCGCGATCTAGTTGATGCCAGATTTACCGCGGGTGAAATGGTCTTGCCAGCCTTGTTCCTTGTTATTTTGGCAACGTTTATCGACTCCTACACCGTTCAGTTGGTAACGCTGTTTGCGATGTGGGGACTGTTCGGAATTGTTGCGATTGACGCTTGGTTTGTTTCTCGGATGGTCAAAAAGCGCGTTGCCAAGAAGTTCGGCGCAGATCGCCTCGAAGGTGGTCTGGGCTGGTACGGCGCGATGAGATCCATTCAAATGCGAGCCCTGAGAATTCCAAAGCCTCAAGTTGCTCGTTTCACGAAACTCGACAAGTAAAGAACTCAAGGAGCTCAAGATGCAGCACCGCTACCTAGGAAACTCAGGCCTGAAGGTCTCCGAAATCATCTACGGAAACTGGCTAACCCATGCCTCTCAGGTGGCGGATGAGCAAGCAATCAGCACCGTAAAGGCAGCGCTCGAGGGTGGAGTTACCACCTTTGACACCGCAGATGTCTACGCGAACCAAGCTGCGGAGTCCGTTTTAGGAAACGCCCTAAAGGGTCAGCGACGCGAGGGTCTTGAGATTTTGACCAAGGTTTACTGGCCAGTGGCTGCCAAAGGCCCAAATGACACCGGCCTTAGCCGCAAGCACATCATGGAATCCATCAACGGCTCCCTCAAGAGACTGCAGACCGATTACGTAGATCTCTACCAAGCCCACCGCTTCGACTATGAAACTCCGCTGGAAGAAACCATGCAGGCTTTTGGGGACCTGGTTCGCATGGGCAAGGTGCTCTATGTCGGCGTCTCTGAGTGGAACGCGCAACAGATTCGCGATGGTCAAAAACTAGCTAAAGAGTTGGGATTCAAGCTGATCTCCAACCAGCCGCAGTACTCCATGCTCTGGCGCGTAATTGAGGAGCAGGTCATTCCAACCTCAGAAGAGCTCGGTCTGAGCCAAATTGTTTGGTCTCCGATGGCTCAAGGCGTGCTTACCGGCAAGTACCTACCGGGGCAGCCGGCCCCTGAGGGCTCCAGGGCGGCCGATCCTGACCTTTCAGGAATCATCGAGAAGTTCATGTCCGAAACTACCTTGACTCGAGTGCAGGGCCTGAAGCCGCTGGCTGACGAACTTGGAATCACCATGGCCCAGTTCGCAATTGCTTGGGTGCTTCAGAACAAGAATGTTGCGGCTGCGATTGTCGGAGCCTCAAAGCCTGAACAAATCACTTCAAACCTCGCAGCCTCCGGCGTGGTAATCCCAGCCGAGATCATGGCCAAAGTTGATGAGGTGCTCGGTGACGTGATTGAGCGCGATCCCGCTAAGACCAAAAGCCCCGAAGGCCGACTCTGCTAGTTCGCTAGCGCTTTAGCCAAACGCTTGGGCCAGAATGGGCCCTGGTAAATCAGTCCGGTGTAAACCTGAACCAAATCCGCACCGAGTTGAATTCGCTCAACGGCCTGAACCACTGAGCTGACTCCGCCAACCGAAATCACGACGTAATCGCGGGAAAGTTCCCTGCGGGCAATCTTTAGCATTTCAATGGATCTTGCCGCCAGCACCGGGCCACTTAGGCCGCCAGCTTCGTTGAGCACCGGTGAGTTTCCAACACCCTCACGCCTGGTGGTGGTGTTGGTCATGATTACGCCGGTGAGCCCTAGTTCCCTAGTCAGCTTGAGCACTTCTAGAAAATCAGCATCTGCCAAATCCGGCGACACCTTCACCAACACCGGCTTGCCCTGACACTCATCCAAAACAGCCTGCAGAATCGGCTTGAGCGACTCAACCTGCTGCAGGTCTCTGAGGCCAGGGGTGTTTGGAGAGGAAACGTTAACGGCTAAGTAATCAGCGACCGAGGCCACTAACTTGGTGGTGGCTCGATAGTCCTCGGCAGCATCTTTTGCCTCCACAATGCGGCTCTTGCCAATGTTTACGCCAATCACGGGCAAATTGCTGTGGTCGTTGCGAAGCTTTGCCAATCGCTTGGAGATAACCTCCGCACCATCGTTATTGAAACCCATTCGATTGATCAAGGCCTCATATTCCGGAATGCGGAATGATCTGGGCTTTGGGTTGCCGGGCTGGGCATGGAATGTAACGGTGCCTACTTCGATATGACCAAATCCCAGCGCGTGAAGCGGCCTGACCAACTTGGCATTTTTATCAAAGCCAGCTCCCAGGCCTAGCCGGTTTTCAAACCTAAGGCCCATCACTTCAACGGGCTTGCCTCGCTTCCTTGCCCTAAGAAGTCCAACTTTGGATGCCAGCCGCAGGCCGGTGTCTACGATTTTGTGCGATGTTTCAGCATCGAGTGGCTTGAAGAAGATGTTGAACAGTAGGCGATACAAGGCTTAGTTACCTCGCAACTCAGAAATTGCCTGCTCAAAATCTGCCAGCGAATCCCAAGCCTGATAAACGGACGCAAATCGCATAAAGGCAACGTGGTCGAGGTGTCGTAGCGGTTCGAGAATGGCAAGACCGATATCTTGAGCCTCAATAGTGGCAGCGCCGGAAGAGCGCAGCGCCTCCTCAACCTGCTGGGCCAACAGCGCAAGATCGGCATCCGTTACCGGACGGCCCTGGCAGGCCTTTCTCACGCCTGAGACAATCTTGTCTCGCGAGAAAGGCTCCGTTACCCCGCTGCGCTTTGTGACCATAAGCGAGGCGGTTTCCACGGTAGTGAAACGCTTTTGGCACTCAGGGCACTGCCTTCTACGTCGAATCGCAGAGCCGTCATCCGAGGTTCTTGAGTCAATAACTCGCGAGTCCGCATGTCTACAGAATGGACAAAACACTAATTACCTCCGGTGAATCTGATCTTTGCGGCATCGCCGTGCGCACTTAAGCCCTCGGCGATCGCAAAGGTGTTGAGTTGGTCGGCAACTTCTCGCAGCGCGGACTTTGAGTAGTTGATGATCTGCTGTGGGCGCAAGAAGGTGTGAACACCCAAACCTGGGCCAAACTTAGCCTGCTCGCCAGTAGGTAGCACATGGTTACTTCCGGCAATGTAATCGCCGAGGCTAACCGGTGAGTACTCACCTAAGAAGATGGCTCCGGCATTGGTGATTTTCGCAAGCAGTGCTTGTGAGTTTTCGGTTTGAATCTCGAGGTGCTCGGTGGCGTACTCATTGCTGAGAGCAACCGCGGTTTCAAGATCTGGCACCAGCACCAAAGCCGACTGCATTCCGGAAAGAGCTGCTTTGACTCGTTCTGCGTTTGCGGTATTTGCCAGCTGCTGTTGAAGCGCTCCCTGAACCGCCTCGATCAACTCTTGGCTATCGGTAACTAAAACCGCCGCAGCATTCTCATCGTGTTCAGCTTGAGAGATCAAGTCCGCCGCCACGCTCGCTGGGTTGGCAAAGCGATCGGCAATAATCAAGATTTCGGTTGGGCCAGCCTCGGAATCGATTCCGATCAAGCCTCGAAGTGCCCGTTTAGCAGCCGCAACATAAATGTTTCCCGGGCCAGTGACCATGCGAACCGGGACTAAATCGATCTCTTTGATTCCATAACCAAACGACGCAATCGCTGCCGCTCCCCCGATGGCATACACCTCGGTAACGCCCAATAGGGCTGCCGTAGCCAAGATGCTCGGGTGTGGCAATCCACCAAACTCGCGCTGTGGCGGTGATGCGATGGCAATTCTTGGCACACCCGCCGCCTGAGCGGCTACCGCGTTCATGATGACACTAGAGGGGTACACCGCCTTGCCACCTGGGACATACAACCCAACCGAGTCAACTGGGACATAGCGCTGAGAAACTAAAGCACCTGGTGACAGTTCAACTTCAAAACCCTGCGGCACCCCTGCGGCTGAAACTTTCCGCACCCGAGTGATAGCAGTTTCGATGGCTACCTTGAGATCTGGGTCTAGCTCGGAAAGCGCTTTGTTCAATTCCTGCTGCGGGACCCTGATGTGCTCTGGTCGGACTTTGTCAAAACGCTCAGCCTGATCCAAAACAGCGGCCAGGGAGTTGTCCTTCACGTCATCAATTAGGGGGATTACCGTTTCGAGAGCCTTCTCAATGCTCACCGAGGCTCTGGGAAGCGCATTGCGAATTTGATCCTGAGTGATAGGACCTGAGATTTCAACGACGCGCACTTTACCTCTGGTTTTCTGCGGAGAAGTAATGCCCTAACCTTATCGGGAGATGACTGAAGATTCCCTGAAATTCCCCGTGATTGGCTCAGATGCGCTGAAGGCAACCTTCCGCAGCCATGCCTCCGGGGTAGCAATCATCACCTCTCACGACGATCTTGGAAATCCAATTGGCTTTACCGCAACCTCGGTTACTTCGCTTGGGTCCAATCCCCCACTGGTTTCCTTCAATATTGCTCGCGGTTCATCGAGTTACCCACAGTTGGTGGTTGGTCGCGAAGTTGCCCTGCACGCCTTATCTGCCGAAAATCTAGAGCTTGCCCAGCGCATGGCGGGGCCTAAGGAAAACCGCTTCACCCAGGCTGATTACGAGCTAGTAGGCAAGGTTCCGGTATTCAGAACTGCCGCCAGCATCTTGATTGGAAAGGTGCGAGAGCGTTTTGAGGTCGAATCCAACGCGGTTGTGATTTTGGACATCATTCGAGGCACCGAGCCAATGCGGCAAGAGCGACCTCTGGTATACCACCAGCGCGGTTACCTGACCGCCACCGAGCGACTGGCCGAAAATAGCTAATTGACCGCGTCTTGGCCCAGTAGCGCCTTGATTTCACCGAATAGATCGTGACCCACCGCAATTCGCTGCGGCAATAGGAAATGCTTTGACTCGCCACCATTTTGCATCTTGAGCTGAACTTCAACAGGACCTGGGTGAGATGCCAGAATTTCGGAGAGTTTTTGAAGTTTGGTTTTGGTGGCCATGGCTTCCTTGACGGTAATCACCAAAACGCCACCCTGCTCGCGACCGGCCTCCAGCACATCTATCGAGTACGCCGAAAGCATGATTTCTTCATCGCGTCTTTGAACGCGGCCACGAATCGATACCGTCTGATCGGCCTTAAGTAGTTCGCGGTTTTCGAGGTAGGTCTTACCCATGAACATGATGGAGATTTCACCGGAGAAGTCCTCAAGAACCACCTGACCGTATGGGTTTCCGGATGCTCTGGCCACCTTGTGTTGAACCTGAGTAATCAAACCGGCCAGGGTAACGGATTCCCCGTCCTTGATGGCACTTTCCTTGAGCGCGATGGTGCCCATGTCCGAATGGCGCATCAGCAGCGCCTCCTGACCCGCTAACGGGTGGTCAGAGACGTAAAGCCCAAGCATTTCTCTTTCGTGAGCGAGCAGATCTCGCTTGGTCCACTCCGGGAGATTTGGAATCGGAACCATGGCTGGATCCTCATCGAACATGCCACCAAAAAGATCAACCTGACCACTGGCCGCCTGCTTTTTCAAAACCGCAGAAGCATCGATTGCCTCCTCATGGATGGCAATCAATGAGCGTCTGGTGTGACCAAGTGAGTCAAAAGCACCCGCCTTGATAAGTGATTCAACGCATCTCTTAGTAGAGGCCTGAGAGGCAACCCTGGTCAGATAGTCCTGGAATGAATCGAAAGGTGCTTCGGAGCGCGCCTCGACGATGGCATCAACCACGTTCTTACCAACGTTTCGAATTGCGCTGAGGCCGAAGCGAATGTCGTCACCAACAGCGGCAAAGCCACTGATCGACTGGTTTACATCCGGTGGCAACACCTTGATGCCCATCCTGCGGCACTCGTTGAGGTAAACCGCAAGCTTGTCCTTGGAATCCCCCACCGAGGTCAATAGCGCAGCCATGTACTCCGCTGGGTAATTGGCCTTGAGGTAACCAGTCCAGTAGCTCAGTACGCCATATCCAGCCGAGTGTGCCTTGTTGAAGGCGTAGTCAGCAAAGGGCAACAGGGTGTCCCAAAGCGCCTTGATCGCGCCATCGGAAAAGCCGTTGGCCTTCATTCCCGAGCGGAAGACTTCAAGCTGTTTGTCCAGCTCCTCAGGCTTTTTCTTACCCATCGCACGACGCAGCAGGTCCGCTTGACCCAGTGAGTAGCCCGCTACTCGCTGCGCCGCCGCCATTACCTGCTCCTGGTAAACAATCAGGCCGTAGGTGGGGTCCAGAATTTCGCTTAGCGGCTCGGTGAGCTCTGGGTGCACACCCTCAGACTGCTGAAGGCCATTCTTGCGCTGGGCATAGTTGATGTGAGAGTTCATGCCCATCGGACCCGGACGATAAAGCGCAATAACTGCCGAGATGTGCTCGAATTCAGTGGGCTTCAAAAGTCTTAGCAGCTGTCGCATGGCATCACCATCGAGCTGGAAGACACCGAGGGTATCTCCTCGAGACAACAGCTCAAAGGTTTTCTCATCGGCATTTAGGTCAAGCTCTTCCAAGACCACGGTTTCGCCCCGGTTGAGCTTGATGTTGAAGAGTGCGTCATCCAAAACCGTCAGGTTTCTCAAACCCAAGAAGTCCATTTTCAATAGGCCCAGCGACTCGCAGGGTGGCTGATCGAATTGGGTAATAATCGCGCCATCTTCTTCGCGCTTCATGATTGGAATGACATCCATTAGCGGCTCGGCGGACATGATTACTCCGGCCGCGTGGACTCCCCACTGGCGCTTTAGGCCCTCAAGGCCCAAAGCGAGGTCAAAGACCTTTTGGCTGTCCTCGTCAGTGTCGAGGATTTCTCGGAATTCAGCGGCTTCTGAGTAGCGCTCAGCAGCTGGGTCAACCAGCTCATTGAGCGATACATCGCGACCTAGCACCATCGGCGGCATGGCCTTGGTGAGCTTCTCCCCGACCGAATAAGGCATGGCCAGCACGCGCGCTGAGTCCTTTAGGGCTTGCTTGGCTTTGATGGTTCCGAAAGTCACAATCTGGGCGACTCGGTCATCGCCATACTTCTCGGTGACGTATCGAATTACTTCAGGGCGCCTGCGATCGTCAAAGTCAACATCGATATCGGGCATCGAGAGACGCTCTGGGTTCAAAAAGCGCTCAAAGATCAGATCGTGAGCCAGTGGGTCCAGCTCAGTAATTCCCAGCGCAAAAGCCACCAGCGAGCCAGCCGCCGAGCCACGTCCGGGACCAACTCGAATTCCCTGCTCTCTTGCCCATGCGATGAAGTCCGAAACCACGAGGAAGTATCCCGGAAAGCCCATATTGCGAATGACGTCGATTTCGTAGGCAGCCTGCTGCTTGTGTCGATCGGAATACCCGGCCGGGAAGCGGCGGTCCATTCCACGCCAAACTTCCTTCTCAAACCAGCCACTCTCGGTCTCACCAGCCGGAACTGGGAATCTTGGCATCAGGTCACGCTTTTCGAAGCTAACTTCGCAGCGCTCGGCAATTAGAAGTGTGTTGTCGCAGGCATCCGGGAACTCTTTGAAGACCTCCCTCATTTCAGCAGCTGACTTTAGGTAATACTCCTGAGACTCAAATTTGAAGCGATTCTCGTCGTAGATATTTGATCCGACCTGGACGCACAGCAGCGCGTCATGGGCATGGGCATCTTCCTGCTCCGTGTAGTGCAGGTCGTTGGTTGCCACCAGCGGAAGCTTTAGGTCCTTCGCCAACTTGATTAGGTCCTCGCGAACTCGCTTTTCAATATCCAGCGAGTGATCCATGAGCTCGACAAAGAAGTTACCCTCACCGAAGATATCTCTAAATTCGGCAGCAGTTTCCAGAGCTTCCTTGTACTGACCCAGTCGAATGCGGGTTTGGACCTCGCCGCCTGGGCAGCCGGTGGTGGCGATCAAGCCCTTGCCGTACTTGATTAGCAACTCGCGATCCATGCGCGGTTTGAAGTAGTAACCCGACAGGTAGGACTCAGAGGTGAGTCGGAACAGATTCTGCATCGAATTGTTGTCGGTGGCCCACATTGTCATGTGTGAGTAGGCACCACCACCGGAAACGTCATCATCGCCACCGTTACCCCAGCGCACCTTGGATTTCTCACGGCGCGATCCCGGAGCCACATAAGCCTCAATGCCGATGATTGGCTTGATGCCGTGCTTGGTGGCTTGGTTCCAAAATTCATACGCGCCGTGAGCATTTCCGTGGTCGGTCATAGCAATTGCGGGCATCTCAAGCTTGGCTGCCTTGGCCACCAACTGCTTGATGCGGGCTGCGCCATCTAGCATCGAATACTCGGTGTGGTTGTGTAAATGCACGAAAGAATCGCTCATTTTCACCTCCACTTATTCAACGACGGGCCCTTAGCCTAAAGCCGAAAATCAACATCCCTGAGTCGGTCTAGGGCGAGTTTCAATTCTTGCGGATACTGGCTCTCAAATTCGACCCAATCGCCAGAAATCGGATGGGCAAATGCCAGTTTATGAGCGTGTAGCCACTGTCGGTCCAACTTCAAACTGGCCGCTAGCTTAGGGTCGCTTCCGTAGAGTGGGTCGCCGACCAGCGGGTGTCTAAAGTGTGCGAAGTGAACCCTAATCTGATGGGTTCGGCCAGTTTCCAACCCAATCTCCATCAAGGCTGCCGAAGGAAGCAGTTCGATGGTCTTGTAGTGAGTGACAGCATGCTTGCCGTCCGCGGAGATTGTGAACTTATAGTCGTGTTTGGTACTTCTGGCGATTGGGGTATCGATGGTGCCCTGGGCCGGGTCTGGATGACCCTGAACCAGCGCATGGTAGGTCTTCTTCACGGTCCTGTCGCGAAATGCCTGCTTGAGGACTGAGTAAGCCCGCTCCCCCTTGGCCAGCACCATCAGACCGCTGGTTCCGACATCCAAACGCTGAACAATGCCCTGGCGCTCATGAGCTCCAGAGGTGGCCAACTGGATTCCACGGGCCAACAGCACTCCCGGCACACTTGGACCTTCAAACCCCAAAGATGGATGTGAAACGACCCCCGCCGGCTTATCAATCACAATGATGTGTTCATCCTGAAAGACGACTTTCAGCTCAGCCACATCCTCAGCGATTACTTCTGGCTCGGTTGAACGCTCAACAAGGTCGACTTCAATGATTTGATCTAGCTCTAGGCGATCCGACTTACCTACCGCCTTACCGCCTCTAGTGACGGCCCCTGCGGTCAATAAATCGGCTGCTTGACTGCGGCTGATGCCGAGCATTTTTGCCAGCGCAGCATCTGCTCTTTCACCTGAAAGGGCATCCGGAACCGGAAGGTACTTACTTGGCAACCTTGCCGCCGCCCACTTCGTCTCCCATGATCGTTCTGATCATGGCCAATGAGACGCCAATCACCAAGAAGGTGTCGGCCAGATTGAAGATCGGAAAGTTGAAGGGAATCGAGATGAAATCAACAACGTGACCATTTAGGAAGCCCGGCGCTCTGGTAAGTCTGTCAACCAGATTGCCAGCTGCTCCCCCAAGCACCAGCCCAGCAATGATGGTCCAGGTGATGTTCTTAGCCTTTGGCCCAAACCAGAGCAGCGCCAAGACCGCAATGATTGCGATTATTGCCAGCACCCAGGTTTGACCGACACCCAGCGAGAATGCCGCGGCATCGTTATAGACCAATCTAAAGCGAAGAATTTCGCCAATTACCGGAATTACTGAGCCATCGGAGAGCTCAGCAATTGCGAGCTCCTTGGTGAGCTGATCTAGGAAAACTAAGACAACGCCAATTCCGAGGAAAAGGAGGGTTCTAGCTCTAGTTCCGCTCACTTCTGGCTTCAGCTTCGTCTTCGTCCTCAACGTCCTTAGAGGTAGCTTCGACTTCCTCTAGTTCGTCTTCATCAAGCTCGACCTCAGGCTCTGCCTCAGGCTCAACTTCGGCAGCAACCTCAGTTAGAGCAGCGAATTCGATCTTCGCGGCTGCTTCAAGTGGCTGCTCGAAAGACTCTTCGCGAATCAAGGTGGTGAGCTGGGACTCGATGTACTCGCGTAGGCGACCACGGTAGTCGTGCTCGAACTCGCGAAGTTCGTCGATGGTGTTCTCAATCGCCTTGCGGTCAAGCTCTAGCTGGCCAAGTACGGCCCTAGCCTGAGCTTCGGCATCGCGAACCAAACGAGCGGCGTTCTCCTGGCCATCACGAATCAACTGGTCACGCTTGGTTAGGCCGTCGCGAACGTGCTCTTCGTGCAGCTTGCGAGCAAGCTCCAAAAGACTGTGTGAGTTGCTGGCATCGGCAGCGCTAGGAACAGCAGCAGCCACAACTGGAGCAACTGGGTAGTCCGACGCGGAGACGGCCGGCGCGGCAGCTGCCTCAGCCTTGGCGGTCTCAAGCTGCTGGCGCAGTTCATCGTTCTGGCTGGCAAGGCTGCGAAGCTCTATAACAACTTCATCCAGGAAGTCATCGACTTCGTCCTGGTCGTAGCCCTCGCGGAACTTAACGATGGTAAATCTCTTGTTTACAACTTCTTCGGGCGTCAGCGCCATTGTTGCACCTTCCTGATACAGCGCAAAAGCGCTTCGACTATGTTATTCGCCTTAGAGGCTTACAACCAAGCGCTGAAGAAAAAGTGCCGCAATAAGCACAATTGTCCAGGCCAAATCCAAAGCCACCACGCCTAAGCGAAGCGGTGGAACGAACTTGCGAACAAACTTCAATGGTGGATCGGTAATTGTGAAGGCGAAATCTACAACCGGCATCAAGATCGCCGGGGGTCTCCAGCCTCGATTAATCGACATAACAAAATCGACGATGAACCTTGCGAACATGGCGTAGACAAAAAGCTGTAACGCCCAATAAAGAATGGTGCCTAACAGACCCATGCTTAGTCGAGCAGGTTGTCCGAGTCGCTAGCTTCCTGCTCGCCGTCGTTTACCTCGACGTGGCTAGGGCTTAGCAAGAACACCTTTGGGGTGACGCGACGAATCTGACCCTCTAGGGCCTCTTTCAGGCCGAGCATGAAGTCCAACATGCGCTTGGCATCTGCCTCGCTCATGGCTCCGATGTTGACGATTACTGGAACGCCTTGGCGGTAGTGGAAAGCCACTTCCTTGGAGTCAGCGTAAGTCTGTGCTTCAAGAGTGATGATTTCCGACATCTCGGAACCACGACGTGGTCTTGCGGCCGCCGGACGAGGCTTTGCACTGCTCGTCTCAACCTTCTGTGGTTCGGCCGATCCAAACCCGAAGAAATTCATAACTGAATTAACTGCGCCCATCATTACTCCTTAGATTGCTTCAAGACTAAGCGTTAGTAGGCCTTGGGCCCGTGATTGCTGAGCCAACTCTTATGTGTGTCGCACCCATGGAAATCGCGATCTCAAAGTCTTCACTCATACCGATAGACAACTGATTCGCGTTCGGCGCCAGCTGTTGAAGCTGGTGGCTTGCTGTCAGCACCTTCTCAAATTCCGACCTCGGATCCTCGCCCAGGCCGGCAACCGCCATGACACCCAAAAGTTCAAAATTTTCCAGGCCAAGCACAGACTCTGCCAAAGCCAAAAGGTTTTCCGGCAAGACTCCCCCGCGGCCTTCATCCGAGGTCAGATTCAATTCGATAAAACCCGAGAACTTACCCTCAAACTTCGGCAATTGCTTGGCTAATTCACTCACCAACGAAGCACGGTCGATGGAGTGGATGACTTTGGCATACCTCAGCACCGACTTGACCTTGTTGCTTTGAAGCTGACCAACAAAGTGCCATGTTGGATCAGCTTCGGGGCGAAGCTCTGAGAGCCGCTGACTCTTGGGTCCGGCCTCCTGGTCGCGGTTCTCACCAAAAACCAACTGACCTAGGTCGACCAGCTCCGCTACCAGTTCAGCCGGATGATTCTTGGTGATCGCAACCAACTCAACGGCATCCGCGGGTCGGCCAGAAGCCAAACAGGCACTGGCAATTCTTGCCAGCACCTGTTGGTATCTAGAAGCTAGTTGGTTCAACGGAAGAATTCAGGAAGATCCAAGTCATCGCCGAACTGGCCACTGGAGTTAGGGACTCGCTGGGCGCTAACCAAGGTTTCGCTCTGGATTAGCTGCTCGCTAGTTGGAAGCTCCTGAACTGACTCAGCCAGTGCGAACTCTTCAGCCGGAGCCGCCTCAGCAACCGGAAGGGTTACTGCTGCTGGAGCCTCGAACTTGCGGTAGGTAGGCTCGCCGCCATCAAAACCAGCAGCGATAACGGTAATACGAACCTCATCGCCCAAGGTGTCTTCGATGGTGGCACCGAAGATGATGTTGGCTTCTGGGTGAACAGCTTCTTGCACCAAGCGAGCAGCGTCGTCGATCTCGTGTAGTCCAAGGTCAGAGGCGCCCTGAACCAAAAGCAGCACGCCGTGCGCACCCTCGATGGTTGCCTCAAGCAGTGGCGATGAAACTGCGATTTCAGCAGCGCGAACTGCGCGGTCCTCACCCTTGGCGGTACCGATACCCATCAAGGCGCTACCTGCTCCTTGCATAACTGACTTGACGTCGTTGAAGTCAAGGTTGATAAGGCCTGGGATAACGATCAAGTCGCTGATGCCCTGAACACCGGCACGTAGCACATCGTCTGCGGTGATAAAGGCCTCAATGGCGGAAATCTTCTTGTTCGACATCTCAAGTAGGCGCTGGTTTGGCACCACAATCAGGGTGTCGACCTCAGCGCGAAGGGCACGGATACCCTCATCTGCCTGTACTGCACGACGCTTACCCTCGAAGTTGAATGGGCGGGTAACCACACCAACGGTTAGCGCTCCAAGGCGCTTAGCAATTCTGGCAACAACCGGAGCAGCACCGGTTCCAGTGCCACCACCTTCACCGGCGGTTACGAAGACCATGTCGGCACCCTTAAGGGCAGACTCGATCTCGCTTTCGTGCTCCTCAGCAGCGCGTCGACCAACCTCTGGGTCAGCACCAGCGCCGAGGCCACGAGTGATGTCACGACCGATGTCCAACTTCACATCGGCATCGCTCATCAACAGCGCCTGCGCATCGGTGTTAACCGCTACAAACTCAACTCCGCGGAGACCAGACTGGATCATGCGGTTTAGGGCGTTAACGCCACCGCCACCAACGCCAACGACCTTGATTACTGCCTGATAGTTCGGTGTCTGTGCCACGCTGTTCCTCCTTGTGAAAACTCTCAAGTTAAGGCTGAGGCTTAACCTTTTGAGACGAATTCAATTTGCGCGAAGAAGTTAGGCCCCGTTTGCCCCGATTTGCTCGAGGATCTCGGGCGTGTCGGAAATGAGCTCAATCAGTAGTTTGGATAGGTAACTACTGGGGCTTTCGGTGACGAAACATCGATGGTGACGCCGGGCTTGACGCCCGTCTTTAGCAGCGAACTCAACACCTCTGCCTTGAGCAACCCCTGCTTGGCATTGCCCCAGATAACTCGAGTATCGCTCTTACGCAATATCAGGTCGGTTGTGAGCTGATCGCTTACTTGGATTGAGAAAACCTGCTTGTAGGTGGCAACTGGCAACGACAGCAAAACTTCCATAGCGGTCTTGTACTTTTTGTCCCTGAGTGGATCCGCGGTGAAGCGGAAGTAGGGGTATTTATCCTTTGCGTTTGCCACATCAATTCGGACGCCAGCGGCATCGTAGAGATAGTTTTTGCCGCCTCGCACCAAAATCACAATCGGCTGCCGCTCTCGAATCTTGACGGTCAAAGTGTGTGGCGGCTCAGCCTGCAATGTGAAGGTCTCGATGAGGGCAAAATCGGCCAGCAATTCTGCAACATTGTCTTGGGAAACTGTGGTGAGCGGCTTGCCAACCAGCTCCTCCAGCGCTCCCATCACCTTGTTGGCTTGGATGCGGTCGTTGCCACTGACCTTGATTTGCTCGATGGCAAGCATCGGCGTGAAGAAAGTCGCGACCACCAAAAGAACCAGGGCAATTGGACCGGCAATGAACAAGGTCCTACCGAGAATGCGAAAGCCAGATGCTTTGGCTTTTCTCTCCTTGGCCGGCTTTGCGCTGTTTTTTACACGCTTTATTTCCCGACCTAAAAGCTCGCGCTCAGGTTTTTTCAACTAAGCCTCCAGGGCTTCCAGCAGGGCGGGAACCATCCGGTAGATGTCACCGCAACCCATGGTGATGATGAAGTCACCACTTTGGGCTAATCCAGCCGCCACGGCCGGCACATCATCCCAAAGCGGTACGTAGTGCATGCGAGCTGGGTCTTCAAATCGATCCGCAATCAAAGCTCCAGTTACGCCAGGCTCTGGATCCTCACGGGCGGCATATATGTCCAGGCAGACCACCTGATCGCTTAGCGCGAGCGCCTGAGCGAACTCAGCCTGGAAAATGCGGGTTCTGGAGTAAAGGTGCGGTTGGAAGACCGTAATCAGCTTGCCGTTGCCAACTACCGCACGAGCTGCGGTTAGCGCCGCGGCAACCTCAGTTGGGTGGTGAGCGAAGTCATCGTAGACCCGCACTCCCCTGCGCTCGCCATGCAGTTCGAAGCGGCGTTCGGTGCCGGAGAAGGTCGCTACCGCCTTTGCGCTGGCTTCAAAGTCAAAACCCAAACCGACCAGCACCGCAACCGCCCCGGCGGCATTTAGGGCATTGTGGTGGCCAGGGATATTGAGTTCTAGCGCGATGCTCGCATCGCGGTAGCTCAGGTCAAACGCGACATTTCCGATTGCCGCCGAAACATTCTCGACTCGAACCATCGCATCGGCTGCGGTTCCAAAAGTGATGATGTTGGAGTGCTTTAGACGCTTGGTTACCCTAACCGCGCCAGGGTCATCCGAGGAAATCGCGACCAAGGTTCCGGCCGCATCGGCAAACTTTGCGAATTCGCCCTCAAAAGCATCCAGCGATCCAAAGTGGTCCAGGTGGTCTGGGTCAACGTTGGTAATCAAGGCGACTTCGGTTTTGTAATGCAGGAATGAGCTATCGGACTCATCGGCCTCAATTACAAAATGCTCACCCTTGCCAAACCCTGCGGATGCGCCATATTCCTGAATCACTCCACCATTTACAAAGCTTGGGTCTGCCCCGAGGCGGTTCAAGGCGGTGATTACCATTCCGGTGGAGGTGGTCTTGCCGTGCGCTCCGGCTACCGCAATCAACTTGCCCCTGGATGCTAGATGCGCCAAAAGGGCTGAACGGTGCAGAATTGGCAAACCGCGTTCCTGGGCTAATAAGAGTTCCGGGTTGGTGGGCCAAAGTGCGCTGGTAACCACCACTGTGTCTGGATTCCCTAGATTCTCAGCAGCGTGTCCGATGTGGATCTCAGCGCCGAGTTCGCGAAGAGCCTTCACATTCGAGGTGTCGCGCAGGTCAGAACCGGTGACCTTGTGACCCATGCCTAAGGTGAGCCGGGCAATTCCGGACATACCGCTGCCACCAATGCCGATGAAATGAACGGTACCTAGGTCGTTAGGAATTGGCTGGGAGAAGTCTGGCTTAATCACGGGTATTAGTATTCACTGCCGCTAGCACTAGATCGCGTAGCCGCTCGGTTGCGTCGGGAATTCCTACCGATTTGGCCGCTTCGGCCATCCGCTTGAGTGATGAACTGTGGCTTAGGGCAGGAATCAATTCAGTTGCTAGATATTCCGGTGTGAAATCGCGATCTGAAACCAATTTGCCCCCACCAGCCTCAACGACTGTGACCGCATTGAACTTCTGCTCGCCGTTGCCCACCGGATATGGAACATAAATAGCGGGCAGGCCACAGGCCGCAAACTCACTAACGGTTGAACTTCCGGCTCTTGAAACCGCCATGTCGGAGGCCGCAATGGCCGCGTCCATGCGATCGCAATAGGCAAGGCGACGGTAGCCAGCCTCAGAAACCTCTTCGAGATTTGCCCTATCCCCCACAATGTGCAGGATCTGAATGCCAGCAGCATTCAAAATGGCGCGAGAGGCGATGATTGCCTCATTGATGCTCTTGGCCCCAAGTGATCCGCCGGTAACTAGCAGTGTCGCCATAAACGGATTTAGCCCCAGTTCCAACCGAGCCTGCTCTTTGTCATATCCGGCGACGGCATCCAGAATCTCAGGACGAAGCGGCATACCCGTGATGGCCGCGGGAGAAAGGTCACTATTAGGGAAGGCCACGGCGATGTGCTTGGTGAGTTTGGCACCAATGCGGTTTGCGATGCCAGCCAAGGCGTTGGCCTCGTGAATAATCAGTGGCTTCCGGGTCAAAAAGGCCGCCAGGTAAGCCGGAGCGGAGGCATAGCCTCCAAAGCCAACCACCGCCTCTATTTTGTGAACCTTGATCAGCTTCATGACCTGAGCAACTGCCCGAGCGAATTTGAATGGGAATGTGATCGCGTACAGCGACGGCTTCCTAGGAAATGGCAGTCTCGCAATTGTCAAAAGCTGAAAACCACGCTGCGGGACGAGCCTGGCCTCTAGACCCTCCTTGGTCCCGAGAGTCAAAACTTCATGGTCTTGCGACCGAAGCGATTGTGCCAAGGCCAGCATGGGGTTGACGTGCCCTGCGGTGCCGCCTCCTGCCAGAAGGAATTTGGTCACCTTCTACGCCCTAGATTTGCGGTTCGATCGCGCTCAACGGCTAACACCACACCGATTGCCATTAGCGAGGCAATCAATGATGAACCACCGGCGGAAACCAGGGGCAAGGTAACTCCCAAAACTGGGAAGAGGCCAACCACAACACCCATGTTGATAAAGGCTTGAATCACGATCCAGAACATCACGCCGACCACTAGGTTTCGGTTGAATGGGTCGGTCTGCTGCTTTGCGATGTTGAACATCACCAGACCCAAGGCCAAGAAAAGCGCAACCACCAAAAGGGCACCGATCATCCCCAGCTCCTCACCGATGATGGCGAAGATAAAGTCATTCTCAACTTCTGGAATCCAACTCCACTTCAGCTTAGATCGGCCCAGGCCGGTGCCGAAAATACCTCCGGAAGCCAACGCCCAGGTTCCCTTCTCGAACTGCCAGTTCACGCCCATTGGGTCGGCTGCTTCTGGGTTCAACCAAGCATCAAAACGCACTCGGCGAGATGGTGAACTGGATACCAGGAAGACCGCGAGCGCCATGCCGCCGATGACAATCGACCACCAGGTCGACATCTTGATGCCGGCAATCAGAAACAGTCCCATCAAAAGAATCACCATGATGATTCCGGATCCGAGGTCCTTGCTGAGCACCGCCACCATGCCGACGCTCACCGCACCAACCAACCAAACTCGGCGCCAAATTGGCTTATCGTCCTCTTCGTAGCCGGTGAGCTGGGAAAGTTGGAGCGAAAAAGCCACAATCAATCCAAGTTTTAGAAACTCCGAAGGCTGAACACCAACAAAACCCAAGGAAAGCCAGTTTCGGTTTCCGTTGATCTCTTGACCAATCAGCACGGTGGCAGCCTGAGCCCCGAGTGTGATCATCAGCCCCAACATCGCGAAGCGCTTGAGAATATCCATCGAAAGATTGGAAATGATCAACATAAAGGTAAGGCCGATAAGCGCGTAGCCACCCTGCCTTAGGAAGATCGATGCTGCATTGGAAGTTTCTTTGAAGGCGTCTACCGCCGAAGCACTCGCGACCATGGTGAGACCAATGGCAACCGTGGCCAAAGTGAGTGCCAAAAGCGAGAAGAACTGGCGAGACTGGGCGTGCAGCCTTGGCTGCAGGATTTGCTTGATGTTAGTCACCTAAATCACCTGCCTTCTAACCTCAGCCTGAAACTGATTACCGCGGTCTGCGTAGTCCTGGAACTGGTCCATAGACGCAGCTGCCGGTGCCAATAGCACCGTATCTCCGGGTCCTGCGAAATCTAGAGCCGCTGCTACCGCTTGCTCCATGACCTGCTCCCCAGAAATAACTCTCAGAGGCAAGTTTGGGAGCAGTTTGGCAAACAGCCCCTCAATTTCTAGCGTGTCGGCACCAATCACAACGGCTGCCTTTAGCCTGGCTTGGTGCTCAATCAAAAGCGGGGTTGGGTCTACGCCTTTAAGTAAGCCCCCGACAATCCAAACGATTGATTCGAAACTAGCTAGTGAGGCATTGGCGGCGTGTGCGTTGGTGGCCTTCGAATCATCGATAAACAGCACGCCGTCTTTCTCAAGCACCTTCTGAATTCGATGTGGTGAGAGTTCGAAGCTCGTTATCGCCCGCTTTATCAAAGCCGGCTCAACCCCAACCGCACGTGCCAAAGCGGTAGCTGCCGCAACGTTTGCCCGAAGGTGATCGCTCAGTACGCCGATTTCCGCCAGGTCTTTGTCTTCGGCTATTTCTAATGCCGCCGAGTAGCGATCAGTGATGAAAGCACGGTCGACTAAAAACTCCTCAACATAACCCACCATGCTCACGCTAGGCATCGAGGTGGTGAAGGCGACTGCCCGGCATCCTTCGATAACATCGGCCGCTTCCGCAGCCACAAGCGTCTTTTCATCGGCTGCGTTATAGACAATTGCCAATTCCGTACCCTGGTAAACCTTGGCCTTGGCTTGGAAGTAGGCCTGTTCGCTGCCGTGCCAGTCGATGTGATCTGGAGCTAGATTCAAAAAAGCACTGGCAACCGGGTTTAGCTCTCCGCTGTAGTGCAGTTGGAAACTGGATATCTCAACCACCAAAAAGTCAAAGCCCTCCGGGTCTCGAATCGCATCGAGAATCGGATTGCCGATGTTTCCGCAAGCAACCGCTCTCAGGCCTGCGGTCTGAAGCATGTGGGTTACTAGCTCGGTGGTGGTCGTCTTACCGTTCGTGCCGGTGATAGTTATCCACTTGGCAACTCGCTGAGTCTTATCCCGCAATCTCCAAGCCAGATCAATGTCTGTCAGCATTGGGATGCCGCTTTGCGCTAGCCACTGAATGGTTGGGTGATTTGGGGCAAACCCTGGAGAGATAACCGCTAAGTCAATCTGACCCATCTCCTGTAGCGCGGCAGCGGAATCCGAGAGCACAAGCTTTGCGCCAATTAGCTCAAGCAGCTCGGTGAACTGCGGGTTGGCGGATTGGGCAAAAACGGTAACTTCTGCACCCAACTCACAAAGGGTGTCGGCAACCGAAAAACCAGACTTCCCTAAACCCAGAACTGCGACGTGCAGTCCAGCCCAATCATCGTGCCAGCTGCGCTGCGAAATCATATGCCGTAGATCCACTCCACGTAGAACAAGCCGATGCCGCTGACCACACACAACGCTGTGATAATCCAGAAGCGAACCACAACGGTGATTTCAGCCCAGCCCTTGAGTTCAAAGTGATGATGTAGCGGAGACATCAAAAAGACTCGCTTGCCAGTTCCAGTGCGCCACTTGGTGAGCTTGAAAAAGACGCGCTGGATAACCACTGAGCCGGTAACAATAACGAAGATGCCGCCGATTAGAACCAGCAACAATTCGGTGCGAGACAGGATCGCCAGCGCTGCTAGCGCTCCACCTAGACCCAAAGAACCGACATCGCCCATAAAGATTTGAGCTGGCGAGGTGTTCCACCACAAAAAGCCAACACAAGCACCAACAATGGCGGCGGCAACCACTGCCAAATCAAGCGGGTCGCGAACGTTGTAGCAAGATGCGAAGTTTTCGGTCACGGTCGCACAGCTTTGGTTAAACTGCCAAAAACCGATCACCACATAGGCACCAATTGCCATGATGGCCGCTCCAGAGGCCAGTCCATCTAGTCCGTCCGCAATGTTTACGCCATTGGAAGCGCTGGTAACCAAAAGCGATATCCAGGCGATAAAGAGCCCCATGCCAATTACCGATCCCCAGATAAACAGGTCAATCGGCAGGTCTCGGAAAAGTGAGATAGCGGTGGAGGCAGGTGTCAGTCCACGCTCATCCGGAAAGCCAAGTGCCAAAACGGCAAAGATAATGGCGACCACAACCTGGCCACCAATCTTGGCCCAGCCGGTTAGACCCAGGCTGCGCTGGTTGCGAACCTTGAGGAAATCGTCAATGAAACCAACCAAACCCAAACCGAGCATCATCAGGATGACCAGCAACGCGGAAACCGATGGGGTCTCGCCGTTTATGAATTTTGCCAAGAAGTAGGCAATAGTGGCGGCCAGCAGGATGACAATGCCACCCATAGTGGGAGTGCCGCGCTTGGTGTGGTGCGTCTGTGGGCCGTCATCTCTGATGAACTGACCCCACTGCAGATTCTTGAATAGCCAAATAAATCCAGGGGTGGCAAATAGCGAAATGAATAGCGCGATACCGCCTGATGCAAGTAAGGCTCTCACTTAACACCCGCCAACTCGTCGCCTAAGAATCTCAAACCGGCAACGTTGCTGGATTTCACCAACACAACATCACCGGGAGAAAGCTTGTCACAGATAGCCTCAAAAGCCGCGCTGATTGTCTCGCAAAACACAGACTCGCCATCCCAGCTGCCCTCTTGCATCGCACCCATGTGAATCAGTTTCGCCTCTGGCCCAACCACATAGAGCTGGTCGATGTTGTAGCGAACCACCAAGCGACCGAGCTGATCGTGCTCATCGATGGAGTACTGACCAAGCTCCGCCATCTGCCCCAGCACGGCTATGGTTCTATGCCCCTGGCGTCCGAGGGTGGCCAAAGTCTGCAGCGCAGCGCGCATCGAGTCCGGTGACGCGTTGTAGGCATCGTTGATGATGTAGACACCGTCAGGCCTTCTAATCAACTGCATGCGCCAACGCTCGGCCATCTCCATTTGCGAAACCGCTTCGATCGCGAGGTTGCGATCTACACCGAGCTGATGGGCAACCGCGAGTGCCGCCGAGACGTTCATTGCCTGGTGCTCCCCCAGCATCTTCAGAGTCAGCTCGCTGACCGCTCCATCTGGGTATCGAATCGCTAATTTGGTGCCGGCAAGACTCAGCTCAACTGACTTGATCTCGAAGTCGGCTTCTCGAGCAAAACCGAAGCTGATGCGCTTGACTCCCGGGTTAGGTTCGAAGGCCCGAACCACAGGATCGTCCTCGTTCAACACCACCGCATGCTTCACGAACTTCATCAATTCGCGCTTGATTTGAGTGGTCACTTCAATGCCACCAAAGGCTCCGGCGTGTGCCAGTCCAACCTTCAGTTCCACCCCAACATCCGGCAGGCACCAACTGGCCAAGGCTGCGATAGAACCAATGCCAGCCGCTCCCATTTCCAAAACCAGAAACTTAGTGTTGCTTTCAAGTCGCAATACGGTCAGCGGTAAACCCACCTCGTTGTTGAACGAGTCTCGCGGTGCGACGGTGGGACCGACTCGACTGAGGATCTCACGCAACATGTTCTTAGTTGAGGTTTTGCCATTCGACCCGGTAATTCCAACCACTTGAAGCTCACCCTGGTCCCTGACGCGATTCAGGACAAACTGCGCCAAGGAGGTAAGTGCCGCAACGGTGTCAAAAACCTTGATCTGGGGCAGATCTAATGCGGTGTCGGGTTTAGAAACCACGGCTAAGGCGGCCACGCCAACAACCTTTTCCAAGTAGCGGTGGCCATCATCGTGCTCACCCAACTTGGCAAAGAAAATCCCGCCGGGCTCCAAAGCTCTGGAGTCGGTATCGGCATTGCCGGAAACAGTTAGATCCTTTGATCCAACAACGATTTCACCGCCAGTGGCTTCCGCGATTTCGGCAAGAGTGAGTTCAATCACGACTCAACCGCCTCTCTCGCAATTGCCCTTGCGTCAAATGGAACTTTCTGGCCGCGAATCTCGCGGTAGGTTAGGTGCCCAGGACCGCACCACAGCACAGCAGAGTCGGCATCAGTCTCGCTAATGGCTCGCTTGATAGCTTGTTCCGGGTCCGGAATCTCCAAGATTCTTCCCGCATCCAACCTGGTACCGGCTGAGTGAAGCAGGGCGTGTCTGATACTCGCGGGATCTTCATCACGCGGGTGCTGGTCGGTGATTATCAAGAGATTGGCTGCGGCGGCGGCCAATCCCATTTCAACCCGCTTGCCCTGGTCGCGATTTCCTGAAGCTCCCAACACCAGAGTGACCTTTGGGTAGCGCTTGGCTATCTCGGCCAGCGCACTCGCAACACCGGCTGGGGTGTGGGCATAGTCAACGTAAACATGCGGCTTGGAAGATGAAACCAGTTCGAGTCGGCCCGGCACGTGTAGCTTGGCTACCGCGAGCGCCTGCGTCAACTTCTCAGGCGCAAAGCCTGCTTCCAGCAGAATGACGAGCGCTAGCACGAGATTCTTGGCCATCAGCGCACCCTGCGGGAAGTGAACAGTCAATTGCTGCTTTCCCGTAATCGAAAGTTCGCCATCGAGGTAGCGATACTGATATTCCAGCCCTTCGCCGATTCCCGCCACCGGGATATTGGACATTTCATAAAGCTTTTTCGCCCATTCGTCTTCAACCAAAACCACGCCCTGCTGGGCGAATCTAGGAGTGAAGAGCTCGGCCTTGGCCGACAGATAGTGCTCCATGTCCAAAAAGTCATCGAGGTGATCGCGCGAAAGATTGCTAAAACCAACCACCTTGAACTTGATCGAATCAACTCGATGACGAATCAAAGCTTGAGCAGAGACCTCGATAGCGGCGTGCTGTGCGCCGGCTTGTCGCATCTGAGAAAGTAGCTGATGAAGTTCAGTAACTTCCGGAGAGGTCAGTGCTGCTGGAAGCTGAATATCACCCACCACACGACTGGTGGAGGCGCTCATACCGGCTTCGAGCCCCAGAGCGGAAAGAATCTGGTGCAGGTAGTTGGTGGTGGAAGTCTTACCGTTGGTGCCGGTAACCCCCAAAAGCATCATGTTGGAGTCGCTAGTTCCATAAACGAGATCAGCAATCACTCCGGCGATGGACTTGGGGTCGGGGTGAACCAAGTTGGTTAGCTCGGAATCAATTTCTCGATCCGAAAGTACAGCCACCGCTCCCTTGGAATTTGCTTGGTCTAGAAAGTCCAAACCATGGTGCTTCAGACCTTGGGTTGCGATGAATAAGGAGCCTGGTTCGCAAAGCTGGGACGCGAGCGCCACCGAACCAATTTCTACATCAGCACCGTTTACAGAAAGATTTAACTTCTGAGCCAGGGTGCTAATTGCGAGCTTCGACTTCACCGTACTTACCTGATGGCAGATCTGGCGACTTGGAAGTCGACGGCGGAACGCGGTAACTCTTTAGTGCCTGCTGCATGATCGCCTTGAACGGGAAGGTCGCCTGAAGTGAGTTTGAGACTCCAATCGCCTTGTAGATGGTGACACCGACCACAAACTTAGGATTCTCGGCAGGCGCTACTCCATAGAACGAAATGGCAAACTGAGATCCGTAGCCGGTGCCGTCCTTGATCTGGGCAGTACCGGTCTTGCCGGCCACTCGGTAGCCTTCGATAGCGGCATTTTGACCAACTCCACCGAACTCAACCACCTTTTCCATCAAGTTGACGGTGAGGTTTGCGGTTTCCTTGGAAATCACCCGAGTCGCCTTTTGCTTCGGCTGGTAAAGCACGGTGCCGTCATCGCTAACACAGTTTTCCACCAGAATCGGATCTAAGCGGACGCCATCGTTGGCCATCGCCTGGTAGGCGTAAGCCATTTGAATACCGGTGACGGAGATACCCTGACCATACGTTGTCGCGTAATTGGTCATCTTGTCCCAGTCCTTGTAATCGTGCAGAATTCCAGAGCTTTCGCCCTCAAAGCGCAGCGGACTTACCGAGCCAAACCCGAACTTGGTCAGGTAGTTGTGCCTGGTGGCCTTGTCAATCTTGACACCGAAGGTGGACATTCCGGTGTTTGAGGAAAAGCGCAACACTCCACCTAGGGTGAGGTTGTAGGGCTCGTGACCAAAGCTGTCCTTGATCCAACCGCCCGCAAAATCAAGCTTCATGTAATCCGGTGCTCTGACCTTGTCAAAAGCATTAGCGGTCCTGGTGTCCAACACCATCGCTGAGGTAAGGGATTTCATGATCGAACCCGGTTCGAATGCCGACTGGAAGATCTTTGAACCGCGATCCTTCGCATCCGATGCCGCAGGGTCGTTCGGGTCAACCGATGGCGCTTCAGCAGCTGCTAGTAGACGCCCAGTTTCAACCTCAACAACCACGGCAGAAGCCCACTGGGCTCCCAGGTCGTTTACGGTGTCAGCCAGTACCTGCTGAGCAAAAAACTGCAAGTTAGCATCGATGCTCAAGTTCAGCGTGCCACCATTCTGAGTTGGCTGAGTGGTGACATTCGAAGTAGGAATTCGGACACCTTCGGCGCTGCGCTCAAAGGTTTCCTGGCCGTCGATGCCAGCCAAGCAGGTGTTGTATTGACGCTCCAATCCAGCTAGCGGCACGCCATCGGAACCAACAAAGCCCAGCACGTTTCCCGCCACAGCACCGTTTGGATAAAGCCGGTCAGCAAAGGGGTCAAAGTAAATCCAAGGGATGCCAAGCTCGCGAATCGCGTTGTATGTTTCGGCGTCAACCTTCTTGGCCAAGTTTGAGTACTCACTATCGCCAGCAAGACGAGCGGTTAGCTCCTCTGGGGTAAGCCCAACCAGTGGGGCAAGTTCCAAAACGATCTGCTCCACGGTGCGTTCGGTGCGAACACCGTCAACGGTCTTGAAAATACTGCCAACGTTTTTTGGAGCGGCATTTACGTCATAGCGAAAGACAGTTCTGGCCAACACCTGGCCGGAGGCATCTCTAATCTGACCGCGAAGTGCCGGCAAAGTTTGAGTAATAGAGCGAGATTTGAAGGATTCCTCGCGAATTTGCTCGGCTCTAACAACCTGGTAATCAACCAGGCGAATGCCTAGACCAAGCACCATTACCACCAAGATCAGGGCAAATGCACCGAACCTGCGGTTCAGTGATCCGTGTTTACCCATGGTGGCCTATCTGGTTGGTGAAGCTGGGATCAAACCCTGCTCCAAAACTAAGCCAGAAGGGGCCGCTTTCTCGGTTTCGACACTCTCAGACACCGCTGCGCTTGCCACGGTGGCCTCGGAGAAGTTAGAAACAGTTCCCATTGCTGCGTTTGCAACAAGGTTTGCCGATGCCACAGCAGCATTTGCTGCGCTAGCAGGCTTTGGCTTACCAAAGACCTTGTCGTTTTCAATATCAAGCAGCACCGAAGCTGGGTTAGCAACCATGCCGAGGCGGTTAGCAGCGTCTGCCAGGTTCTGAGGAGAGGCAAGCGAGTCAACCTCTTCCTGCAGGATCTGTACCTGGGTGTTTAGGTCACGCTTTTCAAGCTTCAAAGAACGCAGGTGGTAGGCATCTTGGGTTAGCACCATGTTCAGCACCAGCTGTCCCAGTAGCACAACGACGATGCCGGCTACAAAGATTAGACCTGCTGTCATCCTTGGACGCAGCTGCTTTGCCTGAGCCTGCGAAACCATGTAAACCGCCATTTAGTTACCCTCCAGTTTTTCTGCTGCCCGCAGCCTTGCCGAAGCAGACCTTGGGTTTTTCTCTAGTTCGATCTCCGTGGCGCGCTCTACGCCGCGGGTGATGATTTTCAAAACCGGTGCGGTGCCTGGCAATTCGACAGGCATGTCAACCGGAGTAGAACTTGTGGCGGCCGCTTGGAGGGCATCTTTGACAATCCCGTCCTCCAGGGAGTGGTATGACATAACCACTAGGCGACCGCCAACAGCTAACGCGTCAATTGCCTGAGGCATGGCGTCTTCAAGCACACCAAGCTCATCGTTGACCGCAATTCTTAGGGCTTGGTAGATCCGCTTGGCTGGGTGGCCGTTGGTCTTACCAGGCGCAACTGGGACAACATCGACAACGATCTTGTTCAGTTGAGAAGAAGTTGTAATTGGAGCAATCTGACGCTCGCGAACAATGCGACGAGCGATTGGACCCGCGAAGCGCTCTTCCCCGTAGCGGCGGAAAATGCGGGCTAGCTCTGCCTCATCCAGGGTTGCCAATAGGTCTGCTGCGGTCTTGCCGCGAGTCTGGTCCATGCGCATGTCCAGCTCAGCATCCTGAGCGTAGGAAAAACCGCGTTCGGCTAGGTCCAGCTGCATCGAGCTGACACCGAGGTCCATCAGGATGCCGTGCACCGCTGGGATCTCAAGGCGATCCAAAATGCTTTCAATCTCGTCATAAACCGCTAGCACCGGGATAAAGCGCTCACCAAACTGCTCTAGACGCTCGGATGCCAATGCGATGGCACTTGGGTCGCGATCGATTCCGATCACGGTCAAGGTTGGGTTTTGGGTCAAAAGCGCCTCAGTGTGGCCGCCTAGTCCCAGGGTGCAGTCAATCGCAACCGGCTTTGCAGCGTTGAAGCCTGGCTGTAGCAGGTCCAAGCAGCGCTGAAGCATTACTGGGGAGTGAAGTTCAGAAGTCTGAGTCATGAGATTCCCTTTTGTCTCTCCCTGCACCTTGGTCCTTGTCCGTTTGTGAGCTTGGTTTTCACTTGTTCCGACTTCGGGGAAGAAGGCCGGAGCACGGCCAAGGGCCAAGGTGCAGGGTTAGAACAACCCTGGGATCACCTCCTCAGCCTGTGAGGAGAAGCCATCTTCGTTGCGCTCTAGGTATTCGTTCCAGGTCTTGGCATCCCAGATTTCAGCTCTGGAGCCAACACCGATGATCACTAGATCCTTGGAAAGGTTTGCGTAATCGCGCAGTAGCTGTGGAAGCAGCACACGACCCTGCTTGTCTGGAGTTTCGTCGCTGGCACCGGACAGGAAGACACGTAGGTAGCGACGAGCGTCTTCGTTGGTCAGTGGAGCCTGACGAATCTTGTCGTGGACCGCAGCAAATTCCTTGGCAGAAAAGACATAGAGGCAACGCTCTTGGCCGCGGGTGATAACAACACCGTCTCCAAGCTCATCGCGGAACTTCGAAGGAAGGATCAAGCGGCCCTTTTCGTCCAGCTTGGGCGTGTGAGTACCAAGTAGCACTTTGACCCCTTTCCCAAGCTGTTTCCTCCACTTTACTCCACTTTCCTCCACTTTGGGTTATTTTGGCGCGTTTTTTATCACGTTTTGGTCACCATTTGTTAAAGAAAAAAACCCCGCCGTGGCGGGGTTAAATCAAGGTTTTCTAGTCGTTACCGAATCTTTGATTCCAGCGATCCTCAAAGTAGTTGGATTTTGGCTTCTCTCCCACCGGAGGAAGCTCTGGCAACCGGAAGTTTGCGCTGGCAATAACCAGGCCAATCACCATCACCAAGAAGGCCACGACGCCGAAAAACGCCACCTGCAGCGCTACCGAAAGCACCAGCAGACCAATACCTGAGAGCAGGATCAATACGCCCAACACCAACTTGCCGGCCGACTGGTTGGCGCTGGTGGTGTTGGAGATGGTCTTGGCAAACTCGGCGTCTTGCGCCATGAGGTTGCGTTCCATCTCTTCGAGCAGTTTTTGTTCGCGCTCAGATAGTCCCATTGTGAACTCCGATCTTCCCTAATTGTAAACAGCGAAGCTCGGTTAGGCTATCCCGTATGTCTCAAGGTTTTCTCTTAAATCTCGTTCAGCAGCGACTGGATGTCTATTGCGATATCAAGCGTTCTGAACTGGGCGAAATCTCTGAAGACCTAATTCCGATCATCGACTACACCCAGGACCTACTGGCCGGCGGCAAGCGTTTCCGCGCGCTGTTTGCGTTTTGGGCTTGGGCCGGTTACCAACCGGTCGCGATTGACACCACAAAGCTCAGCATCGAGACCCCGGTGATTTCGGTGGCCGCAGCGCTGGAAATGTTCCATGCCGCCGCGCTGGTTCACGATGATCTGCTTGATCAATCGGACCTTCGTCGTGGCAAGCCGGCCATTCACAAGCGATTTGAAAGCCTGCACCAGAACAACCGATTCGCCGGCAGCCCGGAGCGATTTGGTGTCGCCGGATCGGTGCTGGTTGGCGACATGATGCTTTCTTGGTCCTCCGAGCTTTTCGGAGATGCCCTGCTGCACTCCCCCGGCGAAAAGATTGAAGCTGCCTGCCGCACTGAGTTCTCCAAGATGCGCTTTGAGGTAATGGCTGGTCAGTATCTGGATGTTCTCGAAGAGAACGCCGCACCGATTAGGTCTAAGTCCGAAGCCGTTGCTCGCGCCAATAAGGTGATGCTCTACAAGACAGCCAAGTACAGCTTGGAAGCTCCGCTTCTGATCGGTGCCGCTTTAGGTGGCGCTCACCACTCGGAACTTGCGAGCCTGAGCAGCTTTGGCATTCCTTTGGGGCTGGCTTTCCAGCTGCGCGATGACATTCTTGGGGTATTTGGCGACCCGCAGGTCACCGGTAAGCCTGCCGGAGATGACCTTCGGGAAGGTAAGCGAACGGTGTTGATTGGCTTGACCCTGGAGGCTTTACCTTCGAGCGTGGCAAACATCTTCGAAGAACTATTGGTTTCGGGAGATATTGATTCCGAGCAGATCGAATTCATGAGAAACGCGATTATCGACTCAGGCGCTCTGGCGAAGACTGAAGCGCTCATCGAGGAGTATTCCAACCGCGCCATTGAGGCATTAGCAGAACTTGAAATATCGGAGCAGGGACGCAAGGAACTTGCGAACCTAACCGAAGCGGTAATTAACCGGAGTAAGTAACTAGCCCAGAGCCTGGGCAGCTCTTCTCACCGGAGCCTTGTGGCCTTCCAAAAGTGCAGAAATTGGTGTTCTGCCGAGGATGTCGTTCTCTGCGTAAATCCACTCAATAGCTTCCTCAAGCGTGAGACTGCAGTCCAAAAGCAGGATCAAGGTGCCACGAATGCTAGCTAGCGGTTCACCGTTCTGAATCAGGTGGGCCGGAATCATCGGCTGCTTCTCCACCCGAACACTGAAGAGCACGTGCTCTTCGATCAGTCTTCTGACTTTGGAGGCAGAAATACCTAGCTGCTCTGCAGCCTGGTCAATGGTCAACCAGCTATCGACGCCTGGGAGCGACATCAACTATCTCCTCTGAGTTTGGACAAGCTGCTCGGCCACCAAAAATGCTAGCTCGAGCGACTGCATGTGGTTTAGGCGAGGATCACAAACAGACTCGTAACGCTCTTCTAGCGTCGACTCGTCGATCATCTCCGAACCACCTAGACATTCTGCGACATCATCGCCGGTTAGCTCAACATGCAATCCACCCGGGTGAGTGCCCAGCGCACGATGAACCTCGAAGAAGCCCATGACCTCATCCATCACGTCTTCAAAGCGGCGGGACTTGTAGCCGTTCTTGGTGGTGATTCCATTGCCGTGCATCGGGTCAGTGATCCACAGTGGGGTCGAGCCGGTCTCTTTTGCGGCCTCAATCAACTTAGGAAGTTCTTCGCGAATCTTGCCGGCGCCCATGCGAGAGATCAAAGTCAATCGACCTGGTTCGCGGTTTGGGTCGAGCTTTTCGATGATCTGCTTTAGGTCACTAACCGTGGTGGTTGGGCCTAGTTTGACGCCAAGTGGATTGCGAACCCTGGAGAAGAAGTCCAGGTGTGCACCATCTAGCTGCCTGGTGCGCTCTCCGACCCAGATGAAGTGGCCAGAGGTCACGTATGGCGTGCCAGTTCTGGAGTCGATTCTGGTCATCGGACGCTCGTAGTCAAACAGCAGACCTTCGTGCGAGACAAAGAACTCGGTGCTGCGCAGCTCCGCCGAGTCAACTCCGCAAGCCTCCATAAACCGCATGGCGCGGTCAATATCTCCGGCGATACTCTCGTACTTCTTATTTGCGGGATTGTCCGTGAAGCCCTTGTTCCAAGCATGCACTTGTCGCAGATCGGCAAAACCACCGGTGGTAAAGGCGCGAATCAGGTTCAAAGTGCTCGAAGAGGTATGGTAGGCCTGCATCAGACGCTTGGCGTCGTTGCGGCGGGACTCCTCGGTGAACTCGTAACCGTTTACCGCATCGCCGCGGTAGGCAGGCAGCGTCACGCCATCGCGAGTCTCAAAATCTGAGGACCTTGGCTTGGCAAACTGCCCGGCCATGCGACCCATCTTGATAACCGGCAGTGAAGAGCCATACATCAACACCACTGCCATCTGCAGCACGGTCTTGATTCGGTTGCGGATGCGGTCAGCGGTGGCATCTACAAAAGTCTCGGCACAATCGCCGCCCTGCAGCAAAAAGGCCTCTCCCCTGGCTGCCTGGGCAATCCGATCGCGCAGCGTGTCAACCTCACCGGCGAACACCAGCGGCGGCTGAACGGCAAGCTCTTTCTTAACCTGCTCTAGAATTTGAGCATCCGCCCAGGTGGGCTGCTGCTTTGCCTCTAGCTTGAGGTAGTTGTCTAATCCGAAGTCTGTCAAAGTGTTCCTTTTGCTATGCGGCGCGGGCCATGCGGTTTTTTACGGTGGAGGCGTACACGTCCTCATACTCCTGATTGCTCAGTTGCATGATGTTATAGACGATTAGATCGGTGACAGCACGCAGCACTGCGCGCTCCCCCTCCATACCTGCGAACCTGGTGAAGTCCATCGGCTCACCGATGATGACACCAACCCGACGAATCTTTGGATACTTTGAGCCAATTGGCTGAACCTTCTCGGTGTCGATCATGGCAACTGGAATAACTGGCACCTTGGCCTCTAGCACCATTCGTGCGATACCGGTTCTACCGCGGTAAAGCTTGGCATCTGGCGAACGGGTTCCCTCTGGGTAGATGCCCAGTAGCAAGCCGCGCTCCAATACTCCCAAACCAGTGTTTAGAGAATCTTCTGAAGCCTTGCCCCCCGAGCGATCGATCGGTAGCTGACCGGTGGCCTTGAAGAACCAGCGAATCAGCGCACCTTTGACGCCCTTGCCGGTGAAGTAGTCGCTCTTAGCTAAGAAGGTGACTGGCCTTCTAAGCTTTAGGGGCAAAAAGATTGAGTCAGAAAAAGATAGGTGATTGGAGGCCAAGATTGCCCCGCCGGCGTTTGGGACATTCTTCGAACCTTTGACCCATGGGCGGAACAAAATCTGCAGAATTGGGCCAAGAATGAAGTTCTTGATAATGAAATATGCCAATTTATGCTCCAGTCGCGATGCCTACAGCTTAGCGAGCGACTCGCGCGCTAGGTCGGCAGCCCCGATAACTCCAGCCTGATTCGTAAACTCTGCGGTCACAATCTTAGCCTCTGGCCTAAAGCCGCGAGCTGGAAGATCTTCTAGGAATCCTTCGCGGATCGGCTCCAATATCTTTTCGCCGGCATCCGACAGCCCGCCGCCAATCACATAAACCTGCGGATCTAATACCGCGGTGATTGTGGCCATGGCCTGCCCAAGGTAGCGGCCAGCTTCACGGAAGATTGAGTAGACCCCGGCATCGCCCTCGAGCAGTGCCTGATAAACCTGAGCGCCGGTTAGCTCACCACTTTCTGCCTTTAGTTCGCGAAGCCGCTGACCCGCAGGACCAGCGCTAGCGGCTAGTTTCTTGGCAGCTTTTACAACCGCAGTGCCAGAGGAGTACTGCTCAACACAACCCTTGCGGCCACAGCCACACTGCTTGCCATCTTGAACCACTCGAACGTGGCCGAGCTCGCCTGCGATTCCAAAGCCACCGCGTCGAAGTTTGTAGTCGGACACCACTGCCCCTCCGACACCGGTGCCCAAGGTCAGCATCACCATGTCCTTAGAGCCGCGCCCAGCGCCGAACTTGTACTCTGCCCAACCAGCAGCATTGGCATCGTTCTCAATTACCAGTGGAGTATCAAGATGCTGAGCAAGTCGATCCCTGAATGGCTCGTTGCGCCAGTTCAGGTTTGGGGCGTAAAGAATCGTGGACTGATTGGCGTCAATGAATCCCGCGGCTGCCACTCCAGCGCCGACTACCGCTGACTTGGCGTGGGAAGAAACCTCTTTGATTAGATCCACCACGGTGGAGACCATTAGATCTGGGTCCTGGGCTGGGGATGGGACCTTGGTCTCAAAAAGAATCTGGCCATGCTCGTCTACCAAAGCACCCAAAATCTTGGTGCCACCGATGTCGATTCCGACTGCGAGCATTTATACCTCTTTGCTAGGCGAGCCCTAATTTTAGTGCTTTGTGGAAAGGTTACAAAAATTGCCAAAAAGAGTTACAGAAGTTGTAGCTCGCGCACTCAAGAGGGCGATTAGAGTGATGCAAACTCAAATGGGAGATAAACGATGAAGTTTTATGATGTGCCGCTGATTGTGGAGTCAAACCCCAAGGAAAACGCGACCGACCTGCTGTTAGAGCGAGCCAAGAAAAGCCCACAGCACGCTATCTTCTCTAGGCAAAACCCGGACAAGACCTGGCGAGATGTAACCGCTATCGACTTCCTCGGCGAGGTCCAGACCCTGGCCAAGGGTCTTATCGCTGCCGGTATCAAGCCTGGCCAGGCGGTAGCAATTATGTCCAAGACTCGCTACGAGTGGTCAATGATCGACTTTGCGATCTGGTTCGCCGGAGCGGTCACCGTTCCAATCTATGAGTCCAGTTCTCCGTCGCAGATTCAGTGGATCCTCTCCGACTCCGACGCCGTTGCCTTGTTTATCGAAAATGATGAGCACCTAGCTCGGGTTGACCAGATTCGGGCCAACACCCCAAGGATGACTCAGGTTTGGAAGATTGACTCGCCCGACTTCACTCAGCTTCACGTAGCGGGCGAGAAGGTTGCCGATGAAGTCCTAGAGACTGCCCGCACCAACGCCACGCTAGGAGATTTGGCAACCATCGTCTACACCTCCGGCACCACCGGCAACCCAAAGGGCTGTGAGCTCACCCACCGTTCACTGGTTGATCACTGCAAGAATGCCGCCGCAGAGATTCCGGAGATCGCGAATGACAGACAGCACTCGCTGATCTTCTTGCCGATGGCTCACATCCTGGCTCGTTATGTATCGGTGCTCTGCATCTACGCAGGTATTCGCGTTGGACACCTGGGCGACACCAAGTTGGTGGCTGAGGTTCTTCCAGTATTCAAGCCAACCTTCCTACTGGCCGTGCCTCGCGTATTCGAAAAGGTCTACAACGGAGCGGAGCTCAAGGCTGAGGCCGGCGGCAAGGGCAAGATCTTCCGCGCCGCAGCTGAGACCGCGATTGAGTACAGCAAGGCCCTGGATTCCAAGGGTGGTCCATCACTTGGCCTGAAGGTCAAGCACGGACTGTTCGACAAGTTGGTTTACTCCAAGCTGCGAGCAGCCATGGGTGGCAACGTGAAGTACGCAATTTCAGGTGGAGCTCCGCTGGGAGCTCGCCTGGGTCACTTCTACCGCGGCATCGGACTTGTGGTACTTGAGGGTTACGGCCTGACTGAGACCGCGGCGGCTGCCGTAATTGGTCGAGTCAGCTGGCAGAAGATTGGCAAGGTAGGCCGAGCCCTTCCTGGCACCGGCATCAAGATTGCCGACGACGGTGAGATCTGGCTTCGCGGCCTCAACGTGATGCGCGGCTACTGGAGGAATGAGAGTGCTACCCGCGAAGCGTTCTCTGATGACTGGTTCCACACTGGAGACATCGGAGAGCTCGACGAGGATGGCTTCCTAACCATTACCGGCCGCAAGAAGGAGCTCTTGGTTACCGCAGGTGGCAAGAACGTTGCCCCTGCCCCAATCGAGGATCCAATTCGCGCTCACCCACTGGTGGGCCAGGTCGTGGTGATTGGAGACGCTAAGCCATTTATTGCCGCTCTTATCTCGCTAGACCCAGAAATGGTTCCGGTCTGGTGCGCAAACAATGGCATTGCCGAAAAGCTAACTCTCGCAGAGGCTGCCAAGCACCCGAAGATTCGTGAGGAGATCGCTGCTGCCATTGCCGAGGTGAACAAGAAGTTCTCGAACGCCGAGCAGATCAAGGAGTTTGAGATCTTGGATGTTGAGCTCACTGAGGCTTCCGGCCACCTAACCCCATCGCTGAAGATCAAGCGACCAAAGGTTATGGCTGACTTTGCGATCCACGTGGACAGAATCTACGGCTAGGTCAAAAACCACTGCTGTTGACGGAGGTTGGCGAAAGCCAGCCTCCGTTCTTCTTTCTCCAGCCGATCCAGATAGAGCAAGCCTTTGAGGTGATCGCACTCGTGCTGCAGGGCCTGCGCCATCAACCCTTCGCCAGACACCTCAATCAAAGAGCCATCTAGCTGATAGCCGCGGGCGGTGGCCCTCGGGTATCGCGGAGTTTTGTGCCATAGCCCTGGCACCGAAAGGCAGCCCTCTTCCATGAGGGTCACCTCGCCCTCAACGCTCACGATCTCGGGGTTGATGAGGTAACCGATTTTGCCATTGACGTTATAGGAGAACACCGCGAGACCGACACCTATTTGAGTGGCTGCCACTCCAGCCCGTCCGGGAAGAGCCGTGGTGTCCAGCAGATCCTGAACCAAACCGCTGACGGATTCAAAGTCGCTAACTTCGGCAGTTGGGGATTTCAGAACTGGATCACCAAAGAGTCGAATTTCTCGAACAGTCACAACTACCTACTCAATGACCGCAATCAAATCGCCGCCTTCGACCGCGGTTGGACCGGCAACGCCGAGCCTTACGATCTTGCCAGCAACTGGGGCGGCGATATTGGCCTCCATTTTCATGGCTTCAATGCTTGCGATCGGCTGTCCGACCAACACGGTGTCGCCAACCGCCACCTTGGGTGTCACCACTCCGGTAAACGGTGCGGCTGCGTGGCCAGGCTTGGTCGGATCGGCCTTCTCGGCGCTGGCCACCGCAACCTTGATGCTGTGGTCGCGCACCGTGATTGGTCTGAGCTGACCATTGAGCTTTGCCATTACTGAACGAAGCCCTCTGGCGTCTGCCTCGCCGATAGCCTCAAGACCCACAAACAGCTGGATACCCTTGCGCAGTTCAACCACGTGTTCGACATCGGGCTCGAGGCCGTAGAGGTAATCCAAGGTCGCCAACTTGTCGAGCTGGCCATAGAGATTACTGGTACGCAAAAAGTCCTTGGTTGGACCTGGGAAAAGCAGGCGATTCAGGGTGGAGCGGACCTCTGCGGAATTCTTGGAATTCAGTTTTGCCAGATCTTCGTCGGCCACCGGGGTGATCGAAATGTCTACATTTCGACCGCTGAGCACCTTGGAGCGGAAAGGTTCTGGCCAGCCACCGGGCAGATCTCCCAGCTCTCCTGCCATAAAGCCAACCACGCTCTGCGGAATGTCGTAGTTCTGCGGGTTTTGCTCGAAATCTTTAGGGTCTGCGCCTACTGCCACCAGGTGAAGAGCCAGATCTCCGACCACCTTCGAGGATGGGGTTACCTTTGGTGGTCTTCCCAGAATGCGGTTGGCCTCGGCATACATTTCCTCAACCAATTCGAAACGATCGCCAAGCCCCAGTGCAATGGCCTGCTGCCTTAGGTTGGACAGCTGACCGCCAGGAATCTCGTGGCGGTAAACGCGACCGGTTGGTCCAGGCAGGCCAGACTCGAATGGCGCGTAAACTCGGCGAACCGCCTCCCAATAAGGCTCGAGATCGGTGACCTTATCCAGATCCATGGTGGTGTCGCGCTCGGTGAAGGCCAAAGCGGCAACCAGTGCGGAAGCCGATGGCTGGCTGGTTGTTCCTGCCATCGGAGCACTTGCCACGTCCACCGCATCTACCCCAGCATCGATGGCGGCCAATAGCGTTGCCAATTGACCACCCGCGGTGTCGTGAGTGTGAATGTGGACCGGAAGGTCGAAGCGCTCCCTGAGTGCGGTTACCAAAATCTTGGCCGCCTGAGGCCTGAGCAAACCAGCCATATCCTTGACTGCCAGCACGTGTGCCCCAGCGGCCACAATCTTGTCGGCAAGGTTCAGGTAGTAATCCAAGGTGTAAAGCGTCTCACTTGGGTCCGCCAAGTTACCGGTGTAGCTCATGCCCACCTCGGCAACTGCGGTCCCGGTGTCGCGAACTGCCTTGATAGCTGGAATCATCTGGTCAACGTCGTTGAGCGCATCGAAGATGCGGAAGATGTCAACGCCGGTGCGAGCAGCTTCAAAAACGAAGGCTCGAGTGACCTCTTCGGGGTAAGGGGTGTAGCCAACGGTGTTTCGCCCACGAAGCAGCATTTGGATACAGACGTTTGGCAGCGCCTCGCGAATTTGAGCTAGGCGATCCCAAGGGTCCTCCCCCAAAAATCGCAGGGCAACATCGTAAGTCGCGCCACCCCAGGCCTCAATGGAGAGTAGTTCTGGAGTCATTCTCGCGACATATGGTGCCGCTGCCACCAAATCACGGCCACGCACTCTGGTTGCCAGTAGCGACTGATGAGCATCGCGGAAGGTTGAGTCGGTCACCAAGATGCGCTGTTGCTCTCGCATCCATTTGGCAAAGCCCTCTGGGCCCAGCTGGGTAAGCAACTGCTTGGTGCCGGCTGGAGCTGGGGCGCTGATATCGATATCTGGAAGCTTTAGCGCGGGATCAATCTTGCCCTCGCGGGTGCCCCATGGCTTGTTTACGGTGACCTCGGCCAGCCACTGCAGCACCTTGGTGCCACGGTCTTGCGAAACCTTGCCGTGCATTAGCTCTGGACGCTCGTCAATGAAGTGAGTGGACAGCTCTCCGGAGGCGAAGGTTTCGTCGTCCAAAACTGCCTGCAGGAAGTTAATGTTGGTCGCTACTCCGCGAATTCTAAATTCAGCAAGCGCGCGCTTGGCTCGGTCAACTGCGGAACGGAAATCACGACCGCGAGTAATGAGCTTGACCAGCATGGAGTCAAAGTGTGGTGACACCTCGGCGCCGGTGGTAACCGTTCCACCGTCCAGGCGAATACCAGCACCGCCTGGTGAGCGATAGGTGGTGATCATTCCGGAGTCCGGTCTAAAACCAGCGCTTGGGTCCTCGGTGGTGATTCGACACTGCAAGGCAAAACCGTGCGGCTTGATATCTGCCTGTCGAAGGCCGAGCTCTTCTAGAGTCGCTCCAGCTGCGATCCTGAGCTGGGACTGCACCAGGTCGACATCGGTGACTTCTTCGGTTACCGTGTGCTCTACCTGGATGCGCGGGTTCATCTCGATAAAGACGTGCTTGCCGGCATTTGGACCGACAGTGTCGATCAAAAACTCAACGGTTCCAGCGTTCTGATAACCAATCTCCTTGGCAAACGACAGCGCATCGCGGAATAGCTGCTGCCTGAGTGCCTCATCCAACTTTGGCGCGGGCGCAATCTCAACAACCTTCTGGTTTCTGCGCTGGATACTGCAGTCGCGCTCGTGGAGGTGAATGATGTTGCCGTGCATGTCGGCAAGAATTTGTACTTCGATGTGACGCGGGCGAATAACCGCCTGCTCCAAGAAGACTCTCGGATCGCCAAATGCGCTGCCAGCTTCTCGCATAGCAGCCTCAAGCGAGGCGACAAGCTCAGATTCCTGCTCCACCTTGCGCATACCGCGTCCGCCGCCACCGGCAACTGCCTTTACAAACAGCGGAAAGCCGATCTTGTGCGCCTGCGGTACCAGGACATTGACGTCATCAGAGGACTCAGTTGAGGCTAAAACCGGAACCCCAGCGCGAATCGCAGCCGCCTTGGCGTTCACCTTGTCGCCGGCAAGCTCCAACACTTCCGGCGCAGGGCCGACAAAAGCGATACCAGCCTCGGCAGCAGCCCTAGCTAGGTCTGGATTCTCGGAAAGGAAGCCGTAGCCTGGGTAGATAGCATCCGCACCAGATTCCTTGGCAACTCGAATCATCTCGGCTACCGACAGATATGCCTTTACCGGCGATCCCTCAGCACTGATTTCGTAAGCCTCATCGGCCTTTAGACGGTGAACCGAGTTACGGTCTTCAAATGGGTAGACAGCGACAGTAGAAGCGCCAGCCTCATAGGCAGCGCGGAAAGCGCGGACTGCGATTTCGCCTCGGTTAGCAACCAGAATTTTCTTGAACATAGAACCTCACTGAAACGGTGGGGTGCTTCGGCGAACCCGGGTATAAAAAGGGTAGCCTATTGCAGTGCAAGTTCTAAGCGTGAGCTCCTTAAAAGGTGGCGTCGGAAAAACAACCGTCGCTCTTGGTTTGGCGTCTGCTGCCCTAAACAAGGGCTTGAACACTCTGTTGGTTGACCTTGACCCACAGTGCGATGCCACCAGCGGCCTTGGCGCAGTAAGCGACTTTGGCACCTCAGTCGCCGAGGTCCTTCAAAACCCCAAGCTTCCAATCATTCGAAGGGCGATCGTCCCTTCCCCTTGGAACGCCAGCTCCAAAATGGATGTGCTGGTTGGCTCCCCGCGATCATTGCTCTTGGACAACCCGGCTCCATCGGTGGCCGATGTCTGGAAGCTAGAAGAGGTTCTAACTCAAATCGAAGATGAGTATGACCTGGTCATCATCGACACTCCCCCGTCGATCAACGCCCTAACTAGAACCGCTTGGGTGGCATCTGACCGAGTGATCCTGGTTACTGAACCATCGCTCTACTCCGTTATTGCCGCAGACCGCGCTCGTAAAGCCATCGCGGAAATCAGTGCCAAGCTCACCCCGCGTCTGCAATTACTTGGGGTTGTGGTCAACAGGCTTCGCCCGCAGTCCAACGAGCACGACTATCGCATCAAGGAACTCCGTGAGATGTTTGGCGAGCAGTTGCTAATGCCCTTCTTCGAAGAGCGAGCCGCTATCCAGCAGTCAACCGGAGCTGCCAGGCCAATTCACGCCTGGCCTGCTGAGGGTGCTCCGGAAATTGCCAAGGCTTTTGACTGGCTACTAGCGGGAGCAGTTTCCGACATCGACCACGGCACCGAACGTCGTGACCGAGTAGGTGTTGTGGGACGTGCCACTCGTGGACGTGCCAACCCAATTACTGAATTGATTCCTACTGAAGAAGCTCCGCAGACCAGATCGGAAGCTAAAAAGAAGCGTTGGTTTAGACGCTAGGAAATCTTGCGAGCTCTGCGAGCTGCTAGTTCATCCTGAATGTTGGCCTCTTCGGCCGCAAAGTCAACCAAGGTTGCCTCAACTTCACGAAGCACACGACCAACGGCAATTCCGAATACACCCTGACCCTGACCCAGCAGGTCAATAACCTCATCCTGCGAGGTGCAGAGGTAAACCCTGGCGCCGTCGGACATCAAGGTGGTGTTGCTCAAATCACTCATGCCGGCAGCTCGCAACTGCTCAACAGCCAAGCGAATCTGCTGTAGCGAGACACCGGTATCTAGCAAACGCTTCACCAGCTTGAGCACCAAGATGTCGCGGAAGGCATACAAACGCTGAGAGCCAGAACCAGTTGCGCTCTGGATCGAAGGAATTACCAGGCCAGTTCTATCCCAGTAGTCAAGCTGGCGATAAGAGATACCTGCTGCTGCGGCAGCGGACGCACCACGGTAACCGATGTCCTGCGATGGCAGGCCGTCGGTGAATAGCATTGGGGATTCGATCTCCACTTTGCCTTCTCCCTGTGGTCAAGTTCCGTTAAGTCTGCCTTCAACCTGAGGTTTATGGTTTATCCACAGCTCGGCGTGTCGGAACCTAGTTCTCGATGGAGTCGATTGCCTCAGAGATTAGGTGCGAACGAATCGCACCAAAACGCTCAGCGATTTCGCGAGCGATGTGGGCCGCACGAGCAGCTGACTCTGGTGCCTTCTTGCGCAGCACCGGCTCAGTGACGCCGGTGATAATTCCGACCTCGCGCTCCGCGGCAGACTTGAGTCCCCTGAGGTGTCTTGGCTGAATTCCAAACTGCTCTAGCCCAACCAGCGCGAATGCGATCTCAACCTCGTGCGAAGAGTGTGGCTGAGCACCAAAGAGTCCAAGCTCGGCACCTTCGCGGAAAGCGTGGTCGCTAAGGCCGGTCTCTGCCTTGAGTTGAGCGGTTGAAAAACGCTGACCCTTGCGAAGAGAGCCAGGGTTGGTTGGTGGCAATAGCGGCTGGCGACCAGCGTCAATCTCATCTAGGTAGTCACGGATAACCTTCAGCGGCAGGTACTGATCGCGCTGCAGGGTCAAAATAATGCGAATGCGCTCAATCTGTGACTCGGAGTATTTACGGTAACCAGAGTCGGTGCGGTCAGGAGTGATCAGCCCCTGATCCTCTAAGAAGCGAAGCTTTGAAGGGCTTAGGTCAGAGAAGTCAGGCTTTAGCACCCCAAGCACTTGACCGATGGTGTAGAGCTTGAGGTGGTCTTGGATTTTCCTTACGGCGTTATCCATAACTACCTGTCCTTGTCTGAGGCGAAAAAGGTCATCCGGAACTTACCGATCAAAACCTCGTCACCGTGGTTCAGATCTGCGGAGTCAACCCTCGCACCATCAGCATAGGTTCCGTTCATAGAACCCAAATCACTTACCTTGAATCTGTTACCAGATCGTAGAAATTCAGCATGCTTTCGGGAGACTGTCACGTCGTCCAAGAAGATGTCGGCGTCTGGGTGACGACCGGCAACCGTGACATCCTGGTCCAGCAAGAATCTCGACCCGACGCCAGCTCCGCGACGAACAATCAAGAGCGCTGAGCCAGCTGGAAGTGCCGAAACAGCCGATTGTTCTTCGGGAGAAAGAGAGTCAGCGTCCTGAGGTACAAGATTTTCCGCGAAGCGAGCGGTTTCATCGCTCGACTGAAAATCCTTAGCCACTTGGTCCTCCCCTAGAGACACAATGCTAGAGGATTTATGACCCGCTAGAAACCAAATCTTTAACTTGCTTGACGTAAATGAAACCAGCTAGCCAATACAAGCCGACTCCCCAGTAGGCAAAGGCCCAAGACAGCGGCAAAATGATGAATTCTGCCGCTGGCCAGAGATCAGCCAACAGCATCAGTGGCAGGGCGTAGAGCAGCGCAAATGTCCCAGCCTTGCCCAAGAAGTGAACCGGCAGTGGGCCATAGCCATGAGTTGCCAAAACCGGGTAGACAATCAACAGCATGACATCGCGGGCTATAACTGCCACCGCGAGCCAGGCTGGAATGTTTCCATTGATGACCAGCCCGATGAGGCTGGCAAAGATGTAGAGGCGGTCGGCAGCCGGATCCAGCACCCTGCCCAATTCAGTTACCTGATTGAAACGTCTAGCAATTTGGCCATCTAGCCAATCCGAAGCACCCGCAAATGCCAACACGGCCAGTGCCCAAAACATGTGATCGTTTAGAAGAAGCCACAGAAACACCGGGACCAGGACAAGCCGCAGAATGCTCAGCATGTTTGGCACGCTACGCAACTCTTGCCTAAGGCTCATGAGCCAGATTCTAATGCTAGATAGCGCTAAACCAGCCCAGCGCGCGTTAGGACTTCGGTGACGTTTTTGTACTCATTGAAGGCGTATAGGTGAATGCCCGGGGCGCCACCGGCAACCAACTCCGATACGACATTGGCCGCCCAGTTGATTCCAACCTCCAAACGCGCTGCTGAATCAACTGCCAGCGCCAGCGCACTTGCTAGCTCAACTGGTTCACGCTCTCCGGTTAATTCGAGAACCCTGGAGAGTCGCTTAGATGAGCTGATTGGCATGATGCCCGGGATGATCGGAATCGTGATGCCGCTATTGCGGGCGAGATCCAAGAATCGGAAGTAATCCGCTGCGTAGAAAAACAGCTGAGTTATTGCGAAGTCCGCACCAGCATCCTGCTTGGCTCGCAGTGCCAATAGGTCAGCTCGCTCCTGGCCTGATTCTGGGTGGCCATTTGGGAAGGCCGCGACCGCGACCTTCGCACCGGGGGCGCTTGCGACATTCCTAATCACACCCACTAGTTCACTGGCACTTGAAAGCGAGCCTGGCGCCAGCTGAGTTTGCCCTTCTGGCAAATCTCCACGCAGAGCAAGGAAGTCCAAAATCCCGGCGTCGAGAAACTGCTGAATGGTGGAGCGAGCTTCAGATTCTGTTGTCCCGACGCAGGTTAGGTGCGCCAGAGGCACTGCCTGAGTTTGATTCTTGATGTAACTGAGCACCTCGATGGAGCCAGATGTGTCCGATCCGCCGGCCCCGAAGGTTACGGAGATAAAGTCAGGTGACAACTCAGCCAAACGATCGATGGCTTCATAGAGGGCAGGCGCAGCTTCAGGCTCACGAGGCGGATACACCTCAAAAGAGATTGGGACTGACAAAATGCCTCCGCGAATTTGTATTCAATGCGGGGCTCCGCTAGTGCCCCAATCTTAGGTTCAAGCGGAGCGAAGTTCAATTTCCATCGAAACACAAGGAAACCAAATGTCGGGCTGGCGGGATTTGAACCCACGACCCCTTGACCCCCAGTCAAGTGCGCTACCAAGCTGCGCTACAGCCCGCTGTCTTACAACTAGTGAAGTCTATTCGCCCAAGGCGTGCTCTCGAGAAAAGTCGCCGAATTGGCTAGTAGCCAAGAGTTTGAAGCGATTTTTGAATGGCTGCGGCTGATGCCAAGAACTTCGAATGCTCTTCAGGTGTCATCGGGACTTCGACTGCCCGCACCGCTCCCTGGCGATTCACAACTGTCGGAACCGACAAGGCAACGCCTGAAACTCCAAGGTAGTTTTCCAGAACAGTGCTAACCGATAGCACATCGTTCGAATCACTCAAGATTGCCTGCGCAATCCTGGTAGCCGATAGCCCAATTGCGTAGTTGGTGGCACCTTTGCCGGCGATGACCTTGTAGGCGGCGTTCTTGACATCAAGGGCCATCTCATCCAGCTCCTGCTGACCAATCACGATACCTGGAGTTAGCTCCCACTCGGTTATTGGAACTGGACCAATCCGAGTCTGACTCCAGAGCGCAAACTCACTGTCACCATGCTCGCCAACAACGTAAGCGTGAACCGAGTTGCTAGAGACCTTGAATCGCTCTGCGATTACCCAGCGCAGGCGTGCGCTGTCCAAGACCGTTCCAGAAGCGAAGATCCGATTCGAAGGAAGTCCAGTGATCTTCTGAGCCACGACCGTCAAGACATCGCAGGGATTGGTGACCAACATGAAGATCGCATTGGGTGATTGGGCAAGCAACGCGGGTAGCAGCTGCTTGAGAATGTCTAGGTTGGTGCCAGCCAAATCGAGCCTGGTTTGGCCCGGCTTCTGCTTAGCCCCTGCGGTTACGATTATCAGGTCGCTGTCTTTAGTCAGCTTAATATCACTTCCACCCGTGATGCGTGAGAAGCCAGTGAATTGGGTGCCGTGGGCAAGGTCTAAAACCTCAGCCTCTACCTTCTCGGTGGCGATGTCGTAAAGCACGATTTCGCTCGCAACCTCTTTGATTAGAAGTGCGTAGGCGGTTGCGGTGCCAACCGCACCTGCCCCAATCACCGAGATTTTGGTCATTACTTGCCGCGCTTGCGGCGCTCTCTGACTCGCACGCCAATCTCGATTGGGCTGCCTTCGAAACCGTAGGTTTCTCGAAGTTTGCGAATGATGAAGCGGCGGTAACCAGCCTCGATGAAGCCGGTGGCAAAGAGCACGAACTTTGGAGGTCTCGACGCGGCCTGGGTGCCGAATAGAATCCTTGGCTGCTTACCACCGCGAATTGGGTGCGGGGTGGCGGCCTGTAGCTCCTGCAGGAAAGCATTCAGCTTTCCGGTCGGGATTCTGGTGTCCCAAGACTCAAGCGCAAGCTCAAGGGCCGGAACTAGCTTCTCGAGGTGACGACCGGTTGATGCCGAGATGTTTACCCTCGGAGCCCAGTCGACGTGAGCTAAGTCACGGTCGATTTCCTTCTCAAGGTAAATGCGACGCTCATCGTCAAGCAGGTCCCACTTATTGAATGCCAGCACCAATGCTCGACCGGAATCTAGCCCAAGCTGAACGATGCGAATGTCAGCTTCACTGATGGCCTCCGTGACATCGAAAAGCACGACCGCTACCTCAGCACGCTCAAGAGCGGTTGCGGTTCTTAGCGAGGCATAGAAGTCAGCGCCTTCGACGCGGTGCATCTTGCGACGAATGCCTGCGGTGTCGATGAATCTCCAGATGCGGCCGGAAATCTCGACCTGCTCATCGATCGGGTCACGAGTGGTGCCGGCGATGTCATTCACCACAGCACGGTTGGTTCCGGTGGCCTTGTTAAGTAGCGATGACTTACCCACGTTTGGTCGACCAATTAGCGCAACTCTGCGAGGTCCGGAGAATTCATCTGCGGCAATTGCCGACTTCTCAGGTAGCACCTTGAGGGCGGCATCCAAAAGGTCTGCCACTCCCCTGCCGTGAAGCGCCGAAACCGGATATGGCTCGCCAAGTCCCAAGCTCCAAAGTGCGTGAGCCTCGGGGTCTAGGTGGGCATCGTCAATCTTGTTGGCAACCAGCAAAACTGGCTTGCCAGAGCCGCGCAACATCTTCACTACGCGCTCATCGGAAGCGGTGGGTCCAACCAGAGCGTCCACGACAAACAAAACTGCATCGGCAAGGTCTACAGCGATCTCAGCCTGCTCGGCTACCGAGGCATCGATGCCGGCGGCATCGTGCTCCCAACCACCGGTGTCCACCAGTGTGATTGAGCGACCATTCCACTCCGCGCGGTATGAGACTCGGTCACGGGTAATGCCTGGCTTGTCCTCTACAACCGCCTCGCGACGGCCAAGAATGCGGTTCACCAGCGCTGACTTACCAACGTTTGGTCTACCGACGATCGCTAAAACCGGTGGAGAAGGTCGGTAGCCGTCCTCAAACTCCTCATCGAGCTCAAGCTCTAGGAGTCCAAAGTCTTCCTCGTCTAGGTCATACTGCGTCAACTCTTCGCGCAGCACTTGCGCTTGAGCTTCAGCCAATACTGGATCGAACTCTTCAGCCATGCTTCACCACCTCTACCAATCTCAATACTTCAGCCACGCTGGATTCAAAATCCAAGTCAGTGGTATCAACTAAATAAACACCTTCGGCCGCAGTCATGAACTCGACAACCTTCGAATCTGAAGCGTCACGGGCCTTGAGGTTCTCAGCGCTCTCGCTGTTTTCTAAACCTCTCCTAGCGAGCCTAACGGCCTGACTGGCAGTAAGCAATATTCGCAAGCTCGCGTCTGGGGCAACAACGGTTGTGATATCGCGCCCTTCAACCACAATTCCAGGTTTTTGGCAGGCGGCAATTCGTGCTCTGGCATCATCCAGTTGAAACTTCCGCACCTCGGGAAGCTTTGCTATTTGACTGACTGCGCTCGCAGCTCGCTCGGTTCTAATTTCGGTTGTAACGTCCTGGTTCCCGAGCATAACCATTGGAGCATCTGGATCCAGCGAGATGGAGTACTCGAAGGAGCTAAATAGCTGGCCTATCTGTTGACCTGGGTGATTTAGGCCGTGTAGCGCAAGGGCGCGATAGCCAGCTCCAGTATCTAGGTAGCCAAACCCCAGCCTGCGAGCAACCTCCTTGGAGACGCTCGATTTTCCGGAGCCTGCAGGTCCGTCAATCGCAATAACAAAATCAGTCATTAGACCAACCGCCAGCCATTTGCCACCAGCTGTTCACCGAGTCTGGCTGCGACTTCGGGCACAACCTGAAGCTCAACCAAACCAATCGGTGCGCCCGGTGAGTGCTCAAGGTTTAGATCTTCCAAGTTGACACCGATCTCACCGATAAAGGTCAAAAGGCTTGCCAATGCGCCAGGGGCATCCTCGATCACGACTGTCACCACCTGGTAGTTGGTGCTCTTACCGCCGTGCTTGCCTGGAATGCGAGCAACACCGGAGTTACCTCCCTGCAGAATGCCGTGGATCTTTGCCAGGCTTCCAGGCTGCTCAATTTCCGAAACCGCTTGCGATAGCTGCGCTAGGTCGGCCTGCAAGTTGGACAGCAGCGGGGCAATGGATTGAGAATTTTGCGAGATGATCTGAACCCAGAGCTCAGGGTCACTAGCGGCGATTCTTGAGGTGTCACGCAAGCCCTGACCGGCAAGCCCTAGTTGCTCAAGCGTGCCAAGGTTTAGACGGTTGGCTAAAAGCGATGCCACCAGCTGCGGCAGGTGTGAGACCAGCGCAACTGCTTGATCGTGCTCGGTAGGACTTAGTTCAACCGGCAAGGCTCCAAGACGGAGTGCGACATCACGAATCAGATCAATCGACTCTTTGCTTGCTCGGTCTGAGGCAGAAATAATCCAAGGTCTAGCAAAAAACAGATCGGCACGGGCGGCAGATGGTCCGCCCTTTTCCCTGCCTGCCATCGGGTGTGAACCGATGTAGCGGTGCGCCATATCGGGAATTGACCCCTCAACATCCTGGGCCACCCTGCTCTTTACCGACGCAACGTCGGTGACGATTGCCTCCGGGTGCTTTTTGAGTTGCTCGATTACCACATCCGCGGTTAGGTCTGGCGGAACACAAACAATTACCAAATCTGGTTCCGGGCCCTTTTCGACGCCGGCGCCGTACTCCATCGCCAGGCGAAGGTTGGCTTTGGACTGATCCTCCAAAGTCGCCACAATTGACTGCCTAGCCAATGCCAAGCCAAGGCTGGTGCCCAAAAGGCCAGCCCCAACAATTTTGATTTCTGGGTTTTTCACTGGGCTAGATCAGCCCTGAGTGCAGCTGCCCCGCGCAAATAAACGTGCTTGATCTCGGAGCGAGAAAGCTTGGTTTCAACGTGCATCATTAGGCGAATCACCCTCGGCATAGAACCAGCTACCGCCATTTCAACCGAGCACATCAATGGAACATCACCTAAACCGAGCTCGCGGGCCGCGAGCGCCGGAAACTCACTGACCAGGTCAGGAGTTGCTGTGAACCAGATTGAGATCAGGTCAGATAGGTCAAGATTGTTCTCGTGCAGCACCTTGGTGACCAGCTCAGCGGTGCCCTTGAGTAGCTCAGATCGCTCATCCTGGCTGATCTGGATGGCTCCCCTAATTGCGCGAACGGCCATTAGCGCCTCTTTCTGGCTACTTCTTTCCCGGTGGCAGCTTCCATCAGCATGCTCACCTCAAGTTTACTCAACTCACGGAACTGGCCAGGCTTTAGATTCCCCAGCCGCATTGGGCCAAAACTCTTTCTGGTTAGTTCCAGCACCGGGAAGCCAACCGCCTCCATCATGCGACGGACCACTCTGTTCTTTCCAGAGTGCAGCACCAACTCCACCAGTGAGGTCTGCTCGTTCTGGTCCAGAACCCTAGCGGCGTCAGCCTGGGCTAGGCCATCTTCGAGCTTCACACCTTCTTTGAGCTTGCGCATCTCAACCGCGGTGATCTTGCCGCGCACCTTGGCAACATAGAGCTTCTCGACTCCGAAGGATGGGTGAGCTAACTCGTTAGCCAGCTCGCCATCGTTTGTCATCAGAATCAGGCCGGTGGTCTCGGCATCGAGCCTGCCAATGTTGAAAACCCTGTCGAATCCGACAAAGTAATCAGCTAGACATGGTCTGCCATTCTCGTCAGCCATGGTGGAGACCACGCCTTTAGGTTTGTGAAAAGCCAAATAGATGCGTTCGGGATCTAGCTGCCAAGGCTTACCATCGACCTGAACCTGATCAACATCTGGGTTGATTCGGGTGCCAAGCTCCTTGACTACCTTGCCATTGACTTTGATGCGGCCCTTGACGATCATCTCCTCGACGGCTCGACGCGATGCCACGCCTGCTGCCGCAAGTACCTTTTGTAGGCGTACGCCTTCGTTCTCAGTCAATGTCATCCTGTCCCGGCAAATACGGGCTGATGGCCGGTAGTTCCTCGATTGAATTAATGCCCAATACCTCTAGCAGTAGCTCGGTTGAGCCAAACATGGCGGCGCCGGTCTCGGCATCGGTGTATAGCTCGGTGATAAGTCCGCGTGAAAGCAGGGTGCGGACCACAGAGTCGACGTTTACTCCTCTAATGGAGGAAACCTGACCACGGGAAATTGGTTGGCGATAGGCAATCACCGCTAGGGTTTCCAGCGCAGCCTGTGAGAGTTTGGCTGGGTTCTCGTTGGCCACCAAAAGCTTTACCGCCCAGTCGTGCTGAGGCCTGACGTAAAGCCGCCAACCGCCACCGACCTCGCGAAGCTCGAAACCACGACCTAGCCCATCGTTGGCACTCTGGTAGTCCTGAACCAACCCCTCAAGCTCTTGCTTTACCTGGGCAATCGGAACCTCAAGGGCCCCGGCCAGAGTGACAAGGTTTAGTGGAGTTTCGGCCACAGTGAGAATTGCCTCTAGGGCCGCCCTAAGCGCGTAATCAGTCGCCATAGTCAGCTCCTAACATCCCAAGTGAATCCATAGCAAAGGTCTTATCTTCCCAGACCACGGTGAAATCTGCGAATGGATCGCTCTGCTGGAATGAAGCCGCACCGACTCGATAGAGCTCCAAGATACCCAGGAACCTAGCAACCAGCTCGGCTCGGTCAGCACAATCCGCAATCAATTCCCGGAAAGTTAGGCTGCCGGCCTTGCGCAGTCGGTCCACCATAATTCGAGCCTGCTCGCGAATCGAAACCTTGGGGGCGTGAAGGTGGGTAAGTCCGACACCTGGAATCTCCCGCGGTGCGAAAGCGAGTTGTGCGATTTGGGCAAAGTCAGCCAGTGAGGTGTCCCACTGCAGCTGGGGCCTCGCGTTTCTGAAGCGATCTTCCAGTCTGACCTCGCGAGGAATGCGCGAAGATTCAATTTCCAGCGCCGTGCCAAACCAGCTGGCAATCTCCTTGAACGCCCGGTACTGCAGCAGTTTCGCGAACAGAATGTCTCTAGCTTCCAAAAGGGCGATGTCTTCGGCGTCAACCACTTCGCCCTGGGGCAATAGCGATGCGATCTTGAGATCTAGCAAGGTGGCGGCAACTACCAAGAACTCGGAGGCACTCTCGATACCGGCTTGCTCGTCCAACTGCTTTACATACTGAATGAAATCGTCGGTAACTCTTGCCAGTGAGACGGTAGTGATATCTAACTCATGCTTGCCAATAAGGCGCAGCAGCAGGTCAAACGGGCCTTCGAAGTTCTCTAGCTGAAGCTGAAAGTCAATCTCAGAGTCAAGCTGCACAGCCACGGCTCACCAGCTCCCTTGCTACCCGGCGGTAAGCCTCGGCGGCATCTGAGCTAGGTGCGAATTCGGTAATTGGCTTACGCGCCACGGTGGCATCTGGGAACTTTACGGTTCTACCAATCGCAGTCTGGAACACCTTGCCGTCGAAGGCTTCCTGTAGCCGCTCCAATACCTCACGAGAGTGCAAGGTTCTGGAATCGTGCATGGTTGGGATCAAGCCATCCAGCTGCAGCGTTGGGTTGGTTCTGGCTTTGACCTTTTCGATGGTCTGAACCAAAAGTGCCACACCGCGCAACGCGAAGAACTCGGTTGCCATCGGGATTAGCACGCCGTGGGCGGCGGTAAGGGCGTTTACGGTCAGTAGGCCCAGTGATGGCTGGCAGTCGATAAAGATGACGTCGTACTCGTCTTTGACCTTATTCAAGATGCCATCGAGGACTCGCTCGCGACCCATTTCGGTCACTAGGTTCATCTCGGCGGCCGACAGATCGATGTTTGCTGGAATTACATCCAAGTTTGGGATAGCGGTCTTCTGGATTGCCTCGTGAGGATCCATAGTGACATTCATCATCAGGTCATAGATGGTTGGGGCATCTTGATAGTCCGAGTCCAGGTTGACCGAAAGCGCGCCCTGCGGGTCAAAGTCAACCACCAGAATCTTGCGACCGTAGTCCGCAAGAGCTGCGGCCAAATTAATGGTGGTGGTGGTCTTACCTACGCCACCTTTTTGATTGCACATCGCAATGATGCGTGCCGGTCCGTGCTCCTTGAGCTTGGCCGGAACTGGGAATTCCTTCTTAGAAAGATTCACCGGTGCCTCCAACTTGTTCTGCCACTAGCCTACCGCCGTGCACGGGGGTGAGAAGACGCATAAACCTCACGCAATGTATCAATTGTGACCAATGTGTAAATCTGCGTTGATGCCACCGAAGCGTGACCTAAAAGCTCCTGCACCACCCTGACATCCGCACCACCTTCAATCAAGTGAGTCGCAAATGAGTGCCTGAGCGAATGCGGTGAAACACTCAGCCCGCAAGCCTGACCCGCACTTTGGATAATCTCCCAGATGCTTTGGCGAGATAGTCGGGAGCCGCGTTGATTCAAAAACAGCGCTGGGCCGCCGCCCTTGGCCGACAGGAGCGGTCGGGATCGCACCAAATAAGCATCAATCGCTCGCTGCGCAAAAGAGCCAACCGGAACCAAACGCTCCTTAGAGCCCTTGCCCCTGATTCTCACCCAGCCGCCTTGAACCATCTCGTCTAGATCTAGCTGCGCTACCTCGCTGACGCGGCAACCAGAGGAATACATCAGCTCCAAAATGGCACGATTGCGCAACCTGAGCGGATCCGCAGTTTCGTCATCAGGTTCTGGCCCAGAGGCTGAGAGCAGTGACATTACCTGGGCTTGGGATAGCGCCTTGGGGAGTCGCTTTGGCAACTTAGGGCTCTTTACCTGCTGGCTTGGGTTATCGGTTCTGAGATTTTCGAGCAGCAGGTATTTTTGGTAACCGCGAACCGCGGCCAGGATTCTGGCGGAAGATGCCGCCTTGAGATTTTGGCCATTGAGCCAAAGCAAGAACTCCCCTAGCTCAGCACGACTTATCTCAAGCTCACTGAGGCCACCTTGTTCAAGAAAGTCTCGGTACTTGCTCAAATCGGCTCGATAGGCACTGAGGGTGTTCTTGCTCAGACCACGTTCGACAGCAAGGTGCCGCAGGTAACCATCCAGCGGCGAAGTCATTTATGCCTCGTCAAATAGCTTTTGCTGCTTCTGACGCTCAAGGGCTGCCTTGATCAAGCCGTGGAACATTGGGTTGGGCTTGGTTGGGCGTGACTTGAACTCAGGGTGCGCCTGGGTCGAAACGTAGTACGGGTGTACCGACTGAGGCAGCTCGACGTACTCAACCAAATGCCCATCGGGGCTAGTGCCGGAGAAGACCAAGCCTGCTGCCGCAATCTGCTCGCGATAGTTGTTGTTTACCTCGTAGCGGTGGCGGTGACGTTCGGTGGCAGTTAGTGCGCCGTAAACCTTGGCGACCTGGGAACCCTCCAAAAGCTTTGCCTCGTAAAGACCAAGGCGCATGGTTCCGCCCATGTCTCCGGCTGCCAGAACGTCTACCTGCTCAGCCATGGTGGCGATGACCGGATGAGGTGCTCCCGGCTCAAATTCGCTCGAGGTAGCCCCGGCAATTCCCGCTACGTTTCTGGCGTATTCAATAACCATGCACTGCAGTCCAAGGCACAGTCCAAGGGTTGGAATCAGATTCTCCCTAGCAAAGCGCAGGGCGCCAAGCTTGCCCTCAATGCCGCGAATTCCAAAGCCTCCGGGGATGCAGATGGCATCCAGATCACTTAGCAGTTCGCGAGCGCCCGCTTCACTCTCGCAGTCATCGGACTTGATCCAGCGAATATTGACCTTGGTTGACTCCGCAAAGCCGCCGGCTCGAATAGCTTCGGTGACCGAAAGGTATGCGTCTGGCAGGTCGATGTACTTTCCAACCAGGCCAATGGTGACCTCGTGCTTTGGCTCGTGGACCGCAGCCAGCACCGGCGACCAATTGGTCCAGTCAACGTCGCTGGCTTCCAGCCCGAGCTTGCGAATGATGTAGCTGTCTAGTCCCTCAGCGTGAAGCACCTTAGGAATGTCATAGATGGAGGCAGCATCGGCAGCGGTAACCACGGCCTCGCGGTCAACGTCACACATGTTGGCAATCTTGTTCTTGATGCCCTCTGGCAGATCTCTGTCAGAGCGACAAACAATGGCGTCAGGGGCGATTCCCAAAGAGCGCAACATCGCTACCGAGTGCTGGGTTGGCTTGGTCTTGAGCTCACCGGAAGGCTTCAGGTAAGGCACCAGGGTGACGTGCACGAAAAACACGTTGTCGCGACCAACATCGCGACGCACCTGTCGGGCAGCCTCCATAAATGGCTGAGATTCGATATCTCCCACAGTGCCACCGATTTCAGTGATGATCACGTCTGGGATTGGCTCCTGGGTGGCCTGCAGTCGCATTCTGCGCTTAATCTCGTCTGTGATGTGCGGAATTACCTGCACAGTGTCACCAAGGTACTCACCACGACGCTCTTTGGCGATAACGGTCGAGTAAGCCTGACCAGTGGTTACGTTCGCAGCGGCATCTAGATTGATGTCCAAAAAGCGCTCATAGTGCCCGATATCAAGATCAGTCTCGGCACCATCGTCGGTGACAAAAACCTCTCCGTGCTGGAATGGGTTCATTGTGCCGGGGTCAACGTTTAGGTACGGGTCGAGCTTCTGCATTACCACCCGCAATCCCCTTGCGGTCAAAAGGTTGCCCAGCGATGCCGCGGTCAAACCTTTGCCTAGTGAAGACGCAACGCCACCGGTTACGAAGATGTGTGAGGGGATTCCAGAGCTCTTAGCCATGGAACTTCAATTTATCAGTTGAAATGACTCAAAAAGCCGGTGACACGAAAGTTACTAGTGAGAATTCAAAAGTTCTTGTGCGTGCTGCAGTGCCACTTCGGAATCTGGGTTGCCAGAAAGCATTCTGGCAAGCTCTCGCCGCCTGCTATCTAAATCAAGTAGTTGCACTGAAGACTTTGTGATTTCACCGGAAACCTGCTTTGAAACTTGGATCTGCTGATGAGCAAAGGCGGCAACCTGAGGCAGGTGAGTCACAACAATCACCTGGGCGTTTTCGCTGAGCTTTCGCAACCTTCGACCCAGTTCAACTGCGGCCTGGCCACCTACTCCGGCGTCGACCTCGTCGAAGATCATGGTTGGCATCGGGTGATCCCCAGCAAGCACCAACTCAATGGCCAACATGATTCTGGATAGCTCTCCGCCAGACGCTCCCTTGGCCAAAGGCCTCGGTTCACTACCCGCGTTAGCAAGTAAGAATTCCACTTTGTCATTACCGCTGGCCTCGAATTCACCAAGCGGTGAGACAGTCACACTAAAGCGACTACCCTGCATCGCAAGCGAGGCAAGCTCTTGGGCAACCAGCGCTGCCAATTTGCCAGCGGCCTCGCTCCGAGCCTGACTCAGACCAGCGGCTGCGAGTGAAAGTTGAGAAAGGGTTGCTTCCAACTGCGACTCGAGGCGCTCAAGCTGCTCGTCCGAGCTATCAAGATCCAGCAGCTCAGCCTGCCAGCTCGGCAGTGACTCGATTATCTGGTCCAAGCTCAGTCCAAGTCGACGTTCAAGCTGAACCAACGCAGCCTTACGCAACTGCAGCTGCTCTAATTGAGCCGGATCGGCCTCGAGGTCTAGCAAGAAAGATGCCAGCTCGGCAGAAATCTCCGATGCGCTCGAAGTCACCTCTCGCAACCGTGAGCCTAGATCCCGAAGTTCGTTGTCACTTGAATTCTCTAGCGCTCGAGCCGCAGCTCCTAGCAACTCAAGCCCGGAAGGTTCTGCCTCAGTAAGTGCATCGTGGGCGGTTGCCGCGCTGATTCGCAGTGACTCAACATTTGCCAGTCGATTGATAAGGTCATCGACTTCTTGAAGCTCCCCGAGTTGCGGTGATAGCTTGTCGACCTCCAAGAGAATGTCACGAAGTTCACTGACTCTGCGTTGGTCATTTGAGGCAGCGCTACTAAGTCGCTCCAAGCGAGCCTGGACGTCCTTGAAGGCATGGAAAGTCTGAACATACGCAGACTTCGCAACCGCGATCGCATTGCCGCCAAACTCATCGAGGGCATCCCGCTGAGCGCTAATCGATCGCAGCCTCAATTGGTCGGATTGGCCATGTACGGTTACCAACTTGGAGGCTAGTTCCGCCAAGGCGCCAGCTGGTGCTTGAGCGCCACCGAGTGCGGCACGGGATCTGCCGTCTGCTGTAACGCTTCGATTGACAATCAAAGTGTTAGCTTCTACTTCCCCACCGAGTTCTTCAACCGAGGTGATCAACTCGGGGTCTGTTACCCGCCAAGTTCCCTCAACAAAAAGCTGTTGCTGACCGGTCCTGACGGCGCTGGAATCCGCTCTGCCTCCCAGCAGCAAGCTAAGGGCGTTGAGGACCATTGTCTTACCGGCACCGGTCTCACCGGTTAGTGCGGTGAATCCAGGCTGAAGTTCTAGCTGGGCCGACTCGATTACGCCTAGGTTGCGAATTCCGATTGCTTCAATCACTTGGTGCTGTCTGGACCTCTCCAGCCGGTAACCGGCAGCGAGAACTTCTTCACAATTCGGTCGGCGAAAGGCTCGTCCTCCAAGACCACCATTGGCACTGGTTCAGCGCTTTGGCGGACTTCGACGCGAGAGCCTGGCGAAAGGTCAAATGTCCTTCTACCATCACACCAAAGCACCCCGGCACCTGAGCTGCGACGCAGCACCTCGATTGCCAAGTGCGTTTGCGGTCCAACTACAAGTGGTCTGGCAAAAAGTGCGTGCGCGCTAAGTGGAATCATCATCAGCGCCTCGACATTGGGCCAAATCACTGGGCCACCAGCGCTAAAGGCATAGGCCGTTGAGCCAGTAGGGGTGGCTACCAAGACACCATCGCAACCGAATGAGGAAACCGGCCGAGAATCTACCTCGATCACAACCTCCAACATTCGCTCGCGAGCGCTTTTCTCAACGGTTACCTCATTCAAGGCCCAAGATCTGTAGGTTTCGCTCCCCTGACTGGTAACAACCACTTCCAGGGCAAGTCGATCGCGCACCTTGTAACGCTTAGAAACAACGATGTCCAAGGCCTGGATCAAGTTTCCGCTCTCCGCCTCCGCCATAAATCCGACGTGGCCAGCGTTGATGCCCAGGATTGGGGCTTTTGTACCGCGGAGCAATTCAGCAGCGCGAAGAATGCTGCCATCACCACCGAGCACAACCGCAAGTTCTACCTCAGAGCCGTCGTAGCTTTGGACACCGCTTGGAATGGCCACTCCGAGCTGGACAAGAGAATCTAGATACTGCTGTTCGAGTAATACGGTCAATGAATTCTGCGCTAGGTGTCTGCACGCACTTAGCACCAGCTCAGTCTTGTCTGAGTCATGAGGGCTGGATACCAGCAGAACCCTTCGAGTCATCGTTCCCTTTTGGCCAAATGAGAAATCTCCTCAGACCATTGTTGCCGATTATCGACCCCCGTGGGGCTTATCCACAATAAGTATTCGGTATTGCCGTGGGTGCCCTTGATCGAAGATTCGATGAGACCGGAGATCTCATAGCCCAACTTGGCGGCACAGTCGACCACCTGCTCGAGTGCTCTACGACGATCTCTCCAGTCGGTAACGATGCCAGAGGCATTGAGTGAGTGTTTGCCCACTTCAAACTGGGGTTTGACCAATAACACCATCGGGGCTTTTGGCGCCAGGGCAGCTAGCTGCTCCAGCACAAGCGTCAGCGAAATAAAACTCAGGTCCGCAACCACAAACGAGAAGCTAAACTCTCGCCCGGTTAGCTCGGTAAGTTTTTCAACAGTAAGCTCGCGAAGATTGCACCCTTCCAGGCTCACAACTCGATCATCGCTACGCAAAAGATCCACTAGCTGATCGTGACCAACATCTACCGCCACGACACCCTCGGCTCCGCTCTCGAGCAAAACCTGAGTAAAACCACCGGTAGATGCGCCAGCGTCTAGACACCATCCCGAGATTTTGAGGTCGAACTCTTTAAGCGCGTCATCGAGCTTTTGCCCAGCCCTAGAAACAAAATCTGGCCCTTGAGCAAGTGCGAGCTCGTCGGTGACTGCGATTTTCTGGGCGGGCTTGCTGGCGACTTTGCCGTTTACCAGCACTCGAGACTGTCCAATCAACTGAGCGGCATGTGAACGAGATCGAGCTAGCGAGCGAATCACCAACTCGATGTCTAGGCGCTCACTCACTGGTTCACTAACTTCTCGAGTTCATTGACAATCTGCTGCAGAAGTTCTAGCTGAGCCTGTGGCTCGAGCTCATCAATCCCACTCAACAGCTGTTCGATGTTCATCAAGTTCCTATTCGTAGAGTGCGGCTTCAACATTGAGTCCATAAATCGGAGTGCCGCAACTCCAGATTAACGAGCAAGCCGCACGAAGTGCTTCAAGAGATTTTGGATCCCCCTCGGTTACCAAAACTCGGTTACCAACAAGCTCGACCTCGGTCTTGCCGAGCTTGACCCCGCGCTTGGTTTGCTTGACCTGCGGGTAAGGCTCAAAAAGCTGACGGAGGTCTTCCAGAATGTAGGTCGGGCGATCCTCAGGGCGAGCACCAATCAAATCCTTGCGAGAGGCGATGCCAGTCAGCACACACGCTGTGTCAATGCCAAAACCAACGCCACCTCGAATGTCAGTGTCAAGGCGATCGCCGATCATCAGTGGACGCGAGATGTTTAGCTGCGAGACAGCAGACTCGAAGATAGGCCTGAATGGCTTGCCAGCAAAATCCGGAAGTATTCCAACAGCGGTATGTACGGCAGAAACTAAAGTTCCATTACCTGGAGCAATACCTCCCTCACGTGGAATGGTCCAATCTTGATTGGTTGCCAACCAAATTGCTCCGCCTTGTATCGCATAAGCCGCTTCAGCGAGATGCTTCCAGCCAACATCCGGGCTGAAACCTTGGATAACTGCTGCTGGCTGGTCGGCGGCTGAGAAGACTAGCTGAAATCCAACTGCCTCAACCTCAGAGGTTAGTCCGTCTCCCCCGACAACCAAAACCTTCGACCCTGCTGGAATACGCTCCAGGAGCATCTTCACCGCAGCTCTGGCCGAACCCACCACTTCGTCGGGCTGGACTGTAAGGCCAAAGCCTTCCAGCTGCGCTGCGATAGCTTCTGGCTTCCTAGAAGCATTGTTGGTGACGTAGCCAATCTTGAACCCCTGGCCTTGGGCAGAGTTGATGCTTTCGATAGCGTGTGCCACCGCCTGGGAGCCTAGATAGACAACGCCATCCAGATCAAGCAGCAGCGAATCGTAGGCATCAACCAGTCTTGCCACGGTTTCCCCTTGGCTTGAAATCTTTACCTGAGGTTTGTGGCCTGCCGCCAAACTTCTTTTGGCCGCCATCCTTGACCCATGGCTTCTTTTCGCCATCACGGGAAGGGAACTTTCTTTCGCCATCACGCGCAGGACGCGCGCGGTCACCGCCGGTTCGCTCGCGCTTTTCGCCATCGCGCGGAGCGCGAGGGCGTTCACGGTCAGTTCCGCCGGAGCGCGCTGTGTCACGTGGAGTGAACTTGCGTTCTGGCTTCTTGGTGCGATCGAATTCTTCGCTGGTTGGGATGTGAATCTCTTCCAC
>JBJOJJ010000003.1:0-107024 GCA_046046695.1 Actinomycetota bacterium
TGATCTGCTGCTTCATCAGCTTGCCGCTGCCGGTAAAGCGGAAACGCTTCTTGGCGCCCGAGTGGGTCTTCATTTTCGGCATGATCTCTCCTTAGTTCTCTTCTGTCGCTTCAGCCTGTACAGGCTTCGCTTGGGCCTTTTTAGCTTCGGCCCTTGCCTCTGCCTTGTTCTTCAACGGCCCAATTACCATGACCATGTTGCGGCCATCGATCGATGGGTTCGACTCCACGGTTCCGAATTCGGTTACTTCATCCGCTAGCTTGCGAAGCAGGTTTACGCCCATTTCTGGACGGGACTGCTCGCGACCGCGGAAGACAACCATCACCTTCACCTTGTCGCCGGCCTTGAGGAATTTGCGAACCTGGGACACCTTGGTGTTGTAGTCGTGATCGTCGATCTTTAGACCGAAACGAACCGTCTTCAATACGGTGTTTACCTGGTTCTTTCTAGCTTCACGAACCTTCTGAGCGGCTTCGTATTTGAACTTGCCGTAATCCATAACCTTGCAAACTGGAGGGTTAGAACCGGGTGCCACCTCGACTAGGTCTAGGTCTGCCTCGCGGGCCAATCTCAATGCTTGCTCAATTGGGACAACGCCAATTTGTTCACCGGCTGGTCCGATTAGTCGAACTTCGGCGACACGAATACGCTCGTTGATGCGCGGATCGCTGATAACTAGCTCCTTAGGTACCGTTTTGACTCACGCGAAATGCGCGCAAAAGTATCAAACGCTCAAACCCGGATACCTTTAGAAGCGGTAGACAGGTGGGAATGTAATCCACTTTCACTGAGCTAAGTGCCCAGAGCCTCAGGTAGCCTAGCAGAACAAACTAGAAATTCGAAAGAGGAATCTTGTCCGACGAGCTCACAAGAGACATTGCTGAAGTACCTGCCGTTGAAATCATCAACACCGCAGCCGTCCACCTGATGAGCGCTGCCGCGGTCCAATGCGGCTTAGCAGAAGATGCCCCAGCAGACCTTGATGAGGCTAGAAAGCTGATCACAGCTCTCGCGGGATTGATTACCGCAGCTGCTCCTGAGATCGGAGACCACCACGCCAGACCTCTCCGGGACGGACTTCGCTCCCTGCAGCTTGCTTTTCGCGAGGCATCTTTGATTCCCGATGAGCCCGGCAAGGGACCGGGTGAAAAGTACACCGGACCGGTGAACTAACCCGCTACCAACCTGATGGTGAAGGAATCCACCAACCTCAGAAACTCCTGGGTTTGGCACCCGATGCCAAACTCCGCCAATACTCTTTGAAGCTCAAGCTGGTCTAACCCAGCGGCCAACCCAATCTCTATGCCCAGTTCGGGCTTGGTCAGTGTCGCTTCAGGATCGGAATCAAACAACTTCACAAAGCTGATTTGAGGGTGAGCGCCAGCGCTATCTGCCACTAACTTCAAAACTCGCTCATCTAGGTGAGCGGGCACCCAAGCCAATCCCTGCGCCAGGGCAGCCAGAGCCGGACGCCTAAGGCCTATCGCTCGGCCAGCAGGATCTAGCACCACACGATCGTGACCTTCGCTTACCGCAGCGATAGCTAGCTTTGGAGCATCCACCGGCACTGGCCTTGCGCTGGCATTCCAGGCTGTCATCTGGGCGACAGAGCTAAAGGCGGGGATGGCGGTTTTTCCATCCGGGGTGCTTACCGCAACGATTGCCAAGTCTGCGCTCTTGTCGACAGTCTGCCCATGCGGCCCAATGCCACTCTCCCCCAACTCAGCCAGCAGAGGAATAAGCAACCTCGATTGCGCCAAAGCGTCAAAAAGCTTTGCTTTGTCCAGCCCGGCATCTAGCGCAGCCGCTAAGACCGCAGGCGTTGATCCGTCATCTTGGGACCAGTTGTTTTGCGAGAATTCACGCCCCTCCCAAGGGACGCCAGCGGAATCGTGAAACTTGTCGTGCATTAGCGGTTGGCGATAGCCAATGCCTCTTGCAGGGTAAAGCGACCGGCATAGAGCGACTTGCCCAGGATTGCCCCCTCGAGCCCAAGAGCTACCAAAGCATGCAGGTCTTCGATGTCCTTGAGCGAGGAAATCCCGCCCGACGCTACCACCGGCTTGTTGGTGAATTCCATTACTTGCTTCAAAAGCTCAAGGTTTGGGCCCTTGAGTGTGCCGTCCTTGGTGACGTCGGTCACTACATAGCGCGCGCAGTTGGCCTGCTCTAGCCGAGCCAACACCTCAAACAGGTCCCCACCCTCTTGAGTCCAACCCCTGGCTGCCAGGGTGGTGCCTCTGACATCGAGGCCAACAGCGATTTGATCGCCATACTTTTCGATAACCCTCGCGGTCCAGTCTGGATTCTCCAGCGCCGCGGTCCCAAGGTTGACACGTGTCGCGCCCAGCTCCAAGGCCGCATCCAAGGATGCGTCGTCGCGAATGCCGCCAGAGAGCTCAATCTTGGTGTTTCCGGATTGATTGACGACCTCGGCAATTACGGCGCGATTCTCACCCCGGCCGAAGGCTGCGTCAAGATCCACCAAGTGAATCCACTCCGCACCGGCGGCAATCCAGTCCATGGCCGCATCGAGCGGGTGGCCAAAGTCCTCTTCACTTCCGGCCTCACCTTGCGTGAGTCGCACTGCCTTGCCGCTTGCGACATCGACCGCTGGTAATAGCTCAAGTTTCATGATTTCTCCTAAATCGATCGGATCCAGTTGCGCAGCAATTGAAGCCCTGCCTCGCCAGACTTTTCGGGGTGGAATTGGGTTGCGCTAAGTGGACCGTTTTCGACGGCCGCCAGAAAACGCTCCCCGTGTTCAGACCAAGTCAAAGCAGCCTTGACAAACGGTGGCTGAATATCCAGCTCCCACGCCTTAGCGGCATATGAGTGAACAAAGTAAAAGCGCTCGTCAGCAACGCCCTCAAATAGCACGCTCCTGGCATCTGATGACACCTTGCTCCAGCCCATGTGAGGCAGAGTTGGAGCTTGAAGCATCGTTACGCTGCCGGGCCACTGCCCCAGACCCTCCGTATCGATCCCATGCTCTACTCCGTGCTCAAACATGACCTGCATTCCAACGCAGATTCCCAGCACTGCCCTCCCAGCGGTGAGCCGTTGGTCGACAAGCGCTGATGCGCGGTGAGCGGTTAGGTTTCGCATCACAGATGCGAAGGCCCCAACCCCTGGCAGTAACATGCCATCGGCTTCCAGCAGAAGCTTTCGATCGGAAGTTAGAACGACCTGCGCACCAGCTTGCTCAAGAGCGCGACAGGCTGAGTGGACATTGCCATTGCCGTAGTCAAAAACCGCAACGGTCTTAGTCAAAGGCTGCCCTTGGTTGATGGCACACCGGAAACCCGAGTATCAATCTCAACCGCCTTGCGCATCGCACGCGCCAGTGCTTTAAATTGCGCCTCAGCAATGTGATGTGCGTCGCGACCGGCCAAAACGTTCACGTGAAGAGTCAGCCCGGCATTGTAGACAATAGCTTCAAAAACGTGCCTGACCATAGAGCCCGTGAAGTGTCCGCCGATTAGGTGGTACTCGAACCCCTGGGGTTCTCCAGAGTGAACCAAAAACGGCCTGCCCGAAACGTCAACAACCGCTCTTGCCAGTGCCTCATCAAGTGGGACGGTGGCATCGCCGTAGCGACCGATTCCAACCTTGTCACCAAGAGCCTGTTTGATCGCCTGACCCAGAACAATTGCGGTGTCCTCAACGGTGTGGTGGACATCAATCTCAATGTCGCCCACCGACTTGACCTTTAGGTCGATTAGCGAGTGCTTGGAAAAAGCAGTCAACATGTGGTCAAAAAATGGCACACCAGTCTCGATATCAGACTTACCCGAGCCATCTAGATTTAGCTCGAGCTCAATCTTGGACTCACTGGTGGAGCGAGAAAGCTTGGCGATGCGGCTCATTTTGACCTCGTTTGGGAAGATGCCCCAAGTTTAGCCAAGAATCAAGGCGAGTTCGCCCAGAAGCCTTGTCGTCTCCGACTCTGTTCCTGCCGTAATGCGCAGGGTGTTTGGAATACCAACGTTCCGAACGATGATGCCCTTCGCCAGCAGTGCTTCGAAAATTTGGTGAGGATCCTTGAAACCTTCAACCAGAACAAAGTTGGCATCGGATGCGAAGGCACGTAGCCCCATGGTCTCGAGTTGAGCGATCATTCGATCTCGTTGCACTTTGATTTGCTCGACATTGGCGAGCATCAGATCGGAATGCCGCAGGGCAGCTCGAGCGGCCGCTTGAGTGAGAGCGGACAAGTGATAAGGAAGTCGAACTATGCGCAAAGCATCGACAATCGCTTCGTCAGCTGCCAAGTAGCCAACTCGCGCACCGGCAAAAGCGAACGCCTTGCTCATGGTCCTACTAACGATGAGCCTCGGTCTTCCGCTCAAAAGCTGCATGGCGGAATCCTGCGAGGAGAACTCGGCATAGGCCTCATCGACCACCAAGATTCCATCGAAGGCGTCGTATGCCGCACTGATTACTGAGTTATCGATGGGTGTTCCGGTTGGGTTATTCGGATTGCACAGCAAAACGATAGATGGCTTTAGTTCAGCGAGTTTGTTCGCAACGTACTCGGCTGTCAGCTGAAAATCTTCGAGCCTTGGCAGCTCTTGGTATTCGGTCAGTGTGATTCGTGCGATGTTTGGATACATCGAATAGGTGGGGCCGAAACTCAGCGCTGTCTTCCCTGGGCCCCCGAATGCCTGAAAGATTTGGGTGATGATTTCGTTCGAACCGTTAGCTGCCCAAACCTGTTCTGCCCGCAGGCCCTGACCAAGGTAGGAGGCAAAGGCACCACGAAGTTCCAGGAACTCGCGGTCTGGATAGCGATTTAGCTTGATGACCTCAGTGGCTAATTCTTGAATGATGTCGATTGCCACAGCCTCAGGAATCCCGAAGGTGTTCTCGTTCACGTTGAGTTGAACAGGCACATCCAGCTGCGGCGCACCGTAGGGCTTCAGGCCTTTGAGGTCGTTCCGGATTGGAAGGTCTTCGAGGTTAGTCACCTCTAGAGATTACCCGAAGGGACTAAGGCAGAGCGATCTGCTGACCTGGGGTCAGGTCGACAGACGATAGAGCGTTTAGCAAAACAACTTCCGCAATCCAATCACGTGGGTCCTGGTTTGGGGCGTAAGCATCTGCCAGCGACCAAAGTGAATCTCCAGACTGAACGGTTACGTATTCCAGTTCGCCGGGCTCCTGGCTACCAGCAAATGATCCAGAGATGGAGGCCATAGTGAAGGATGCTGCCAAGGCCAGGATTGCGATGCCACGGAACAGACGTCTTGGGTTGGTTAGTCGGTAGGAAGTAACAGCACTCATTGTGATCATCACCCTTCTGTTCGATTCTTTGTTTCGAACATTTGTTCTAAGTATAGAAACTATTCTGACATTTACAAGTTTTTTGTAAGTTTTTTTACAAATAACTCGAAAATGTGTTTGGCAAACGCCCTGGGAGCGAATACAGTTTCGATATAAAGAAGTAAAACTTCACCCACTGACATTTTGAGAGGAGCCGAGATGGACAGCTCTGAGCTCACCGACGTGCAGCAGCGAATTCTCGCTGTGATCCGCGAATCAATGCAGGCTAGAAACTACGCCCCCTCAATGCGAGAAATAGGCGAGGCAGTGGGTCTCAGTTCGACTGCGAGCGTCTCGCACCAGCTCAACAAACTAGAACTTCTTGGATTCATTAGCCGAGACCCTCGCCGTCCGCGGACCATCGACCTGCTTGGATTCGATGACTATGCCGGAGAAATCATCAAGGCTGACGCTGCCATGGTGCCACTAGTGGGCCGCATCGCAGCCGGTGGTCCAATCACAGCCGAGCAGAACGTAGAGGACGTCTTTGCGCTCCCAAGACAGCTAGTTGGCCAGGGAGAACTGTTCTTGCTGAAGGTCGTTGGAGAGTCGATGATCGATGCTGCCATCTGCGACGGGGACTGGGTCGTGGTACGTCAACAGCAAACCGCTGAGAACGGCGACATTGTCGCGGCACTGTTGGAAGATGAAGCGACCGTCAAGACTTTCAAGCAGCGTGATGGTCACACCTGGCTACTCCCAAGAAACTCAGCCTTCGAGCCAATCTTGGGCGACCACGCAGTGATCTTGGGCAAGGTTGTTGCGGTCCTTAGGGCTGTGTAGCGAACTCTTTGAGCTCAGAAGCCAAATCTGGTTTAACCAAGGCTTTCAGCCTGGTTCCATTTTCCACGTACTCAATCTCAAGGACCTTGCCAGATAGGTGGGCGCGGGAGACTAAGTCTCCCCTGTTGTATGGAATGACTCCGTAAAACTCGACATCTGGCTTGGGTAAAAGCTCGGCGATCTTCGACTCGAGCTCCTCGAAACCGAGGCCGGTCCGTGCCGAAATCAAAAGCGAACCAGGTACTAGACCGCGCAACCTGACCTGATCCTCATCGGAGAGTAAATCAGCCTTGTTGAAGACAATGAGCTCGGTGATGCTTGAGGCCTCCACCTCGGCGATGACCTCATGGACCGTTCGAATCTGACCCATTGGGTCCGGGTCGGTGCCATCCACTACGTGGACTATCAAGTCCGCATGTGAAATCTCCTCCAGGGTGGATCGGAATGCCTCCACAAGCTGATGTGGCAATTGTCTTACGAATCCGACGGTGTCTGCGATGGTGTAGCTACGGCCATCTGGCGTCTCATGTTGCCTAACGGTTGGGTCCAGGGTTGCGAACAGGGCGTTCTCCACCAAGACTCCAGCCTTGGTCATGCGATTTAGCACAGAGGACTTACCGGCGTTGGTGTAGCCAGCGATTGCGACCTGAGGCTCATTGTTTTTCTCGCGCTTGGAGCGCTTGATGTCCCTGGCCTGCTTCATGTCGATGATCTCTCGCTTGAGCTTGGCCATCTTGGTGTTAATACGCCTGCGATCAAGTTCAATCTTGGTTTCACCAGGCCCACGCGACCCAATACCAACACCACCGGCGGCTTGACCACCGGCCTGCCTGGACATGGATTCTCCCCAACCGCGAAGTCGCGGCAAGAGGTACTCGAGCTGAGCCAATTCGACCTGAGCCTTACCCTCGCGACTCTTAGCGTGCTGGGCGAAAATGTCGAGAATGATTGCGGTTCTATCGACCACCTTGACCTTGACCGCATCTTCCAGCGCACGGCGTTGAGAGGGGGCGAGTTCGGCATTGGCAATCACAGTGTCGGCACCTAGATGCGCGACAAGTTCTTTTAGTTCTTGCGCCTTACCTTTACCAAAGAAGGTTGCCGGGTCTGGATAGGCCCTGCGCTGGAGTAGGCCATCAAGCACTTCGGCACCAGCGGTTTCAGCTAACGCAGCGAGCTCACGAAGTCCATTCTCGGCATCGGTAAGGGTGCCAGATCCCCAAACTCCGATGAGGACAACCTTCTCTAAGCGAAGCTTGCGGTACTCGACATCGGTGATGTCTTGAAGTTCAGTGGAAAGGCCCGCTACACGCCGAAGCGAGTCTCGAGCTTCAAGATCGAGTTGATCACCGTCAAACTCGTTTCGAGGCGCCGCGGCACCTCGCCTGAGAATGCGGTCAATTGTGGATTCGTTTTCCATCGCACTTTAACCCTAGGGCTGTATTAGGTTTACAGCATGTCCCAGGAGCACTATTTCAGCGCAAGCCCAGATTCACGGGCTGCGCTGAAAGACATCACCTTTCGGGTTGGGGAACGTCAGTTCGCTGTTCAAGCCGCCAGCGGAACCTTTAGCGCTAGCAAGTTAGACCCCGGTACCAGCATTTTGCTGAGTAAATTCGAAGAATTCCCCAGCGAGGGTAACGTGCTGGATCTCGGTTGCGGCTGGGGGCCAATTTCGCTCGCAATCGCGTCATTTCAACCAGGTACCAAGGTTTGGGCGCTTGATGTAAACACGCGAAGTCTTGACCTTGCCAAATCAAACGCAACAAAGCTGGGCTTGGGCAACATTGAAGTCGTGACATCAGAACAGATCCCCGCTGATCTGCGCTTCGACGCGATTTGGTCAAACCCACCTATTCGAATTGGGAAAGCTGCGCTCCACGACCTTTTGAAGACCTGGCTACCGAGACTAGAAAGTGGTGGCCGAGCAATGCTTGTGGTTCAGAAGCAACTTGGCGCAGACTCGCTCCTGGCTTGGATTCAAGCTGAGTTTCCAGATCTGAACGCCAGTCGTTTCTCGACCGACAAAGGATTTCGAATTCTCGAAGTGACTAGAGACTAAAGGTTCCGCTGTAAACCAGCTCTGCTGGGCCAGAGATTGCGACGTGCTCACCGTCTTGGGTCGGGAACATTCTGACCCCAACCTCACCGCCGGGGACGCGCACCCGCCAAAAATTCTGACCGTTGTCTGCCCAGTGCCTAATCGCCAAAGCGGCAGCGGCGACACCTGTGCCGCAGCTAAGGGTCTCCCCTACGCCTCGTTCATGGACCCGCATGGAAATGCTGGCCACGCCCTCTTTGATCAGTGGATCGTCCAACACCACAAACTCAACGTTCGCGCCTTTGCGGGGATTCGGATCTAGCTTTGGTGCTTTATAGAGCTCAAGTGCCTGAAGTTCACCTTCGTCAGCAAGTGCGACCACCACGTGTGGATTGCCAAGATTCAACCCAAGACCGGGTCGTGCTACCGAGATGCCATCTGCCTTGACCAAGAAGTCGTCAGAATCTACGCCCCAACGACCCAGATCCACGGCAAATCCGGTTGAGGTGCTGGTCACATCCTTAACTCCAGCGCGAGTCGCGATTGGCAATGTTGAACCATCGATGATGGTTGCTAGTCCTCGGCTGATTAGGTAGCGAGCAAATACTCGAATACCGTTGCCGCACATCTCCGCCTTCGAACCATCAGAATTTCGATAGTCCATGAACCATTCGGCGTTTGGTTCGTCGTGTAGCAGGTGAGCAACTTCGCTATTTTCAGTTCGGGTCACCATGATCAAACCATCCGCGCCAATGCCAAAGTGGCGGTCGCAGATAAGTTGAATGTGCTCTTCGGTGAGGTCCATGACGCCATCGAAATCTGATATCAAGACAAAGTCGTTGCCGGTGCCATGACCCTTGGTGAATTCGATGTTCATAGTCAAAGCCTAATCAACTTCAGCGCATCAGAAAGCATCTGATCCCCAGCGCTCAGCCAGTGGATTCGCTTGTCCCGTCTGAACCAAGACATTTGCCTTCTGGCATATCTATTGGTGAGTGCGACGGTTTCCGCCTTGGCTTCTTCTTCGGTCATTTCGCCATTTAGCTGAGCTATCGCTTGCTTGTAACCGATCGCCATTTTCGCGGTTTTTCCAAGATCGCCTAGGCGGAGCAGTTGCTCGACCTCACTCACAATCCCCTGTTGCCACATTTGCTCAACCCTGGCGTGGATTCTTTGCTTCAAAAGTTCGCGTTCAACTTCAATGCCAATCTGAAGTGTCGGTAGCCAAGAGTGCGGTTCTGGCAATGAAGACGAATAGCTCTCTCCAGTTATCTCAATGACTTCCAGCGCCCTGATAACTCTTCGCACGTTTTGGGCCGGAATCTTTGCCGCGGTTATCGCATCCAATTCGCCTAGGCGCTGATGCATGGCCAAAGCCCCTAGCACTTCAGCCTCCTGCTCCAGGCTTGCCCGGATAGCTGGATCGGTTGGTGCGAAATCTAATTGGTCTAAAGCTGCCGCCAGATAAAACATGCTCCCCCCGACAAACATCGGAGTTTTTCCAGCCTCAAGGATCTGTTCACAGGTATTTCTCGCGATGCGCTGATACTCCACGGCGGTCATTTCCTGAGCGGGAGTGATTACGTCAAATAGATGATGAGGCGGATTTTGCCGCTGAGCCTTAGAAAGTTTGGCGGTTCCAATATCCATGCCCGCATAAAGTTGCATCGCATCTGCGTTGATAATCTCAATCGGATGCCCGAGTTCTTGAAGGGCCGATGCGAGCTCAAGAGCGAGCCCAGTTTTTCCCGATGCCGTCGGGCCAACCAGCGCAAGAACGCTAAAGGACACTCTTGGACCTAATTGGGATCCCAAGTGAAACCTTGCCGCTGCCTGGCGTAGGAGCTCCGCAACTTTCAAGTTGACGGCGATCGTACGCGTCACCACCACGGGTGCGGCGTACCTGGTAAATCGAACCCGGTGAAGTCTCGGCTAGCAGGTGATAGGGAGCGGCCTGTGTCACCTGTACCGTCACGAGATCACCCGGTCTAGCCACTTCAGCACCTTGTGGGACCTCAAAGTGAACTAGGCGATTGTCCTGGGTCCTACCGGTCTGACGTTGCGTCTGGTTGTCTTTGCGACCCTCGCCAGTGGCAACCAGGACCTCAACAGTCTTGCCGACTTGCTTCTTGTTCTCCTGCCAAGCAATGTCATTCACAAGCGCTAGCAGTCGCTCATAGCGCTCTTGAACAACTTCCTTAGGGAGTTGGTCCGGCAACTCCGCTGCGGGGGTTCCAGGGCGCTTGGAGTACTGGAATGTGTAAGCGGTGGCGAATCTTGCGGCTTCAACCACTCTCATTGTCTCGAGGAAGTCCTCCTCGGTCTCGCCCGGGAAGCCGACGATGATATCTGTGGTGATGGAAGCGTCTGGAATCAAGGTGCGAACGCGATCAAGAATGCCCAAGTACTTCTCACTCCGGTAGCTGCGACGCATCTCCTTCAGGATTCGATCGGAGCCAGACTGCAGCGGCATGTGAAGTTGCGGCATAACGTTGTGGGTCTCGGCCATAGCCTCAATAACGTCTTCAGTGAACGCTGCCGGGTGTGGCGATGTGAAACGAACTCGCTCTAATCCATCAATCTGACCACAGGCACGTAGCAGTTTCGCAAACGCGCCCTTGTCACCGAATTCGACGCCATAGGTGTTTACGTTTTGCCCAAGTAACGTCACCTCAATCGCGCCATCTTGAACCAAGGCATTTACCTCGGCGAGAATGTCGCCAGGTCTGCGATCTTTCTCTTTTCCGCGCAGGGAAGGCACGATGCAGAAGGTGCAGGTGTTGTTACAGCCAACCGAAATAGAGACCCAGCCCGAGTAGGCAGAATCGCGCTTGGTTGGCAAAGTAGAAGGGAAAACCTCCAGCGACTCAAGGAGTTCAACCTGAGCCTCGTTGTTGTGGCGAGCGCGCTCCAAAAGGGTCGGCAGAGACCCCATGTTGTGGGTACCAAAAACCACATCAACCCAAGGTGCCTTCTTGATGATGACATCCTGATCCTTTTGAGCCAGGCAGCCACCCACGGCAATCTGTAACTTGGGGTTGGACTCCTTCTTCGGAAGCATCGTGCCCAAGTTCCCGTAGAGCTTGTTATCGGCATTCTCACGAACTGCGCAGGTGTTGAAGACGACCAAGTCAGGATCGACTCCGTCTGCCTTGGTATAGCCGGCCGACTCGAGTAGCCCTGAGATGCGTTCAGAGTCATGAACGTTCATCTGGCAACCGTAGGTGCGAACTTCGTAGGTGAGTGACATAGCCAGAGGATTTTACTCTGACTGCTCTAGGTCCCGCAGAATTCTTCCTGCCAAGCCAGCGGAAAAACCGCGCCTGAGCAAAAATCCCATCAGCCGCCGCCTTCTCACCTCGGGCTCCAAGTTGGTTAGCTGCTGGTAGCGCTTTTTCGCGACATTGAAAGCGGTCTGATCTTCTAGATCAGAGTCAATCGCACTCAGCGCTTGTTCGGCATCGAAAGCACTGACCCCTCTTTGCTTGAGCTCTCTTGCGATGACGGTTTTTGACTTGCCCGAAATCGCCAATCTTGAGTTCACAAAGGCCTTGGCAAAAGCGGCATCGTCGATGAGTTGGGCTTCGGTGAATCGGCCCAAGACCACATCGGCAATGGCATCTGGAATTTCGCGCTTTTTGAGGATTTGGGCGAGTTGATAGCGGGTCTTCATGGAACGAGAAAGCTGGAACAGCAGGACATTCTTCGCCCGCTGTTCCAGCTTCTCGTCTGTTGGCTCGTTAGGCATCGTTTGCGGCCTTGGCGACCGGTGCGGTCTCCTCGGCTGGCAAATCTGCGACAGCGCGTGGGACGCCGATGCCGAGCTTGTGCCTAATCTTCTTCTCGATGGTGTCGGCGACCGCAGGGTTTTCCTTCAGGAAGCGACGGGAGTTTTCCTTGCCTTGACCAAGCTGCTCGCCATCAAAGGTGTACCAGGCGCCTGACTTCTTGACGATGTCCTGCTCTACTCCAAAGTCAATGAGACCGCCCTCGCGCGAGATTCCCTCACCGAACATGATGTCGAACTCGGCTTGCTTGAATGGTGCGGCCAGCTTGTTCTTGACCACCTTGACTCGGGTACGGTTACCGACTGAATCGGTTCCCTCCTTCAAAGTCTCAATGCGACGAATGTCCAAGCGGACTGAAGCGTAGAACTTAAGTGCCTTACCACCTGCGGTGGTTTCAGGCGATCCGAAGAAGACGCCGATCTTCTCTCGAAGCTGGTTGATAAAGATTGCCGTGGTGTTGGTGTTGCTCAGCGCGCCGGTTAGCTTTCGAAGCGCCTGGGACATCAGCCTCGCCTGCAGACCAACGTGGGAGTCACCCATCTCGCCTTCGATTTCAGCTCTTGGAACCAAGGCTGCCACGGAGTCGATAACGATGATGTCGATAGACCCGGAGCGAATTAGCATGTCGGTAATTTCAAGCGCCTGCTCACCAGTGTCAGGCTGGCTAACCAAGAGTGCGTCGATGTCGACCCCTAGCGCCTTGGCATACTCCGGGTCCAAGGCGTGCTCAGCGTCGATGAACGCCGCAATACCGCCGTTTCGCTGGGCGTTGGCAATAGCGTGCAGCGCGACTGTGGTTTTACCTGAAGACTCTGGGCCATATACCTCGACGATTCGACCCTTGGGGAGGCCGCCAATGCCTAGTGCTACATCCAACGCAATGGAGCTCGTTGAGATAGCTTCAATCGGTGCGCGCTCTTCGGTGCCGAGCCTCATGACCGAACCCTTACCAAACTGGCGGTCGATCTGTGCGAGAGCGGTTTCTAGCGCTTTCTCTCTGTCGGATGCACTTGGCATTTTCTACCTCTTTCTTTAGCTTTCTAGAAGCTAATTCGTAGGTCTGACTTTTTACCTAGCAGCAACAAAACTGTTGATAACTAGCAGGTCTAGCCCTATCTAGATAGAACACTAGATGTTCGAACAAAATTTCGAATGATTTATTCGGCGTGTCTTTTCTTTGCCGGAAGTCCGCTCCAGCGCTCTTTGGGCACGGATTGCTGCTTACAAAGTTCTAGCCATATCAGCTTTGGGTCAACGCCGGCTCGAATCAGCTCCTCGGCGGTTTGATCTTGGAATTGCTGGAGCCGAAAATCACGAAGCAAAACCTGAGAAAACTGCGCCCCAAATTCGTCGTGGAGTAACTGATGGAATTGACTTAGCTTCAAAACTTAGTCTGAGAGAAAAGGTCTGCCTCTGTCATAAAGGCATCTGGCACAGTGTCAGGGATGTAGGTGTCGTCAAGGTAGATTCCCTCAACAGATGCGACTCGATCTGAAACCTCGCGCATTACCACCGACAATGGCACTTCCAGCGCATCGGCGACCGAAGCAAGAATTTCAGAAGAAACTTCTTTTTGGCCACGCTCAACCTCGGACAGGTAACCAAGGGCAACTGACGCCTTAGCCGCTACCTGACGAAGCGTCTGGCCGCGACGAAGCCGGTGTGAACGCAGAACGTCACCGATCTCTTGCCTTAGTAGTACCAAAGGTTTTCCTCCTGGAAAATAACCTAGCGGTTGAATCCGACAAATTTACATTTGCTTGCTGAATGTTTCCTGATGCTCAACCAAGAAGCAGATGAATTTCATCCTCAAGAGCAGATAGCGCTTCAGTCACCGAGACTGTCCTAATCTCACTCCGATTGCCCTTGAGCTGAAGTGCTAACGCGCACTGGCCACGGGCAGATGAAATCCCGAGGTAAACTTCGCCGACGGGGTGATTGGCGACCTTATCTGGACCTGCGACACCGGTTGTTGAAATTCCTATTACGCGCTCAAGGGGCTTGTGGCAATCCCTAGCGAATCTTTGCCTCGCCCCAGCCGCCATCTGGATCGCCACCTCCGGGCTGACCGCAGAGCTTTTAGCCAACAGGTTCGAATCCACTCCAAGCAGGTGCTGTTTTACTTCGTCTTGATACGAGATGATTCCGCCGAGAAAGTAGTTTGAAGCTCCTGGCGCACTGGCTAATTCCGAGCCGAGCATTCCCGCAGTTAGAGATTCGGCTGTCGCGATGAAAAAGCAGTTGGTCATCAATAGCTGATAAATGGTCACTTTTGCGGCCTTAGGTACTGAATTCCGGTGTACCAGGTGATTACCACGGCGAACAAGATCACGGCTTGGGTTAGCCAGACCCACCAGCTGCCCAGGGCCTCAAAAGGCGCTACCGCCATGGAGACGCCAATAATCTGGATCACGGTCTTGAACTTTCCACCACCGGATGCGGCAATCACCCTACGCTTTGCCACTACAAGGCGATAGACCGTGATGCCAAACTCTCTGACCAAAATGGCGATGGTCGCCCACCACGGAACGGCGCCCTGAATTGAAAGCACGATCAGCGAACCAGAGAGCAACGCTTTGTCTGCGATCGGGTCCAGAATCTTGCCGAGGTTAGTAACTAGGTTGCGACTTCTGGCAATAGCGCCATCAATGCCGTCGGTAGAGGCCGCCAATACCAAAAGCACCAGCGCTAGCAATCGTTCAGCGAAGGAATCCCATCCGGACATGATCAGCCACAGCACGATCGGAACCATGAGGATTCGAAGTGAGGTAATTAGGTTTGGCGTTTGGCGGTACAAAAAAGATCTAGAAGTCATCACGCCTGCCGGTTAGTTGCCAAGCGTCTTCATCGCCATCTTCGTCATTGCCCGGTAAATCGCCCTCAAAAACAGCTGTAGTTGCCCCAGAAAGCTTCGCCAAGAGCTCTGGAAGCTCATCTGGCTTTACCAAAACATCTCGCGCCTTGGAGCCTTCCGAAGGCCCAACAATGCCGCGTGATTCCATTAGGTCCATCAGCCTTCCGGCCTTGGCGAAACCTACCCGCAGCTTTCGCTGCAACATGGAGGTCGAGCCAAATTGTGAATTCACGACCAGGCTGGTGGCCTGCAGCAGCAGCTCCAAGTCATCGCCGATATCGCTGTCTACAACCTTGGTGGATTGGACAGCGGTCACATCGCTGCGATACTCCGGTTCCATCTGAGCTTTGACATGGGCTACAACGCGATGAAGTTCATCCTCAGCAATCCACGCACCCTGAACACGAACCGGCTTGTTAGATCCCATGGGGGCAAATAGCGCATCACCTTGGCCAACCAGCTTCTCGGCTCCTGGTTGATCCAAGATAACCCTGGAGTCAGTAACCGATGAAACTGAGAACGCCAACCTTGAGGGCACATTCGCCTTGATCAGACCGGTGACCACATCCACCGAAGGGCGTTGAGTGGCGAGTACTAGGTGGATACCTGAGGCGCGGGCCAGCTGTGTGATTCGAACAATCGAATCCTCAACATCACGTGGCGCCACAATCATGAGATCGGCCAACTCGTCGACCACTACCAACAGGTAGGGGTATGGCTGAAGCTCACGGCGGGAATTCTCCGGAAGTGAAACCTCACCGGCAACAATTGCTCGATTGAAATCGTCAATGTGCTTGAAACCAAAGCTGGCTAGATCGTCGTATCTGGAATCCATCTCCTTCACAACCCATTGCAATGCTTCGGCAGCTTTTTTCGGGTTGGTGATGATTGGTGTGACCAGGTGCGGAACGCCTTGGTAGGCAGAGAGCTCAACGCGCTTTGGGTCAATTAGCACCATGCGAACCTCCGATGGCTTGGAGCGCATCAGGATCGAGGTGATCATCGAGTTCACAAAGGAAGACTTTCCAGCTCCGGTAGCTCCCGCCACCAAAAGGTGGGGCATCTTCGCCAAATTGGCCACCAGATAGCCGCCTTCGACGTCTTTACCGACACCGATGGTTAGCGGATGAGTACTGTTGGCGGCGTTCTTACTGCGAAGCACATCACCTAGCGAGACGGTTTCTCGGTCGGTGTTTGGAATTTCAATACCAATCGCACTTTTGCCTGGAATTGGCGCCAGGATTCGAACCTCATTGGAAGCTACTGCGTAGGAGATGTTGTTCGAAAGCCTGGTTACCGCCTCGACCTTTACTCCCGGGGCCAGCTCAACTTCATAACGAGTTACCGTAGGGCCACGCTGGAATCCCGATACTCGGGCCTCGACGTCAAACTCCTTGAAGACATCATTGATTGCGGCAACGATCTGGTCGTTTACAGCGCTCTTTGCCTTTGGTGGGGTTCCTGCCGCCAAAAGCCCCAGTCCTGGCAGCACGTATGGCTTATTGGCACGCTTGACAGCGGGAGCTTTGGTTTGCTGCTCCTCGACCAGGTCAATCGGTTCGGTGACGCCCTCTTCCTGATTGATAAAGCCCAGGTCTTCAAGCGAGTCGGTTACCTCGACGGTGGGATAGCTCTCCTCAAGGTGCTCGGCTACGAAGTCATCGATTGCTTCAACCACCGCGGTGTCAAAGGCAGGCTTGGAGTCCTTCTCCTTGTTCCACCAGCTCGACTTCTTACCGTCAAAAGCATCTGGTAGCTCGGACTTGGGCTTGATTCCAAACAGGAAGTTATAGAACTCGGTAAGCCTTGGCTTGATCTGGTTTGGAGCAGTGCCGGTCATGATCAAGACTGAAACCGCAACCAAGATCACCAGCACTGGAGTCGCACCCCAGACTGTCAGCAGGCTCAGTAGCGGTCCACCAACCAGCCAGCCAAAGAGGCCACCGGCTGCGGCCAGCCCCTCTGGGCCATCAGCGTTGGGTGAAGGCGCTCCCCCAAAAATGTGGAAAAAGCCTGAGATTACCGAGAGGAAAAGCCAGAACCCGACCGCAAACCGAGAGCTATCCCTTACCGATGCCGGGTGCCTAAACAGGTAGAGAGAGTAGAAAAGAAAAATAGCCGGCAACGCGAAGGCTACCAGTCCAAAAAGCATGCCAAAGGTGTAGGAGTGCAGCGCCTTGGCCCAAGGTTCATTGATTAGGAACCAGGCAAAAGTTGCCCCAAGAATCGAGAGTAGGAAAACAAAAAATGGTGCGCCATCACGACGATCTTCATCGGCAAGCTTTTCCGTGCTGAATGCCCTAACGGCCTTCCCCATCAGGTGGGCAGCACCTAGGTAAAACTTTGTCAGACCCGAGAAGAAACCTTCCCCGCTGGAATTCACTGGTCGCGCTTTAGGTGCGACAGATTTTGGCGCGGCAGCACGTGCTGGTTTTCTCGCACTTGGTTTTCTTGGCGGTGGGGTCTTTGAAGCCATGCCAACAAGCTAGCAAGCCTTTAGGACAATTAGCTCTAGGCAGGGCGGGAGGAATGAACAACGATCGGAATGATCATTGGCTTGCGACGGTGGGCTTTTGCTACCCAACCACCGATGGTTCTCCGGATCACCTGCTGCATCGTGTAGGTATCGCGGACACCTTCCACGGCAGCTCGCTCCAAGGCGCGCTCGATTTCCGGCAAGATGTCATCAAAGACGTGGTCATCTTCGGCGTATGCCCTAGCCCTAATCTCAGGCCCCTCAACAACTTTTCCGGTGCTTGGGTCAATCACGGCAAAGATTGAAATGAAACCCTCAGCCGCCAAAATTCTGCGATCTTTCAGGTCCTCATCGGTAATTTTGCCGACCGTTTTCCCATCAACGTAGAGCATGTCGCAGGGAACCTGGCCAACTACTCTGGCAACACCCTCGGCCAAATCGATAACGGCGCCATCTTGGACAATCAAAGTTTGCTCGGCAGGAACACCGGTCTGAATAGCCAGCTTGGCGTTTGCGTGCAAGTGCCTGGCCTCACCGTGGATTGGAAGCACGTTTTTTGGCTTGAGGATGTTGTAGCAGTAAAGCAGCTCACCGGCTGCAGAGTGGCCAGATACGTGAACTTTGGCATTTCCCTTGTGAACCACATTCGCGCCCAGGCGAATCAAGCCGTCAATGACGCGATAAACCGCATTCTCATTACCCGGGATCAGTGAGGATGCCATCAGCACGGTGTCGCCCTCCCCGATGATGATGCGGTGGTCGCGGTTAGCAATTCTGGAAAGCACCGCCATCGGCTCGCCTTGGCTGCCGGTGGACATCAAAACAATGCGATTATCTGGAATCTCGTCAATGTCGTTCAAATCAACAATCAAACCCTGCGGCACCCTTAGGTATCCGAGGTCGGCTGCGATTGCCATGTTGCGCACCATGCTGCGACCAACAAAAGCCACCTTGCGGCCATTTGCTTCCGCGGCATCTAGAACCTGCTGAACGCGGTGGACGTGAGAAGAGAAGGAGGCAACCACAACTTTGCCCGGAGTCTTGCTGATTACATTCTCAATCACCGGACCGATTTCTCGCTCCAGCGGAGTAAAGCCAGGTACATCGGCATTGGTGCTGTCGACCATAAACAGGTCGAGCCCCTCCTCGCCGATGCGGGCAAAGGTGCGAAGGTCGGTCAGACGGCCATCAAGCGGTAACTGGTCCATCTTGAAGTCTCCGGTTGCCAAAACCGTGCCAGCAGCACTTCTGATGATGACCGCAAGCGAGTCTGGAATGGAGTGGTTTACTGCCACGAACTCGAGATTGAAAGGCCCAAGCTGTTCAATTTGGCCCTCTTTCACGGTGTGAGAAAACGGAGTGATTCTGTGCTCTTTTAGTTTGGCCTCAACCAATGCCAGCGTGAGCTTTGAACCAATCAAGGGGATGTCTCTACGAAGTCCCAACAGGTATGGCACTCCCCCGATGTGGTCTTCGTGGCCATGGGTTAGCACAGCGCCGACAATGCGATCTAGCTTGTCTTCGAGGTATCCGAAATCGGGAAGGATCAGATCGACACCGGGCTGAGTCTCCTCGGGAAACAGCACACCGCAGTCCAGAATCATGATCTGACCATCAAGCTCAAAGACGGTCATGTTTCTGCCGATTTCACCAATTCCACCAAGTGGAATGATGCGCAGAACGCCAGGCTTTAGCGGTGCCGGAGCAGACAATTCCACTAGCGAGTTGTCCCGGCTACCTTCGGTAGCGCACCACCGGCAGCAGCATTGCGGTCTGGCCTGAAGTTGCTAAAGCTCAGCCCTGGCACTGCTACCACCTGGTCGATACCGTTTTCGATGGCAGCAGCTTCGTGATCCTCAGGACCAACCAGCGGCAAACGAACTCTCGGGGAGCCTATTTGGCCAAGGCCGTGCAGCACGTACTTAGCTGCCACGGTTCCCGGCACGTGGGTCATAATCGCACGCTGCAGCGGCTCAAGGGCATTGTGGACCTTGAGGGCAGCGTGGAAGTCGTTCTTATTGGTAGCGTCAACCATCTCGCGGTAGGCGTGTGGTGCGATGTTTGCGGTGACACCAATCAAGCCGGTTGCTCCAAGGGACAGGTGCGGCAACACATTTGAGTCGTCACCGGAGAAATACATCAATCCAGTTTCGAGCATAAGCCTGGAAGCCTGTGCCAAATCCCCCTTGGCATCTTTGATGGCAACGATGTTGGGGTGCTTGGCTGCACGGTGGAAAGTGTCATATGAAATGGCTACACCGGTGCGCCCTGGAATGTCATACAAGATCACTGGCAGGTCAGTAGCGTCAGCAATCAACCGGAAGTGAGTCAAGATTCCGGCTTGAGTTGGCTTGTTGTAGTAAGGGGTGACAATCATCACCCCATCGGCACCAGCTTTTTCGCTGGCCTTGTAAAGCTGCATGGCGTGCGCGGTTTCATTCGATCCACCACCGGTGATGATCTTGGCGCGACCGGCAGAAACTGACTTACCAACCTCAACGAGCTTGATCTTCTCGGCGTCGGTGAGGGTTGAGGTTTCTCCAGTGGTGCCGGTGACGACAACACCGTCCGCGCCATTGGAAATCACATAGTCGATGTGGCGCTCGGTGGCATCCCAGTCGACCTCACCATCTGCGGTCATCGGAGTCACCAGTGCGACCAGCACCTGCCCGAAGACATCTCGTTGTTTCTGAACCATTGCCATAGCCTACCCGTTAGGCAAACTAGCCACCAAGCGGGGTTTTTGAGCCACTAAGGCGCTACGCGACCGTTGGCGTTGAATGATTCGTAGGTCAAAGGCATCAGTTCTGCCCAGAATGCTTCCATCTTTTCGGCAACCATTTCGATCTCGCGCTGCGGGAAGGATGGGAAGTGGGTGCCCTCGCGAGAGGTGCGAAGCGATAGGAAGTTCATTAGCGAACGAGAGTTCATCGTGACGTACATGCTCGAGTAGATGTTTAGCGGCAGCACGATTCTGGCGACCTCGCGGGCCACTCCAGCCTCCAGCATGCGCTGGTAAGCCTCATAGGCTGCGCGGGTGACCGCCATGGTCTCCTGCTCAACCAGTGCGGTCTGCTCGGCAGTGCCATCCTGGAATTCGTAGTGGCCAGGCTTTCCCACCTGCACCAACTTACGCTCCGGGCCTGGAACATAAAAAACCGGACGAAGCTCGCGGTAGCGACCAGATTCTTCGTTGTAGCTAGCAATACGGTGACGCATGAACTCGCGGAACACGAAGATTGGCGCTTGAACATAGAAAGTTAGCGAGTTGTGCTCAAAAGGAGATCCGTGACGATCGCGCATCAAGTAGTTGATCAGCCCCTTATCGCGCTTGGCGGTGTCGGCATCTGACTTCAGTGCACCCTCAAGGGTCTGCTCGCCCTGAGTCGATACTCTGGCGGCAAATAGCACGTCAGCATCATTTGCCGAGGCGCGCACCAGTTCGACGGTGACATCTGATCTAAATTCAATTTCACTCACAAGCCACAAGCCTAGAGGAGGCAAAAAGTAAAAAAGCGCAACACTCCGCAACTGCTAGGCCCAATCACTTACCCTTGCTAGGTGGAAATCTCCGGCATCTACCTAGCGCTTGGCCTTTTAGGGCTAACGCTGATTGCCGGCATCTTCTACAAAGTCTCTTCCGGCAGTGGCCGAAGCGTTACCCGAAGCCAGGCAATTGACCTGGAGCGTATCGGGGCGCACAAGAACGGATTTGCTGTCAAAGAACTAGGCAAGAGCGCAACTCTGCTGCAGTTCTCCACCGAATACTGCGGGCAGTGCCCAGGGGTGCGCAGATCACTTTCGCAGATTGAGTACCGCACCGGTGGTGTGCTGCATGCCGAGGTCGATTTGACCGACCGCTTAGATTTGGCTGCGAAATTCAATATCTCGCAAACTCCAACAGTTTTTATTCTCAATTCCAAGGGCGAAGTAACATTCCGGGTAAGCGGAGTGCCAAAAGCCGGCCTCATCCAGCAAGAACTAGCCAAGTTAGGAATCAAATGAGTGCAGAACTAATCGATCCACGTGGACCTAGATTTGGTGCGGCCATTACGAGCGCGTTATCGCTGACCGCTTTCGGCATTGCTGTGTCAGCCGAGGACGGCTTCTTCACCGCCTACCCACTAATCGTGCTACTAGCGCTGCTATTTAGCTGGAGCGTCTTTTCCCCAAAGACTCACCCCTACGGTTTGATTTTCAAAAAGCTAGTTCGACCTCGCCTGGCCGCTCCAAGTGAGCTAGAGGACTCTCGCCCACCACGGTTTGCCCAGAAGGTTGGATTGGGCTTTGCGCTACTTGGACTAATCGGTTACTGGTTCGCACCAGTACTGGTCGCGGTTAGTGCGGGATTCATCTTCTTCGCAGCTTTCCTAAACGCGTTCTTTAACTTCTGCCTGGGCTGCCAGATGTACCTGGGGCTAAAGCGCTTTGGAGTTATTCGCTAGTTTGATGGCTTTGCGAATCGCCTTGCGGGCGAGTTTGCGATCGCCGGAAGCGTCGTAGCACTCCCCTAGGCGAAACCAAAGTTCCCAGTTCTGCTGATCCTGCGAGACCAGGTGCTTAATTCGCTCGAACTCGATCAACGCACTCTCCTTGGTGGCTCGGCCGCTTGGGCGAAGTTCCAAGTTCAACTGTGGCTGGGTATTTGTGCGGGCAAGTCGCTCAGCGTCTATCCCGAACTTCACCTCGGTGAGGATCGCCCAGGCGGCCACAACCGGCAAGATCAATAACGCAAACCCCATAGCCTTGGCAACCAAGTCTTGGTCCATGATTAGAAGGACGGCTTTTTGGCCCAGCAGGACCACATAAATGACAGCCAGAGCTGTCATTACCAAGGCCCAGATTTTTGCTGACACTAGTTGGCTACAACCTGATCCAAACCAACCGTCAAACCCGAAGCGTGTTGGGCGAAAATAATGCTTCGGCGAATGCCCTCGGCATACGCGTGATGCGAAGAAACCTCGTGCGAGATCGTCAACAGCTCATTGCCAGCCCCAAAGATAACGTCCTGCTTGGCCGATACGCCGTTGAGTCGAAGTGAATGAATTGGCACTCCTGCGACTACCTGACCGCGCGCTGGCTGGTCAACACCTGGGATAAGAGGCTGAACCATTCCCTTGCGGGCCGAGGCGATTTGCTCAGCAGTGCGAACCGCGGTTCCAGAGGGTGAATCGATCTTGCCGGCGTGATGTGTCTCAACAATTTCGATCGAGTCAAAGTACTTGGCAGCCTGGGTCGCAAACTGTTGGGCCAGCATTGAACCAATCGAGAAGTTTGGCACTACTACCGCAGCAGCCTGTGGGTGCTCTTCAAGCAGCTTGCGAAGCTGCTGTAGGTGAATCTCACTCCAGCCTGAAGTGCCAACCACAATCTTGAGATCGTGCTTGATCGCAAATTCAACCACCTTCGGGCTTACATCCGGAAGCGTGAAATCAACCACCACATCGGCACCGAGCAGCTGAGACAAGTTTGACTTAGAGTTCAGCGCTGCGTGCAGCTTTAGGTTGGCATCGGCATTAATCAGGTCAATTGCCAAGCTGCCCATACGGCCACTTGCGCCCACCACTGCTACAGAGATCATGTTGATAAACCTATCAAGCTAATTCTTGGAGTTGCTCAAGACCTTCACCAACCGCAATTAGCGAGGAAGGCGAAGTAATAATCCTTTGCGCAATCTGCTGCACGTCAGCCAACGAAACCGCACGGAAGCGCTCCATGACCTCAGAAACCGAGAGGTACTCGCCGGTTCCGATCTCGGCGGAGAGCAGCCGGTTCATGCGGGCTATTGAGCTTTCATAGCGCAGTGCCAATCCTCCGGTGATGTTTCCCAGCGCAAGGTCATACTCGGCTTGGGTAACGCCATTGTCCGCAAGATCACGGAAGATTTCCCACATCAATTTGGTCACCAGCACCGCATTTTCCGGGTTGGTTCCGGCATAGATACCGAAGTAGCCGGCATCGGCGTAGCCTTGCTGATACGAGTAGGTCGAATAAGCCAAACCGCGCTCTTCGCGAATCGCCTGGTAAAGCCTCGATGACATACCGCCACCGAGAATGGTGTTCATGATGCCAAGCGCATACCGAGCATCGTCGTTACCGCGAATGCTCTGGAAACCGAGCAGGACATTTGCCTGAGCAACATCCTTCTCAATAAACCTAAACTTTTCAGCCGCACCAAGCTCGGCATCAAACTGAGCACGGCGCTGGTTTGGTGTTGAAGCCGCCGACCAGTTCACGCGCGAAAGCTCTTTCTCAACCAGCTCAACTACTTGCTCGTGAGACGCTCCACCCGCCACAGTCACCACCAGGTTCTCTGGTCGATAGTGCTTTAGGTAGTGTTCAAAAACCGAATCCCGGTCCACCGCATTGATGGTTTCCGGGGTGCCACCAATTGGACGACCAAGTTCGTGATTTGGCAGTAGTGCTTCGGCCAGTGCTTCGTGCGCTACATCCTCAGGATCGTCGTCATTCATCGCAAGCTCTTCGAGAATCACGGTGCGCTCAACGGTGAAATCAGCCTCATCGATTCTCGCCGAGGTGAACATGTCAACCAAAAGATCCATTGCCAAAGGAAGTGCGGAGTTCTGCACCCTGGCGTAATAGCTGGTGTATTCCTTGGCGGTAGCCGCGTTGGAAGAGCCACCGACCGAGTCAAACGCTACTGAGATGTCTTTTTGACCACGACGCTTTGTGCCCTTGAACAGTAGGTGCTCGAGGAAGTGAGTGGAGCCAAAGTGACCACCGGTTTCATCCCTGGAGCCAACCGCAACCGAGGCCGCGATCGCCACCGAAGGAGCTCCGGGAACTTCTTCAGACAAAATGCGAACACCGCTGGGCAGCACCGAGCGAGAAACTCGGGCTGCCTCAGCGGTGAACGACTGGGACTTATTCAGTTCGAAGAGCAATGCTTACTCTGCTTCCGCAGCGCTTCCTTCACCTTCGATAACTGGGGAAAGCGATAGCTTGCCACGGTCATCAATCTTGGTGATCTCAACCTGAAGCTTCTGTCCAACCTCGAGCACGTCTTCGACGTTCTCGACGCGCTTGCCGCCAGAGATCTTCTTTAGCTCTGAGACGTGCAGCAGGCCGTCCTTACCAGGCATGAGCGAGATGAAGGCGCCGAAGGTGGCTAGCTTCACAACGGTACCTAGGAAGCGCTCGCCGATCTCAGGAACGTGTGGGTTTGCGATCGCGTTGATCGCAGCCTTGGCAGCGTCCGCACTCTGTCCGTTGGTGGCACCGATGTAAACGGTTCCGTCGTCCTCGATCGAGATCTCGGCTCCAGTGTCCTCCTGGATCTGGTTGATCATCTTGCCCTTTGGACCAATGACCTCACCGATCTTGTCGACAGGAATCTTCACCGCGATGACACGAGGTGCGTATGGCGATAGCTCGTCTGGCTCGTCAATCGCCTCTAGCATCACGTCAAGGATGTAGTTTCTAGCTTCCTTGGCCTGAGTTAGAGCGCCAGCCAATACCGAGGCTGGAATACCATCCAGCTTGGTGTCTAGCTGGATAGCGGTTACGAACTCACGAGTACCGGCAACCTTGAAGTCCATGTCTCCGAGTGCGTCCTCGGCACCAAGAATGTCGGTCAATGCTGCGTACTGAACCTTGCCGTCAACGGTGTCGGAAATCAGACCCATTGCGATACCGGCAACAGGTGCGCGCAGTGGCACACCGGCGTTTAGTAGCGACAGGGTTGAAGCACAAACCGAACCCATCGAAGTGGAACCGTTGGAACCAAGCGCCTCAGATACCTGACGGATTGCGTATGGGAAGTCCTCGCGCTTTGGCAGAACTGGCACAAGCGCGCGCTCTGCCAAGGCTCCGTGACCGATCTCACGACGCTTTGGTGAACCAACGCGACCAGTCTCACCGGTGGAGTAAGGCGGGAAGTTGTAGTGGTGCATGTAGTGCTTTGAGGTCTCTGGGGTCAAAGCATCTAGCTGCTGCTCCATCTTGAGCATGTTCAAGGTGGTGACACCAAGAATCTGAGTCTCTCCGCGCTGGAAGATGGCAGAACCGTGGGTGCGTGGGATTACCGCAACCTCAGCATCTAGGGCACGGATGTCGCGCAGTCCGCGACCATCGATGCGGATGCCTTCCTTCAGCACACGAGTACGCATGACCTTCTTGGTCACAGACTTGTAGGCCGCAGAGAACTGAACCATCTCAGCCTCTGAAAGCACAGCTGCTAGCTCTTCCTTGACCTTGGCCTTCAGCTCATCGTCAGCATCCTGACGAGTCTGCTTGTCAGCAATCTGGTAAATGCGAGAAAGCTCAGCTTCAGCTGCCTTAGAAACTGCGGCGTAAACCTCGTCGCTGTATGGCAAGAAGACTGGGAAGTCAGCGGTTGGCTTAGCGGCCAACTTGGCTAGCTCAACCTGAGCACGAACCAGCTCCTTGATGAAAGGCTTGGCAGCCTCTAGGCCCTGAGCCACGATCTCCTCGGTAGGGGCAATGGCACCAGCGGCGATTAGGTCCATCGACACCTCGGTAGCCTCAGCCTCAACCATCATGATTGCGACGTCTTCCTTGCCATCTTCGATGACAACGCGACCGGCAACCACCATGTCGAATACCGCGTTAGCTAGCTGAGAGTGCTTAGGGAATGCCACCCACTGACCGTCGATAAGTGCCACGCGAACACCGGCTACTGGACCAGAGAAAGGCAGACCTGCCAACTGAGTGGACATCGAAGCTGCGTTGATGGCAACAACGTCATACAGCTCGTCTGGCTCGATCGACATTACGGTCACTACAACCTGGATCTCGTTACGAAGACCATCAACGAATGATGGGCGAAGTGGGCGGTCGATTAGACGAGCAGCCAGGATAGCTGCGGTCGATGGACGTCCTTCGCGACGGAAGAATGAGCCCGGGATCTTTCCAGCCGCATACATACGCTCTTCAACGTCGATGGTTAGCGGGAAGAAGTCGAACTGGTCCTTTGGCTGCTTGGAAGCGGTGGTCGCCGAAAAGAGCATGGTCTCTTCGTCGATGTATACCGCTGCGCTACCGGCTGCCTGCTGAGCTAGTCGCCCAGTCTCGAAGCGAACTACGCGCTTGCCGTGCTTGCCATTGTCAATGATTGCTTCTGTTGCTTTGATTTCTGAGCCTTCCATGGCTCCTCCTATATCCTCAGCGCACGCGAAAACCTGACTTGCAAATGCAAGCTTTTGCTGCGTGCTGGAGAAGGCCGATTGGCCTTATGAAGTGCTGGTCGTCAGTAAAAACATCTGGGGCAATCGACCCAAAAATTTCCACCGAGGACCCGCCTTCGCGAACTCCTGAGAAAAGCCTAACAAGCAAAGGCCAAAATGCCTAGGAAATACAAGACCCCCGAACAATGTGTCCGGGGGTCTTGGTGTAAAACCGAAATTATCGACGAAGGCCTAGGCGCTCGATTAGTGAACGGTAACGAGCGATGTCCACGTTCTGTAGGTAACCGAGTAGGCGGCGACGCTGACCAACCAAAAGCAGTAGTCCACGACGTGAGTGGTGGTCGTGCTTGTGGTCCTTTAGGTGCTCGGTAAGGTCAGCAATGCGGCGGCTTAGCACGGCAATCTGAACCTCTGGAGAACCTGTGTCGCCTGGCTTAGTGGCGTATTCCTCGATGATTTGGGTCTTTACAGCAGCATCCAATGCCATTGCTTTTTCCTTTCCCTCGCTGCGCGGTGCCGGAAACAGGGTGTTTCAAGCTCTCTTTATCCGCGGCCGTTACACGGCAACCTGAGAAGTCTAGGGATAAAAAGCGAATTCGTCTAGGCGGTGGTGCCTTCATCGACGGAACCTAGCGGAGTTGGCTCCACATACTTATTGCCGTCGTAGAACGATCTACTTGGCTTGAGAGCAAAAATCATGTGGATCACAAACACCGCAAAGCCGAGCGCAAAGATCGGCGCAATCAAGAAGATGATCGACATTAGGACCTCCGCCGGGAAGTTCTCGATGCTCGGCATTTGGGTTCCGAAGTAGCTGGAGACAATCGCTACCAGGCCGATGATGGCGAAGATTGAATACGCCACCGGTACCAGCAGCAACAGCAGCCACTTAGCGCTGAAGCCTGCATCGTGAAATCTTCTGGCGGTTACCGAAAGACCTGGGATAAAAAGAATCAGGTTTGCCAAGGAGGTCAGTGGCGTTGGAGCACTAAGAGTTGCGTCCCAAACTGCGGCCAAATCCTCACTGTCGACCGGAGCTGCTGGCCAGATCACGGTTTCGATGGTGCCAAGCACCAAACTAAGCAGGATGGTGAAGAGCACCCAGTACCAAAACTCAGAGCGCGAAGCCTTGCCCTTGAAGTTGAAGTAGTTCCTAAATCCAGCGGCAATCGCGTCTACGAAGTTCATATCAGAAGACTACTCCGCGAGGATTTCAGATGCCTGTCGCACATCCACAGCAATTTGGGCAATGAGTTCATCAAGCGAGCCAAACTTGGCCCAACCGCGAACTTGAGCGACAAATTCGCAGACCACCTCGAGATCATAAAGATCCAGATCGTCTCGGCCGATTACGTGGGATTCCAAAATCTTGGGAACCTCCCCCACGGTGTCGTTGGTGCCAACCGAGTGAGCTGCTGGATAGCGAACTCCATCGGCGTACAGATAGCCCGCGTAAACACCGTCGCCCGGCAGGTAACCCTCGCCATTGCGAGAGATATTCGCGGTAGGAAACCCTAAGGTTCGTCCAAGTTTTCTGCCGTGCTCCACCACTCCTGCGACCTGATGGTTCCGACCCAATAGCAAGCTTGCTACCTCAACCTTGCCGGTATCGAGAATCTCCCTCAGGTCAGTGGAGGAAATCTTTCGACCGGCAACCTCGACGTTGGCTACCTCGCGTACTCGAAAACCAAACTCAGGACCGTGCTTTCTAAGGTCTTCGAGCGTGCCGCTGCCGTGAGTCCCAAAGCGAAAGCCCTGCCCTACGAAAATCATCTGAGCACCGAGCGGAGCAATCACCTGCTCGATGAAGTCCTTTGGGCTAAGCCCAGCGAGGTCTTTGGTAAATGGCAGGGTCAGCAGCACCTCAACACCGGATTCCCGCATCAGATTGGCCTTCTGGTTCGGGCCAATAAGTGGTCGAGGGCAATTCTCAGGATCAAGCAGTGCTTTTGGGTGGCGATCAAAGGTGATTACCGCCGGCACTAATCCAGACTCCTGGGCATACTCCACCAGCTCGTGCAGCAGCTGCTGGTGCCCGAGGTGAAGGCCATCAAACTTGCCAATCGCAACCGCAGTCTCAGAGAGCTCTGGCAAATTAGCGATGTCAGTTATTTCCAGCATTGTGCTTCCTAAGCCAAATCAGACCTAATACTGGCAATAGCAACGGGATAAATGCGTATCCCGCACCAAAACCGGACCAAACCGAAGGGTGGGCAAATAGCTCTGGCAGCCATAGGCTCAATGTGCCAACCAGTAATACTCCGACCAGCTCAAACCAGATTGTCCACCTGGCTAACTTCTGCCACTTCGCAGCTGGCTTTGCCAGTGAAATGGTTGCTAGCACGTAGACAAGTGCCGAGAGTGCCGAGAGTGAGTACGCCAGCGGAGCTTGGTCAAACTCCCGAATCAACTGGTAGGTCGCGCGGGCTGTGGCAGATACCGCAAAGATCGCATAAATAGCGATCAGCAGTCTTCCGACACCGAGTGATTGAGTTGGCACCGGATAAGTGTAATTCAGAGCTACTGATTAGCCTCTGGGTCTAGGTTCAGACTTGGGTTTCCCGAGTCAACCAAGGCGGCAGCTGCGATGCGGACAGTCTCGGGAAGTGGCGACGAAACACCGGTTGCGATCACGCCTTGAGCATCTAGGCGAAGCAGGTAGCGAGCGGTGTTGCGCAGGTCAACAGTGTCCTCACCGCAAAGCCCCATCTTGATTCCAAAGATTGGTGCGTAAGGCACCAGAGCCTCGACTGCTCCCAACAGCGGCTTCACTTCGTTGTCTCGGTTGTAGCTGAAATCAACGGTTTGTGCCTCGACGTCTTTAATGAGATCAACCTGGGTGCCAGCGGTCTGAATCAAGCGAGCATCTGGCACGATGACGCTGTTTAGATCGCCGGGAACGGTTGCGATGTTAGCCAGTGGGTAGCCAGTGGTAAGAGTGCTGGAGAAGCCGGTGATACGGATTTCACCCTCAGCCATGGCATAGATAGCTTCGGTCTCTAGCTCGTCAGAATCCTGGATAAAACTGAGGTCTAGGTCCTTGCCAGTTTCGCTCTCTAGCCAGAATTCCATGGCATCGCGAGCCGGTCCAAGAGCAGTCGGAGAAAGAATGATTTCCTGATCTTCAAAAACGCCAAACTCGTTCAAGGCCGCGATGGCAGGGTCGGACCAGTTGGTGATTTCGCCGGCAAAGATAGCGGCGAGGGTTGGTGCGTCAAAAGTAAGTTCGTAGTTCTCCCCCGCCACAAATGTGATGACGGCTGCATCGATGGCAACTGGAACGGTTAGAAACGGTTCGCACTTGAAATTCTCGTGATCTGTGATCTCGATGCCGTTGGCAGCCTCCTCAACGACATTGAAACTTTGGCCACAGGCATTGGTCATGCTGTCGCTCCAAAAGCTGGAAACGTCTTGTACTGACTCGGTCGCAACCAGGTCAACTGGGTTCTCTGGGCAAACCACGGTCCGCTCGGCAATCTCAACCAATAGCGAGTCGGGCATCGGAGGGTCACAAGCAGTCAAGGTGGCCAGGATGGCTCCGGATAGTGCGATAGCCGAAACTAACTTGCGCATGTGTTTCCCTCCAAATGGGACATCTGGGGCACGATGAACGTGCCCCAGATGCTGTGTCTCAATTTGTAATTAGTTGATCTTTGCTACTAGCTTCAGCGCGGTCTTCTGGAAGTTACCCGATAGAGCAACGTATCCAACAGCAGCTGCCTTGGCAGGTGCGCAGTCCTTGATGAAGTAGGTCAGGTAGTCACGCACTGCGTCAGCCTTGGCGGTACCAGCCTTGGTTGGTGCGATTCCGTAGGAAACCAGAGACAGGTTGTAAGCGCCGCGTAGCTTCTTGTTGTAGTCGAAGATGACCTCACCGTTAGCCTTCATCGAGGTTGCCTCAATGAATGCCTTGGAGTTAGCAATGCTTGGCTTGAGGAACTGGCCCGCACCGTTCTGAAGGTGAGCGGTTGCCAGTGCGTTCTTGTTGGCATCTGCCAGGTCGATGTAACCGAAGGAGTTAGCGGTCGACTTGATGGTGGTAGCTACCGCAGAGTTACCGCTGGCACCAACACCCACAACGCTGGTAGCTGCCGACTTGAAGTTGTCAGCCATGGTCCAGGTCTTGCCAGCAACCTGGCTCAGGTAGTTGGTGAAGTTAGCGGTGGTTCCAGAGCCGTCCGAACGGTAAACCGGAGTGATGGTGGCGTTTGGAAGCTTTGCGGTCCTGTTTAGAGCCACAATCGCCTTGTCGTTCCACTTGGTGATCTTGCCGGTGTACATGTCGCTGATCACCTTGGCGCTCAGGTTCAAACGAGTGACACCCTGAACATTGAAGGAGATTGCGATTGGGCCACCCAGCAGCGGAACGTAGGTGAAGTCCTTTGGCTTGGTCTCAGAGGTCTTGTAGATGATGTCCGAGCCACCGAAGTCGCTGACACCCTTGGTGAAGTCAGAGCGACCAGTGGTTGAACCCTTGGAAACATAGGTCACCTTGTGCTGGGTGTAGGAAGCAGCACACTCGGTCTGAAGTGACAGGGTGTAGCTCGCACCGGTTCCGGTGATGGTCTCGCCAGCCATGGCGGCAGATCCGCTGAATACGGAAGCCGCTACTAGAGCAGCACCAGCAGAGATGCTGGCAAGCTTCTTCAAACGCATTTGTTCTCCTTATAAGTCTTGTTGACGAGTTGAGTCTTTAGTTACTTGATTAACCCACACTGTTTTGCAGGTAAACCAATGGTGAACATCAACCAAATCGTCCATTCACGTACTCGTTGGTGCGCTCGTCCTTTGGACGGATAAAGACGTTCTCAGTGCTGTCGAATTCAACGACCTCACCTGGGTTTCCGTTCTCCGCTAGGAAGAATGCGGTGGAGTCGGCAACACGCTGCGCCTGCTGCATGTTGTGAGTCACGATGACGATTGTCATGTTCTCTTTTAGCTCCAGAATGGTCTCCTCGATGCGTCGAGTTGAACCTGGGTCCAAGGCCGAGCAAGGCTCATCCATCAAAAGCACATTTGGGTTCATCGCTAGCGATCTTGCGATGCACAGACGCTGCTGCTGCCCACCAGAGAGCGATAGCGCAGGCTCAGACAGGCGATCCTTTACTTCGTTCCACATTGAGGCGCGAGTAAGCGAGGTCTGCACCAATTCGTCAGCGTTCTCGATCTTGCGACCAGAGAGCTTGAGTCCGGAAAGGATGTTCTCCTTGATGGTCATAGTCGGGAATGGGTTTGGCTTTTGGAACACCATTCCGATCTCGATACGCACGTTCACCGGGTCAACTGCCTCGGCGTAGATGTCTTGGCCATTTAGAAGGACCTGGCCGCTTAGCCCGGCACCTGGGATTAGTTCGTGCATGCGGTTCAGGGTGCGGATGAAGGTCGACTTGCCGCAACCGGAAGGACCAATCAGCGCAGTGACGTGGTTGTTCTGAAACTGCAAGGAGACATCACGCAGCACGTGGCGCTCACCAAACCAGACATTGATGTCTTTGGTCTCAAGGTGATTGAGGTTGCTCATTATTTCTTTCTCCTCTTTGGCTTCGAGCCAACTCGAGTGGCGGCAGCCATACGGGCTCCGACGAACAAAATTCCAACGAATAGCAACAGCACCAGTGCCGCACCCCAGGCGCGCTGCAAGCTGGTGGCATCGCCGAGGTAGAGGAAGTTGTAGATGTAGGTAGGCAAAGTCGCCATGCCGCCAGAAAGCGGGTTGAGGTTAGTCTCGTTGGCGATGATTGCGGTGAGGATCAATGGCGCAGTCTCACCAATGATTCTGGCAACACCGAGCAGAATTGCGGTCACGATTCCAGACTTGGCTGCCGGTAAGGTCACCATGAAGAAGGCCTTGTAGCTTGGAGCACCCAGCGCCAAAGCTCCATTACGCAATTCGGTCGGAACCAATCTGAGCGACTCTTCAGCCACACGAGAGATGGTTGGCAGCATCAGCGGAATCAATGCCAGCGAAGCCATCAAACCAACCTGGCTGGACCAGCCGCTGACAATAAGCATCGAGTAGATAAACAATCCGGCAACCACAGATGGCAGACCGGCAAGCGCCTGAAGCAAGGTGCGAACCACTCCCCTGGCGCCATCACGCGTCTCGGTGAGATAAACCGCGGTGGCAACACCCAGCGGGACAGTGATGATGGTGGTGATTCCGGTAATGATCACAGATCCCAGAATTGCGTGTCCCACGCCACCGATTTCAAGACCGGTAGTTCCGGTGATGTAACGGTTGTTCTGATAGATAAAGTGCGGTGAAAGTGCTGCCGCACCCTCTGAAATAACGCTCCACAGCACAGAGGACAACAGCACCAGCACAAAAGCTGAGAAGAAGAAGGTCACTACCACCAGCAGACCGTCATTCACTCCCTTGCGGCCATAGGAGTAGTAACCCGCCCAGGCTCCAAAGACCAACTGAATCGGCAAGAAAATGGTGAGCAGGGCTGCCATGAAATCAAGCTCAAGCCCGATCCAGGCGGTTAGGAAAATTGCTGCCGGTACCACCGAAGTGATCCAGGATGCCAGCCGAACACGACTACCGAGCTTGACCCAGGGTGCGGCGTTCTTAGGTCTTGGTCTTGAAAGAGTCTCGGTCATAGCTTCCTCCAAGGCTGAGCCTTCGCAACGATGTAGGAGGCGATTGAGTTCACAATCAACGTCACAACGAACAGCACCACACCGGCAGCAAGCAGTGCGGAAAGTTCAGTGTCAAGAGCCTCGTTGAAACGGGCAAGCACCAAGGATGCCACCGCACCACCGGATGGCTCGAGAATCTTGAACCAGTTGAAGTCATCGAAGGTCAGATTCAGCACGAAGAAGATTGCCACGGTTTCACCCATCGCACGGCCCAATGCCAAAAGCACGCCACCGACGATTCCACCTGATGCAGTTGGCAGGATTACCTTGCGGAAGATTGATTCTCGGGTGCCGCCCAGCGCCATCGCGCCCTTGATGATCTCCTGGTCCATCTGAGAGAAGATTTCGCGCGTGATGGAGGAGATAATCGGGACGATCATTACCGCGATCACCAGCGAAGCAATAAATGGTGAGCGCAAGAAAATGTCGACTGCGTTACTAAAAATTGGGATAAAGCCGAGCGACTCGCTAAGCATGCGGCCCCACTCGGCAGCTACTGGCGAGAACACACCTAGACCCCAAAGACCAATTACCACCGAAGGAATAGCTGCCAAAAGGTCCACGATTACGGTCGCTACCTTGGCCACTCGCTCAGGGGCCATAAAGGCGATGAAGTAGGAAATTGAGATTGCCATTGGTACCGCGAGTGCCACACCAATCGCTGCGATCAACAGCGATCCGTAAAGCATCGGTCCCATGTGGAAAATCTGAGGGTCAGATGTTGAGTTCCAACCCGCACCGAAGATGAAGTTCACAACACCTTGGGATTCAAAGGCTGGCCAGGCGCGAAGCATCAGGAAGAACAGGATGGCCGCTACCAAAACAAAGGAGGAGTAGCCGGCAGCCTTGGCAACCGCGAAGAAAACTTTGTCGGCGGTGCGAGATGGCTTACTAACCAGCTTCAGGCGCTTAGGCGCAGCATCGTTCGACATGGTCTCTAGCGTGGAGTCTGCGGGTTGAATTGCCACTAACGGAAAGTGAACGGAAGGTTAACTGAGAGCAAGAATTACGAGAATGAAACCTGGAGTCCGGTCCAGATTTGGTGCATCCGAACCAGCATGACAACCACCGTCAAGACTCCCGCACCCATGATCACCGTGGACCAACGACTGCGTTCCACCAGAGCCCAAATCGCCGCTCCAACCGGCACCATGATAGCCACAATCAGGTAGCCGAAAAACTCCCAGGTATCTAGCACCGCTCGCTGACCCAAGATCACCAGGGTGATAGAAGCAATTAGCTGCATCAAAAGACCGAACTCACTACCGGCGACAAGGGCCAGAGAGAAGCCGGAGGGCTTTCTGCCAATTAGGCCCATGATCACCAGCAGCAACCCCGCTACGACGCCATACCAAAGCTGTGCCTGATACCACCACTCAAGCATTGAACACCTCCGGAAACACCACAACGGATTTCAGTTGAGATCCGATGGGTTCCAACACCGCTAGCAGCTCAGCATTCCAAGTTGCGGCAACCAAAGCCTTGGCATCGAGGCTGATCCGCTTTCCGTGCACGATGTCCCGTGCCTGCTCGTTGGAAAGTTCAACAGATTCAAATAGCGTCTGGGCAGCCTTGACCAGGGGCAAAAGAGTCGGTGCCTGATCAATCTCACTGGCATTTGCGATGTCAAAGCCGCCGATTCTGGTGCGACGCAGCATCGTGAGATGTCCGCCGACTCCCAGGGCAGAACCGATATCTCTAGCCAAGGCACGAATGTAGGTGCCGGATGAGCAGTCAACCACCACATCAAAATCCATAAAATCCCCAACAACACGAGGGTCTGATGTGCGTTGAAAGTTTGAAACGGTCACTTTTCGACCCGCAAGCTCAACATCTTTTCCATCGCGAACCAGGTCATAGGCACGTTTACCATCAACCTTGATCGCACTCACTGAGGAAGGGACCTGGGTTATTTCTCCGGTTAACTTTGCGATCTCGGCATCAATCTGAGCCACTGAGATGTGATTTGCGGGTGAGGAGAAAACCTCTTCCCCCTCGGCATCGTCGGTGTGAGTGGCAGCTCCAAGTCGAATAGTTGCGATGTATTGCTTATCGCTTCCTGAGATGAACTGCAGCAGCTTGGTTCCGCCATCCACACCCAACACCAGTAATCCGGTTGCCATCGGGTCCAAAGTCCCAGCGTGACCAATTTTCCTAGTACCCAAAATGCCGCGAAGTTTTGCGACCACGTCGTGGCTAGTCCACCCCGGCTGCTTGTCGATCAGCACCAGTGCGGCGGGCACTACTCGTCCTGGGTCTTTGGCTTGACGTAAGGGTCGGCATCGCCGGCAGGCTTGGCATCCTTGGCGATCTTCTCCAACTCGGCATCGCGACGCTTTGCCTCTGCCAAAAGATCGGTCAACGCACCAGCTGCCACCGGCACCTCATCGTTGATGAACTCAATTGCCGGAGTGATTCGGATACCAAGGTGGCGACCGATCTCGCTGCGCAGCTTGCCCTTGTGGCTCTCGAGGATCTCCTTGGAGATCTCGAGATCCTCATCGCTGCCAAACACTGTGAAGTAGAGCTTGGCCTGCGACAGATCAGGGCTGACGCGAACGTCGGTAATGGTCACAAAACCCAGGTCCGGGTCTTTTACAACCTTTTCCATGGCCTCTGCGGCCAATACCTTGATTCGCTCCCCTAGCCTGCGAGCACGTGCGTGATCAACCACTAGACCCTCGGCTTCTCAACCATCTCGTAGGTCTCGATTACGTCATCGACCAAGATGTCGTTGAAGTCACCCAGACCGATACCACACTCGTAGTCGGCCTTTACCTCGGTGGCGTCATCCTTGAATCGCTTCAGGGAGTCAACCTTTAGGCCTTCCTTGATCATCACGCCATCACGCAAGACTCGGGCCATGGCGTTGCGTCGGATTAGACCGGAGCGAACGTATGAACCTGCGATGGTGCCGAACTTGGAGGAGCGGAAGATCTCGCGCACTTCTGCGGTACCCATCTGCCTCTCTTCGTACTCTGGCTTGAGCATGCCCTTGAGCGAGCTCTCGATGTCGTCCAGCGCGTTGTAGATAACCGAGTAGAAACGCACGTCGACGCCTTCGCGGTCGGCACGCTCTCTGGCCTTGTTGTCTGGGCGGACGTTGAATCCAATGATGACTGCGGAGTCAACTGTTGCCAGGTTGACGTCAGACTCGGTGATAGCACCAACTCCTCGGTGGATGATTCGAAGCTGAACTGAATCGTCGACCTCGATCTTGAGCAAGCTGTCCTCCAGCGCCTCAACAGCACCGGAAACGTCACCCTTGATGATGAGGTTGAGAGATTCAACCTTGCCCTCTTCGAGCGCCTTGGTGAAGTCCTCAAGCGATAGCTTCTTGCGAGTCTTGGCCAGTAGCGCGTTGCGATCAGCTGCCTCACGCTTCTCGGCGATCTGACGAGCCTGACGCTCATCCTCAGCCACCACGAAGGTGTCACCGGCGCGTGGCACCGACTGAAGACCAAGCACCTGAACCGGACGAGAAGGGTAAGCCTTCTCAACCGCTTCGCCGTTCTCATCGAACATGGCGCGAACACGACCGTGCGAGCTACCGGCAACGATTGCGTCACCGACCTCTAGGGTTCCGGACTGAATCAGAACGGTTGCTACCGAACCGCGACCGCGGTCCAGGTTGGCTTCAATTGCCACACCACGAGCGTCACGGTCTGGGTTGGCACGCAGATCCAGAGCAGCGTCTGCTGTTAACAGCACTGCATCCAGCAGACGATCGATGCCCTGGTTCTTCAAAGCCGAGACGTCAACGAACATCACGTCGCCACCGTATTCTTCGGCAACCAAACCGAACTCGGTTAGCTGCTGGCGAATCTTGGCAGGGTTAGCACCCTCTTTGTCGACCTTGTTCACGGCTACCACGATTGGAACCTTGGCTGCCTGAGCGTGGTTTAGCGCCTCAATGGTCTGAGGCATTACACCGTCGTCAGCTGCGACCACCAGGATGGCGATGTCGGTGACCTGAGTACCACGAGCACGCATTGCGGTGAAGGCCTCGTGACCCGGGGTGTCGATGAAGGTGATGGCGCGCTCGATGCCCTCGTGCATGGTGTGCACCTGGTAAGCACCGATGTGCTGGGTAATGCCACCGGCTTCTCCGGCAACTACGTTGGCACTGCGGATCGAGTCCAACAGCTTGGTCTTACCGTGGTCAACGTGACCCATAACGGTGACTACCGGCGGGCGAGGCTGTAGATCTTCGTCATCCTCATCCTCGATACCGGTTGAGATGTCCAAGCCGAAGCCCTCAAATAGCTCGCGCTCTTCGTCTTCTGGAGAAACCACCTCGACCTTGTAACCGAGCTCAACGCCCAGAATCTGGAAGGTGTCCTCATCCAACGATGCGGTCGCAGTCGCCATCTGTCCCAAGTGGAACAGCACGGTGATTAGCTGACCGGCGTTAGCCCCAATCTTGTCGGCGAAGTCCTGAATCGAGGATCCGCGACGGATGCGAACAACCGTGTTGCCATCGCCGCGTGGCACCACAGCACCACCGAGGCTAGGTGCAGATCTCTGCTCAAATTCTTCTCTCTTAGTGCGCTTGGACTTGCGGCCCTTGTTTTTCGAGCCACCCTTTCCAAATGCGCCTGCGGTGCCAGCACCACGACCGCCACGACCGCCAGGACCTGGACGACCTCCCGGAGCACCGGCTCCAGGAGCACCAAAACCTGGTGCGCCGCCTGGACGCGGGCTGCCGAAGCCAGCGCCGGCTGGGCGAGGTGCACCGCCTGGACGAGGAGCACCGGTGCGAGGTGCACCGCCCTGTCCTGGACGAGCACCAGCACCACCTGGACGTGGAGCGCCACCTGGGCGAGGGCCACGGCCCATGCCCTGGTTAGAACTAAATGGGTTGTTGCCTGGACGCGCCATTGGACGCGGGATTCCCATGCCCTGGTTAGAGCTGAATGGGTTGTTTCCAGGACGTGGAATTCCGATGATCGAGCTTGGAGCAGGGGCGGCAGGTGCCTCTGGAGCAACAGGGGCAGCTGGGGCTGGAACTTCAGCCTGCGGGGCTGGCTTGGCAACCGGTGCGGCAGGAACTGCTGGTGCGGCAGGTGCCTCAGCGGCTGGAGCAGCCTTAGGCTCTGCCTTCTTGGGGGCGGCCTTTCCAGCGTTTGGGAATGCCGCGCGAAGCTTTGCTGCTACCGGTGGGGTAATGGTGGAAGAGCCACCCTTGACATACTCGCCGAGCTCTTCGAGCTTGGATAGTGCGACCTTTGTGTCAATGCCAAGTTCTTTGGCTAGGTCATATACGCGTGGAAGCGCCACTTAGTTTCTCCTGTTCGGGCCTACCCGAACAGGGCAGGCTTTAGTTGTGAGCGGATCTCATTTCGAGGAACTCATTTTGTTTCCAGCATCTTCTCTTGCCTGTCTATGCCAGGCCTCAAACTCAGCGGTACTTGCTTCGCCCAAGGCTTTTCTGAACCCTTTTCGATCCAAAACTAATTGCGAACAATCTTGATGAAACCAAACCCCTCGGCCTGGAAGCCGGGCCGCGAGATCAACTCTCACAACACCGTTTTCTGCAATCGCTCGAACCAAATTCTCTTTCGAATCGCGCTGGCGACAGCCAACGCAGGTTCTTACGGGGTTCATTCTAGGCCCTCAGCCCCAATAGGGCTAGCCTTCAAGAATGCTGTCGGGCTGAATGTCGATTTTGGCACCGGTTAGTTTGGCTGCCAGTCGGGCATTCTGACCCTCTTTACCGATTGCCAGCGAGAGCTGGAAATCCGGCACCAATACCCTCACGGCCTTGGTTGCGGCATCGATCACGAAAGCATCGGATACTCGAGCAGGAGAAAGTGCTTGAGCAACAAACTTCGCCAGATCCTCGTTGAAATCAACCACGTCGATCTTCTCTTCGTTTAGCTCTGCGGAAACAGCACGAACGCGCTGACCCAGTTCTCCAATACATGCGCCCTTGGCATTGATGCCAGGCTCCTTCGCGATAACGGCAATCTTGGTGCGGTGGCCGGCTTCGCGAGCAACCGATGCGATCTCAACCTGGCCGGAGGCAACCTCTGGAACCTCGAGGGCAAAAAGCTTGCGCACAAGGTTCGGGTGGGTGCGGGAAACCGTAATCTGTGGCCCTCTAGGACCACGCTGAACGCTGGTCAGGTAAACGCGAATACGCGAGCCGTGAGCGTAGTCCTCGCCTGGCACCTGCTCCTCTGGAGGCATCAGTGCTTCGATGGAACCTAGGTTTACATAGACCATGTTGGAGCGAGAGCCCTGCTGGATAACTCCGGCAACAATGTCGCCCTCTTTACCCTTGAATTCTCCGAGCAGTCCCTCGTCAGAAATTTCGCGCATGCGCTGAGCGATTACCTGCTTGGCAGCATAGGCGGCAACGCGACCAAAGCCATCCGGGGTGACGTCCTTCTCCCCCACCTGCTCACCCTCTTCGTTTAGCACCGGGGTGTAGATGGTGACGTGACCGGTCTTGCGATCTAGTTCTGCTCGAGGACCCTTTGCGTGGTCTTGAATGTGCTTGTAGTAGGCAGCCAGAATTGCGGACTCGATGATGTTGACCAGGTCGTCAAAAGGAATCTCTTTTTCGCGCTCCAGCAGTCGCAGCACCGAAATGTCGATATCCATAAGGCCGCTCCTTTTATTTTCTTATGCGCGCTTAGCCAAAAGCTCAGCTACTGCTGATTCTAGCCTGACCTGAACCCGCTCGCCGCTTCGACGGTTCCATAACTCAACTTCACCATCGGCGACACCACGACCACAGATGATGATCCAAGGCACACCAATCAGCTCAGCATCGGCAAATTTCACACCCGGGCTTACCTTGGCGCGGTCGTCCAAAATCACTGAGAGGTTGAACTTCTCTGCCTCGGCAGCCAGCTTCTCAGCGGCCTCGAATGGCAGTTCATCCTTGCCGGCCGCGATGATGTGAAGATCGGCAGGAGCCACGCTCTCAGGCCAAATCAAGCCGTTCTCGTCGTGAGATGCCTCGGCGATAACTGCCACCAGGCGAGTAACACCGATTCCGTAGGAACCCATAGTTACGGTTACCAACTTGCCGTTTTCATCCAGCACCTGAAGACCGAGGGCCTGAGCATACTTGCGGCCAAGCTGGAAGACGTGGCCAATCTCGATGCCACGGGCCAACTCCAGTGGTCCAGAACCATCCGGAGCTGGATCCCCCTGGCGAATCTCGGCGATGTCAGCAACGCCATCGGCAACAAAGTCACGTCCGTAGGTCAGGTGATAAACGTGCTTTTGGTCGATGTTCGCCCCAGTGATCCACTGGCTACCCTTGGCAACTCGAGGGTCAAGCAAATACCGGATGCCGCTTGAGGCATCCTTGCCCAGTAGCTGAACGCCGTCTTTTACTGGACCGATGTAGCCCTTTACCAGCTGCGGGTGCTTGGCGAAATCCTCGTCATTGGCAGCCTCGACGTCGTTGGGTCCAAAGAATGCCTCAGCACGCTTTTGGTCAACCTCGCGATCGCCAGGGACGCCGACAACCACCAGTTCACGCTTACCCTCTGGAGAAATGAGCGCGAGCACCACATTCTTCAAGGTGTCAGCCGCAGTCCAAGCCCCATCACCCTTCGGGAAGCTGGCGTTTGAGTAGTCAACCAAGGTCGCAATGGTTGGGGTGTTTGGCGAATCGTGGACCACGGCGGTCGGGTTCTTCGAACCATCCACATCGGCCGCCACAGCAAACTTAACCGCTTCGACATTCGCCGCAAAACCGCCAGCTGAGCGAACAAAGGTGTCCTCACCAATTGGAGAGGGGTTCAAGAATTCCTCAGACTTAGATCCACCCATGGCACCGGCATCAGCCTTCACAACCGCATACTCAACGCCTAAGCGCTGGAAAATGCGCTCATAGGCATCGCGCTGGGCCTGGTAGCTTGCGGCCAAGCCCTCATCGGTGACATCGAACGAGTAGGCGTCCTTCATCACAAACTCGCGACCGCGCAATAGGCCAGCTCGAGGCCTTGCCTCGTCACGGTATTTGTTCTGAATCTGATAGATCGAAAGTGGCAGGTCCTTGTATGAGGAGTAAAGGTCCTTCACCAAAAGGGTGAATACCTCCTCATGGGTTGGCGCAAGCAGGTAGTCCGCCTTCTTGCGGTCCTGGAGTCTGAAAAGGTTGTCGCCGTACTCTTCCCAGCGGCCGGTTGCCTCAAAAGGCTCCTTTGGCAAAAGGGCTGGAAAGAAAACTTCCTGAGCTCCGGCGATAGCCATCTCCTCGCGGATGATTTGCTCAATGCGAGCCTTCACGCGAAGTCCAAGCGGTAGCCAGGTGAATACTCCTGGGGCGTTACGACGGATGTAACCGGCACGAACCAAGAGGCGGTGGCTGTTTACTTCGGCGTCGGAAGGGTCCTCGCGCAGGGTGCGCAGAAAAAGAGAGCTCAAGCGAATAGGCATGGGCTCAATGTTAGCTACTTGTCGGCCACCATTACCTGAGCCGTGCCAACAAGTGCTGGGTCCATCTCGGCTGCGATGCGGTTAGCCTCTTCGATCAAAGTAGCCACAATCTCAGATTCCGGCACGGTCTTAACGACCTCACCCTTTACGAAAATCTGACCTTTGCCGTTACCGGAAGCCACGCCGAGGTCAGCCTCACGAGCCTCACCTGGTCCGTTCACAACGCAGCCCATTACTGCCACGCGGATTGGCACGGTTAGGTGCTGAAGGCCCGCCGTGACATCGTTTGCCAAGGTGTAAACGTCAACCTGAGCGCGACCACAGGATGGGCAGGAAACAATCTCGAGCTTTCTTGGGCGGAGGTTGAGCGATTCAAGAATCTGTGACCCAACCTTGATTTCCTCAACCGGTGGAGCCGAGAGCGATACTCGAATAGTGTCGCCGATGCCCTTGGCCAACAGCGCACCGAAGGCCACCGAAGACTTGATGGTTCCCTGGAATGCTGGCCCCGCCTCAGTAACACCCAGGTGCAGCGGCCAGTCGCCGCGCTCTGCCAAAAGCTCGTAAGCCTTGACCATGACAACCGGGTCGTTGTGCTTTACCGAAATCTTGAAGTCGTGGAAATCGTGCTCCTCGAAAAGGCTGGCTTCCCAGACAGCGGATTCAACTAGCGCCTCTGGAGTGGCCTTGCCGTACTTCTCCAAAAGACGCGGGTCCAAAGAACCGGCGTTCACGCCGATTCGAAGTGAGATGCCGGCATCCTTGGCAGCCTTAGCAATCGCTCCGACCTGATCATCGAACTTGCGAATGTTGCCTGGGTTTACTCGCACCGCACCGCAACCGGCATCGATGGCCTGGAAAACATACTTTGGCTGGAAGTGAATATCCGCGATCACCGGAATTTGGCTGCGCTTGGCAATAATGCGAAGCACATCAGCATCGTCCTGGCTTGGCACCGCAACGCGAACGATGTCACAACCCGATGCGGTTAGCTCCGCAATCTGCTGAAGCGTGGCGTTGATATCGGTGGTTGGGGTGGTGGTCATCGACTGCACCGAGATTGGGGCATCGGAACCCACTGGGACCTTGCCGACCATAATCTGGCGGGTCTTCCTCCGAGGAGCAAGAGTTGGAGGTGGCGACTTTGGCAGACCTAGATTTACAGCAGGCAATTGAATCCCTTCTTATCCCAACAAAGCATAAACATTTGCCGGGCTAGTTTGTTCCTAGCCAAGCGTGATTGGGTTCACAATGTCGGCCATTATCAAGATCACACCAACAAAAATCAGCACCAACCAAACGCCGTAGGCGATAGGTAGGGTCCTGGCGGTATCGATTGGCCCCGGGTCCTTTTTCAGAAAAACCCGTCCGAACCTGCGCTTTAGCGATTCATAGCTAGCGCCTAACACGTGACCACCATCCAGTGGCAGCAATGGGATTAGGTTGAAGGCAAATAGCGCCAGGTTCAAAGCTCCCAAGAGCATAAGAAGCGATGCGATTTTGGCACTTAGCGGTAGCTCAGACTGACTGAGTTCTCCGGCCAACTGACCAACGCCGACAATGGAAACCGCTCCATTGGGGTCACGCTCTGACAAGCCAAAGGTTGAGCTGGCTACCGCCCAGACCTGTTGGGGCAAGGTGAGGATAAAGCCAAAGGTAGCGCCGGTGGCATTTAGGCCGTAGCTCAGTGAATCTTGAATCGACATTGGGACAGTCTCAGGCTCAAGTCTGACTCCCAGAAGTGGCTTGAACTCGGTCTGCGGGACTCCCTGATCATTGAGCAGCACCTTGCCATCCGAGCCATAAAGCGGGCGCTCGAGGAACACCGGAGTCACAGATAGCTCAGTCGCTTCTCCAGCGCGCAAGACCACCAATTGCGATGGCTGACCCAGATTGGCATTGAAACCGGCAATCACCTCGGTCCAGTTAGTGACCGGTGAGCCATTTACCTCGGTGACTGTGTCACCGGGCTGGATACCAGCGAGCGCCGCCGGAGATTTTGGTGAGTCGGTCGGGCAGCTGCCATCCTCGGCCACATCCACACACTCGTAGACCTTTTCAACCGTGAGACCCTGCTGCATGGTGCCGATGCCCGTGAGCGCGATCGCGATCAACAGCATTCCAAGCAGGAAGTTCATGAATGGACCGCCCAGCATGACGATCAGTTTTTTATAAGGGGGCAGTTGGTAAAACTGTCTGCCGGCATCGGATTCTTGAACGTCCTCACGCTCGGCCGCCCTAGCCTCATTGATCCACTTTGAGAACAAACCGCGGTAAGGCTTTTTCTCCGGCGGGTACATACCGGTCATCAAGATATAGCCGCCCAGTGGAATGGCCTTGAAGCCAAATTCGGTCTCTCCCCTGCGCCAAGACTTAACAGTTGGTCCAAAACCGACCATGAACTGCTTTACTCGAACGCCAAACTTCTTAGCTGGCAGATAGTGACCCAACTCGTGTAGGCCAATTGAAAGCGCGATTCCGATAATCACCGCGACTATGCCCAGGATGTAGAGAAGGATGTCCATTTGCTTCTAACGCTACCCGCTATCGACTGGCTCAGTGCTTTGCTATCAGCAAATCCGCAGTCTTGCGTGCCCAGATCTCAGCCTCCAGCACCGATTCCAAAGACAGTTGACTGGACGCGGAGTGCTGCTGAACCACAGCCTCAATAACATCAAAGATTCCGGTGAACTTGATTCTGCCATCGTGGAATGCCTCAACCGCCTGCTCGTTGGCGGCGTTGTATACAGCAGGATAGGTCAGCCCTGCGATGCCAACCTGGCGAGCAAGCGCTACCGAGCCAAACACGCTCTCGTCCAGTGGTTCAAAGACCCAGTTGTGAGACTTGGTCCAGTCCACCGCTTGGCTAACCTGACCAAGGCGATCTGGCCATGCCATACCAAGCGCAATTGGAAGCTTCATATCTGGCGGCGAGCACTGTGCGATCACCGAGCCATCGATGAACTCAACCATCGAGTGCACCACCGACTGCGGATGAACAGTCACCTCAATCCGGTCGAATGGAATGTCGAAAAGCAGGTGTGCCTCGATTAGCTCGAGACCCTTATTGACCAAGCTGGCCGAGTTTGTAGTGACGACTTTGCCCATACTCCAAGTTGGGTGCTTCAGTGCTTGCTGCGGGGTTACCTCGCTGAGTTGCTGCTTACTAAACCCGCGAAATGGGCCGCCAGATGCGGTGAGGATCAATTTGGCTACTTCGGAGGCGGTTCCCGAGCGCAGGCACTGCGCGATTGCGGAATGCTCGGAGTCCACCGGCACAATTTGCCCAGGGTTTGCCAGCTGCTTCACCAGTGGACCACCGACAATCAGCGATTCCTTATTGGCGAGGGCGAGGATCTTGCCCGAACGCAAGGTCGCCAGTGTGGCTGCCAAGCCCACCGAACCGGTAATGCCATTTACCACCACATCGGCATCGAGCTCCTCCACCAACTTTGCGGCCGCCTCAGCTCCCATGGCGATGCTGGAATCCGGTAGTCCGAATTGCTTCGCCTGCTCGGTGATTAGGTCGCGATTAGAGAATGCTGAGAGGCCAACCAGCTGAAGTTGATCAGGGTTTGCGGCAATTACCTCGAGAGCCTGGGTGCCAATTGACCCGGTAGATCCGAGGACTATTACTTTGCGCATAACAAAAGCTTAGAACTCGCTTTCAAATCTAAGAAATGACAGCCAACAAACCCGTCGCGAAATTAGACTAGGAACATGAGCCTTGAGCAAAAGAGAATTCTCGCAACCGCGATTCCAGGTCCACTTTCCACCCAGATGCAGGAGCGTCGCAAGCAGGTAATTGCTGCCGGCGTTGGCACTGCCCTGCCGGTCTTCATCGATCACGCCCACGGTGCGATCATGAAGGACGTCGATGGCAACCAGCTCATCGACATGGGTAGCGGAATTGGTGTAGTGACCATCGGTCACACCAACGAGCGAGTTGTCGAAGCGGTCCAGAACCAGGTCGCAAAGCTAACCCACACCCTTTTTACCGTCGCCCCATACGAGCCATACGTTCGAGTTGGTGAGCTACTGGTAAAGCACGCTCCAGGTAACTTTGCCAAGAAAGCTGCGTTCTTCACCTCAGGTGCTGAGGCTGTCGAGAATGCGGTCAAGATCGCTCGCAAGGCAACCGGTCGCACCGAGGTTGCGGTATTTGACCACGCTTACCACGGTCGCACCAATTTGACCATGAGCATGAACTTCAAGATGCACCCTTACGGCACCGGCTTCGGTCCACTTGCCGGCAGCGTGCACCACGCCCCAATGAGCTACCCATTCCGCGACGCGGAGGGCATGACAGGCGAAGAAGCCGCTACCCGAGCTATCACCTACCTAGAAAAGCGAGTTGGCGCATCTCAGCTAGCAGCGGTGTTCATCGAACCGATTCAGGGTGAAGGTGGCTTTATTGTGCCTGCTCCTGGTTTCTTGAAGACCCTGTCAACCTGGTGCCGCGCTAACGGCATCGTGATGGTTGCCGATGAGGTTCAGTCCGGAATCGCAAGAACCGGTAAGTGGTTCGCGTCCGAGTGGGAAGAAGGCTTCGAGCCTGACCTAATCACGGTTGCCAAGGGTATTGCCGGTGGTATGCCACTTTCCGGTGTAGTTGGTCGCGCCGAGATCATGGACGCCTCTCACGCTGGTGGCCTAGGTGGAACCTTCGGTGGCTCCCCTACCGCAACCGCCGCCGGTGTCGCAGTTCTAGAGCAACTCGAAGAGGGTGGCTGGCTTGAGCGTGCGCTTGAGATTGAGCAGGTCCTGATGGGACGCCTTGGAGAGCTAAAGAGCCAGTTCCCAGTCATTGGTGATCTGCGCGGTAGAGGTGCCATGATCGCCATCGAGTTGGTCGAGGCCGGAACCAAGACCCCGAACGCAGCAGCCGTGGAGTCCTTGGTGAAGCACTGCCACTCAAATGGCGTGTTGATCCTCAACGCTGGAACCTACAACAACGTGATTCGCTTCTTGCCACCACTTGCCATCACCGACGAGCTCCTGAACGATGCTATGGACGTGCTAGCTGCGGGTTTGGCAAAGTTGTAGCTCACCCCCTAAGGTGGCTTAAGAGCCCTTCGGGCTCATACGATGTGAAAAATAGAGAATCGAAGGTGATTCATCGTGCATGCCTACGGCGACAGAGCGCGCCTAGACAACCTGTTCAAGGAAGAAACAAACCGCTTTATAGCGACCCACCCACTATCGAGTGAAAACCACCAGAAGGCCCTGGGGCCAATGGTTCAAGGTGTTCCGATGATTTGGATGTCGAAGTGGCCAGGACCGTTTCCGATTTATGTTGACCACGCTAAAGGCTCCCACTTTACGGACGTTGATGGCAATGACTACACCGACTTCTGCCTCGGCGATACCGGTGCCATGTGTGGCCACGCCCCGGACGCGACGGTAAAGGCTGTTCAGAATCAGATTGCCAAGGGTTCGACCTACATGCTCCCAACCGCGGACGCTATTGCTTCAGCGAGCTTGCTAGCGGAGCGATTTGGTCTTCCAAAATGGCAGTTCACCCTGACCGCAACCGACGCTAACCGACACATTTTGCGCTACGCACGCCACGTGACCGGTCGACAGAAGGTCGCTGTGCATGACTACTGCTACCACGGCACCGTGGACGAGACCTTTGCTGTGATGGACGACAACGGCAATACCGTGCCTCGTCGCGACAACATTGGAATGCCGGTTCACCCGAACCAGACCACCGTTGTCATCCCGTTCAACGACCTTGACGCAGCTGAGCGCGCCTTTGCCACCGGTGAGGTGGCAGCGATGCTTATGGAGCCAGCGCTTACCAACATCGGTATCGTGCTGCCTGATCCTGGCTACCTAGAAGGCATGCAGGCACTCTGCGAGAAGTATGACGTGCTGTGGATTTTGGATGAGACACACACCATCTCAGCGGGCCCTGGCGGAATGACCAGAGCGCATGACCTTCACCCAGACGCTGTTGTGCTGGGCAAGACCATTGGTGGTGGAGTTCCGGTTGGCGCCTTTGGCCTCACCGAGAAACTCGCTAAGCGCATCGCGACCTCGACCAACCTGGAATCCATTGACGTCGGTGGCGTTGGTGGCACCCTGGCTGGCAATGCGCTTTCGATGGCCGCGGTACGAGCCACCTTGGGCGAAGTTCTGACTCCTGAAGCCTTTGGGCGCATGGAAGCGTTGGCCAAAATCTGGGCGAATAACATCCAGGCGGTTATTGACGAATACAACCTGCCTTGGCAGGTATCGCGCATTGGCTGCCGCGGTGAATACAGCTTTAGATCAGAGGCTCCGAAGAATGGCCGTGAGGCTGCCGAAGCGGATGATTTCGAGCTGCAGCAATATCTCCAACTTCACGCGATCAACCGTGGCATTTTGATGACGCCATTCCACAACATGGTGTTGTTCTCGCCGGCTGCTACTGAAGCGGATGTTGCTCACCACGACGCTCACTTCCGCGAGGCTGTTGCGTCGCTTTACGCTTAGGAACGAAGCTTCTTAGCTTTTCTAGAGGCCCTCACCTGAACCACCATCACGATGGCGATTGCCACGATGAACACTAGCGATCCGATGACGTTCGCCTCTGGTGGGATGCCTCGGGCAGCCGCGGTGTAGACGAACTTCGGGAAAGTAGTTTCAGGGCCCGAGTTGAACTGAGTGATGATGAAGTCATCAAAGCTCAAGGCGAACGAAAGCATCGCAGCGGCCATGATGCCTGGCAACAGCAGTGGGAAGGTGATTCTCCAGAAGACTGATGAGGCATTGGCGTAAAGGTCACGACCGGCCTCCTCAAGTCTTGGATCCAAGGTTGCCACGCGAGCCTTTACGGTTACCACCACAAAGCTCAAGGTGAACATTACGTGAGCGACCACAATGGTCCAAAAGCCCTTGGAGATTCCAACGTTCAGGAACTGCGCGGCAAGGCCGGCACCCATAACAACCTCTGGGGTTGCCATTGGCAAGAACAGCAATAGGTTGGTGACAGAGCGACCCTTGAACTTGTAGCGGCCCAGCGCAATCGCAATAGCGGTGCCCAAGGCGGTAGAGATCAAAGTGGAGATCACCGCGATTGCCACGGAGTTACCAAATGCCTCACAGACCACCGGCTGGTCACACATGTTCAGCCAGTTGTCGAAGGTGAACTCGCGCCAGGCGATGTTGGACTTCTCCACCTTGTTGAAGGAGAAGACAAAGGTGTAAACAATCGGAATCATCAAGAAGATGAATGCCAAACCAACATAGGTTGGAAGCAGCCACTTACCTAGTGAGAATTTCACAGTAGCTCCTCCGTTCCACTTCGACGAACGTATACCGAGACCAGGACCACAATCGCAGCCATCAGCATCACAGAGAGCGCTGATGCGGTTGGGTAGTCCTGAATGCGGAAGAAGTTAGCCTCCACGACGTTTCCAATCATCGCGGTGTCCGAACCACCCAAGAAGTCTCGGGATGCCGAAATGTAGTCACCGGAGATCGGGATGAAGGTAAGCAAGGTGCCAGAGATAACGCCTGGAAGTGATAGCGGGAAAGTTACCTTCCAGAAGGTTTGTGCGGGAGTGGCGTAAAGGTCGGAACCTGCCTCCACCAAACGAGTGTCTAGACGTTCGAGCGAGGTGTAAATCGGCAAGGTCATGAACGGGATGAAGTTGTAGGTCAAACCAGCAATGACGGCAAAGCTGCTGCCGATTACGTACTGATCTGGAGCCAATACCCCGATGGACTGCAGGAACTGGACCGTAGGAGATTCGTTAGAGAAAATCTGCTTCCAGGCGAAGGTGCGCAGTAGGAAGCTGATGAAGAACGGAGCAATCACTAGGGTCAGCAGCATCGCCTGCAGCATTGGGCGGTTACGAGCCTTGACTCCGATGAAGTAGGCAATCGGGTAGCTGATCACCAATGCCATGAAGGTCGCAATCAATGCGTAGACGAAGCTTCGTGCGATCTGTGGGAAGTACTGCTCTAGCGCGTAGCCATAGTTCGATACCTGGAACGCATAGTCATACATACCGATTTCACCGGTAAAGGATGCGGTCTTCAGTGATGTGATAACGAGCGAAACCAGCGGGGTAAGGAAGAACAACCCCAGGTAAATCATGCCCGGTGCCAACAAAATGAAGGCAACCTTAGAAGCCTTAGTTGGGGCGGCAGTCTTACCCGATGAACCCTGCCCGAGCGCTACGAATGCCACGAGCTTTACGCCTCGTCGTTATCTGCCTTGAGTGGCAGATCACTTAGACCAAAGGCGTGCTCGACCTTCCAGCTGACCCAGACCTGAGCGCCAAGCTCAACCACTGGGCTCTTGCCGACGTTCTGCGCAAAAACCGTGATGTCGCCAAAGCCAGGAACATCAATCAGGTACTGGTTTGAAACACCGGTGAAACGGATGTCGATGATCTCACCAGGACCAACCAGGTTGTGGTTTGAGTCAAGGTCAGGCTTCTGTTCGTGGAAGGTCGCCTTCTCTGGGCGAACACCCAAGGCCACCTTGCCGGTGTGCTTCTCGGAGCGAGACTTTGGAGCAGCAATCTTCTGGCCGTTGCAGCTGATTGAAATGCTGTTGGCATTCTCTTCAACCACGTCACCGACAAAGATGTTGGACTGACCAAGGAAGCGAGCCACGAAAGCGGTCTTAGGGCGGTCGTAAAGGGCCTCTGGAGCACCCATCTGCTCAATCTCACCCTTGTTCATAACCGCAACGGTGTCGGCCATGTCCATGGCTTCTTCCTGGTCGTGGGTTACGTGCAAGAAGGTCAGGCCGACTTCCATCTGGATGGCCTTTAGCTCCACCTGCATCTGACGACGCAACTTTAGATCCAGCGCACCGAGGGGCTCATCAAGCAGTAGCAATGCTGGTCGGTTCACCAGGGCACGGGCTAGTGCTACACGCTGCTGCTGACCACCGGATAGCTGCTGTGGCTTGCGAAGCGCTAGGTGCTCAAGCTCCACCAACTGCAATGCCTCAGTTGCCTTAGCAATTGGGTCCGCCACCTTGCGCTGACGAAGACCAAAGGCAACGTTCTCCAGGATGGTCATGTGAGGGAAAAGTGCGTAGCTTTGGAAAACGGTGTTCACCGGGCGCTCGTGCGGCTTGGTGGCGGTTACGTCTTTGCCACCGATTAGCACCTTGCCCCTGGTTGCCTCTTCCAAACCAGCAACGATTCGAAGCGTTGTGGTCTTTCCGCAACCCGAAGGTCCCAGCAGGGCGAAAAATTCGCCCGCTGGAATCTTCAGATCAAGGTTTTCAATAGCGGTAAATCCAGGGAACTCCTTGCGGATCCCGACTAGCTCTAGGTCCTGTCCCCTAGCAATGAACTCTGTCGCCACCTATGCGCCCAGCAGAACGTTCTGCCACGCAGTTGCGAAGCGCTGCTCCTCCTGGCCGGTTAGGGCACGGAAGGCGTGGACGTTGGATAGGAACTCCTCCGATGGGAAGATCAGTGGGTTCTCTGCCAAAGCTGGGTCAGTCTTCAGCATCTCTTCCTTGGCGCCTACCACTGGAGTTACGTAGTTCACGTAGGCAGCCAACTCAGCAGCGTTCACTGGGTCGTAGTAGTAGTTGATTAGCGCTTCAGCGTTCTTCTTGTGGTTTGAGCCCATTGGCACCACGAAGGAGTCAGAAGAAATGGTGGAACCAGTGTCTGGAACTACGAAGCCGAAGCGGTCTTCACCAACCTCAGCGTTCAAGATGGTGGTGTCTCCGGACCAAGCAAGTGCCACGATGATGTTGCCGTTGGTTAGATCCTCACCGTAGGAGTTGCCCTTGATGTTGAAGATCTGGCCAGAGGAAACCTGAGCTGCGATGAACTCAACAGCAGCGTTGAAGGCATCCTCGGTAAGCGACTCTTCGCTGGTGATGTCGATGCCCTGGCTGAGCAGGGTTAGACCAACAGAGTCACGCATCTCGGAGATTAGGCCGACACGACCCTTGAGCTCTGGAGCCCAAACGTCTGCCAGGGAGGTAGGAGCGTCCTTGCCGGTTGCTTCCTTGTACATCTTCTTGTTGTAAACAATGCCGCCGATGATGCCCTGGTAAGGCACCGAAAGGGTGCGCTCTGGGTCGTTTGCGTCACCCAGGTAGGCAGGTGCCAAGTTGGCAACCTTGTTAGGCATGTTGGCGTTGTCTAGGGTCTGTAGGTAGCCGAGGCCGATCATGCGGTTTACCAACCAGTTGGTTGGGCAAGCCACGTCGAAACCTGGGTCAGTTCCCAAAGCTAGCTGGTCCTTCACCTTGGCGTACCAGGTGTCGTTGTCGTCGATCTCCATCATGTATTCAACGGTGATGCCGGTCTCGCTCATGAAGCGGTTCAGGGTTGGGTAAGAACCATCGTCCTCACCGTCCATGTACAGCGGCCAGTTGTGCCAAACCAAAACCTTTTCGCTGTCGGATAGGTCTTCTGCTGGAGTCAAAGCGCCCTGAGTGTCAGCGGCACATGAAGCCAATGACATTACAGCTGCGGTGCCACCTAGTCCCAAGAGGGTAGCGCGACGAGAAAGCATCTTTCCTCGTGCCATCTGCACGAGCTGACGCATCATTGGGTCCTGTGGAAGGCCTTCCTTCATTGCAATCTCCTAAATTCCACCGATTTCAATTCAGTGGTGTGATCTAACCAACATGAACGTTGCTACCGGGATTCCGAAGCAAGGGAAAGTTTGTCACAAAAAGTTAACTTTTTGGACCCCGAAACTGATTTTTTCGGGTCACTCTCCGATGTAACTCATCACGTGCTTGATGCGGGTGTAGTCCTCAAAGCCGTAGTGCGAGAGGTCCTTGCCGTAACCAGAGTGCTTGAAGCCACCGTGAGGCATCTCAGCAACCAGTGGAATGTGGGTGTTGATCCACACCGCACCGAAGTCCAGGTGCTTGGCAAAACGCATGGCGCGAGCGTGGTTCGTGGTCCAAACCGAAGCTGCTAGACCGTACTGAACGTCATTTGCCCACTTCAACGCCTGAGCCTCATCCGAGAACTTCTGAACCGTAATAACCGGGCCAAAGATTTCCTCCTGGATGTGCTCATCGGTCTGCTTGAAACCAGAGAGCACGGTTGGCTCGAAGAAGTAACCCTCGGAGCCAATCTGGTTACCACCGGCCTCGATCTTGGCGTGGTCTGGCAGCCGGTCGATAAAGCCCTTGACGCGAGCAAGCTGATTGGCATTGTTGACCGGGCCAAACAGAATGTCTTCCTCTGAAGGCTTGCCAACCTTGGCACTGGCCTTCACCTCAGCCAATAGGTATGGCATGAACTCGTCGTAGGCGGACTCCTGGACCAAAAGCCTGGTGGCGGCAGTGCAGTCTTGGCCGGCGTTGAAGAATCCAGCTGCCACGATGCCGGCTGCGGTCTTAGCGAAGTCCGCATCGGCAAACACGATTACCGGGGCCTTGCCACCGAGCTCGAGGTGAACTCGCTTTAGATCGGACGATGCGGTCTTGGCGACCTCCATACCGGCACGAACGCTACCGGTAATAGAAACCATCTGTGGAATGCGGTTTTCAATCATGGCGCGACCGGTGTCGCGGTTTCCGGTCACCACGTTGAAGACACCAGCTGGCAAGAACTCAGCAGCAATTTCTGCCAAGAGCAAGGTAGAGGCTGGGGTGGTGTCAGAAGGCTTGAGCACGATGGTGTTTCCCGCTGCGATGGCAGGGGCAAACTTCCAGGTCGCCATGTTCAGCGGGTAGTTCCAAGGAGTTACCTGACCGATAACTCCAATTGGCTCGCGGCGAATCATGGAGGTGTGGTCGCGCATGTACTCGCCAGCGGAACGGCCCTCTAGGTTTCGAGCGGCACCAGCGAAGAAACGGATCTGATCCACCGATGGCATGATTTCGTAATCGACCAGCGTGGATAGTGGCTTACCGGTGTTCTCGGACTCCACCTCGGCGGCCTCTTTGGCGCGTGCCTCTAGGGCATCCGCAATGCGGAAAAGCGCTAGCTGGCGCTCGGATGGAGTGGTTTGCCCCCACTCTTCGAAAGCTTTCTGGGCAACCTCGTAGGCTGCGGCAACATCTTGTTCGTTCGAGACTGGGGCGTGGGCGTAAACCTGGCCAGTCGATGGGTTGATGACATCGCTTACTTCGCCAGAAGATGCAGCTACCTGCTTGCCACCGACAAAGTTCTTCAATTGCTTAGTTGACACGCGAAACTCCTCATTGAGCTAGATATGCCTCGACTCTAAACCCGAAAGGGGCATTACGACATCAAAAAAACCAAACTCGACCGAAATCGTAACTTTTTGGGCAAAAGGTTGCGAATTCCATCGCCTGGAGCTCGATCTAGGCAATACTTCAAGCATGGCAAGAATGGAAAGAGCAGCGCGCTCCACATTGGACGAAGTGTCCAAGAAAATCATCGAACAGCTCCAGCTCGATGGCCGCAAGTCCTACTCCGAAATCGGCAAGGTGGTTGGACTCTCTGAGGCTGCGGTTAGGCAGCGAGTCCAGAAGCTAACCGAGTCCGGCGTAATGCAGGTGGTGGCGGTTACCGATCCCATGAAGCTTGGCTTTAGCCGCCAGGCGATGATTGGCATCAAGTGCATGGGTAACGCCTCTGAGGTTGCCAAGCAGCTCACCGAGTTTGACTCGGTGGACTATGTCGTGCTCACAGCCGGCAGTTTCGATGTGCTAGCCGAGGTGGTCTGTGAAGACGATGAGGATTTGATTCAACTGCTAAACGACAAAATTCGTGCGCTGCCCGGGGTAATTTCCTCCGAGACTTTTGTCTACCTCAAGCTCCACAAACAGTTCTACAGCTGGGGAACCCGATAGCATCTATTTAGCCAACTAACGACGAAGTTAAGAGTGATAGCAATGGCACCGAAGAAGTCCAAAGGCCTACTTGGCCTAATCGGAAAAAAGAAATCCAAGAAGTCAGAGTCCGACGCACGCAAGGATCTGAAGCTTTTTGAGGCAATGCGCGATGGCGAAGCCTATGGCGACAAGGAACTGCAGCGCAGTGCCAAGGATCACCTTTGGATGCACTTCACTCGCCACTCCCCCTACCAGACCAAAGACATGACCATCATCACCAGAGGTGAGGGTCACTACCTCTGGGACTCCAAGGGCAACAAAGTTATTGATGGCCTAAGCGGTCTGTTTGCCGTAAACGCCGGTCACGGACACCAGGAACTAGCGGATGCCGCAGCCAAGCAGATGATGGAGCTGGACTACATGCCGCTTTGGGCATACGCCCACCCTCGTGCGATTGAGCTAGCCGAGCGACTATTGAGCTATGCGCCAAAGGATCTAAACCGCATCTTCTTCACCACCGGTGGTGGCGAGGCCGTTGAAACAGCCTGGAAGATTGCGAAGCAGTATTACAAGCTCAAGGGCAAGCCAACCAAGACCAAGGTCATCTCCCGCATGACCGCCTACCACGGCACCAGCCACGGTGCGCTATCGATTACCGGTATCGCCGCCATGAAGGCCATGTTTGAGCCATTGGTGCCGGCCACGATTCGCGTGCCAAACACCAACTGGTATCGCTCCAAGCACCTGTTCAAGACCGAGGAAGAATTTGGTCTGTGGGCAGCTAACCGCATTGAAGAAGCAATCTTGATGGAGGGTCCAGACACGGTCGCCGCCTTCTATGTCGAGCCAATCCAGAACTCCGGTGGTTGCTTCACGGCCCACCCGAGCTATTTCAAGCGTGTGCGCGAAATCTGCGATAAGTACGACGTGATCTTTGTGGCCGATGAGACCATTACCGGCTATGGCCGCTCCGGCGAAATGTTTGCCAGCGAGCGCTACGGCATTGAGCCAGACATGATGATTACCGCAAAGGCAATCACCTCCGGCACCCAACCACTTGGCGCGTTGTTCTTGAAGGAAAAGTACTTCGAGCCATTCACCGAGGGCACCACGATCTTCCCGCACGGCTACACCTTCGCAGCCCACCCGGTGGCGTGCGCGGTTGCTTTGGCGAACCTGGATATCTACGACCGCGAGAAGTTGGTCGACAATGTCCGCACTAACTCTCCGATCTTCCGTAAGACCTTGGAAAAGCTTTACGACCTACCGATTGTCGGCGATGTCCGAGGCGATGGCTACTTCTTCGCAATCGAACTGGTGAAGAACCAGGAGACCCGCGAGACCTTTACCAAGGAAGAGTCCGAGAAGCTCCTCAGAGGGTTCTTGAATAGCGCGTTCTATGAGGCAGGTCTCTACTGTCGCGCGGATGATCGCGGAGACCCGGTTGTTCAGTTGGCTCCTCCTTTGACCATTGGCCCAAAGGAGTTTGACGAGTTGGAGCAGATTCTTCGTAAGGTGCTAACTGAGGCGTGGAAGCGCGTCTAAGCAAAGGGTTGCCTGCCACATCCTCGGCTGAGCTTAGGAACAGCACTGGCTTTGGTAGTTGAAACACCCCTTGCCGACCTGGGCATCTGAAGGCTGCCTGAAACTCGGACAGCGGACTTTCTGACCATTCGAGCTGCTCGATGGCAGACTCCCCCAGGGCATACCTCAACTGACAATTTCGCCAAACCGCCTGCGGGAGATCGGATAGCAGCTGCGAGGTAATCACAAGTCGCACGTTCGACTTCAGGCCATCTCTAGCCGCTAATTCAATCAACTCAAGCTGTTCGGTATGAAGGTGGGCATCATCCACCACCAACAGCAAACCATCCTCGAAGCGTTCCTGGCGAGTAATAACCTGCTTGAGAGCCTCAACCTCAGCCGCCGCTCCACCCAGCCAAATCGACTGGGAGCTTACGCTGCGTAATAACTCCCTGACCAGCGTGGTTTTGCCAGTTCCCGCAGCGCCCAGCACCAAGCAGTGCCAGTTATCCGCCGGCAAAGAGTGGGTCGCAAGATCTGGAACGATTTCGACGGCATGCTTTTCCGGCTCGGGAGCCTTACCTAATGACAGAGCTGGCCAGAATTTACTGATGTTTGATTTGCGCATGACACCAATCTGCTGACTCTCTAAGCCGCCCGAGGGCACAAATTCGAATTTGTGGATAACTCTTTTCCACAGTCCTTAGCGATTGCCGATTCCCGAGGTTCGAATTCGGGATACTTATTCGATGGACATTGAAGTTGGCTGCACGAAAGTCATTGATACCCCAATTGGTCAGTTGGCCATTTCAGCTACTGACAAGGCGCTGGTCGAGTTGAGCTTTTTGGGCGACAAAGACAAGCGCCTTGAGTTTGCTTCCAGCGATTTGGCAGCGGCAGAGGTGGATAGGGCAGCCAGTTGGCTAAGGGATTACTTTGCGGGCAGCAAGGCCGACTACGCAGGCAAACTGGATTTGGCTGGCACAGAGTTTCAACGAGCAGTCTGGCGTGAGATCTCCAACATCAAGCATGGCCAGACGCTCAGCTATGGCGAAATTGCTCACCGGATAGGAAAGCCCAAAGCATCTCGGGCAGTGGGAGCAGCCGTTGGAGCAAACCCGATTCCATTGATCGTGCCATGCCACCGTGTGATGGGTTCCAGCGGAAAGATCACCGGCTACTCCGGTGGCGATGGCATCCCAACGAAGCGAAAGCTTTTGGCCATGGAACACATCGAGTACACAGAGTGAGTCACACCCGTATTCACTCCGATGGAATTAGTCGCTGCTCTTGGGTTACCGATGATGAAATCTACATTCGCTATCACGACCTAGAGTGGGGTTCCGAGGGTCGCGGGCAGCGAGAACTTTTTGAAGCTATTTGCCTAGAGGGTTTTCAGGCTGGCTTGAGCTGGATAACCATCCTCAAGCGCCGCGAGGGCTTTCGCAGGGCCTTCGATAACTTTGAAATTGAGAAGGTGGCGCTATTCGATTCCAATCGGGTCGAAAACCTGATGCTCAACCCTGAAATCATTCGCAACCGGGCAAAGATTCTCTCCGCAATCAATAACGCAAACATCGTGCTGGATAAAGACCTCGATCTCACCGAACTGATCTGGTCGCATGTGCCAAAGGTTCGTCAATCCCCCAAGGAGGGCTTTTCTTGGCGTGCCACAAGCCAGGAGTCGATCGCATTGAGCAAGACACTTAGAAAGCTGGGTTTCAGCTTTGTCGGCCCAACCACCATGTATGCCCTGATGCAGTCCTCCGGTTTGGTGCAGGACCACGCCCCGGGTTGCTTTAGAAGAAACTGAAAATTTCTACTTCGCCACTACATTGGCTATTTGGGAGAGAAATGACAGAGCAAGAATTTAACGACATCTTCAGGGCATACCTTTCGGAGGTATCAAGGTTCATCGCGCGCCGAACTAAGGCCGAGGATGTCGAGGACCTGGCCGCGGATCTATTCGCGCTGGCTTGGCAAAAGCGCGAGAGCATTCCAACCGGGCTTGAACTGCCTTGGCTCTACAAATCCGCCAGGTATTTGATCGCAAACCACAACCGCAAACAGCAGGGCCGCACTTCGATTCTTGCCTCCCTGAGTGAGCCGCAGTCTTCTCCAAGCGCCGAATCAATTGCTTTGGCCGACTTAGAGCTGGCAGAGGCTTGGAAGGTGCTTAGCGCAAAGGAGCGTGAACTACTCTCGCTCTGGGCATTTGAAGGGCTAGAGCCTAAGCAATTGGCGGTAGCGCTGGAAAAAAGTGAGAACGCCTGCGCTATCGCACTTTCACGGGCGAAGGCAAAACTAAGCCAGTTACTCAATTCTGAAAATAACTAGGGGCTGATTACACATCATGGGTATGAACGAAAACGAAGAACTTAGAAATCGCATCGCAGCATCGGTCCCCGCAGAGCAGGTTGACCTTCCGGACTACCTAGTAGCCGGGGCTGCCAAGGCAAAGCCAAAGCGCGTTTTTGGCTTCAACCAGCTTCGCCTAGGACTTGGCTCACTGGCATTTGGATCGCTTGCTTTGGTAGGAGCTTTCGTGCTGCCAAGCGCTTTTGCCCCTCAACCACTATTCACCATGGGGATGGCCGCTCAAGGTGGTAAGGCCATGACCTCACTAGAGGCAGCACCGGCCGATGCCAAGGTTGGAATGATCTGGCCCGGCTACGTTCAATACAACTACATCACCGATGGCCTCAGTGGCGACACCGGCAAGGGCAGGGTGTACCAAGCTGAGTTGGTTGGCACTGCCGAGGATCTGCTGGCATCGCTGATGAAGGAATTCAAGATTGATGGCGAGATCAAGAAGGACGAGTGGTCCACCGACGCCGCTCCTAGCTTCACGGTTCAAACCAAATCTGCTGAGGGTGTTGAGTCTTATCTAAACGTTTACTGGGCTGGAACCGGTGCCTGGTATTTCTCGAGCTGGGACAGCTCAAAGTGGGCCTGCACCACAGCCCCAAGCGATGGCACCAAAGAGCAAGACACCGCAGAGGTCTGCGAGCAGCCACAGCCGCAGCCGGAGCTAGTTCCAAGCGAAAAAGAGATGGCCGAGTATGCCGCCAAGCTCTTCTCGAAGCTCGGCACCCAGCTCAAGGCGAGCGACTTCAAGGTAAACCGCGATGTTTGGGGCGGTTCTGCCTATGCGGATCTCACCCTTGACGGCCAAGCCCTTCCAGTCAGCGTTTCAGTTGGCTGGGATGCCTGGGGAAACCTAGCCAATGCCTCTGGACACTCTTTCCGTCTGGTTGACCGCGGTGAATTCAAGACCGTTTCGCCTATCGATGCGGTGGCCCGAATCAAGGAGGGTCGCTGGTACGGCTCTGCACCATCCAGCTTCTACAACACAAGTGCCGGAACCGCTAGAACCATGGTTGACCCTGCCGTCGGTAGCGAAACTGCCGTGGAGCCAGCTCCTGGAGATTCGACCACACAGAACGAGCAGCCGACTCCTCAGATTGTCGACCTGATGATCAACAAGTCGACCGCGGCAATGCTTGGGGTTTGGGATGCGGCCGGCGGATTCTGGTTGGTCCCAGGTCACCTGCTCTACAACGACCAGGGCTGGTTTGACTCCATCATCAGCCTCGAGGAAGGCGTCATCGAGCTGCCGAAGTACGAAGAAGTAATGCCGATGATTGAGCCGGGAGTGACCACCAAGGACGGCTAGAAACCGCTTGGGACTATTAGTTCAATAACTGAGCCAGACTGGCGGGCCGAAAGGCCTGCCAGTTTTGCTATGTCTGGAACTTGGTCGATAGTTTCGAGGCCGTGCTCCAGAGCAGCTCTGACAAAGGCACCCTTGGCCTTCTTGTTGAAGTGATTTAGCGCTTTACCCGACTCTTGATCCAATACCTCAACCGTGTAGTGCTCGCGGTCTGGAACCGGATTCAACGCTGCATAGCTCTTAGAGCGCAGATCGAGTATTGGCCCTACCATTCGGGGCCAAACCGCAACATGGGCCTTGGTCCAGTGCTTTTTCAGGTCTATCCCGGGAAGCTGACTGGAAGCGGAGAAGCGGTAATACGGAATCTGTTCCGTGGCGGGCAATAGACCAAATAGGGCGGACTGGATAAAGAGCTTCTCTTTAGCCCGCTCCTTAGCCTCAATGGACATCGTTTGGTAGCCGAGGGCGTCGTAGAGCGTGCCAGCGTAGCGCTCAACCGCAGGCATGGTTGGTGCGGTCAGTAGCTCTCTGAGGCTTTCGATATCGCGCTCTGGATTCTTCCCGAGCTTGAGAGCTTTTACGGCTTTAGCCTTCGATTTAGAGAGCGTGGCTAGCTTCCTTATCAGCACATCTCTAGCGGGGTCGAGTGCGGCCCAAATAATGGCGGCTTTATCGATAGAAATGCCAACGCCGCCGGAACGTTTAGTTTCCGACGGCGGCAGCAGAATAAGCATTAGCTAATCAGGGTTGCGTCCCGAACCACCAAGGTGACGGTGTCAGATTCAATCGACAAGAAGCCACCCTGGGTGGTCTCGGCAATCACTGGCTTGCCCTCGGCAAGGGTGATACGAATCTGGCCGGCAGCCATGATGGCAAGCATTGGCTCGTGACCTGCGAGTAGACCAATTTCACCCTCGGCGGTCTTGGCGACCACCATGGTTGCGCTGCCGGACCAGATCTTACGATCTGCTGCGACTAGGTCTACGTTGAGTTCTCTTGCCACTACTTCAGATCCTTCTGGATGCGGTCGTATGCCTTCATAACGTCATCGATGCCACCGCAGTTGAAGAATGCCTGCTCTGGAACGTGGTCTAGGTCACCGTTAGCAATCATCGAGAAGCCCTCGATGGTGTCCTTTAGCGGAACAGTCGAACCTGGAACCGAGGTGAACTTGGTTGCCATGTAGGTGTTCTGCGATAGGAACTGCTGGATGCGACGAGCGCGGGATACGGTGATCTTGTCCTCTTCGGAAAGCTCCTCAACACCCAAGATGGCGATGATTTCCTGAAGTTCCTTGTTCTTCTGCAGAATCGCCTTCACGCGGATCGCAGTCGAGTAGTGATCTGCCGAGATGTAGGCAGGGTTCAGGATTCGAGAGGTCGAAGTTAGTGGGTCCACAGCTGGGTACAGACCCTTAGCAGCGATCTCACGGCTTAGCTCGGTGGTTGCGTCCAAGTGAGCGAAGGTGGTTGCTGGGGCTGGGTCGGTGTAGTCGTCCGCAGGAACGTAGATTGCCTGTAGCGAGGTAATCGAGTGACCACGGGTCGAGGTAATGCGCTCCTGTAGTAGACCCATCTCATCAGCTAGGTTCGGCTGGTAACCTACCGCTGATGGCATGCGGCCTAGCAGCGTGGAAACCTCAGAACCTGCCTGGGTGAAACGGAAGATGTTGTCAATGAACAACAGCACGTCCTGGCCCTGCACGTCACGGAAGTACTCCGCCATGGTTAGCGCGGATAGCGCTACGCGCAAACGAGTTCCAGGTGGCTCATCCATCTGACCGAAGACCAGTGCGGTCTTCTCGATAACGCCGGCCTCCTTCATTTCTTCGATTAGGTCGTTACCCTCACGAGTACGCTCACCAACACCGGCGAATACCGACACACCGTCGTGGTTTTCTGCCACGCGGTAAATCATTTCCTGGATCAAAACGGTCTTACCAACACCGGCACCACCGAATAGACCGATCTTTCCACCCTGTACATAAGGGGTTAGTAGGTCGATGACCTTGATACCGGTCTCGAACATCTGAGTCTTGGACTCAAGCTGGTCGAAAGCAGGTGGGGTGCGGTGGATTGGCCAGCGCTCGGTAACCTCAAGCTTCTCGCCTGGCTCACCGTTTAGCACCTCACCGATAACGTTGAAAACCTTACCCTTGGTGACATCACCAACTGGTACGGAGATCGGAGCACCGGTGTCGGTCACGATCGCACCGCGCACCAAACCATCGGTTGGCTTTAGCGCGATGGCACGAACTAGGTCGTCACCAAGGTGCTGCGCAACCTCAAGGGTAAGCGTGTACTTCTGGTCACCAAAAGCGACCTCGGTGGTCAGGGCGTTGTAGATTCCAGGGATGGCATCGTGCGGAAACTCGATGTCAACCACCGGTCCGGTAACGCGTGCGATACGACCCGTTGCTGTCTTAGTGCTCTCGGCCATTGTGCTTTCTTTCTCTTAGTCCTCGTCAACCGTCTGCAGAGCGTCTGCTCCACCAACGATTTCCGAAATCTGCTGGGTAATTTCTGCCTGGCGGGCTGCGTTTGCCAAGCGGGTGTAGTTCAAGATCAACTTGTCAGCGTTGTCAGTTGCGCTCTTCATGGCCTTCTGACGGGCAGCATGTTCGGCGGCAGCTGACTGCAGCATGACGTTATAGATGCGGTTCTCGATGTAAACCGGAAGCAAAGCGTCAAGTACCTTGTCTGCCTCTGGTTCGAATTCGTACAGCGGGAAGACTTCGCTGTCAGACACTGCCTGCTGCTCCACTACCTCAAGCGGTAGCAAGCGAGTGGTAGTTGGATCCTGAACCATCATGGAAACAAACTCGTTGCCAACTAGGTAGATCTCGTCAACTCCGCCATCTTCCTTTGGAGTCAGGAAGAGCTCCAAAACCGCATTAGCGATTTCAGTTGCGGTCTCGAACTGTGGCAGGTCGGTGCCACCGGTCCACTCGCGGATAAACGCACGACGACGGAAGTTGAAGTTCGCAACTGCCTTACGACCAACCAGGTAGTAAACAACTTCCTGACCCTGTTCGCGAAGTCTGACGGTTAGCGCTTCGGCTTCCTTTAGCACTCCGGAGGAGAAGGCACCTGCTAGACCACGGTCAGAGGTGAAAATCAAAACCGCTGCGCGGGTTGGATTCTCGTTGACACGAGTCAGCGGGTGGTCGATGTTGGCGTGTGAAGCAACCGCCGAAACAGCGCGGGTAACAGCGCGGGTGTAAGGGGTAGAGGCAGCGACCCGCTGCTGGGCTTTCTGAATTCTCGATGCCGAGATCAGCTCCATAGCGCGGGTAATCTTCTTGGTCGTCTTGGCAGACTTAATCTTCTGCCTGTAGACGCGAAGTTGCGCACCCATAACCTAGACCCTTACCTTTGCTTATCGCTTCTGAATGACGATCTTCTCTTGGCCGACTTGTTCGTCAGCTAGAGCCTTCACGTCTTCCTTGCCGGACTTCACCAACGGCTCACCGGTGTGAAGCTGGAACATCTTCTTGAAGTGCTCGATTGCCTTCTCAAGCTCGTTGATGGTGTCATCCTCAAGCTTCTCGGTCTCACGAATCACGGTCAAAACCGAAGTGTTGCGCTTTAGGTAGTCCAAGAACTCACGCTCAAAGCGCAGGATGTCCTGAACTGGAACCTCATCCAACTTGCCAGTGGTTCCGGCCCAGATCGAAACGGTCTGGTCCTCAACTGGGTATGGCGAGAACTGAGGCTGCTTTAGTAGCTCAGTCAGACGAGCACCACGCTCCAGCTGCTTGCGGCTAGCGGCATCCAGGTCAGAAGCGAACATTGCGAAGGCTTCTAGCGAACGGTACTGAGCTAGTTCTAGCTTCAGGGTTCCGGAAACCTTCTTGATGCCCTTCACCTGGGCAGCACCACCAACGCGGGATACCGAGATACCCACGTCGATAGCTGGACGCTGGTTGGCGTTGAACAGGTCGGACTGCAAGAAGATCTGACCGTCGGTGATCGAGATCACGTTGGTCGGAATGTACGCAGAAACGTCGTTTGCCTTGGTCTCGATGATTGGAAGTCCAGTCATCGAACCGGCACCCATGGCGTCAGACAGCTTGGCACAACGCTCTAGAAGGCGGGAGTGCAAGTAGAAGACGTCACCTGGGTAAGCTTCGCGGCCTGGTGGGCGGCGTAGAAGTAACGATACCGCACGGTAGGCTTCAGCCTGCTTTGAGAGGTCATCGAAGATGATCAGAACGTGCTTGCCACCGTACATCCAGTGCTGGCCAATGGCGCTACCGGTGTAAGGAGCTAGGTACTTGAAACCTGCTGGGTCAGATGCTGGAGAAGCCACGATGGTGGTGTACTCCATTGCGCCGGCCTCTTCCAGAGCGGCCTTCACACCAGCAATGGTGGAACCCTTCTGACCGATTGCCACGTAGATGCAGCGAACCTGCTTGTTTACGTCACCCGATAGCCAGTTCTCGCGCTGGTTGATGATGGCGTCAACCGCAATTGCGGTCTTACCGGTCTGACGGTCACCAATGATCAGCTGACGCTGTCCGCGACCAACTGGAATCATGGCGTCGATTGCCTTGATACCGGTCTGCAGTGGCTCGTGAACGCTCTTACGGTCCATAACGCCAGGAGCCTGAAGCTCTAGGGCGCGAAGACCTTCGCTCTTGATCTCGCCAAGGCCATCGATTGGAGCACCAAGTGGGTTTACCACGCGGCCCAGGTAGGCGTCACCGATTGGAACCGATAGCACCTCACCAGTGCGGTAAACCTCCATACCAGCTTCGATGCCAGTGAACTCACCGAGGACTACAACACCGATCTCGCGCTCGTCAAGGTTTAGCGCTAGACCCAGGGTGCCGTCCGAGAAACGCAATAGCTCGTTCGCCATCGCGCTTGGCAAGCCTTCGACGTGAGCAATACCGTCAGCTGCGTCGATGACGTAGCCAACCTCTTGCTTGTCGGCACCTTGCGGCTCAAAGGACGAAACGAAGTCCTTCAGGGCATCCCGAATTTCATTCGGGTTGATCTTGAGCTCTGACATTGGTTCCTCTGCTTCTTTTGGTTAGTTCAGTTGCAATCTTGCGTGGTTAATTTTGGTGAGAACGGTGGCGTCAATGACTTCACCGTTCACGGCGACGTGAACGCCACCAATTACATCTTCCGAAACCTCAACATTTAGCTGAAGCTTGCGGCCGAAACTTGCGGTAAGGGCATTACCTAGGCGGGCGAGCTGGTCATCGCTCAGCGGCTTGGCAACAGTGATCAATGCCACCGACTCCCCTGCCACCTGAGCCAACCAGCTGCCGTAGTTCTCCAGCACTGCTGCGTAGCGCTTGACGCTGTGGCTCAATACCGCCTGCAGAGCCAAAAGCTCAGCTGCGGCAGAGAGCTTCCCGGAAACCAGCGACTTAACTAGCGCCTGCTTCTGCTCTGAAGAGGCTCGGTTTGAGCTAAGCGCCAATTCCAGTTCATTGTCAGCGGCAATCACCTGCTGCAGGCCAAACAGCTCCTCCTGAAGTGCATCGATGTCAGAACTAACTGAGGCAACGATTCGCACTGCGAGCTGTTCTGCCACCTTCGCGATATCGCGAGTGGCAGACCAGCGCTGCTTGGCCAAGGTGATGGTCAGGTTGAGCGAAACATCCGACAGCTTTGCGCCAAAGACTGACCTAATGACCTTCTCCTTGCCTGCTACTGCGGCGGAAGGATCCGTCAGTAACGAGCGCAGCTGTGCGCTCTCCTGCAGGGCATTGGCAACCGCAAACAGTTCATTTGCGGTCTGAAGGGTTAGGCCGGAGAGCGCTCCGAGCGCTTGCTCGGCCGCTAGTTTGGCTGCTCTGGTACTGGATGCCACTTGTTGTTACGCCCTCTTACCCTCGAGCTCAGCGATGAAGTCATCGACAACCTTGTTGGCGACGGCGTCCTCCTGAAGCTTCTGTCCGACGATTCGAGAAGCAAGCTCAATCGCAAGCTCACCGATCTCGGCGCGAAGGACGCGCTGGGCGACCTCACGCTCTGCCTCGAGAGAGCTCTTGACGGTCTGCTGTAGGCGTTCTGCCTCGGCTGCTGCCTGAGCCTTCATCTCGGCCAGGATGGCTGCTCCTTCGGAGCGTGCCTCCTCGCGGATGGATGATGACTCACTGCGCAACTTGGCCTGCTCGGCCTCGATGAATGCGGTGCGCTCTTCTGCGGATCGCTGGGCAGCCTCGGCCTCGGCCAGACGTCCTTCGATTGCTTTCGCGCGCTCATCGAGCATCTTCTTGAATCCAGGAAGAACCTTGAACCAGAAGAAGGTCAGCAGAACAACAAAGACAACCGATGACCAGACGATGTCATACACAGCCGGAATCAGCGGGTTAGGTGCAGCAGCACCCTCCTCCGCTGCGGCGGCAAGAATCCTTGAAATCATCGTTTACCTTTTGCTTAGACGAAGATGAATGGGGTTGCTAGACCGATAAGCGCTAGCGCCTCGGTAAAGGCGATACCTAGCCACATGGTGACCTGGAGCTTGCCTGCTAGCTCTGGCTGACGAGCGATGGACTCGATGGTCTTCGATACAACAAGACCTACACCGATTCCTGGGCCGATTGCGGCAAGACCGTAACCAACCACTGCGATGTTGCCGGATAGTTCGGCGATGTTAACTGCGTCCACTTGATTTCCTTCCGTGGGGTTTATTTAGTGTTCGTCTGCCAATGCCAACTGAATGTAGACAGTGGTCAGAAGTGTAAATACGTATGCCTGCAGCACCGAGACCAAGATCTCAAACACTGTGAAGGCGAATCCAAATAGCAAGGTTCCGGCTCCGAAAAGCTTGAAGAACCCGTCTGCCTGGAAGAAGAAGAAGTGAGTTGCCGAGAAGCAAAGCACCAGTAGCAAGTGACCAGCGACCATGTTCATCAGAAGACGAAGCGCCAGGGTCACAGGGCGAAGAATAAAGGTCGAGAGGAACTCGATCGGGGTCACCATCACGTAGAACGGCTTTGGCACGCCGGCCGGGAACAGTGCGTTCGAGAAGAACTTGGCTCCGTGCTTGCGCATACCTGCGTAAATGAATGTCACGTAGGCAACAGCGGCCAAAACCATCGGGAGACCGACGACCGAGCTGGCCGCAATGTTCGCGAATGGAATGATTCCGGTGATGTTCATGCCCAGAACCATGAAGAAGATGGTGGTTAGTAGCGGCAGGAAGCGCTCGCCGTCCTTCTCGCCCAGCTGCTCGTGAGCGATTGACTTGCGCACGAAGTTCAGGGCCATTTCACCAAGCAGCTGGAAGCGACCAGGAACAACGTTTCCGGAGCGAACTGCCTTGCGGAAGGAGCGGGTCCAGAAGTAGAACAAAACCAACAAAACTGCTAGCACGATCAGACGAATCATCATGATTCGGTTGATGGCGAATGGAGTGCCCTCGAAGGCAACGATCTCTGGGTAGAACTCCATGATCGAAGGCGGGTGGAAACCGCCCTCTTCAGCCGCAAACAGAGTCAGTGAACTAAACAGCTTCATACTCCTGGCTCGGGCGGCGTGATAAACCCCGCGGGTGGTCTAAGGAATTCTCCAAAAGTTTATAGGAGGAATCACCCTTCTAAACCCCGAAATCGAAAAATCTAATCCCGCGATTCAATAGTTGGGATTCGAGAGCGCAAAACGACCCAAGAATCAATGCCCAGACTGCCCAAAACACTGAGCACAATGGCAAAAAACAATGTCGGTCCGTGAATGAAATCCATGCGCTGTAGCGCTGCCAAGAGCACGCCAAACAGCACCACCTTCAATAGCCACCCACCAAGCACCAAGCCGTAGAAACCACCCAGTGGAAGCCTTGCGCCAAACAGCACGCTGAGAATGGTCATGGAAGTAAACACCAGGGCAATTGCGGCCCCAAGCAGTGCCGTCAACACTCCATCCATACCCACCAAAAGGTAACCAATCAGTGAGCACGCTGCGCCCACGAATACCACCAAAAGCGCGCTTAGCTTTAGGGCCTTCGCAAATACTTGGGTTGAACTACTTGCCACGGAGTGCCTTTCTGAATTTGTACCTTCTTTTGAAAACCGGCCAGTAGGTGTGAACCAAAGCCAAAATCAACCAAACACCAAAAATCACCATGACCTGTGGCCAATCCAACCAGAAGAACAAAAGCAGAGAGATCGAGACCAGCGCGGTCCAGTGATAGAACACCATCACTGCGCCCTGGTGAGAGTGCCCGACATCCTGCAGCTGGTGGTGTAGGTGCTCCCGATCAGCGGCAAATGGCGATTGACCGCGACGCAGCCTGCGAACCACGGCCAGCAAGAGATCCAGCAGCGGAATGATCAGAATCAATACCGGCAGCGCCAACGGAATCAGGGCCGGCAATAGATCGTTTCTGGTTACGGTTGCCGGGTCGATTGAACCGGTCACCGTGATTGCCCCAACCGCCATCAGCAGGCCCAGCAGCATTGCTCCGGAATCACCCATGAAAATCTTGGCTGGACGCCAGTTGTGAGGAAGGAACCCGGCAACCATGCCCAGCACCAAAGCTGCTACCAAGCCAGCAATTGTGAAGTAGTTGGTAGGTGAAGTCTGCTGCGCCAGCAGATAGGTGTAAACAAAAAAGGCGAGGGTGCCGATGCCCACCACTCCGGCAGCTAAACCATCAAGACCATCGATGAAGTTGACGGCGTTCATAATCAGCACAATTACAAAAACCGTGATGGCAAAGGAAACGGCAAAGCTTCCAACCGTCAGACCGCCGATCGGTAGCGAAACAATTTGAATTCCTGATGCGGCCAATATCCACGCCGCGCCCATCTGGCCACCCATTTTGGCGGTCCAGTCCAGCTCCACCAAGTCGTCCAGCAGACCAACCACGATGATCACCGCGGAGGCTCCTAGCACTGCCCAGATCGGACCTGGGTTTAGAAAGATGGAATCAAACCAACCAAAGCTCGCCGCCGCCACAATGCCAGCACCCAAACCAATAAACATCGCCACGCCACCGATTCGAGGTGTTGGTGACTTGTGGACATCGCGTTCACGAATAGCGGGGTGAATGTTGAATCTCCTCGCGGTCCACCTAACGCCCCAGGTCGCAAAATAGGTGACCAAGGCGGTGAGTAGCGCGACAAGGAAGTATGCCCTCATTTAGTCGACCTTGAGCTCGACATCCCCGATGACACTGCGAATTCGATCCAATGACAAGGCACCTAGGCGCAGCACGCGAATCGGTTCGCCCGCTCTGACCTGAGACAGATCCAAGATTGTTGAGGCCTCGCCCTTGGGGCTAGCACCGCCGTCAAGGTAGGTGGCAACCTTGTCACCGAAGTAATCCACGGCTTGCTTCACATTCACCGCAGCCGGCTCTCCCGCGAGATTTGCGCTCGAGACCGCCAATGGGCCAGCGTCCTCCAGCAGGGCCAGAGTGATTTTGTGGTCTGGGACACGCAGCGCGACTGTGCCGCGGGTCTCCCCCAGATCCCACTCCAAAGTGCTTTGAGCCTGAAGCACCATGGTCAAAGCACCAGGCCAAAAAGCGGCTGCCAACTGATTTGCGACCAGCGGAAGATCGTGCGCTAGCGCTGACATGGTCTCGACTTTTGGAATCAATACCGGAGGTGGAGACGTGCGATCGCGACCCTTTAGGTTCAAAAGAGCCTCGACTGCTTTGGCGTTGAAGGCATCGGCGGCTACGCCGTAAACCGTGTCGGTTGGGATTACTACTACTTCACCACGGCCCAGGCCGACTTTGGCCTGGCGAAATCCAGTGAGCAAATCGGTATCAACTGAACAGTCATAAACCCGCATTTTGCCTCGTTATCTAATTGCCGTAATGGTTCGGTATCGCGATGTCGCATCCTGAAATGCGCTAACGCTCAACCAGCCGTCATTCAATAGTAATTCACGGATTGCTTCGGACTGTCCGTCAGCATGCTCGAGTACTAAAAGCCCTCCGACTCGAAGCAGCGCAGCCGCTATGCCAGAAATGTCGCGAATCACATCCAAGCCATCTTCTCCCCCGTAGAGGGCGAGCTGCGGGTCATAATCTCTGACCTCTGGATCGATTGGAATAGCGGAATCGGGAATATAGGGAGGATTGGAGATCACGACATCCAGCTTCCCGACCAAATCAGAAACCACCTCCTGCATCGCACCAAGCCTTAGCTCTACCGCAGTGTTAGTTGAGGCAATGTTTGCTGCGGCGTAGCGGTGAGCGCTTTCGGAAAGCTCCACGGCATAAACCTTGGTTTGCGGAACCTCATTGGCCATAGCAATGGCAATCGCTCCCGAGCCAGTGCCTAGGTCGATGGCGCTACCCGCATAAGGTAACTGCCTTAGGTAATCAATCGCATACTGGACCACCTGCTCGGTCTCAGGCCTTGGAACAAAGACGCCAGGTCCAACCTTGAGCTCCAGGCTGCGAAACGCGGCGACTCCGGTGATGTGCTGCAGCGGTTCGCGCTTTTCACGCCTTGCCAGGGCGGTATAAAAAGCCTCAAGTTGGTCAGCCGTTAGCTCTTGATCGAAGGTGATGCGGGTTAAAAGGTCCGATCGATCGGTATCCAGAACAAAGCAAAGTAGCCAAGTGGCATCTGCCTGCGGGGATGGGACCCCAGCCTTACCGAGTTTTTCAGCTGCGAGGGCAAGTGCCGCTGCGAGCTTCACTATTCACCCTGTAGGGCTGCGAGTCTGGCTTCTTCGTCCATCTTGATTGCGGATTGAACGATTGGCTCAAGTGCGCCGTCCATTACCTGGTCAAGGTTGTACGCCTTGTATCCAGTGCGGTGATCGGCGATTCGATTCTCCGGGAAGTTGTAGGTGCGGATGCGCTCCGAGCGGTCTACGGACTTGACCTGAGAGCGTCTTGCGGCTGACTGCTCGGCCTCGATTGCCTCCTGCTGAGCTGCCAGCAAGCGAGCGCGCAGCACGCGCATGGCAGCTTCGCGGTTTTGGAGCTGAGACTTTTCGTTCTGCATTGACACCACAATGCCGGTTGGCAAGTGAGTGATGCGAACCGCAGAGTCGGTGGTGTTAACCGACTGACCACCAGGACCCGAGGAACGGAAGACGTCAATGCGGATTTCGTTCTGGCTGATCTCGACCTCTTCAGGCTCGTCAACCTCAGGGAAAACCAGCACTCCGGCAGCCGAGGTGTGGATTCGACCCTGGGTTTCAGTGACCGGAACACGCTGTACGCGGTGCACGCCACCTTCATACTTCATGTGAGCCCAGACTCCATCGGCAGGGTCGGTGGCATTTGACTTGATCGCGACCTGAACATCCTTGATGCCACCTAGGTCAGACTCGGTGCGGTCTAGGATTTCAGTCTTCCAGCCCTTGGAGTTGGCGTACTGAATGTACATGCGAAGTAGGTCACCTGCGAATAGCGCGGATTCCGCACCACCTTCACCGGCCTTGACCTCCATGATGACATCGCGACCATCGTCTGGGTCACGCGGGATCAAGAGTCTGCGTAGCTTTTCGCTGGCATCTTTGAGCTGTTGCTCCAAAGCTGGAAGCTCTTCAGCAAATGCCTCGTCCTCTTTTGCCAACTCCTTGGCGGCAGCCAAGTCATCAGTGAGCTTTAGCAGATTGCTTTCGGCTGCCATGATGGCGGAAAGTTCGGCATAGCGACGGTTTAGCTTCTTAGCCAACGCTGGGTTGGTGTGAATGGCCGAGTCGCTGAGTTGCTCCTGCAAACTCGCGTGCTCGGCCCTTAGGCCTGCAAGCGAATCAAGCAAGGTTACTCCGAGTCACTTTCCTGAGGAACCGGCATTGACTTCTCAAGCTTCAAAAGGAACTCCACGTTCGATGCGGTGTCCTTTAGGCGAGATAGCACAAGCTCAAGTGCCTGCTGCTGCTCAAGTCCGGCAAGGGCACGGCGTAGCTTCCAAATGATCTTGGTCTCCTGAGGGCTCATCAGCATCTCTTCGCGGCGAGTACCGGAAGCGTTGATGTCAACCGCAGGGAAAATGCGCTTGTCAGCCAACTGGCGAGACAAACGAAGCTCCATGTTTCCGGTTCCCTTGAACTCTTCGAAGATGACCTCATCCATCTTGGATCCGGTCTCAACCAAAGCGGTAGCCAAAATGGTTAGCGAGCCACCGTTCTCAATGTTTCGGGCGGCACCGAAGAAGCGCTTTGGCGGGTAAAGGGCTGAGGAGTCAACACCACCGGACAAGATACGTCCAGACGCTGGAGCACTTAGGTTGTAAGCGCGTCCCAGGCGGGTGATCGAGTCAAGTAGCACAACAACATCGTGACCTAGCTCAACCAAGCGCTTGGCACGCTCGATCGCCAATTCGGCAACAGTGGTGTGGTCATCGGCAGGGCGGTCGAAGGTCGAAGCAATAACCTCACCCTTGACGGTGCGCTGCATGTCGGTAACTTCTTCTGGACGCTCATCCACTAGAACAACCATTAGGTGAACCTCTGGGTTGTTGGTCGCAATAGCGTTGGCAATTGCCTGCAGCACCAAGGTCTTACCGGCCTTTGGTGGCGAAACAATCAGTCCACGCTGACCCTTACCGATTGGGGCAACCAAGTCGATGATTCGGGTGGATAGCTTCTTGGCGTCAGTCTCCAGGCGCAGACGAGTGTCTGGGTAGAGCGGGGTTAGCTTGCCGAAGTCAACGCGGTTAGCGGCTTCTTCCAAGGTCTGACCGTTCACCGAGTCAACGCGCACTAGGGCGTTGAACTTCTGGCGCTGGTTGTTGACGTCCTCGCGTGGCTGGCGAATCGCACCAACAACAGCGTCACCCTTGCGAAGTGAGTACTTCTTTACCTGACCAAGCGATACGTAAACGTCGTTTGGACCAGGAAGGTAACCCGAGGTGCGCAAGAACGCGTAGTTCTCTAGCACGTCCAAGATTCCAGCTACTGGAACTAGAACATCATCCTCGGTGATCTCCGGCTCAGACTCATCCTGGGAACCAGGGCCGCGACGACGGTCACGGTCACGGTAGCGACCACGGCGGTTGCGGTTTCCGCCACGACGGTCGTCGTCACGGTCACGGTTGTTGTCGCGGTCTGAGCTGCGGGTCTCGCGGTCTTCGCGAGCCTCGCTGCGCTCCTGGGAACCTTCAGAGGAGGTGCTGTTCTCGCCACCTTCTACCTTGGACTCACCGCGAGCTGGGCGGGAGCGACGACGGTTTTCGGTCTTTGGCTCGGCGTCGCCAGAAGTCTTGACCTCTGCCTCTGCTGCCTTTGGAGCCTTAGCTGCCTTTGGAGCCTCGGTGCCGTCGATGGAAACTGTTGCGCTGGTTGCGCGGCGGGTTCTTTTTACAGGCTTGTCCTGCTGGATTTCATCCATGTGGTGATTACTCGTTTCTTAGCGGCATAAGTGCCGGATTTGTGAAGAATTTCTTAAGAATGCAGTGGCGGGCTTTTAGACGCCTGATCCAGACTGCACTTCAAGACTAGCACCTTTGAAGTCAACCGCAAGTGACAGTGGCTTCCAAGTTGGGAACTCGCGCTCCACGAACATAACCGCAGCAACTCGCTTGGCTGGGTCATCCTCCAAAACCAATACCGATGGCCCGGCTCCCGATACCACCGCAGGGTGACCCTGAGCGCGCAGCTGCTCAATGAGCTTGCTGGTCTCGGGCATTGCGCTCGCGCGGTAGTTCTGGTGAAGGCGGTCTTCGGTCGCCGCAAACATAAGTTCTGGACTCTGGGTCAGCGCTGCTACCAAGAGGGCAGATCGAGAAACGTTGAAAACCGCATCGGTGTGAGGCACCGACTCGGGCTGCAGGCTCCTGGCTAGCTTGGTTGACATTTGGTTTGGTGGCACCAAAACCAGCGGGGAAACGCCACGGTGAACGGTTAGCTTCTTGTGATGCGGACCACTTTCATCTTTCCAAGCAATGGTTAGGCCGCCAAAGAGAGCAGGGGCGACATTGTCTGGGTGGCCCTCAAGCTCGGTGGCAAAGTTCAAAAGCTGCTGCTCGGTGAGCTGAATCTCGGGCTTGAGTAAACCAGCTGCCAGCATGACTCCGCCAGACACCGCAGCTCCAGAGGATCCCATGCCGCGACCGTGAGGGATGTTGTTGTGGCAGGTGATGCGAAGTGGTGGAACAGTTTTTCCAAACTTGGCAAAAACGAAGGCAATGGTCGAGTAGATCAGGTTGCTCGAGTCCCTAGCGATGTCCTGCTCCCCTTCGCCCACAACCGTAATCTCCAAACCACTGTCGATTACCTCAGCGGAATAGTTGTCGTAGAAACTCAGTGCCATGCCAAGAGTGTCAAAACCTGGCCCCAGATTTGCGCTGGTGGCCGGAATCTTCACCGAAACCTTGGTCACTTGTTTTTCTCCAAGCCCAATAGTCCAGCCACAGAGTCGGCAGTTGCGGCGACCTTCTTTGGCTTGATCTGGCGACCGCGCTCATCCTTTAGTGCCCAGTCAGGGTCCTTGAGTCCGTGGCCGGTAACCGTGACAACAATGGAGTCAACCTTAGGCAACACGCCCTTTTGCTTGGCCTGCCAGAGTCCGGCGGCACCGGTTGCGCTGGATGGCTCTACGAAAACGCCGGCTTCCTGCGATAGGAATCGGTGCATCCAAAGAATGTCTTTATCACTCACCGCGCCAAAAGCACCGTTGGTGTCAGCCTTTGCGGCCTGAGCGAGATCCCAAGATGCTGGGTTTCCAATCCGAATTGCGGTCGCGATGGTGTCTGGCTTAGCTACTGGCTTGCCAACCACGAATGGTGCTGAGCCAGCGGCCTGGATGCCATACAGCATCGGAAGCTTTTGAATTCGTCCAGCATCGCGATCTTCGCGATAACCGAGGTGATAGGCCGAGATGTTTCCGGCATTTCCCAGCGGCATCGCGTGAAGATCCGGCACATAGCCCAGGGCGTCAAATACCTCAAAGGCGGCAGTTTTCTGTCCCTGCAGACGATCTGGATTCACAGAATTCACCAGGAACACCGGATAGCTCTCGCTCAGTTCACGAGCCAGCCTCAGGCAGTCATCGAAGTTGCCGCGCACCTGAAGAATCTGGGCTTTGTGGGCAACTGCTTGCGATAGCTTCCCCCAGGAAATCTTGCCGGCTGGAACCAGCACAACTGACTGCATGCCACCGGCAACCGCATAGGCAGCCGCCGATGCCGAGGTGTTTCCAGTAGAGGCAGCAATCACTGCCTTAGCGCCCTTGCCCTTGGCCTTTGACACCGCAGTGGTCATACCGCGGTCTTTGAAGGAACCGGTTGGGTTCATGCCCTCAAATTTCAGGTGAACGCTTCCGACATCCAATAGTTTGGCGAGCGCCGGCGCCTCAATCAAAGGAGTGCCGCCTTCGCCCAGGGTAACGATTGGGTCATCTTGTGTAAATGGAAGACGATCGAAGTATTCGCGGATGACGCCGCGCCACTGGTGAGCCATTAGATTCCCTCCACTCGGATAACCGAGTTCACTTTCTGAACTGCTGCGTTGCTGCGCAAATCTTGTACTACCGACTCAAGTTCGCCCTCGCCGGCCGCGTGGGTCATGATGGTCAAAAGTGCTCCAGTGTTTTGACCCGCGGCATTCTGATCCACGGTTTCAACGCTAACGCCATGCTGGGCAAATACCGTGGCAACCGACGCTAAAACTCCAGGTAGGTCATTTACCTGCAGCGTGATTTGGAATCTTGTGGTGACCGCCTGCACCGGAAGGATATCCAGGTTGGCATGCACGGAGTCCGCAATTCCCGGACCTCCAGCCAGGTGACGCTTTGCCGCACCAACCAGGTCTCCCAAGACCGCCGAGGCTGTCTCCGGACCTCCAGCACCAGCACCGTAGAACATCAGCCTGCCGGCACTCTCCGCCTCAATAAACACCGCGTTGTACGCACCGCGAACCGCCGCCAGCGGGTGATCGTCTGGAATCAGAGTTGGGTGCACCCTAGCCACGATGCCCTCGGGCTTGCCCTCGCTTGCCGGCACTCGTTCACAGATTGCCAAAAGCTTGACCGCATATCCAGCCTCACGAGCAGTCTCGATCTGAAGCGCGGTTACCTGCGAGATACCCTCGCGATAAACGCTCTCCACCGGCATTTCGGTGTGGAAGGCCAGCGATGCCAAGATAGCTGCCTTGCTGGCTGCGTCAAAACCTTCAACATCCGCGGTTGGATCTGCTTCGGCGTAACCAAGCTGCTGAGCTTCTGCCAAAGCATCCGCAAAGCTCGCCCCGGTGGAATCCATTCGATCCAGGATGAAATTGGTGGTGCCGTTGACGATACCCATCACCTTGTTTACCTTGTCGCCAGCAAGTGACTCCCTAAGCGGGCGAATGATCGGAATTGCTCCGCCAACCGCAGCCTCAAAGTAAAGCTGAGCACCTAGCTGCTCGGCTAGGTCAAACAATTCTGTTCCGTGAGCCGCAATCAGCGCTTTGTTGGCGGTGATGACATCTGCCCCAGAGTTCAAAGCCAGAGTGATGTAGCTCTTGGCAGGTTCAATACCGCCAATCAGCTCGATCACGATATCCGCGGCCTTGATCAGTGCCTCGGCATCCAGGGTTAGCAGCTCTTTGGGAAGGTTGCCATTTCTGGTGGAATCTAAGTTTCGAACCGCAATGCCAACCAACTCGAGATCAGCTCCCACGCGCTGGGCAAGTTCTCCACGATTTTCCAGCAGCAGTCTTGCCACCTGGGAGCCAACCGAACCTGCACCTAACAGTGCGATTCGAATTGGGCGATAAGCGATTTCCATGGCTATGCCTTTCCATTACCAATGCCGGCATCGCGGCTTAGTAGGTCATTCTCCGTCTCTGCCCGAATCAGTAGCGAGCTTTTGCCGGACTTTACGGCAACCATCGCTGGTCGGGTGAGGAAGTTGTAGTTTGAGGAAAGCGAGAAGCAGTAAGCCCCGGTTGCCGCCACCGCTAAGACATCGTTTACGGCTATGTCAGATGGCAGGTAATCGTGGCGAACCACGATGTCCCCAGATTCACAATGCTTTCCAACCACTCGAGCCAATGCCGGAGTTGCGGAAGTTACTCGCGATGCGATCATCGCCGAGTATTCGGCTTGATATAGGGCCGGCCTCGCGTTATCACTCATGCCACCATCGACACTTACGTACTTTCGTGTCGCGCCTAGTCCCTGCTCGGACACCGTGACGTCTTTGATGGTTCCCACTGAGTAAAGGGTTACGCCAGTTGGTCCGGAAATGATTCGGCCAGGCTCAAAAGCCAGCTTTGGAATTGCGATTCCCAAGGCAGCGCACTTTGCCGCCACCGCCTGCATAATTCGAGATGCCATGTCTTCGATGCCTAGAGGCTTGTCACCCTCGTTGTATGCGATGCCAAAGCCGCCACCTAGGTTCAACTCGGGCACATCGCCAGATTTCAAAAGCTGGGCATGGACATCGAGCAAGCGCTCAGCGGCGGCAACAAAGCCATCGACAACAAAAATCTGAGAGCCGATGTGAGAGTGAAGGCCCAAAAAGCGAAGGTGAGAGTGCGAGCGAATCTTTTCTACAAGTTCTGGCACGTCACTTAGCGCAACACCAAACTTTTGGTCTTCCCTTGCGGTTGCTAGGTGTTCGTGAGTGTGAGCGTGAACGCCAGAATTGACTCGAAGCCGAACCGGTTGGGTTTTACCCTGAGATAGCGCAACCGCCGCGATTCTTTCGATCTCGAGCTCAGAGTCAATAACGATGGCTCCGATATCCGATGCGATCGCCTTGCTGATTTCTACCAGTGACTTGTTGTTTCCGTGCAGGCCAAGGCGTTCGCCTTTTGCTCCGGCGGCCAGCGCCACGGCAAGTTCTCCCCCGGTTGAAACATCAACTGACAGACCAGCGTCGACCACCCAGCGCACCACCTCTGATGTCAAAAGTGATTTAGATGCGTAGTAGAGCTTTGCGGTGGTGCCAATCTTGTTTGCGGCATCGCTGAAGGCTCGCTTGATAAACAGCAGTCTGGTTTCAAAATCTTCTTGGTCCACCACATACAGCGGTGAGCCATACTGACGCATCAGAGTGGAGACCGAGACATCACCGATGGTTAGTTCTCCGTAGCTATTGCGCTTTGCGGTTCTGGGCCAGATCCGAGCATCGATGGCATTGAGATCTGCCGGCTCAACCAACCAATCTGGTGCTAGTGGATTCTTCACCTTTACATCCTCTCCGGCGCTGAAACGCCAAGGAGAGACAGCCCATTGGCAAGCACAATGCTGGCGGCATTGTTAAGCCAAAGCCTGGTGCGGTGCACGCTTTCAACTTCGCCGCCACCAAGTGGAGTGACTCGGCAGTTGTCGTACCATCGGTGATAGCTACCAGCCACCACTTCGATGTAGCGAGCGATGCGGTGCGGTTCGCGGAACTGGGCTGCCTGCTGAACCACTCTGGGGAACTCACTGAGGTTTGCCAGCAGTTCGGCCTCCGACTCGTGGCTTAGTAGCGCGGGATCAAACTCCGAATCATCAACATTCAAGGAAGCGGCATTCTTCGCAACCTGCTTGGTTCGGGCGTGAGCGTATTGAACATAGAACACCGGATTGTCGTTGGTCTTCTTGGTCAGCTGCTCGAGGTCAACATCAAGCGAAGAGTTAATCGAGGAGCGAGCTAGCGCATAGCGCGCTGCGTCAACACCAACCACATCGACGAGGTCTTCCATTGTCACCACGGTTCCAGCTCGCTTGGACATTCGAACTGGTTCACCACCGCGCACCAGATTCACCATTTGGCCAATCAGGATTTCCATGTTTTCGCCGGGCTTGTCTCCAAACGCGGAACACAGTGCCATCATGCGCGGAACGTAACCGTGGTGGTCGGCGCCAAGCATGTAGATGCAGCGGTCAAAACCTCTGGAGCGCTTGTCCTGGTAATAGGCAATGTCACCGGCAATGTAGGCGGCGTCGCCATCGCTTTTGATAATCACGCGATCACGATCATCGCCAAAGGCGGTGGAGCGCAGCCAAATGGCACCATCTTCTTCGAAGATGTGGCCCATTTCTCTCAAGCGGTCGATGGAACGCTCTACAGCCTTGGATTCATAAAGCGAGTTTTCGTGGAAGTAGACATCAAAGTCAACTCCAAACTCGTGAAGCGACTCTCTAATCTGCTGGAACATCAAATCAACGCCAGCTTCCCGGAACTTCTCTTGAGCTTCCGCATCTGGCAAAGCCAGAATGTCCTCGGCAGTTTCAGCCAAAACTCGTGCTGCGATTTCTTGGATGTATGCCCCGGCATAACCATCCTCCGGAGCCGGCTCATTCTTGGCAGCCGCCAGCAGTGATCTAGCAAAGCGGTCAATTTGTGCGCCGTGGTCGTTGAAGTAGTACTCGCGCGTTACCTCAGCACCGACAAATTCAAAAACTCTGGCAAGTGAGTCGCCGACAGCAGCCCAGCGGGTGCCGCCTAGGTGAATAGGGCCGGTTGGGTTTGCTGATACAAACTCAAGATTTAGCTTGACACCTTGATACTCAACGCCGCGGCCATAGTCGGCACCTGCCAGCACAATTTCGCGGGCAAGCTCGCCAGCAGCCGAATCTGAGACAAAGAGATTGATAAATCCAGGTCCTGCGATTTCGACCTTCTCAACACCCGCGCTTTTTTGAAGTTCGGCAGCTAAAAGCTCAGCAAACTCTCTTGGCTTCAAACCAGCCTTGGCCCCAAGCTGCATCGCAACGTTGGTGGCCCAGTCGCCATGCTCTCGATTCTTGGGTCGCTCTACAACTACCTCACCGGGGATCTCCAACTGCAGTGAGCCAGCCGCAACCAAGGCGCGCAAAGCAGTAACAATGGCGTCCGATAGTTGGTTGGGAGTCACTTGGGACCTGATTCCTTCGGGTATGGCAACCGACGAGTTTGTATTCGGCGGTGAACCTAAATCATACTCTTTTGAGCCCTCGGTGACTAAGAGAGCCTGAGCCAAACCGTGGAATTGGCTGGCAACGTCGTCCCTGAAATCTCGGTGGTTGCGAGTAAGACTTCGCCCTTAGGCATGCTCACCTCAGAGTCTGTGAAGTTGGTGAAGCTGGACCAGCCACCCTCTCGTTCAAGCCAGAGAGTCCCGGGCTCTGAGTCTCGCCAGCTAAGTGATTCGCCAGCCATAAGCTGCCTTCTCATAGCCAGGGCACTTCGATATAGCTCAAGGGTTGAGCCAGATTTGCCATCTTGAACCTCAACCGCAAACTTGGAATACCAGTTGGGTTGTGGCAGGTGGGAGCCACCCTCGCCAAAACCAAATGAGGGTCCGGATGCTTTCCATGGCAGCGGCACGCGGCAACCATCCCTAGATTTGAATTTGCCCTCTCCCCTGAACCACTGTGGGTCCTGCATTTGCTCAGAGGGGATATCTGTCACGTCAGGCAGGCCGAGTTCTTCACCCTGATATAGGTAACTAGAGCCAGGCAATGCCAGCATCAGTAAGGTTGCGGCTTTAGCGCGAGCCAGCCCTTTCTCGAGATCTAAATCCCCATCCAGGCGGTGATTCACATACCAGTGGTTTTCGGCATCGAAGGTGACGCCACCGGATTCGCTTGGAATCACCAGCCTGGTGGCGTGGCGAATAACATCGTGGTTTGACATCACCCAGGTGGTGGATGACCCGGTCTGTTTCGCAAAATCCAGATTGTCATCAATCACCGATCGGAAAGATTTGGCATCCCAAGCCGAAGTGAGGAGGTCAAAGTTGAACGCCTGACCTAGGCCCTCTGTGGTGGCATAGGCCGGCCTGCGATGAGGGTGAACCCAGGCCTCAGCTACTGCCACTCGAGGTGGGTCATATTGGTTGAATAGCTGGCGCCATTCTTTGTAGATTTCATGAACTTCATCACGGTCAAAAAGTGAATCTGTGCCATCGGCCTTCATGACTTCGAGTGAGTAGGAAGAGCGGGTTGGCAACGGTTCGAGCTGCTTGACCAGAGCGTGAGCCACGTCAATTCGGAAGCCATCAACTCCACGATCAGACCAAAACTTCAGGGTCTTCAAAAACTCATCGTGAACTTCGCGATTGCTCCAGTCAAAATCCGGCTGCTCTTTGGTGAAGAGGTGCATGTACCACTGGCCATCTTCGGTTCTAGTCCAGCCCTCGGGGCCAAAGTGGCTGGATAGATCTGATGGTGGCAGCTCTCCGTTTTCTCCCCTGCCGTCCCGGAAGATGTAGCGGGCACGCTGAATCGATCCGGCTGGCGACTTCAGGGCTTCTTGGAACCAAACGTGTTGGTCTGATGAGTGATTTGGAACGATATCCACAAAGACTCGGATTTGCTTAGCGTGAAGTTTCTCGACTAGCTCATCAAACTCAGCAAGCGTGCCGATCCTCGGATCTACGTCTCGGTAATCGGCGACATCGTAGCCACCGTCAGCAAGTTCAGAGGGATAAAAAGGTGACAGCCAAATCGCATCAATGCTCAAGCTCGCCAGGTAGTCAACTTTGTTGATGATTCCGCGTAGATCGCCGATGCCGTCTGCGTTGGAATCAGCAAAACTGCGTGGATAAATCTGATAGACGACAGCCTGTCGCCACCAGTCCTTTGGACCTTTGAGGAAGGTGTGCTCGGACATTTTCTCTCCTGATCTCGCCAAAGTCTCCCCGCTACTCTCAACCGACGCAATGCTAGGCTAAGTCAGTCCCCGCCCCTATAGCTCAGGGGATAGAGCACCGCCCTCCGGAGGCGGGAGCGCAGGTTCGAATCCTGCTAGGGGCGCTTTAACTAACCCTTAACTGATCCGGCCAACAATCCTCTGACGAAGTAGCGCTGAAGTGCGAAGAAGACGATTAGCGGCACAATGATCGAAACGAAAGCACCGGCGGTCAAAAGCTCCCAGCCAGAACCTCGAGTTCCCACCATTTCAGCCAAGCGCACCGTCATCGGGGCAACTTCCTTCGCACCGCCACCAAAGGTTAGACCGACTAGCAGGTCGTTCCACACCCACAGGAACTGGAAAATGGCGAAGGAAGCGATTGCCGGAACAGATAGTGGAAGCACGATCTTGGAGAACAATGTGAACCAACCGGCTCCATCTACACGAGCGGCCTCAATCAGCTCACGAGGAATCTGACGCAGGAAGTTGTGTAGCAAGAAGATTGCCATCGGTAGACCAAAGATGGTGTGCGCAATCCAAATAGGAATGTATGTTCCGGTGATATCAAAGTCCGGGATGATCGTGACGTCGCCGATGACCAGGCCCTTGGCAAATAGCTGAAGCAGTGGCACCAAGGCCAGCTGAAGCGGAATTACCTGAAGCGCAAAGATCGAGAAGAAGATGAAATCTCTTCCCTTGAACTCAAACCAGGCCAGCGAGTAAGCCGCGAACACCGCAAGCGTGATCGGGAAGATCACAGCTGGCAAGGTAACAGCTAGCGAGTTGAAGAAGAACTGGTAGAGCGGCGGGTTAGTGGTTGAACCCTCGAACAAAACCTGGCGATAGTTCTCGAAGGAGACGTTTGGCTCTAGGAAGAACATCCACCAACCGGACGTGTTGATGTCCTGCTCTGGTCTGATAGACGACACCAGTAGACCAAAGGTTGGGATGGTCCACAAGATAGCAATCACCCAAGCGGCGAAAGCTGCCCATGGCGATGAGAAGACGTTCTTGGCCTTGTTCTTAACTCTGGCCTTGTTGATTAGAGAGGTCATTATCTTTCCGTCCTCTCGAGGCGAAGTTGGCGAATGTTGTAGATGATGATCGGCACGATTGCCACGAACAGAATGATCGCTAGGGCGGATCCCTGACCGTAGTTCATCTGCCTAAAGGCCTGTGAGTACATTTCGTTGGCAATTACGTTGGTTTGGAAGTTTCCACCGGTCATGGTTCTAACGATGTCGAATACCTTCAGAGTTCCAATGGTGATGGTGGTTAGCACCACAACGATGGTGGCGCGAATCATAGGCACCGAAACCAAGTAGAAGCGCTTCCATGGAGTGGCACCATCGAGCATGGCTGCCTCAACGACCTCGTCTGGCACATTCTTCAATGCGGCCGAGAGCACGACCATGGCGAATCCGGTTTGAATCCAAATCATTACCACGATCAGCAGGAAGGTGTTTAGTGGGGCTTCCAGCAGCCAGTTAGGTGGGGTTAGACCCAGGCCCTTGAAGATTGCCGAGAGCAAGCCGATGTCTGGCTTGTCCTCGCGAGGCTGGTAGTTGTACACAAACTTCCAGATCACACCGGCACCCACGAATGAGATAGCCATTGGCATGAAGATGAGCGACTTGATAGCAGCTGGGCGCTTCATGCGATCGGTCATGTAGGCGATTGCCAGACCGATGACAGTGGAGAGAATCGGGGCGGTAATTACCCAGATTGCGGTGTTGGTTAGAACAACTGTGATCTCTGGGATTGTGAAGGCCCAGATGTAATTCTCGAAACCGACGAACTGCTCGGCTTCCTTATCCATAAAGGAGAGGATCAGCGTACGAATTGCCGGATAGATCAAACCGACAACCAAAAGCAAAATTGATGGCACTAGGAAGACCAGGTACTTCAACCATTCTTGGGTCTTAACCGAAGTGCGAGAGGCAAGCAGGAAGATTAGGAAGATGATGGCACCAAAGCTAAACAGAGCTAGTGCCAGCAGAGTGAAGTTCTCCGCAATGATGTCCATTGGGGTTTTTCTACCCGCGTGAAGTGCCAGATTGAACATGACCGAATCCTAACAACCTTTTAGTAAGAGCTGTGGGGCCTGCCTAAGCAGACCCCACAGCCTTGTTTAGCTATTTGTAACTGTGTGGCTTATTAGTAAGGCCAGCTTGCGTAAATAGCGTCTAGAACAGCCTTGTCAGACTTGTTCTCAGCTACCCATGCAGTCATTTCCTTCCAGAATGAACCAGCTCCAACCTCAGCTGGCATCACGTCGGAGCCATCGAAGCGGAAGGTGGATGCGTTCTGAAGGATCTCAACAGCAACCTTGTTTACTGGGTCAGCAACGTTAGCGGTGTCTAGACCGAGGTTTGCGGAGAACCAGCCACCAAGAGCAGCCTTCTTGTTGTTCCAGTCAGCAGTGGTTAGGTAGTGGTGAACTGCGTGAACCTCTGGACGGTCAGCGAAGATACCAACGAACTCGCCACCACCAAGTGCAGGCTTGTTGTCAGCCGAAACACCTGGGAAGTAGAAGGTGGTGATTCCACCCTCAGTGGTGGTGTCCTCTGGGGACACGATGGTTGCGCCGTAGTCAGCAGCAAGGATGCCACCGATGAACGATGCCTGGCGGTGCATTGCACAGCTGCCGTCAACTAGGCCAGCGCCACCCTCCTGGAAGGTGGTGGTAGCGATAGAAGCAACGTCGCCCACGTAAGCAGGGTTCTTTAGGATCTTGCCAGCCTCAGCTAGAACCTGAGCAACCTTAGGGTCGTTGAATGGAAGCTCGCCAGATACCCACTGGTCGTAGGTAGCAGCGTCCTGGAAGCGAAGCATTAGGTCTTCCATCCAGTCAGTTCCAACCCAACCGGTAGCGTCACCGGAGCCGAAACCAACACACCAAGGCTGAACGGAACCGTCAGCTGCGATGGTGTCAGATAGAGCTAGTAGCTCGTCCCAAGTGGTAGGAATGGTCCAACCCTTGTCTGCGAAGGTCTTTGGTGAGTACCAAACGAAGGACTTCACGTTTGCACCTAGTGGGGTGCCGTAGAAGGTGCCGTCGACGGTGCCGTAGGTCTTCCAGTCAGCGGTGTAGTTCTCGTCTACCGAAGCAGAAGTCTCTGCGTTAGCAGGTACTAGACCGTTGCCAGCGAACTTAGCCAATAGGCCAGGCTGTGGGAAGATCGCCATGTCAGGTGCAGTTCCACCCTCAACGCGAACAGAGATCTGAGCCTCAAACTCCTGAGTTCCGTTCCAGTTGATGGTGATGCCGGTGCACTCCTCGAACTCAGCGAAAGACTCAATGAAGAGTGATGCCTCTGGGTCGATGATGGTGGTGTAGATCTCAACCTCGGTGCCCTCGTTGCCCATGTAGGCCTCGTAAGCAGCACAAGCGTCAGATCCAGTCGCAGTGGTCTCCTCGGCTGCTGGCTCGGTGCTTGCGCAACCAGCCATTACCAAGGTAGCCGCTACTGCAGTTGCTCCAAGAGCAACCACGCGACGACGTAGTGTTGACATATTTTTCCTTTCGAAATCGGCCTTCATTGGCCGAACCTCACACATTAGGAGGGTCCCTCAAGGATAAATCAAAGGGAAGACAAGTTTCGACTGCAAGCGATTACATTCAGGTAACAATGATGTATCGGACCGCTAGCCTTAGCCTTTACAATTTTTACAATTCAGAATGTATGGTCCTGAAAATTCAACGTCCGGCTAGGTATTCCGCCATTTGCTGCAGGGCCATCGACCGGTGAGACATCGAGTTTTTGACCTCGGGCTCCAATTCGGCAGCCGTTACATTCAAGCCTTCCGGAACGAATACCGGATCGTATCCAAAGCCACCGTTGCCAGCCACCGCCATGGCGATTGAGCCCGACCAAATGCCTGTGAATGAGAGTTCCTCAGCAGGACCCACCAAGGCAATTGTGCAGACAAAAGCAGCGGAGCGATGTTGCTGCGGAATGTCTTCCAGTTGCTTGAGTAGCAGATTTCGATTGGTGGCATCGTCCCTGGTTCCGGACCAGATTGCCGAAAAAATACCCGGCGCACCGCCCATAACCTCGCAAGCAATGCCTGAGTCGTCTGCGAAGGAGAGCTTTCCGGTGGCCTCAAACGCTGCCCTAGCCTTGATTAGAGCGTTTTCTAAGAATGTGGTTCCACTCTCAATGGGCTCGGGGCCGCCATAGGTCAGAACCCGAATCTCTGGATTGGCAAGTTTGAGAATTGCCTCGGCTTCCTGAGCCTTGTGCTGGTTTCCAGTAGCGAAAACTATTTCCACTAGCGAACTTCCAAGCTGTCGCCCAGCGCTTCACGCTGGAACTTGGCGAGCTGCTGGTTGGCCGCTAGCGCCATTTCGAGCAGGCGGTTTAGTTCATCGCGATCAAATGGTTCAGCCTCCGCTGTGCCCTGAACCTCAACAAACAGGCCACGTCCGGTGACTACAACGTTCATATCGGTATCAGCCCGGACGTCTTCGACATACTCAAGATCGGTTACGGCCACTCCATCGATAATGCCGACCGAAACGGCGGAGACGGTGTCGATCAAAGGCTTGGCACTTTTAGCAATCAAGCCCTGCTGCTTCGCCCATGAAACTGCGTCTGCCAGCGCAACAAATGCGCCGGTTATGGCTGCCGTCCTGGTACCACCATCGGCTTGGAGCACGTCACAGTCCAGAACAATGGTGTTCTCCCCCAGTGCTTTGACGTCAATGACGGCCCTCAGCGATCGCCCGATCAACCTAGAGATTTCATGGGTGCGACCACCGATTTTGCCTTTGACTGCTTCGCGATCGGAGCGGTCGTGTGTTGCTCTGGGCAACATGGCATATTCGGCTGTTACCCAGCCCTCACCCGAATCCTTCTTGAACCTTGGAACCCCCGGTGTGAAGGAGGCGTTGCACAGAACCTTGGTGTTGCCAAATGAAACCAAAACCGAGCCCTCGGCATGGATGGTGAAGTTTCGCTCAATCTTTACTTCGCGAAGTTCGTGCTCGGCTCTGCCGTTTGGCCTAGTCATTTGTTGCCTTTCGTTCCAGGTGGGTTACATCGCTAACCTCTGGGCCCAAAAAGCGCTTGGCCAGGCTCTCGAATTCTTTTGCGTCTCCGGTTGAGTAAAACTTGTAACTAGGTTTGGAAGTGGCCGCGGCTAGCATGTCGTGCTCGGTCAGCACTTTGAAGACATCCTTTGCGGTTTCTTCCGCCGATGAAACCAAATTCACACTGTCGCCCATTACGTAAGAAATAGCCGCGTTCAATAGTGGGTAGTGAGTGCACCCCAACACCAACGTGTCCACTTTCGCAGCTTTGATCGGTGCTAGGTATTGCTCAGCAGCTCTAAGAAGTTCCGGTCCCGAGGTGATGCCTCGCTCTACGAAATCCACAAAGGCCGGGCAAGCAGCCGAAGTAATCTCAAAATCAACCGCAGCGGCAAACGCATCTTCGTAAGCCTTGGAATTGATGGTTGCGCTGGTTCCAATAACCCCGACTTTGCGATTTCTAGAAGTGCCCACCGCTTTGCGAACGGCGGGTTGGATTACCTCGATCACCGGCACGCCAAGGCCTTCGGTATAACGCTCGCGGGCATCCCGCAGCACCGCTGCCGATGCCGAATTGCAGGCAATCACTAAGAGCTTTACCCCGGAGGCCACTAGTTCATCCATCACCTCAAGGGCAAGGCGCCGAACCTCTGAAATGGGTTTGGGTCCATACGGAGAGTGCAGCGTGTCACCGACATAGTGAATGGATTCGTGAGGCAGTTGGTCAATGATTGCTCTAGCAACCGTCAAGCCACCTACGCCTGAGTCGAATACGCCAATCGGTCTGGAATCCACTTGCTAAGTCTAAAGCTCAACGGGTGGGTAGGCTTAGGGCGTGTCTACCGCATTGTTTACCGACCGCTATGAGCTAACCATGTTGCAGGCTGCTCTGCGCTCTGGAAAAGCTCAGCGCCGATGTGTCTTTGAGGTGTTTACCCGGCAACTTCCAGCTGGTCGTCGTTACGGCGTAGTCGCTGGCACAGGAAGGGTTTTGGAGGCAATCCAAAACTTCAGATTCCAAGAGCAAGAACTTTCGTACCTGGCCACCAACTCGGTGGTAGACAGTCGGACTTTGGACTGGCTTGCCAACTATAAGTTCCAGGGTAATGTGTCGGGTTATCGCGAGGGCGAACTCTATTTCGGCCACTGTCCGATCCTCACCGTCGAGGGAAGCTTTGCCGAGGCGGTGATTTTGGAAACCGTAATTCTTTCCATACTCAACTACGACTCAGCGGTAGCAGCTGCCGCAGCCCGCATGAAGTCAGCGGCAAACGGACGCAGGCTGATTGAAATGGGTTCCAGACGAGCTCATGAATCAGCAGCTGTGGCTGCCGCTCGCGCTGCCTACATTGCTGGCTTTAATGCCACCAGCAACCTGGCCGCTGGCGCTAAATATGGAATTGAAACCGCAGGCACCAGTGCGCACGCCTTCACCTTGCTTCACGATAGCGAGGAGCAAGCATTTCAAGCCCAACTGGATTCCATGGGAAATGACACCACGCTTTTGGTAGACACCTACGACGTGAGAAATGCTGTGGAAACTGCGGTCCGCCTAACCGGCGGAAAGATTCACGCAGTGAGGTTGGACTCGGGAGACCTTGCCACCAGTGCGGTCGAGGTTCGTAAGCAACTTGATGGCTTAGGAGCTAGTCAAACCAAGATCACCGTGACTAGCGACCTGGACGAATACACCATCGCCGCCTTGGCTATTGCGCCGATTGATAGCTACGGAGTTGGTACCAGCTTGGTGACTGGCTCAGGCTTCCCAACCGCAGGATTCGTCTACAAGTTGGTGTCTCACAGTGACAATGGCGAGTGGGTGGATGTAGCTAAAACCTCGAAGCTCAAGACCAATCGCGGCGGGAAAAAATATGCCAGCAGGGTTATTGAGGCCGGTGTCGCAAGGAGTGAGGTTGTCTCCTCCGAACTACAAGCCGGAAGAAGCCTTCAGGTGCAGATGATTCACAATGGCGAGATTTCCAACGAGTACCTAGGCGAAGCGGGAGTTGCGAAGGCTCGCGAACACCACAGCCTGGCAATCTCGGAACTGCCTGCCGGAGCCCTGCGACTATCCCGCGGTGAGCCGGCCGTGCCAGTTGAGTTTATTTAGACTCGTCGTCACCGGGCTTTAGGCCCTCGTAAATCTCTTGACAGGTCGGGCAGACTGGAAATTTCTGCGGGTCTCTAGATGGAATCCAGACCTTGCCGCAGAGCGCAACCACCGCATTACCCATAACGGCAGACTCAACAATCTTGTTCTTCTGGACGTAGTGAGAGAAGCGTTCGTGATCCCCCTGATCAAGAAGAACCTTCTCTTCTAACTGGGTGCCGAAATTCTGATCTGACATAACTTTTATCTTAGGTCGGAAGCATCACCGAGGGTGACCTGGAACGTCTTCCGCTGGCCGTCGCGGAGCACCTCAACCTCAACCCGGCCCCCTGCTGGTTCGGCCCTAACCATGGCGGTTAGGTCAGACGCTGAGGTCACAGCCTGTCCGGCAAACTTCACAACAACATCGCCTCGTCTAATACCGGCGCTTTCCGCAGCACCGCCAGCGGTGAGCTTCTCGACATAGGCTCCGGTGGAGAAAGTGGAGTCCTCGACAGTGTTGTCTCTAACCATCGCTCCGAGCAATCCGTGAGTGGCAGAACCGGTATCGATGATCTCCTGAGAAATTCGGAATGCGGTGTTGGAAGGAATCGCAAACCCGACACCGATGCTGCCGCTCTCGCCATTTCCAGCGGTCGCAATCGCAACGTTGATGCCGATCAACTCACCCTGGTTGTTCACCAGCGCGCCACCAGAATTGCCCGGGTTGATGGCAGCGTCAGTTTGAATCACCTGTAGTGAAATTGGGGCGTTACCAGTACCGTTCCAAAACTGCAGTCCTGGATTCTCGCTGACCTCAGCGCTCGCCACCTGGATGGTGCGATTCAAGGCGGAGATGATGCCTTCGGTCACGGTGGAAGCAAGCCCCAATGGCGCTCCAATGGCGACAACGTTCTCACCAACATTTAGCTGATCCGAATCCGCAAACGTGATCGGCTTTAGCCCAGCAACTTGAACCTTCACAACCGCAAGGTCATAGACCGAATCGTAGCCAATCAGCTTGGCGGGGAATACTGAGCCGTCCCAGAGCTGAACAGTGATGCTCGGGTTTTCTGTCAGGCCGCCCAGGGTAACTACGTGAGCGTTAGTTAGAACATAACCATCCTCAGTCAGCGCAACACCGGAGCCGGACCCCGATCCGTCGGCTGATTGAACTGCCAGCGTTACCACTGAAGGGGCAGCATTCGCGGCAGCACCAGTAACCCAGTTAACCTGCTCGGTGTTGTTGACCACGACCGGAGCCGGCTGTGAAACCGAAAGATAAGAAAGTGTGAACGCGGTTGAGCCAATCACTCCACCCAGCAGTGCTGCGGTGAGGGCAAACAGGGCGATACCAAGCGCGCGGATGGGTCTACGCTTGCGCTTTACAGGAGGCTGTGCCGGAGCTGAATAGGTGTTACCAAAGCTGAATTGGCTGTCGCCAGAACGATTCCACTCAGACATAAAAATCCTTTCGAGTTGCCCAAATTCTCTAAGGCAAGACTGAGGATTCTATGAACTCAACCTGAGTAATTTCTGAACTCCCCACCGTTAATCATCCCACCAATAGCGTGCGTCGCTCTTTCTCAATCACCACTATGGTCAATTTGTTTGCGCTCAGCTCCCAGCTGGCGGCCTTGTTTACCCAGTCGCTCGAACCGTATTTGTAGTCGACTTCGTAACTGACAAAAGCTCTGGCAAAGAAGGTGCCGGGAGCATCGAAGCTGTGGCTTTTTTGAAATCCATAGAGATCCGAACCGTCAGACAGCTCCCACCTTGCCGAAACAGGCCTAAAGCGAATCTGGGCCGCTCGGCCAAGTAAGGTGCCAGTGATCTGCTCAGCCTGCGCCAAAACTCGCAATTCGATTGGGTCGCCAAACTCCAACTCGCCCCCGGGACCCCAAAAAGCCATCGGCCTTGAGGCAATAGCGGTGAACTTGTCTTTTAGTTCGATCTCAACTTGGCTTTGCCAAGTTACTGAAGTGCTGCTTGGCTTTGGGACCTCATCCCCGATGCACAGCCGGGAACCGACGGCCACCCAAGCGGTAATCACCGTAAGGGTTGGCACATCTATCGAACCGTTAGCAAAGTACCGACATTCACGCATGGCAGGCTCTTTTGATCCCCCAAGACCCCCACTTCCCGAACCAGCCGAGTCTTCGGCACAGACGCTGAACTCGCCAGGCGTGGAACTTGAGCAATCAGTCGCTGCCTTATGGGAAGAGCTAACGGCTGAGCCGCTGAACTCGAAAGCGGAGTTGAGATTTGCTGCGGCAAAAACTAAAAAGACAACCACGAAAAAATGCATGACAGCAAGTTAGAGCGAATCTAAGAATCGGGCTTTGCGTTCTCCACAGCAAAAAAAGAAATCCCCTCAATTTTCATTGAGGGGATTCTCTTAGTTGCGGGGGCAGGATTTGAACCTACGACCTCCGGGTTATGAGCCCGGCGAGCTACCGAACTGCTCCACCCCGCGGCGAAGTTCCAACATTAGCAGGAAATCTGCTAGTCCGCCAATAGTGCTAGCGCATCCTCCACGGCCTTGGCCAATTTCGCATCAGCCTCACCGAAAGCCTTCCAGTCGCCGGCTGCCATAGCGGCCTGCTTGTCCTTGATGGCCTGCGAAGCTGCCGATAGAGCAGCTGAGAGGGCTGGGTTGGCGACGTCAACCGTTCCAGAACTGGTCGAGCCAGTCTCTGATGAACCAGGTTCCGTTGGCTTTGAGACGCCTGCGTCACCGCCGAACAAAGCGTCAAGCGCTTCCTCAAGAGTGTCCTCGAAGGCGATCTGATCACCGAAGGCGACCAAGATCTTCTGTAGCAGCGGATAGCTGGTCTCACCGGTTGACTCAATGTAAACCGGCTGAACATAAAGCAGTCCACCACCGACCGGAAGAGTCAACAGGTTACCGTTTAGGACTCGAGTCGAGCCTTGACGCAATAGGTTCAATAGCGATGAGACATTGCTGTCGGCATTGAAGTTGTTCTGCACCTGACCAGGTCCAGGGACGATGGTTTCGCGCGGTAGGTTCAAAAGCGTCAACTTGCCGTAGTCGCTGTTGACCTTGCCCGCTTGGTTGCCGGCGTCCGCGTTCGCAATTAAGTAACCGGTTAGCACGTTTCTTGCGGTCTCACCGGTGGACTGCGGGATGAACGTCGAGTAGAGCGAGAACTTACTCTCGGTCTCACCCGGTGCCTGCATAGTTAGGTAGTAAGGAGGCTGAAGCTCACCGATTCCAGTTCCCTCAACAGGGTCATTTGGTGTCATCCAAGCGTCCTGCTGCGAGTAAAAGGCACCCGCCTCAGTCACGTGGTAGCGACCCAAAATTGAGCGCTGTGCCTTGAACAGATCCGCTGGATAGCGAACGTGAGCAATCAATTCCGCACTCATCTCAGAGCGAGGCTGAACTGTGTCTGGATAGATACCCATCCAAGCCTTGAGGATTGGATCTTCCTCATCCCAGGCGTACAGGTCTACTGAGCCATCGTAGGCATCCACAGTTGCCTTGACTGAGTTCCGGATGTAGTTGATGGTTGATGGTCCAGTTCCGAAGGTGTCGGATGCGGAGTCCAACTTCGCGATGTTGAAGTTCTCGGCATTCGAGAACGGATAGTTCGCGCTGGTGGTGTAACCATCGATGATCCACTTGATGCGTCCATCAACCACAGCAGGATAGACCTCAGAATCAAGCGTCAGATATGGAGCAACGGCAGCAACACGGGTCGCTGGGTCACGGTTGTAAAGAATCTGTGAGTTCTCGTTGATGGCATCAGAGAGCAGGATCTGCTCGCTTTGGAACTTCAATGCGTAGGCAAGTCTGGAGACAAAGTCACCAATCTTTGGACCGCCATCACCCTGGAAGGTGGTGTAGGTCTCGTTCTCACCATCGGCACCGGCCGGGTAGTCAAACTCGAGTGGCTGAGCACCCTCAGGGGCACCAACGATCGAGTACAGCGGTGAGTTTGTACCGAAGTAAACTCTCGGCTCAAATTCACCAAGTGCGCCAACCGAAGGAATTCCTGACTGCAAGAACAGTGGCTTGCCATCGGTGTCACGCTTGTTTCCATAGGCGGCTACCAGGCCAAAACCGTGGGTGTAAACGATGGTCGAGTTGTACCAGGACTGAGATTCGCCCAGACCGGCTTGGTTGAGCTCTCGAACCGCGACCACGGTGTCCTGCACCTGACCATCAATCTCATAGCGGTCGATGTGAAGACGGTTCGGGAAGCTGTAGTACTGGCGGTACTGCTCCAGCTGCCTAAAGGCATCGGAAACCAGCGCCGGGTCCAGAATACGAATTGATGCTGTGGTCTTAGCGTCATTGCGCAGTGCGCCAGGTTCAGCTACCACCTTGGCGTCGTAGTCCACAACTTCAACACCATCCAAGCCATAGGCTGCGCGGGTGGCGTCGATGTTGTGCTGAAGGAAAGGGCTCTCCAGAGTTCGCTCGTTTGGCACTACCTGGAAGGTCTGCACAATCCATGGGTAGAGGCCACCAAGCACCAGGCTGGACAGCACCATCATCGTGGTACCAATGATCGAAACGCGCCACTTTCCAATGATTGCGGTGATTAGGAACAACACGGCAACGGCTACCGAAATCATTGCCAAAATCTGAAGTCCAGGAATGATCGCATTTGCCGCGGTGTAGTTCACACCGGTGAACAGGGCACCATTGGAGGTAGCAGTGGCGTACTGGTCAAGCCACAGGCTGACACCTTGGACCACAAGGTAAAGCGCAACCAATGCGGTGAGCTGAATTCGGGCTGGCTTTGAGACTCGAACGTCACGGCCGGTAATTCGAATTCCACCGTAAATCAAGTGCACAGCACCATTGATAAGTCCCGCCAACAAAATCGCGCCGGAGATGTAGCCAACGGCGAAAGTTAGAAACGGAAGCTGGAAAACGTAGAAACCAACATCTAATCCAAAGTGAGCATCGGTTTGACCGAACTCCGAACTGTTGAACCAAAGCGCAATTACCTGCCACTGGCGTGAGACGAGCAAGCCACCAAAGACTCCAAGTCCAACTGGCAAGCCCCAGCGAACCAGCTTGCCAACGCCCTCGAGCATCTGCTGATAGGCCTGGAATGGTGATGCCTCAGGGAGCTTTAGGTAAACCGGGCGGTTGCGCCAAGCTAGGCCAAGACCTAGGGCAACGAACACGGTCATCACCAACCAACCAATAAAGAAGGTGATTACCTGAGCGACGATTTCAGTCACAAAGACTGACTCAAAGCCAAGCTGGCGGAACCAAAGCAGATCGGTGTAGACCCCGGCTGCCGAAAGCAAAGCAAGTGCGATGGCAGCGACAATTCCGACCGCGATCGAAAAAGGCGAAGTCTTGCGCTGTGGCCTGAGGTTGGGTTGGGTCACTTTTTACTCCTGATCGGTGCAGCTGATGGGTGGTACTGGTTTTCCGGTATTGAAATCTTCTATTGCTGTAAGTGCGGATTTGAGGTCCTTGACAATTACAACCGACAATCCGCTTGGAATCTGCCCAATTACCTCTGAGCAATTTCCAGCTGGCGCTAGGAACAATGTCGCACCGGCATTTCTTGCCGCGATGAGCTTCAGCTCTATCCCGCCAATCGGTCCGACCTTGCCATCAGCAGTTATGGTTCCGGTGCCCGCGATGTGGGTTGTACCGGCAAGAGAGCCCTCAGTCAGCACATCGTAGATACCCAGCGCGAAAATCAGCCCTCCAGACGGGCCTCCGACGTCGCCAAGCTGAAGCTCGATGTCAACCGGAAAGTCGTAAACGTAGCCGACCATGGCCCCGATCACCCAGGCGTTGTCCTTTTGCTCAGGGGTCAGCTCGAACTCCATTGGCTTGCCGTCTCGCAGCACCTTGATGACAACATTTTTGCCTTCGGAGAGCTGGATTTGCTCTCGCAATTCTTCGTAGGTTGTTACTGTCACCGAGCTAACGGCCAATAGGTAATCTCCAGCCACCAGCTTCTTGGACGCCGGGGTGTCGGCGATCACCGACGCGACGTACAGCTGTCGGTCAAGCTCGTAACCTAGTTGAGTCAGCGCGGCGGCAATGGCATCCTGCTGAGAGACCTCCATTTGCGCGGTCGACTCGGCTCTAACTTGCTCGGTTGAAAGTTGCGGCGGATACACCTCATCCAAAGGAAGCACTACCTGATCCGGGTCAATCCATGCCGTTAACACTTGAAGCCAGCCGGGAGTGGAATCACGATTACCAAGCAGCGAAACCGTGGTGATGTCCAGTCGAGTTTCGCTCTCGTAAGTCTTCACATCGGCGGTTGAGATAACCGGCTTATCGTCCAGCTCACCTAAAACGTTGAAGACCTGGCCGGGTCTTTCAATCACATATCCGCTGGGCAGGGTCATCAGACCAGCAAGGCTCAACACCAAAAGTGCGGTAATAGCCCAGCTACCCCGCTTGGGTCGCGGATTTGAGTTATTGAAAAAAGTCATTAGCTCAATGCTACGAAGCTTTCGCAAACCGCATGCCAGTGTCCTCACGCCGTGGGCGAACAGGCCCCTAATCATCAGCGACTTCCCAGCTTCTCGAGAGTTTTGGCGGTAGCGTTTTTCGAAAGGACGGGAACCCACGTGGACGAAAATCGCGATAGAGAAGAGCTTGAAAAGCTTCTTAGACGCATGTTCGAATCTGGGAACCTGAACCCAGAGGAGCTATCCAAGGTGGCAGGTGCTGGGTTGGACCCGAAGCTACTGAGCCAGCTTTTTGGGCAAGTTCAGGCCATGATGACGAACTCCGATGGTCCGGTGAACTGGGAGCTGGCGTCCAAAACTGCCGTCGACATCGCCAAGGATGCCCAAGCTCAACCAAGCGAAGCGCTGGCTAACGAAATTCAAAATGCTTTTGAAATTGCCCAGCTGTGGCTTGGTGAGCAGACCGAGTTCACCAACTCCCTACCGCTTAAGCAGCTCTCCCGAACGCTTTGGGTTCAAGATGCCATTCCACTTTTCAAGGATCTCGCGGAACCGGTCGCTGCCAGCATGTCCAAAGCTCTCAGTGAAAATCTCAATCAGGTCATGCCGGAAGAGCTGGTCGGCATGGTCGGCCCCGCCACCAAGTTTCTAGAAAATGCTGGAGCCGCCATGTTCGCGGCTCAATTGGGGCAGTCCGTTGGCAAGCTGTCTGAAAACGTGCTGAGCTCTACCGAAATTGGCATTCCACTTAGCAACCGCCCGGGACTGGTCGCTCAAAATGTCGAGCTTCTGCTGAAAGATCTCGAGACCCCAAAGAGTGAGGTCTTGATTTACCTTGCAATTCGTGAACTAGCAGTTTCTTCGCTTTATGCCTCAAACCGCTGGCTGCGAGACCAAATCGCAACCCAGGTTTCCAGTTTTGCGGCTGGATTGAAAATTGACCCAGAGTCCATCCAGAACCTTGCTCAGCAGATTGACCCAAGCGACCCAACCACGTTCAATCTGGTAATCGAGTCCGGCGGATTGATAACGCCAAGAACTCCCGAGCAGGAACAGGTGCTGTCTCGCATAGAAACTACTCTCGCGCTAATCGAAGGTTGGGCCGATGCGGTGGCGCTGGCATCCGCAAGCCGACTACCTGGAATCCATCAGGTCTTTGAGTTGATTCGTCGTCGGCAAGCGGTCGGTGCCGCACACAAGACTTTCGCCACACTTTTGGGCCTTGAGATCCGGCCAAGACTGCAACGTGAAGCCATGGCTATGTGGCAAAAGATTGCGGAGCAAGTCGGAACCATCGCGCGCGATGACATCTGGAAGCACCCAGATCTATTGCCAACCGCTGAAGATGTTCAAGACCCCTCCGGGTTACTTCGCCGCCTTGCCGGTGGCGACGATGACTTTGACTCTGAGCTGAATAAACTGCTCGGCAACTAACCTGTGGAAAGTCGCTAACGAGATTTTTCTGGTTGCGAAATTCTTTCTCAATGGTTAGACAAATCAATCCCAGCCTGGCACGCATTTGGCGTGCCGAGAATGTTCGCCAGTATGGCTACTCCAAGCCCTCGCTGGTTGCGATCGAATCTGAAGCCCAGCACCGAGTCGTGGACATCTTGGAGCAGGGTGTTACGAATGTTCAATATCAAAACCTGGCGAATTTGGCCAAGATTGAAAGTGCTGAACTCAATCGAGTTCTGGCCAGGCTATCGCCACTTCTTCGGCAAACCAGCAGCTTCCTTCCCGAACTCGACCAGCGCGATGTTGAGATTAGATTTGCGGAAATAATGCGGCTGTTTTTAGCCGATTTCCAGGACCCTGCCGAAGTCATGAAGCAACGAGGCATGGCCAGGGTGTTTGTTTCAAGCCTGAGTCGAGCCGGATTGTTGGCAGCCAAAGCGCTCTACACGGCGGGTGTGGGAACGATAATCACCTTTGACGGCACCCGGGTGAAGCATGGCGATACCAACGAGCTGGGCTACTCCCCAATCGCTCTCGGCTTGACTCGTCATGAGGCGGCAAAACAGCTCTTAGGTAAGCAGCGCAGCGAGCTACAGCTTCACACCAGACTCACCTCAGGGCTCGATCGAATCAGTGCCGCATTGATCATTGCCAACGATGTGGTTGCGCCCGATGAATATCAGGTTTGGATGACGCGCGATGTGCCGCACCTAGCGATTTGCTTCACAGAGGCCGGCGCTAGCGTCTCGCATTTAGTGACACCGGGATTAACCCCTTGCTTGGCTTGCTCTGAAATTCAAAAGATGCAAGATGATCCGAACTGGCTAGCCACCGTGACTCAGCTCTCCCAACTCGAACGTGATTTGGCTGATTCGGTGAGCATGCTGGCCGCTGTGAGCATTGCGGTGCGCCGCATTCTCAAGCAGATAGACGGCCAGTTGGCTATTGGAGATGAGCCGGTTGACTTTGAGTGCGTGAGCGGAGAGTTTCGAGTTCTCACGCTGACAGAGGCGAACTGCGGCTGCCGCTAGGAAACGAAAGCTAGGAACTCGGATTGTGGCTTATCGGAATTACTCGAGATAAGCAGTCGGTCTTTAGCCCTGGTGACGGCGACGTAGAACAGTCTGCGCTCCTCGGAAATCTCAGCATCCGACTTTGCGTAAGAGATTGGGAAGTACCCCTGATTTAGTCCGCAGAGGAAGACCAGTTGCCACTCCAAGCCCTTGGTCGCGTGAATCGTCGCCAGTGACACGGCGGCCATGGCTGGCTCGTGCCCTGAACGCTCTCGCTCCTGAAGTTCCCTCAGGTATTCCTCGAGCGACACCTCTCGCGGGAACTCCTCCAAGACCTCAATGAACCAGTTCAAACCGAGCCACTTATCGGTGCCGTCGGAACGTGAACTCCAACCGAGCGCCGAGATGATTTGGCTGACCTCCACAAACAGTGGATTCGAAAGTTCCGCTGCCGCAAGAGCGCGAAGAGCGGTCATCGCCTGCATGATTTCTGGACGCCTAAAGAACCGACCGGTGCCCCGGACCTGGCACTTGATTCCTAGCTTCGTCAGCTCGCCCTCAACCGCTTCAAGTTGCGAATTGATCCGAGCCAACACCGCAATCTCAGAGAGAACCGTGCCGGATTTAACTGCCTCGGAGACACTTTCGGCGATCCACTTTGCCTCTGCCGAAGGGCTAGAGAACTTCTGCTGACTGGGCTTAGAGCTAAAGAGTCGAACAGCCTCAAGTTCGCCATGCTCTGAGACGCGGTTGGCCAGCGAGACGATTTCAGGACTACTGCGATAGTTGCGATTTAGCTCAACAACTTGGGCATTCGGATAGCGCGTCGAGAAGCCGGTAAGGAAACTTGGGTCAGCACCAGCAAAGGTGTAAATGGTCTGCCTCGGATCCCCCACCACACAAAGCTCTTCTCGATCACCAAGCCAGGTTTCCAAAAGCGATTGCTGAAGCGGTGAGATGTCCTGGTACTCATCAACCGTGAAATGGCGATACTGCTGCTGAAGGTGGGCCAGCATGCGCGGTTCGTTGCGCAGCAGACCCGTGGTGAGAAGTAAGACATCTTCCCAGTCGGCCAACCGGCGCTGCTGCTTTAGTGACTCGAAGCGATGGGCGATATCCAAAAACTTCTCAGCAGAAAGTGACGCAACGTTAGGCCGCTCGAGATTGGCGTAGTCGCCTGGATTGTGAAGGCCATACTTCATCCACTCGATTTCTGCGGAAATGGCTCGAATCTCATCGTCCGACAATCTCAGTTTGAGCTCATCCAGCGCATCTCTCACAACTGGAAGCTTGTTGGTGATTAGCTTCGGCGCCAGAGTTTCGGTGAGCTGAGGCCAAAAAAACTGCAACTGGCTAAGTGCTGCCGAGTGAAAGGTTCGAACTTGAACCTGAGGCACTCCAAGTTCTTGCATTCGAGAGCGAAGCTCGCTTGCGGCACGATTGGTGTAAGTCAGGGCAAGGACGCGGTTCGCGGCATAAACTCCGGTTTCTATCCCATAGGCGATGCGATGCGAAATGGTTCTGGTTTTTCCGCTTCCGGCACCCGCGATGATGCAGACTGGACCAAGTAGCGCCTCAGCGGCAACCCGTTGCTCGTCGTCCAACTCGCTAAGGAGATCGACGGGAGATTGGTCGGAGTTCACTAGGTAATCCTCTTGGTTAGCGTGGCATTGACCGCTTGCTGAGCTTTGACCGTCTAACCTTTGAGATGTGGGACGACCTGCTTTGATTTTAGCTGCACTGGCAGCCGATGCTTCGCCTGGAAAAAACTTCCGGCACTACCTAAAAGTTGACTCCAATCCAGACCTGGAGACGCTTCGACTTTGGAGTGCCGACGGGCATGCCTATGAGTTCAAAATCCCCGCCAATTCAGCCGGAATCAGCGAATTAGCGACCGAGCAAATGGTGGTGCAGTCAATGCGCCGACTAGCCTCTCGCCTACCTTTTGAAATTCCAGAATCTCTCGGACAAACTCAAGACAGCGAAGGCACTACCGGAGTGCTGTTCACCTTGCTCGAAGGATCCAGCCCTGACCTGTCCAGGCTCGGACCTGGTCCATTTTCGAAGTCCTTTGGCGAGGCGCTAGCCGCCTTGCACTCACTTCCGATTGACGCCATCGCAGATTCTGGTTTGCCACAGTACGACTCGGCGGCACTCTTGCACCAGAGGGTTTCAGAACTAGACAAGATGGCTGCCACCGGCCGTGTCCCAGCTCAGCTCTTGAGTCGCTGGGAACAGGCACTTGAAGACATTGGACTGTTCCGTTTCCACTCGACCATCACCCACGGCGGCCTCAGCTCCGAAGCGGTGCTAATCAATGGTCAGCAGGTTGTAGGTCTCACCAACTGGAATGCACTGTCAATTGGTGACCCCGCTGAGGACTTCCGCTGGCTCTCCGGAGGCGCTCTGCCTTCGACATTCGAAGACGCCATGCTGAACTACCGCGCGGCTAGACCTTCGGCCGATGAAAACTTTGCGCAGCGTGCCATGCTTTACTCCGAGTTGGAGCTTGGCACCTGGTTGCTGCACTGCCTAGCTCTGGGCGACCCTGAGCAGATCAAGCAGGCGGAAGAACTCCTGGTTGAGCTCAAGGACAACCTAGAAGCTGGAAACCTCAAAGACCTAACCGCAACCAGCTTCGTTGGACTCGCGGCAGCTGCCGCCATCATTCCGGCCGCTACCCCAACCCAGGAACTAGCTGCCGTTGTTGAAGAAGCCGAGCCAGCAGATCAAGAGGTTGAAGAAGTTTCAGCAGCCTCGATCTTTGATGAGGTTGCCGGCTTGGATAACGATGAAGCCACAGCTGCGGAGCCAGAATCCAAAGAAACTAATCCCGACGAGCTGTTCTAGCCTTCTCGATCGCTTTAATTAGTTCGCTCTCACTCGGTAGTTGCTGAGGAATAATCTCTTTGCCGTCAGCTGCGAAGAAAAATGACGCCTTGACTCGCTCTATTCCGATGCCTTGCCACTTTGCGAAGGCAAGCCGGTATAGCGCAAGCTGGATTGCCCTGGAATTTAGGTCATCGCTGGTCTTAGGCGAAGCTCCCGATTTCCAGTCCACAACCTGGTATTCACCATCGATTAGGAAGACTGCGTCGATCTTGCACACCACGATTAGGCCGGCGAGCTCAAACTCGATGGATTGTTCAACAAACTCAGGTTCTAATTTGGCAAAGCGCGAGCTCTCGAAGTTTGCTCTCAGATCCAAGTCCTCTTCGGCCCAATCCTGATCGGCCAACTCGACATCCAACTGCCAATGCTCCTCTAGCAGTCGGTGGAAGTCGGTGCCGCGTTGGGCTGTCGCACTGAAGAGTTGCGGAACAGGCCTGGCCAGATACTCGGCGAAGGCGGCGGGATCGGTTATCAGCTGCATCAACTTGGATGCACTCAGTCGGCTTGGCAACTCGGGTGAAGCCAGCCAATTTCCACGCTCGCGCTCCTCCAGCAGCAATGCGAGTTCGGTGAATTCATTCAAACTGGCAGGTTTGGCGTCTTGGACAACACGCGCTGCTTGCTCAAATCTGTTGCGCCTGTCGCCCAGTGGGTCAAATGGCCAAATTGCCTGCTCGTTGCGACCGTCTAGTGGATTGGTTTCCAATATCTCTGGGATGTCGCTCACGAGCCGAACTAAGCCAGCATCCAACAACTCAAGGAGAAACTCTGATATCTCTCGTGGCTTTTTGTTCCCGAGCTTGTAGTGCGATGCGGTGATGTGGAGTGCGGTCTTAGCCCTGGTAACAGCAACGTAGGCCAGTCGGCGCTCCTCCGCTAGCTGCTTCTGACGGTTTAGTTCCTGGAACTCTAGATAGGCAGCATTTGCCTCGCGTTGAGTCTGAGCTTTGGCATAGTCAAATCTCGGAAGCGCATTGGAATCTCCACGCAAGGCAAAAGGCAGTTTGCCCGCCGCAAGCCAACCCTTCGCGCCTTTGCCGTCAACTGGAAACGAGCCCTTGTTCAACTGAGCAAGGGCAACCAAATCCCACTCCAGACCTTTGGCGGCATGAACCGACATGATCTGAACCACGCCTTTTTTGGCGCCGGTTTTTGGTAATTCGAAATTCTCTCGCTCGGTCGCGTAATCCAACCAGGACAGCAGTCCGGTTAGTGAGGGTCTTAGTGAAGACTGCTCGTACTCTGCGATTCGTGCGATAAACGCCTCAAGATTGGCTAATGGATTGGGCTGAGCCGAGTGGGCAAAGAGCTCAATGTCAATTTCCAGCTCCCGAACCACCGCCCAGGCAAATTGCGCCAAACCGATATTTGAAGTGGCTCGCATTTTTCGCAAGAGCTTGGCGGCTGCTACCAACCTTGGTCCCCCGAGCTCGGAAAAGCTGTTGCGGTCAAGTGCGCCGGGGCGACACAGTTCATCCAGGGCTTCGACGATGGTCACCGGCATGGCGGATGTTACCTCGGACCTGATTCTGGAAAGCCGTTTAGCCATCTCGCTTAGCTGTGCCAGATCTTTAGGGCCAATTCGCCAGCGTGGCCCAGCGAGTAACCGCATCAGCGCAGCTCCTGATTCTGGTCGCTGAATCACCTTGAGCGCGCAGATGAGGTCTAGAACATCTGGCAGCTGAAGCAAGCCCGACAGACCCGTGACTTCGACAGCAATCCCGCGTGCTGCGATGACTTTGGCATAAAGCGGCATGCTGGTTTTGGTTCTGAGCAAAAGGGCCGCCGACTTATCGCTGTCAAGCTGCTTTTGGAACCAATCGGCAACAGCTTCCGCCTCGGACAGTTCGTCCTGGAAGATCTCCGCCGTGACCAAGTTCACTTTCTCGACAGACCCTGGAGCGAGCTTGACCGGCGCTAACTCTGGCTGAGCAGCATTGAGCGTGAGAGTCAGCTGATTAGCCGCATCAACAACTGCCTGCCCAGAGCGCCATGATTTTGACAACTGGAAAGTTGCGGGAGTGCTCGAACCAAAGTCTCGGTGATAACCCAAAAGGTTGTTGCTGCTGGCACCGCGCCAGCCATAAATCGCCTGATTCGGATCTCCTACCGCCAATACCGCTTGTCCGGTGAACAGTCGGGAGAGAAGCTGGGTCTGGATGCTGGAGGTGTCCTGATACTCATCCAATAAAACAAAACGGTAGCCGTGATCAAAATTCTTAGGGAGGGCGCTAAGTGCCAGGGCGACCTGATCCGAGAAGTCCACTAGGTTGCGACGTTTCTTGAGAGCCAGATACTCGGCGACCAGCTTTGCGATCAAGATGTTGAGATTGGCCGCATCCACCATGTCGATGATGTATTGGAACTGGCCAGATTCTCCCTTTTCGGTTTTAGGCAGTGAACTGATGTGCTGAATGAATTCGCTTAGCTGCTCAATCATTTGATCGCTGCTGCTCTGGTTATCGGTAACCTCGGCTGCCAACGAAAGAACAAGGTCAATTAGATAGTCCTTGTTGCGGTCCCAGTCTTCGAGATTCTGATGCAGCTCACCCTGTACGGAGCGAACCAACTCATCGGCCAGCGCAACCGAGCTTGCTTCGGTAAGCAGGGTCGCATCCGATTCATAGCCAACGGCAAGCGAGAGTTTTCTAAAAATGTCGTTTCCGAATGAGTTATAGGTAGTGATGTTTGGCGGCGTGAAATCAAAAGCCAAGTTCTCCGGCCACATTTCACTCTCACGAAGTTTGTAAAGCGCACCATTGACTCGGGCTGACAGTTCGCTGGCGGCCTTCCTCGTGAAGGTAAGGCCAAGGATTTCTCCGGGCTGGGCCAGCGAATTGGCAATCAGGTACAGCACCCGAACTGTCATAAGTTCGGTTTTTCCACTGCCGGCTCCAGCAATAACCAAAGTTGGCGATTCGATCGATGCGCCTTCCACGACAGCGCGCTGCTCCTGGGTTAGCGAGTGCGGTGAAAGCAGTTTGTAAACCTGATCGGCAGAGTATTTAGCCACTGGTAACCACCCTTGAAATCAGAAGTTGGCAGTTGGCATCCTGGCCACAGTGATCTGCAACCTCCGCCACAAAACTGCTGCCACCAGCTCCAGTCTCAACCTTCTTCAAAAGCTCCAATACCTCATGCTCAAACTCTCCGGAAATCGCGGGTTGATCAAGCACCTTTAGCTTCTGATCCCCTACCGAGACGATTCGGCCACCGGCCAACGGCTCGTTGTATTGCGAGCGGATGGCGAGTTGATAGACAGCCAACTGCCGGTGGCTTTCAACTTCTTTAGCAGTGGGCGGCTTTCCGGTCTTGAGGTCCACCACTCTCAGGCCGCCGCCTGGGTCCTTCTCGACCCGGTCGATTTTTCCAGCGATTACCAGCCTGCCGATTGAAACTTCGAACTTCTGCTCCGCACTAACCAACTCGCCTGAAGTTCGTAGGTATTGACCCAAGGCGGCAATCATGTTTAGTGCCCTTCGCTTTTGACCACTCTCCTGCCAACTCGCCTCAAACTCGAGGGTGTGCCAATTGCTTTGGACAAATTGCTCTAATTCGGCTTGGTTCGAAGAAACTTCCAAGGCTGCGTGCAGCAAAGTGCCAAGTGAGGCTTCAAATCCCGAGCCATCTCCCCCAAAGTTTTGGATAAACCAGTGCACCGGACACTTCTCAAAAGCCGAGAGTCGCGAAGGAGAGAAACGAATGGCTTCGCCTTCCAAGACCAGTGGCTCGGTGCTTGAAATCGGTAGCTGGCCTTGCCAAGAGTCAGGATGGGCGCCAGGCACACCAACCAGGGCCAGCGCTGCCAATAGTGGCGCGACAGAGATATCGCCCGCCGCAAGCTCCCTGCGGTAGCTACCCACCAAGCGCCTGAGGTCAAAAGTAATCGGCTTATCAATTCGCTGCGGCGTCAGGCCTAACATTTCAAAAAACTGAGATGGCTGCTCCTCCTGAGAGAGCATCGCGGTGATTATCAGCTCGCTGCGAGCAGCGCCGATTGCCTTGTAAAACAACCTAATCTCATCGTCCAGTTCGGAACGGACTGGCTCACTGGGGCTATTGACTCGGCCGGTTAGAAAACCGGCAAGTGAACTGGCCCCGAGCAAAGTGGTCCTCGGCCTCAAATTTGGCCAGATGCCATCTTGCAGCCTCGGGATAACGACCACCTGGAAACTGCGATCCACCAGGCCTGCCGCAGTTGTCAATTGAACCGCTGGGCGCAGCCCACTCGGAGCGAGCGAGTCCTCTGGGAGTGATTGCTGAAGTTGCGATACAACAAACTCAGCTGCGGTTCCAAGTTGGTTGGCATCAAAGCGTTGAGCGGCAGCGAATAGCTCGAGCACAGAATCCAGCGAGCGATTAGCGGCCAGTGCGATCTCAGATGACCCGCGGGCCGAAACCTGTAGCGACTTCTGATCCACCGTTTCCCAAATCGCCGAAAGCATCTGTTGCGCGCTGGAATCCTTGAGATTCCTAAGGCTTTGTATCAGCCTGGTAAGGGATGCGAGCTTGCGCAGTTCTGGACTGGTAGCTTCAACTTCAAATTCCAAGCTAGCCGTCAAAAGCTCTGTGCTTGGCACCTCTTGAAGCTCGGGCAACTGTGCGAGCTGCCGCTTGAGGCGGCGAATCGCGATGCTGTCGAGCCCAAAAACATCAGAATCCAAAACTTGGACTACTGCTTCCTGGTCTGGAATCTCAATGGCCAGTTTTGCGGTCTCAAGAATGGCTCTTGCCATCGGCTGATCTCTCAGTGCTGCGGATGAACCGAGCAGTTTGACTGGAACATCTCTGGAGGCCAGGGCTGCCGCCAGCTGGTCCAACTGAGTTCTGGTTCGAGCAACTACCGCAAAGTCTTGCCAACCATGACCATCTCGCATGCGGCGCTGCCTGATCTGGCTAGCAATCCAGTCGGCCTCACTCACCTGATTGTCGAACAATCCGGTTTCAATCGATTTATCTGGAGCGCCAGGCTTTGGCCTTTGGGGGCCGGCAAGCTGAGGTGGGAGCTTGGAGGCTAACTTCGCTAGCTGCTGACCAAACCTTGAACTGGAGGTCATGTAGTGCTTGGTTGCGCCAGGGAAACCAGCGAGAAAACCCTCCGATACGCCAGATCTAAAACCAAGCACCGAACTATCCGGATCCCCAAAAAGCACCAGGTTGGCATTCTGGGATAGTTTTTTGACCATTTCCAATCCTGAGCTGGAAAGGTCTTGGGCATCATCAACTAAAACCCACTTATAGCCAGCCGAGTCTTCGACGGCCACCTCGAGCAGTAGCTGCGATGGGTCAATAAGGCCTTTTTCGGCAAAGATCTCGCGATAGCGAGGCAGTATCTCAGCCGCAATCGCTAAGCCCTGGTGTTGGAATTGCTGAGCTGTCTGGCTAAGCCATTCGGTTGTGAGCTGATAGTCGACGCAAACCGATATCAAGTCTCTGAGCTCTTGGACAAATCCCTGTAGCGCAACTGTTTGTCCATCGAAGCCCCAGGGGCTGTTTGGACTCTGAGTCAGAATGTCTCGCAGAATTTCCTGCTGGAGTGCTCCCGAGAGCAAGCGCACCCCTGGCCTTTTGGCGCTAACGCATGAAAAAGCAAATCCTGTTACCGATTGAACCCGTGCCCGATCAGTTGGTTGCTTACTATCCAGGGCGATCAGGTCTCTGAGCCTGCTGGCCGCCATCCTGCTCGGGGTGAGAATCAAAATCTCTTGCGGCTTGTGAGACTTCTCTAAACGCCCAACCAATTGCCGCAGGGCTGTGGTCTTTCCAGACCCCGGAGCACCAAGCACAACGTGCTGACCCGAGGTGAAGTTAGCCAGGAATTCAACCGCAATACCACCGACCGCAGCGGATGCGGTTTGGGCAAAAAGCAGGGAGTTTTCCATCACCGAGCAAATCTATTTGGCGAATGTGACTTTTTGATGTCGTAACCTAGTAATCCATAAAGGAGTTCAATGGAAATCAGAATCGGTATCCGCGAGAATCAGCGCGACCTCGCTTTCGAAACCAACCTAAGTTCCGCTCAGGTATCGGCACTAGTGAGCAATGCCTTTGCCGCCAAGCAGGATCTAGTCACCTTCGAGGATGACAAGGGAAAGACCATCTTGGTTCCCGTTTCGAGCATTGCCTTCGTTGAAATTGGTGCGGAACAAAACCGCAGAGTTGGATTTATCGCCTAATGGAAATCTTGGTTCTTTTGGCCTACGCCGCAATCTTGGCCCTGGTTGCCCCCTTCGTACTGCCTCGCTCTGAGCACTACGGCAGCTTTGTGCCGGCGGCTATCTCGCTGGTGTCAGGTTCGGTTATTTGGCTTTTGCTGACCTGGCTCGGCTTTCACTATGACGAGGCCTGGATCTGGTTCATCGTTATGTTAGCTATGCCGGCAGCCGTAATCTTTGGCACTCGGTACCTGAATAAGACCCGCGTAGCGGCTGAGGAGAAGAAGTTGGCGGAGATTCGCCTAGGCGGTAAGGCCTAGCTGATCCATCCGCACCGTGTGTGCGGCAATCAACTCAGAGGTATAAGGCTCCAAGGTCTTGAATTGAGCACGAGTCCGCTCGGTTTCATCTTGATAATTGGAAGCAGGCAAAACCTTGTCGAAATCAACCAGGTTGCGAATCTCCAAAAGGCAGTCCGCCACCACCATGCGCCCGTAGAGTGCCATGCGGTGACCAAGCTTGGAATCAGCGTCGATAGCTGACGAGAGAGTGGCTTGGGCAAGTTTTTCAAGTTCCTGGGCAGCCAATAGCTCTTCGACTTTCAGCCTTTTGGCTGGAGTGAGTCCCTTCGCGAGCCTGCGGAAAGAATCCTGCAGCATTCCAAACACGATGTAGTTGCGCATCATGTCCTCGAAGAAATCCGCTCCCCTGGTTCGCTGCAGCAGTTGGTTCATGGATGGACCGTAGAGCGACTCAAGTGCGCTGGCTTCCACTCCCAACTTAGTGAGCAGTGGGATCAATTCCGAGTGCTTGGAGTAGTACTTATTTGAAAGCAGATGAAGCTTCTTGGAGAGCACTTGGTCGCCGGCAGTCTCGGATTGGTAGTCGAGCTGCTCAGCGATGGTAAGCATTAGGTGGGCAAGCCGCCCTAGGTAGATGTCAGGCGAAGGAGTAAGCTTGGCAGGGTTGAGTTGAATTTGGCTTCTACCCGAGCTCGCATCACGCGAGGGGAGCGAAAGCTTCTGGGACACCTTGCGGAGTCTGCGCAACCAATCCAACACCCGAAAAGCTTATA
>JBJOJJ010000004.1:0-34063 GCA_046046695.1 Actinomycetota bacterium
GGAGTAAGCTTGGCAGGGTTGAGTTGAATTTGGCTTCTACCCGAGCTCGCATCACGCGAGGGGAGCGAAAGCTTCTGGGACACCTTGCGGAGTCTGCGCAACCAATCCAACACCCGAAAAGCTTATAACTTGCGACCGTATCCCACTAACGGGACCGGCAAATCAATGGAGAGAATTCTTGAACTTTCGTTCCCTTGGCATCGATGAAGACATCTGTGCCGCTTTAGATTCCAAATCAATCAGCAGTCCATTCCCAATTCAGGAACAAGCTATTCCAGTTGCGTTATCTGGAACCGACGTAATCGGACAGGCAAAAACCGGAACCGGTAAGACCTTGGGTTTTGGGCTACCGCTACTGCAGTCCTTGGGCAAGGACCCAGAGCACGGTGTTCAGGCGCTGGTGGTTGTTCCTACCCGTGAACTTGCGGTTCAGGTCGCTGAAGACCTAGAGCTTGCCGCATCGAACCGTTCAACCCAGATTGCTGCCATTTACGGTGGCAAGGCTTATGAAGGGCAGATCGCTCAGATCAAGGCCGGGGCTCAGGTGGTAGTTGGCACCCCAGGTCGCCTGATTGATCTTGCGAAGCAGAAGCTACTGGATTTGGGCAAGATCAAGTTCATGGTTTTGGATGAGGCTGACGAAATGCTCGACCTCGGCTTCTTGCCAGATGTCGAGAAGTTGTTTAGCTTCACCCCAGCCGGTCGACAGACCATGCTGTTTTCGGCGACTATGCCGGCTGCCATTTTGAACCTGGCTCGCAGATACCAGAATCGTCCAATTCACATTCGCGTCCAAGATCCAGACGAGGGTAAGACCAAGGCAGATATCAAGCAGTTCATCTACCGCGCTCACTCGCTTGACAAAGATGAGGTGGTTGGTCGCATCCTGCAGGCCGAGGGTCGCGGCAAGACCGTAATCTTTGTCAGAACCAAGCGCACCAGTGCGAAATTGGCAGAGGAACTGGTAGATCGTGGTTTTAGCGCTACCCCGCTACACGGCGACATGAGCCAGGAGGCTCGAGAGCGCTCAATGGCTAACTTCCGTTCTGGCAAAAAGGACATTCTGGTTGCTACCGAGGTTGCTGCCCGCGGTATTGATGTTGACGATGTCACTCACGTAATCAATTACTCGGTACCTGAGGATGAGAAGGCCTACCTGCACCGCGTCGGTAGGACTGGTCGCGCTGGCAAGCTCGGAGTCGCAGTCACGTTCGTTGACTGGGACGATATGGCCCGCTGGGTCCACATCAATCGTGAGCTGGAGTTAAACATTCCAGAGCCTTTGGAAACCTATTCAAACTCTCCTCACCTCTTTGAGGAATTGGCCATTCCAGTCGGCACCAAGGGTCGCATTGCCCGCTCCACGAAAGAGCCGGTAAAGCAAGCCAAGCCCGCCAAAGAGCAAGGTAAATCGGAGGCTGTAAAGCCGGCTCAAAAGCGTGAAAGAAATCGCCGCCGGAATTACGTTAGCGGTTCAAAGCCAGAGGCTTGATCGATAATTCGCTCAAGCATCTGAGGTGAGGTGACGTTCTCGCCCAGCAGGTTGTCTTTGCCACCAACACCGTGGTAATCGGATGAACCCGTAACGATCAAATTGTGCTTGAGGGCCAGATCTCTTAGCCAGCTTTTTGCTTGGCTTGGGACCGCTCGGTGGTCCACTTCAAGGCCATCCAGCCCAGCCTCAATCAAGGCTTCAAAGTGAGCCCGTGGCAAATCTTCACGCTTGGCTCCTGGCGGGAAATCAATTAAGGGGTGTGCCATCACGCTTACTCCCCCGGCCTGACGAATCAAGCCGATAGCTTCGATGGTGTCGAGGGATTTTTCAGAAACGTAGTAGGGCGAACTGCGGTGCAGGATAGAAGTGAAGGCGTCCGAGCGAGTCGGAACAATCCCCAACTGAACCAAAGCGTCGGCAATCGCAGGTCGGCCAATGGTCGAACCTTCTGGCAGCTGCGAAAGCACCAGTTCAAAGTCAATCGGGTAATCCTTCGCTAAGCGAGCCACCATTTCGCGAGCTCTCACAATTCGAGACTCCTTGGTGCGATTCAGCGCTGCCAACAGTGCTTGATTCTCTGGATCAGGCAGATAGGCCAGCATGTGGACGCTGACGCCATGACCGGAGGGTGTTACGGCACGAGTTGACACTTCGATACCCGGGATAAGTCCTAGGCCATGACTTTGCGCAGCGGTTATCGCTTCACCCCAGCCGGAAACCGTGTCGTGATCGGTGATGGCAAGAACTTCAATGCCGACCTTGGCAGCATTTAGCACCAGTTCGGTGGGGGTATCTTTCCCATCCGAATGATTTGTGTGTGCATGCAGGTCGATCACAGGTAGAGAATAGTGGCATGGGAAAAAAGTCAAAGCCGACAAATCGGTCACGCACACCTCAGTCTGAAACCTTTCTGAAGTTCATCGCTTCCAGCTGGGATGACGCAAAGCAGTCAAGTGCCTCAAGGTGGCAGGTTGCCGACTTCACCGAAAAGCGCAGGGACGCCATCGCCAAGCAGTTCAAGGGCAAGGTCTTGGTTATTGAGTCTGGTGAACCGAAGGTTCGTTCCAATGACACCGAATACCGCTACCGCCCATTCTCTGGATTCGCACACCTGACCGGCTGGGGTTCTGCCACTGTTCCAGGCTCGGTACTAGTGATCGATGCCCGCAAGTCCAAGGTTCGCTCGACCCTGTATTTGATGCCTACCGCAGATAAGAACTCCGATGAATTCTTTGCCAATCCGATGATTGGTGAATTCTGGGTTGGAGCCAGGCCTTCACTCCAAGATGTCGCTATTCAACTAGGCATCGAAACCGCCGATATCGCCAAGCTTCCAAAGCACCTGGCAAAGTTCGAGAAGGTGGTCACCACAAAGAATTCCAAGCTAATCGAAGCGCTCTCAACCCTTCGCTTTGTCAAAGACTCCTACGAAATTGCCCAGATGCGCGAGGCGGTAAACGTCACAATTCGCGGCTTTGGAGATGTTGCCCGTTCGTTGCCGAAGGCCTCCAGCCACAAGCGAGGCGAGCGAGTGGTTGAGACTGCGTTTTTCTCAAGAGCTCGCCTTGAAGGCTACGACCTTGGATACGAGACCATTGCCGCTTCCGGCGCACACGCCTGCACCCTGCACTGGACTAGAAATGATGGCGAGGTAAACGAGTCAGATCTGATTCTGGTGGACGCCGGAGTTGAACTGGATTCGCTCTACACCGCTGATATCACCCGCACGATTCCGGTGAGTGGCAAATTCACCGCTGAGCAAAAGCGGATCTACGACGCTGTGCTAGCAGCTTCCGATGCCGCTTTTGCCATCGCAAAACCTGGCATCAAATTCCGTGACATTCACAACGCCGCGATTGAAGTAATCGCGCAAAAGGTCTCCGAGTTTGGCTTTTTGCCAGTATCGCTCGAGGAGAGCCTGAAGCCTGAGAACCAGCACCACCGCCGCTACATGGTCCATGGCACCAGCCACCACCTAGGTATGGATGTGCATGACTGCGCTCAAGCTCGACGTGAGATGTATCAGGACGGCATCTTGCAGCCGGGTATGGTCTTCACAATTGAGCCAGGTTTGTATTTCCACGCCAACGACCTAACCGTGCCAAAAGAATTCCGTGGCATTGGCGTGAGAATCGAAGACGACGTCTTGGTGACTGAAACCGGTGTCGAGAATCTATCTGCTGGACTTCCCAGGACCACCGATGAGATCGAGGCTTGGTATGCCCAGGAACTACTCGGAGCTGCCGGCTAGCCCAAGAATCTTCAACGCCGCCAGAGCATCTTCATTAGGAACGATGACTTCGTAGCGGGTCGCGATTGGCATCTGGGATGACAGGAAAGATCGCTTGTTCTTGGTTACCGAAAAACGAATCACCTGGAACAGCATTCCTAAACCCGCTCCAACGAACAGCACCGAGAAGAATTGCTGCGGCAGGTAGTTGACGCCACCTTCTGGGGTAACTTCGATGCCGGTGCCAAGCAGCAGGGCAAAGATCAAACCAATCCAAAAACCAGTCACAGCTCCAGACAAAGCGACTCTGCCATAGCCCAAGCGGGAGCGAACTCGCTCCACCAGAACCGGGTCGTGGCCAATGATGCTGATCTTGTTGGGGGCAAAGTCGCCGGCAATTAAGCGCTCAACCAGCTTTGTGGCGTCCTGTTAGTTGGCAAACTCGCCAAGCGAGTGACCTTTTGGCACCGCTGGGGAGTTGCGGCGATTTTTAGGGTTGGGCTGAGCATCTGTCATGAAAGCATTTTGCCAGAAGTTTGCTTTTGGCCAATAAGGTTATCTCTGTGAGCGCAACCAGAGTATTCGTGGCCAGATTGGCGGGCTGTGGCGTCTTTGACCCTCTCGGAGATCGAGTTGGAAAAGTCATCGACGTTCTAATGGCGTACCGGAAAACTCTGCCACCGCGCGCTACCGGCTTTGTCATTGAGATTTCGGGTCGCAGACGTGTCTTCCTTCCGGTGACCAGAGTGACGGCTATTGCCCCTGGGCAGTTGATGACAAATGGCTTTATTGACCTACGTCGATTCTCACAGCGAGGTCAAGAAGTGCGCGCTATCGCTGAGATTCTTGGTCGTAAGGTCACGCTTTTGGATGGCGGTGGCGATGCCACAATCGAAGACTTCGCGATTGAGAAGAACAAGCGTGGCGACTGGGAGCTCAGCGAACTGTTTGTGCGCAAGCCAAAGAACACCGCGCTGCCTTTTGCTAAAGGTCCTACCGAATTTGTGATGTGGCAAGAAGTTCAGGAAAACCAGCAGGACCCTGCCGAGCAGGACGCTCAGCAATTGCTTTCAACAGTTGCTGACCTCAGGCCTGCCGACCTAGCAACTGCGGTGTTGGACTTGCCTGAGGACCGCATGATTGCTCTGGCCGAAGAGCTAGATGACGAGCGTTTGGCAGACCTGCTCGAAGAGTTGCCTGAAGAGGAACAGCTCGAGATCATCAATGAGCTTGAAGATGAGCGTGCTGCCGAAGTCTTGGACTTGATGGGCCCAGATGATGCTGCGGACCTTATGCAGAACCTCTCGAAAGAGCGCACCGAGACTCTTTTGGACCTGATGGATCAAGAGGAAGCGGATGACATCCGCGAACTTTTGAAGTATGAACCGTATACCGCCGGTGGAATGATGACCCCGGAGCCAATCATTTGTGCTGCCGACACCACGGTTGCCGAGGCCATGGCTTTGATTCGTCGTAAAGAAGTAGAGCCGGTGCTGGCAGCACAGGTTTTTGTGACTTTGCCGCCTTATGAGACCCCAACCGGCAAATACCTAGGGGTGGTTCACTTCCAAAAGCTATTGCGCTACCCGCCGCACGAGCGCTTGGCATCGCTTTTGGATTCCGAACAAGAACCGATTAGGCCCGAGACTTCGATTTCCCAAATTCACCGTGACTTGGCAACCTATGACCTGGTTGCGTTGCCCGTAGTAGATGAAAATCACCACATGCTCGGTGTTGTGACCGTGGACGACGTGTTGGATCACCTATTGCCCGATGACTGGAGAAGTGAGGACTGATGATGGCTAGAAACCAATCACCACTCGAGACTCCAAAGACCAAGCAGATCTTTCGAGCTCCGAGCCTGAACCAAGAGGCAGTCGGCAGAATCTCCGAACGCTTTGCGCGCGCCATGGGCACCGGTGCCTTCCTAATCACCATGACCGTAATCGTTCTGGTTTGGGTTTCCTGGAACACCTTGGCCCCCGAGAGTGCTCAGTACGACCCGAGAGCTTTGAACTTTACGCTTTTGACGCTCATCCTTTCGCTGCAGGCTTCCTATGCTGCTCCACTGATCCTTTTGGCGCAGAACCGCCAGGATGACCGTGATCGAGTGAAGTTTGAGCAAGATCGCCAACGTGCCGAGCGAAACCTAGCCGACACCGAGTATCTAGCTCGAGAGGTGGCAGCTCTGAAGCTTGCTCTTGATGAAGTCGCCACTAAAGATTTCGTCAAAGACGAGCTGCGTGAAGTGGTGCGCGAGCTGCTAGAGGAACTTCAGACCAAGCCCAAAAAGACCAAATGAGCAAAGCCCTAAAAGCTTTGAGTCAGGTGATTGACCCCGAACTCAGAGCGCCAATCACCGAACTTGGCATGGTTGAGATCAAAAACGAATCTGACACCCATGCCGATGTCATCGTCAAGCTAACTATCGCTGGCTGTCCAGCTGCCCAGAAGATTGAGCGCGATGTTCGAGAGGTGCTGACAGCAGGTTTCTCAAACTTCGAACTGACCATGTCTGTGATGACTCAGGATGAACGAGATCAACTAAAAGCCAAGCTACGTGGAAACGCTCCGGTGAGATTCAATCCATTCGCCCAAGACGACAACTTCACCAGGGTGATTTTTGTTGGCAGCGGTAAAGGTGGTGTCGGTAAGAGCACTCTCACCGCCAACATTGCCGTCGCCTTAGCTGAGCTGGGACATAAAGTCGGTTTGATTGACGCTGACATCTTTGGCTACTCAATCCCCGGTCAGCTTGGCATTCAGGAAGCCCCCACCCAACTCGATGATCTGATGCTGCCGCCGATTGCTTTTGGCGTGAAGGTGATGTCGATCGGCTTCTTCGTGAAAGATAACCAGCCGGTTGGCTGGCGCGGGCCGATGCTACACCGCGCCATCGAACAGTTTCTAACCAATGTCTACTGGGGTGATTTGGATTACCTGGTGGTTGATCTACCACCGGGAACCGGTGACGTGGCAATCAGCCTGGGACAACTGTTGAGTAAGGCAAAGTCGGTCGTTATCACCACGCCGCAGTCGGCCGCCGCAACAGTTGCCGAGCGCAGCGGAGCCATTGGACTTCAAACCGGACAAGAGATTCTTGGAGTTATCGAGAACCTCAGCTTCTTGCCTAGTGCCACGGGCAACCAGTACATATTCGGACAGGGCGGTGGACAGGCGGTTGCCGAACGCCTGAGCACACTCAGTGGACAGCAGGTTGAGCTACTTTCTCAGCTACCGATTAGCTCAGAGCTGAGAGAAGCCTCCGATACTGGCGTGCCGCTGGTGATATCCAGTCCAGATAACGATGTCTCCAAGCAGATTTTTAAAATTGCCCGAGCCCTAACCAAGCAGCCGATTGGCCTAAATGGGAAATCTTTGGGCCTAAAACCTCGTTAGATTTAGGTATGAATCTAATTTCGGTCGTTAGCCCGCTCACCGGGGAGAAGCTCCACGACATTCAGGCCTTCAGCGCAAGCGAAGTGGCCGATGCCTTCCAATCCGCTCGCAAGGCACAGCCTGCCTGGGCTGAATCCGTTCAGCGTCGCACACTGGTGGCTAAGAAACTCGCTGCCCTTTTAGCCAAGGAGCAAGCTGCTGTGATGGACATGCTGCAGGCCGAAACCGGCAAGTCTCGTTCCCATGCCTTCGAAGAAATTGCGGGAGCGCTGGGAGCCATTTCCTACTACTCAAAAGTTGCTCCGAAACTAATGCGTCGCAAGCGAATCAAGGCTGCGGTTCCACTGATGCTGAGTGCTTACGTTGAGACCGTGCCAGTTGGTGTGGTTGGAGTGATCACGCCTTGGAACTACCCACTAGCGCTAACCATGATGGACGTTATTCCTGCGCTAATGGCAGGAAACTCGGTGGTCCACAAGGCCGATAACCAAACCGCGATGACGGTTCACTTGGCTAGGGATTTGGCAGTCGAGGCAGGGCTTCCTGAGGACGTTTGGCAGATCGTGCATGGCGATGCGGCAGAGGTTGGTAACGCCGTTACCGACAATGCCGACTACGTGGCATTCACTGGCTCGACTCCAACAGGTCGAATTGTTGCAGAGCGGGCAGCCAAGCGACTTATCGGTTACAGCCTGGAGCTCGGTGGCAAGAACCCAATGATTGTTCTGCCGGGAGCCAACTTGGAGCAGGCAGCCGAAATCGCCCTCGGATCAGCATTTGGCAATGCCGGCCAGCTATGCGTATCGATCGAGCGTCTATACGTTCCAAACCACGCCCTGGCTCAGTTCGAGACCATCCTGAAGCGTCACATCGAAACCATGAAGGTTGGATCCTCCGCAGAATTTGCTCACGACATCGGATCGCTCACCTCCAAGGCTCAGGTTGAGCGAGTATCAGGCTTTGTCGATCGTGCGGTTTCCGAGGGAGCCAAGGTCCTCACCGGTGGAAAGCGCCTGGAGGAACTGGGTCCAAATTACTACGCACCAACCGTGCTGACCGCAGTGCCAAAGACCGCAGAAATCATGACCAAGGAAGTTTTTGGTCCAGTAATTGCTCTGGTTGGCTACGACTCATTGGATGAGGCAGTTGAACTTGCTAACGCCACCGAATTTGGCCTAAATGCCTCAGTGGTTGGAGATCGCTCCAAGGCTTTAGAAATCGCCTCCAGGCTGATGGCTGGTTCGGTGAACATCAACGAGGGCTATCGAGCCAGCATGGCTTCTTTCGCCGCTCCTATGGGTGGCATGAAGCAGTCCGGCAATGGAAGACGATCGGGCCCGGCTGGGCTATTGCGATTTACCGAAACCCGCACCATTGGTGTTGCGAACAAGCTTCCAATCGGATTGCCAACCAGGGCGAAGGAATACAAGGTCATGGCTCCGCTGATGACCAAGCTCACTAAGTGGATCTAGGTAGCCTCAGGATCAAAAGGGGCAGATTCGCCCAGTGCCAACGGCTCTTGAACCTTAGGGCGGTTTAGCTTTTCGGCGGCATTTGGTTGACGTAGCGGTTCACGAAGCGCATCGCGAACAATTCTTCTTGGGTCGTACTGACGAGGGTCAAGCTTTTTCCAGTCCAGGTCCTCAAAACCATCGCCCAATTCGGATTTCATCTGGGTTTGAGCGTTGTCGACCATGCGGCGCATCTTCTTGATCCACTCGGCCAATTGCTTGGAATACCCAGGGAGACGTTCTGGTCCGATGATCAAGACAGCAAGCAGCGCGAGCAGTAGAAGTTTCTCAGCGCTAAGACCAAACATTCTTTGAGTTTACTGCTTTCGAATCAATGGTTTGTACGCATTCCATACCTATGCTTAGTGACATCATGATTGACAAAATCTCCAGCTGGAAATTCGCCGAGGACTACTCGGTCGAGCCAAGCGAAATTCGGGACGCTCGCCACCACGCTGAGCAGCTTGGAGTTGAGTCAGTCACACCGGCAACCGGAGCGCAATTAGCGGTTTTAGCTGCGATTTCCAAGGCTAAGAACATTGTCGAGGCCGGCACTGGAGCGGGAATCTCAGGGCTTTGGCTGCTGAGTGCGGCCAAGGATTCCATCCTCACCACAATCGACAATGAGCCCGAGTATCAAAACGTCGCCAAGAAGAATTTTGCTGCTGCCGGAATCCCCGCTAACCGCATTCGAGTAATCACGGGCAAAGCCAAGGCGGTCATGGGGAACATGGCCGAAGGCGGCTACGACCTGGTCTTTTTGGACATCGACCCGCTTGAGCTCGAAGATCTATTGGCGACCGCGGTTGCCCTGATTCGCCCCGGCGGCGCTTTGGTTATTGCTCACGCGCTCTGGCGTGATCGGGTGCCAAATCCAGCGCTTCGGGACGATGAGACGGCTGCGCTGCGTGCGGTGAATAGAGCGTTTTCTAATGTCGATGGATTTATTTCAAGCATCTCGCTAATTGGCGATGGACTGCTTTTGGTCGCTAAGGGCGAATAACTACTTCTTGATTACGCCGGCGAGAACTTTGTGAAGTTCGGTTGCTTCGGCTTCGTTCACAGAAACTACTAGACGTCCGCCACCCTCGAGTGGAACTCGAAGAACGATCAGGCCGCGTGGTTCGCGTTCTGCCTCCATTGGACCGTCTCCGGTACGAGGCTTCATTGCTGCCATGAGAACTACTCCTAGGTATTGCGCGGGTTACCCTCAATTATCCCAGAAATAGGCTGATATAGCCAAATTAGTTTGCGCTGAGCCAGCGGCGCAATCCGGCCTCACAGTCAAAAAGATGACCCACCGGAACGTTTTCATTATCGGCATGTGCCAGCGATGGGTCACCTGGGCCATAGTTCACCGCTGGAATTCCCAAAGCACTAAAGCGAGCCACGTCGGTCCAGCCGTACTTTGGCTTCACCTCGCCGCCAAGAGTTGCCATAAAAGCCTGGGCCGCGGGGGTATTCAGGCCCGGCCTAGCACCTACCGCTAGGTCGGTGACCTTGACTTCGTAACCGGCGAAAAACTCACGCATGAGCGCTTCTGCCTCTTCGCCAGAACGCGATGGAGCAAAGCGATAGTTGACCGTCAGGGTCGCCTGATCTGGAATGACATTGGTTGCGATGCCAGCCTGGGCCAAAACAGCATTCAGGCTCTCGCGATACTCGAGCCCGTCGACATTCAAAGTCTCGGGTTCGAAGCTGGCTAGTTTTTGAAGGATCGGAGCCAACTTATGTATGGCGTTCTCCCCCATCCAGGGTCGAGCGGAGTGAGCCTTTATACCGCTGGCAGAAACCTCAACTCGAATAGTGCCGTTACAGCCGCCCTCGATTAGCGCACTGGTCGGTTCACACAGCACAGCGAAGTCACCCTGAATCAAATCTGGTCGATTGCGAACCAGTCGGCCAAGACCGTTTAGGTCGCTGGCGACTTCTTCGTTGTCGTAGAACACCCAAGTGATATCGACATTTGGGTTTATCAGTTCAACTGCGAGCTTCAGCATCACAGCAACTCCGGCCTTCATGTCAACCGTGCCACGACCCACAATCACCTGTTCGCGTTCAAAGTGGTGGAGCTGGGTCGGAAGGTTGTTGGCAACCGGCACGGTGTCGATGTGACCGGCAATCACAACTCTGGAACTAAGACCCAAGTTCGTGCTGGCAACCACTGCGTTGCCATCTCTAACAACACTGAGGTGGCTATGACCGGCAAGTAGTTTCTCAACCTCATCCGCGAGCGCCGCTTCGTTACCGGAAACGGATTCAATGTCGCAGATCGCCATGGTTAGCTCAACCAGGTTGGAGGTATCAAGTGCCATGCCAAAAAGGCTACCTGTATTCTGGTGAGGATGAGTGAGACATACCTAACTGAGAAGGCCTGGGGCCACGGACTAGCCACCATTTCCCAAGATGGCACCGTTTTGGATGCCTGGTTCCCCGAGCCACAGGTTGGCGAGGCCCCAAAGTCAGACCTACAGTGGTTTGCTCCACGCGAGCTTGACCAACTGGTTGGCGTTGATGAGCTTCGAAACGTAAGAACCGAAGTGATTCGCTGCGAGATTGAGCTTTCTCTACCGGTGACCTCGACCCAAGATGCCTACCTCAGACTCCAGTTGCTTTCCCACCTATTGGTTAGACCAAACAGCATCAACCTTGAGGGCTTAATTCCCAATCTTCCGATCGTCGCATTCACTAACCGCGGTGTAATGACCCTGGATGACTTTGAAGCAAGAACCGTCACGCTTCGCAATCACGGTGTGATCGCCCACTCACTAGACAAATTCCCTCGCCTGGTTGACTACGTAGTGCCGAAGAAGGTTCGTATCGCAGATGCCAACCGAGTTCGCCTAGGTGCTCACCTAGCCCCAGGAACCACGGTGATGCACGAGGGCTTTGTGAACTTCAACGCCGGCACCCTGGGAACCTCGATGGTGGAGGGCCGTATCTCGCAGGGTGTTGTGGTCGGCGATGGTTCGGACATCGGAGGTGGAGCTTCGATCATGGGCACACTCTCCGGCGGCGGCAAGCACAAGGTGTCAATTGGCAAGAATGCCCTGCTAGGAGCAAACTCCGGTGTTGGAATCTCTATCGGAGATAACTCTGTGGTGGAAGCCGGCCTCTACATCACCGCCGGCACCAAGGTGACGCTAATTGTTGATGGCAGAACGCAAGTGGTGAAGGCTGCCGAATTGAGCGGCCTGCCGGGAATGCTGTTTAGGCGCAACTCGCAAAACGGTGCCGTTGAGGCAATTGCACGCGAGGGCTTGGGTGTCTCACTAAACAGTGAACTGCACGCCTAGGAACTAACCGAATCCCAGCCTTTTGGCTCAAGTGGTGCGCCGCTGAGCAATACCTGAAGACCCTGGCGCTCGATTACCTTGCCAATCACCTTGAATCCTCTTGGGATTTCGACTCCCTGCGGGAAGGTTGCTAGCAGCGAGTGATCCTCACCACCGTAAAGCACCCAGTCCATTGGGTCGCGAGCCAAATCATCGCGCGCGGTCATTGATTGAGATGCCAGCTCCAGCACGGCGGCATAACCCTCGAGCTTGCTGCGATCTAACTCAATCGAAACACCGGAGGCATTTGCCAGTCGGTTAGCATCCAGAGCCAGAGAATCTGAAACATCCATCATTGAGGTGGCAGCATGGGCGGCCTGGATGCCAAGTTGAATTGGCGGGGTTGGTCGAAGCTGAACCGCCACCCATTCGTCATATGCCTTGGCTAGCGACTTATCTGGATGCAGCAGCAGATCTAAGCCACACGCAGCACGGCCCAGGGTGCCCGCTAAGGCGACGCTGTCACCAACTTGGGCACCTGAGCGAAGCACCGCATTAGCACCCGCTAGATGACCGTGTGCGGTCACCGCAATCACAATCTGCTCACCGGCGGCGAGGTCTCCCCCGACAATTTCGCAATCTGGAGCTAACTCATCACAACCAGCCTGCAGCCCACGGGCGAAATCCTCCAGCCACATCTGAGTAGTCGACTTTGGAATGACCATTGCCACCACCAAAGCAATCGGCTTCGCCCCCATCGCAGCAACATCGGCGACGTTACTGGCAACCGCCTTGAACCCAAGGTCATAGCCGGATGAGAACTCGTTTTTAAAGTCTTGATCTTGCACCATAGTGTCGGTGGTAACCACAAAGCGGCCATCGGAAACCGCCACAACCGCGGCATCATCTCCAGATCCAACAAGGGTGGTCTCCACCTTGCGAAAGTTACTAACCGCACGCTTTAGCGCAGCAATTTCACCAAGTTCGAAGACGGTTGGGCCTGAATAATTCACAAACCAACGCTAGCCTGTATTTGATGCGAAAACTTCTTCTTCTAGCGCTAATTCCGCTGCTGACCGGCTGTGCGGCGACCGTAAATCTTGACCCAGCACCACTGGCGAACAATCCTGGCTGCGCAGAGGTTTCAGTGCGCTACCCATCCAGCATTGGTGAGCTAACTCAGCGTTACACCAATGCCCAGGCCACCTCGGCTTGGGGCGAGCCTGCGGTAATCATTGCTCGCTGTGGACTGGAGCCAGTTGAGGCATCGACGCTGAGCTGCGTAACTGCCGGCGGTGTTGATTGGCTGGTGGATGATTCTAAGGCCCCAAGCTATCGATTTATCAGCTTTGCCAGAAACCCAGCGGTTGAGGTAATTGTTGATTCCGAAAAGGCGAGTGGTGTTTCAGCCCTCGAAGCGCTCGCTGGGGCAGTTTCAAAGATTCCAGCCAGCAAGGTCTGCACCGAAATCACGAACTAACGAGGTTGGGTCCCCTGGGTTAGTCCGGTTTGAATCAAAGTGTCAACCAATTCCGAATAGCTAAGCCCGGTGGCCTGCCACAGCGATGGATACATCGAAATCGGGGTGAAGCCCGGCATGGTGTTCACCTCGGTGATTACAAAGCCTGTGCTGGTCAAAAAGAAATCAGTTCTGGCAAGTCCCGAGCACCCGAGTGCCCTAAAAGCCAGCTTCGCCAATCGATGCATCTCGGTAAGTTCACTATCGGATAGCGAGGTTGGAACCAGGAGATCCGCTCCCCCATCGAGATACTTTGCCTCGTAGTCGTAAAACTCTCTTCCGGTGACAACAATCTCACCGGCTAGCGAGACCTTGAGCTCTCCGGTTGGTAGCTCTAACACCGCACACTCAACCTCGCGACCAACAACCGCAGTCTCAACCAATACCGTGTTGTCGTGCGAGAAGGCTTCAACAATTGCCGACTCAAGATCAGCAAAACTCTTCACCTTGCTGACTCCTACCGAAGAGCCGGAGCGCGAAGGCTTTACAAAGACCGGCAGCTGGAATTTCGCCTGACACTTCTCAAGGAAGGCTTGTGAATCCAGATCAAATTCCTTCTCGGTGATAACCAATCCCTCGGCCACCGCAATGCCGGCATTTTGAAACAGTGCCTTGGCCTTAGATTTCTCCATCGCAACCGCTGAAGCCAGCACTCCATTGCCGACATAAGGAACTTCGCAAAGCTGGAGTAGGCCCTGGATCGAGCCATCCTCGCCATTGGGTCCGTGGAGCACTGGGAATGCGATATCAATCACACCCAGGTCTTGCCCCGCGGCTGTCTTCCAAGACCCGCCACCTAGCGCTGGATACACCTCGACGCCATCTGGGACCTGCGGGCTATCCGCTAACTTCCAGTCTGGTGAAATCGGGTTCAGCACAAACTTTCCAGCTGGGGTGATTCCGATTGGAATCACCTCATACTTGGACTTATCGATGGCCGAATAAACCCCGAGTGCTGTGACGCATGAGACGCTGTGCTCCGAAGATGCTCCGCCGTAGATCAGTGCTAAACGAATCAAAATTCCACCTCGACATCATCGGCAAGATTTAACTGGCGACCAAAGTCCTGTGGCTTCATGCGTCCATTTAAGACATCGCTCACCTGAGCCACAATTGGCATTTCAATACCCTTTTGATTGGCACTTTCAAGCACCGGTTCAACCGAGCTGAGGCCTTCGGCGGTCTGCTGCAGGCGCTTGAGCACCTCGCGCTTGGTGTAACCCTTACCGAGCATTTCGCCGGCGCGGAAGTTTCTAGATAGCGAAGACTCACTGGTGGCAATCAGGTCACCCAATCCAGCCAGGCCAAACATAGTTCGACGACGTGCTCCGTGAGCAACCGCGAATTTAGTTATTTCAGCAAGTCCTCGGGTCATGATTGAGGCCTTGGTGTTTTGGCCATAGCCCAATCCGTTTACGATTCCAATCGCAACCGCAATCAGGTTCTTCAGCACTCCACCAAGCTCAGTGCCAATCACGTCCTGATTGGTGAAAACCGTAAAGTAACCGTTTGAGCAGGTCCTAGCCACCTCATTTGCTCGCTCGGAATCCGCGCAGGCACACACCGATGCCGCCGGCTCCTGCTTAGCAATTTCCAGTGCCAAGTTAGGGCCTGACACCACTGCCATATGGGTCATCGGCAAGCCGGTGGCTTGAACCATAACTTCGCTCATTCGAAGCCCAGTGCCCTGCTCTAGACCCTTGATCAAGCTAATCAAGGTGGCATTTTTGGGGATGAGGTCTTTCCATAAGCTCAGGCTCTCGCGCAGGCTCTGAGAGGGTATCGCTAGGTAAATCTGCTCGGCATCTTTTAGTGCCTCTGCTAGGTCGCTGGTGGCGGAAAGCTTCTGCGGTAGGTCAATCCCCGGAAGGTAGTCGCTGTTGCGCTTGGTCTCATTGATCTCGGTGGCAACTTCTTCGCGCCTAGACCACAGCATTACCTCAAAGCCAGCATCGGCGATCACCTTTGCCACCGTGGTTCCCCAGGAACCCGCGCCCATTACGACGATTCGGCTCACTTCTTTTTCCTAAAGTTACCGATCTCGGTTTGACCCTTTTTGGCAGGATCCCAAAGCTCTCTGGGTGGAGTTTCGCCCCTGAGTTCACCGACGATAGCCGCTATTTGATGCATGACCTTCTCGGTGGCAGCGTTTACCTCGGCGGCAGTTACCCCGTCTTTGCGCAATTCGTCAAAGTGCATCGGCTTACCGATTTTGACGTTCACGGTGTGGAAGGGATTTGGCCTGAACTTCTTTGAGTAGGTGCCGAGGATCTTTTCGATTCCCCAGTGACCGGCAGGCACGATTGGTAGCCCGAGCTCAATTGCCAGGCGAATAGCGCCAGACTTTCCGCGCATCGGCCAAAGATCAGGATCGCGAGTCAGGGTTCCCTCTGGGAAAACTACAACCACCTGACCTGCCTTGAGGAACTCGATGGCAGCTCGCAGTGGCTCATCATTTGATCTGCCGGTGCGATAAACCGGAATCTGACCAACCTTTGGAAGCAGTGCCCCCAAAATTGGGATTCTGAACAGTGCCTCTTTGGCAAGGTAGTGCGGAGTGCGCTTCATGTGAATAAAGACCGAATAGGCAAAGGCCAATGGATCAAGGTAGTTCACGTGATTGGCAACCAGGATGTAGCCACCCTTGGGCAAGTTCTCCAGACCCTGGGTCTTGATGCGAAACATCAGGCGAATCAGCGGGGCCAAAATCGATGCCACCAGGGTGAACACAAAGCTCTTCTCACGAAGCACCTTTGGCAGCTTTGCCTCTGCCACCTTTTTAGCCCTCGATCTTAAAGTCAGCACCGAGCGCACCGAGCTTGTCGATAAAGCGCTCATAGCCTCGGGAGATTAGCTGAACATTGGTCACATTTGAAGTTCCCTCAGCGGCCAGGGCTGCCACCACATGGCTAAAGCCACCGCGCAGGTCTGGTACTCGAATGTCCGCTCCGCGAAGTGGAGTAGGTCCGGAAATAACCGCCGAGTGGTTGAAGTTGCGCTGGCCGAAGCGGCAAGGGTTACCACCTAGGCACTCTCGATAAATCTGAATCTGAGCACCCATTTGGTTTAGGGCGTCGGTGAATCCAAAGCGGTTTTCGTAAACCGTTTCGTGAACAATCGAGATTCCCTTGGCCTGAGTGAGTGCAACCACCAGTGGCTGCTGCCAGTCGGTCATAAATCCAGGGTGGACGTCGGTTTCAATTACTACCGGCTGCAGCTCGGTGCCAGGGTGGTAGAAGCGGATGCCATCGTCTTCGATGTCGAACTGGCCACCGACCTTGCGATAGACATTCAGGAAGGTCATCATCTCAACCTGACGTGCGCCACCGACGAAGATATCTCCCTTGGTGGCAAGGGCTGCCGCTGCCCAGCTAGCTGCCTCATTGCGGTCAAACAGTGCCTGGTGAGTAAAGCCCTTGAGGGACTTCACGCCCTCGATGCGGATAACTCGATCGGTGTCAACCGAGATGATGGCGCCCATCTTCTGCAGGATTGAAATCAGGTCAATAATCTCTGGCTCAATTGCCGCACCCGATAGCTCGGTCAACCCGGATGCCGTGGTGGCGGAGAGCAATACCTGCTCGGTGGCGCCAACCGATGGATAGGGCAACGAAATCTTCGCGCCCTTGAGGCCCTCAGGAGCACTTAGCCTGGTTCCGGTTGGCAGCTTCTCAATCACCGCACCGAAAGCGCGCAACACATCAAAGTGGAAGTCCACTGGACGATCGCCGATTTCGCAGCCACCGAGGCCAGGAATGAAAGCCTCTCCAAGGCGGTGCAGCAGTGGGCCGCAGAACAAAATTGGGATTCGCGAGCTACCAGCATGGGCGTCGATGTCAACCATGCGTGCCTGCTCGACATTCGATGGGTCCAGCACCATGTCGCCGCTGACTGGATCGTGGCCGATGGTAACGCCGTGCAGCTGAAGCAGTCTGGAGACCACCTCAACATCGGAGATGTGTGGCACATCCTTGAGGATCGATGGGGTTTCGCCCAACAGCGCCGCCACCATTGCCTTGGTAACTAGGTTCTTGGCACCTTTTAGGTCTACTCGACCGGCTAGTGGCTTACCACCGTTGATAGTGATTTGGCTCACTTAGACTCCCTTGGCCGGAAGAGTCTTGGGTCTCCAAGACTCTCGCTTAGCCTCAAATTCGGCTATGGCTGCCTCGTTCTGCAGGGTAATCCCGATGTCGTCGAGGCCCTCCATGAGACGCCATTTAGTGTATTCGTCGATTTCAAAACTCACGCTTAGCTCACCGATGGAGACAATCTGCGCGGGCAGATCTACCTTGGCCTGAACACCTGGATTGGCATCAATTGCCTGCCACATCGCCTCCATGTCAGCTTCGGAGATAACGCCAGCAATCAAGCCCTGCTTCCCGGAGTTGCCGCGGAAGATATCGGCAAACTTTGGGCTGAAGACCGCCTTGAAACCAAAGTCACGAAGTGCCCAAACCGCATGCTCGCGAGAGGATCCGGTTCCAAAATCTGGACCGGTCACTAAAACCTGAGCGTTTTGATAGATCGGCTGGTTCAGCACAAAGTCTGGCTCCTGGCCACGCCAGTTGGCGAACAAGCCATCTTCAAAACCGGTCTTGGTAATGCGCTTCAGATAGACCGCCGGGATGATCTGGTCGGTGTCGACGTTGGAGCGCTTTAGCGGAGCAGCAACGCCTTCGAATACCGAAATCTTTTCCATTTATGCCTCCAGATCCGCAGGCGCTGAGAGGGTTCCACGAACTGCGGTTGCGGCAGCCACCACCGGAGAAACCAGGTGGGTTCTAGCCCCCTTGCCCTGACGTCCTTCGAAGTTACGGTTCGAGGTCGAGGCAGCTCGCTCTCCCGGCGCCAGTTGATCTGGGTTCATGCCCAAACACATCGAGCAACCGGCAAAGCGCCACTCGGCACCGAAGTCCTTGAAGACTTTGTCTAGGCCTTCTGCTTCGGCCTGCAATCGAACCATTGCCGAACCCGGCACCACCATCATGCGAACGCCATCGGCCTTCTTGCGCCCCTTGACGACTTCTGCTGCCGCACGCAGGTCTTCGATTCGGGCATTGGTGCACGAGCCTAAGAACACGGTATTGACCGCAATGTCCTTCATCTTGGTGCCAGGGGTCAGGTCCATGTATTCCAAAGCGCGCTCGGCAGCGGCACGTTCGCTGGAATCAGAAATCGAACTTGGGTCTGGAACGCTATCCATCAGCGATACACCCTGCCCTGGGTTAGTGCCCCAGGTCACAAAAGGATCGAGAGTATCGGCATCGATAAACACCTCGGCATCAAACACCGCACCAGCGTCGGTCTTGAGGGTCTTCCAGTATTCAACGGCAGCATCCCAGTCGCTGCCGGTTGGAGCATGAGGGCGACCCTTTAGATACTCAAAAGTAATCTCATCGGGAGCGACCATGCCGGCACGAGCACCTGCCTCGATAGACATGTTGCAGATGGTCATGCGACCTTCCATCGAGAGCTCGCGAATAGCGCTACCGCGGTATTCCAACACGTAACCCTGGCCACCGCTGGCGGTGATCTTGGCAATGACCGCCAGAATGATGTCCTTGGCGCTTACGCCAGGTCGAAGCTTGCCCTCAACGTTGATCGCCATGGTCTTGAATGGAGCCAGCGGCAAGGTCTGGGTCGCGAGCACGTGCTCTACCTCGCTGGTGCCAATGCCGATTCCCAGCGAGCCAAACGCGCCGTGGGTTGAGGTGTGAGAGTCACCGCACACAATGGTCAGTCCGGGCATGGTGAGGCCAAGTTGCGGACCTACCACGTGAACAATGCCCTGATTCTTATCGCCTAGCGAGTGAATTCGAACCCCAAATTCTGCGGTGTTGTCTCGAAGCGCCTGGACCTGGGTGCGGGAGGTTAGGTCCGCAATCGGCAGGTGAATGTCCTGGGTGGGGGTGTTGTGGTCTTCGGTTGCGATGGTGAGGTCTTTGCGACGAATTTCGCGCCCTGCCAAACGCAGACCATCAAAAGCTTGCGGGCTGGTCACCTCGTGAATTAGGTGAAGGTCGATGTAGATCAGATCAGGCGCACCGTTTTCGCCCTTGACCACAAGGTGGTCTCTCCACAGCTTTTCAGCCAGAGTAAGTGGCTTGTTTGACATGCATCACCTCGCGAGTGCGTAGGTGAAGAGTTTACCGCACCATGTAGGTTTAGGTGGTGACCCAATACCAGCCAGCAGAGCTTTCAAGGCTCCAAAAAAGAACCGTAAAGGTGCTGGCAACTGGCCAAGCTTTTGGCGGTTTCGGTCTTGGTGCCACCTTGTCGGTCGGCGCCTTACTTGCGGTCGAGCTCTCCGGCACCCCGGCCTTCTCGGGAGCGGCCGCCACCCTCAGCACCTTAGGCAGTGCTGCCAGCGCAATCCCGCTGGCGAACCTGGCCTATCGCATGGGTCGCAGAGTCGCGCTAGCAACCGGTGCTGCGCTGGCTATTTCCGGTGCGATGGGCATGATTTTGGCAGCCTCGCTGCGCTCTTTCCCGATTGAGCTAATTGCGCTTTTCTTGCTTGGCGCAGGCTCGGCAGTATCACTGCAGGCGCGTTTTGCCGCAGCTGACATTCCGGTTGCTGGTCCGCGTGGCAAAGACCTATCGCTGGTGGTTTGGGCAACCACAGTTGGTGCGGTAGTTGGCCCAAACCTAATTGCCCCGGGCGAAAGCCTTGGCTTGGCCATTGGATTGCCGCATTTGGCCGGACCCTTCCTGTTCACAATCTTTGCTCAGACCACCTCGACTTTGATCTTCTGGTTTGGGCTTCGACCTGACCCGCTTTTGATTGCCAAGGAGATAGCTGGACTACCGGCTCGCCGAGTAAATCCAGGTTTCAAGGCCGCCATTGCCGTGATTCGTCAGCGGCCGCTAGCAGGCTATGCGGTGCTAACCATTGCTCTAAGTCACATGGTTATGGTCTCGGTGATGAGCATGACCCCGGCTCACCTAAGTTCTGCTGGTCACTCGCTTTCCGATGTTGGTCTGACCATCTCACTTCACATCGCAGGCATGTATGCCTTTGCCCCGATTTTCGGTCTGCTCGCAGACCGGATTGGATCGGTAAAGACAATTGTCCTGGGGCAATTGATCTTCCTGGTCGCAATCGGCTTTGCCGGAATTGGCCAAAACAATTTCCAAATGGTTATGACTGGGCTGTTCCTGCTTGGTTTGGGCTGGTCAGCCTCAACCGTTGCCGGCAGCGCGCTGCTAACCGAAGTTCTGCCAACCGACGAAAAGACCAAGGTTCAGGGCTTCAGCGATTCACTGATGAACCTATCGGGGGCATTTGGTGGCGCGATTTCCGGCACCATTTTGTTGCTATTTACCTTTGGCGGGCTAAATGCCGCCGCCCTGATTCCAGTGGTGTTTATCGTGGTGGCAACCAGTTTCTCTAAGCGCTGGCGCGGTTAAAAAGAAATCCGCCTCCAAGATCAAAGATCAATCAGAGGCGGAATTCGTGACTCCAGCGGGATTTGAACCCGCGCTACTGCCGTGAGAGGGCAGCGTCCTAGGCCGCTAAACGATGGAGCCGAAAGCAACCTGAGAAGTTTGCCATAAAACCGCAGAGTTGGCAATTTATCGGCTGAAAACCTGAAGCGCTCCCGGGTGAACCTGAGCACTAAAAGGGGCGGTTCCAACCAGCTCACCATCGCAGGACAGCGGATAGTTGGCGTTCTCAATTCGAATCGACTTGGCCTTGAAGATCTCTACCTCGGGGAACTTGATGTGCTCACCCTGGTAAACCGTTGGAAATATCTTGAGCAATCGGGGTCTGGAGACCTCGTGAAGTATGAAAACCTCAAGCTCACCATCTTCGGCATCGGAGTTTGGCGAGATGCGCATTCCGCCGCCGAAATTCTGCACATTGGCCACACCACAGAGCATGGCCTTCACGGTTCGATGCTCGCCATCTACAGTTAGGTGATACTCAATCGGCCTAAAACTCGGCAGCTCCAAAAGCATGGCCGCCACATAGGAGTTTGGACCCTTTGGCCACGTAAGTGAGTTGGCTCGCTTCGCGCAAATCGCATCAAAACCGGCAGAGACCGAACCAAAAGACCAAAACTCCCGCTCACCGGTGGTGATTCTCATCACATCGACTCGCTTTGGCGCATCCAGGGAAGCCAGTATGTTTTCGATAGCCGCCTGTGGATTGCCGAGGGGAATCTTTAGTTGTCTGGCCTGATCATTGCCGCTTCCGGCTGGAACCAGACCCAGCGGAATCTGATTCGGCACGCAAATATTCACACCCAATTGCGCGGTGCCATCGCCGCCCACCGCAATAACGCCGGAGATTTCCTGGTCGCTGATGGCTGTTTGTGCCTTTGAGGAGGCTGCCAGCGCAGATTCGGCAGAGAGGTTGATGGCTGGGATTCCAGCCTTCGCAAGTGCTGCGAACACCTGCTCCCCAACCTGGTTGCCGCGACCACGATTAGCGGCAGGGTTTACCAAGACTCCAATTGGCTTCATCGCCGACCTTTCTCAGATGCCATAAACATAGACTGTTCTTTGAGGCGGTAGTAATGAAAATCACCAAATTTGAACATGCGTTTCTAGTTCTCGAACAGGCATTAGAGCAGTTGCTGATTGACCCGGGTATCTACTCTCCTAGCCTCCCCAAGCTTGAGAACGTGGTTGGAATTGTGCTGACTCACCTCCACGACGACCACAGCTTCCTGCCACACATCACGAAAGTCAAGCAGCAATTTCCCAATGCCCGCATATTCGGACCGCGCGATGTGGTAGCCAAACTCGGTGAGATTGATTGCGAGGTTGTCACCCACGGCTCGCACCATAGGGTGGGTGAATTCACACTGGACTTCTTTGGCGATCAGCACCAGGAAATCCACCGTTCAATTCCACTGGTGCAGAATGTTGGGGTCTTGGTAAATTCCAAGCTCTACTACCCCGGCGATAGCTACACCCAGTGCGAATACCCATTTGAGATGCTGGCATGCCCCTCAGCGGCGCCTTGGATGAAGATTTCAGACTTGATTGATTACCTCGAGGCTGTAAAGCCCAAGCGCGCGTTTGCTACCCACAACGCGATCTTGAACGACAACGGCCATGCGCTTCAGAACAATAGAATTCGGGAAATTGTCACAAAGCACGGTGGCGAGTTCAGCTATCTCACCGAAGGTGAATCAATAACTATTTAGAGCGCGACCACGATCGCTGCGATCAGCATCGCAATGGTGGTTGAACCCCAGAGCCTTTTCTCCTTAGCCGACTTGGTGATGTTATTCATCACCGCGGCCGCAGCAGCGAAGCCAATCAATCCCCAGTTCACCCACTGGTTCAATTCTGGGCTGAGTAGCTTTGGCACAACTCCCATTTGAGCAAGGTAGTGACCCGAGATAGCGAGAAGTAGGACGAACGAAACAGCGCTAGAAACTCGATACTGAATAGGTAACTTGCCAGGCATTTGGCCACCGTAGGCATACTCGCCCATTGGAGCACCAAGCACTAGAGCGAGTTGAAAAAGCGCGGTTGCGAGAAACGCAAAAACAAGAAAACCGGAGGCAAACGCATCAAGCATTTTTACCTCCGGATCTCAATGGCTGGGATACCTGGACTCGAACCAAGAACAAAGGAACCAGAAACCTTCGTGTTGCCAATTACACCATATCCCAATGGTTGGGCCTTAGACCCGACGCTCTATCTTAGCGGGCGGAAGCAAAAGCCTCTAGTCGAGAAATGCTTCTTTCCTTGCCTAAGAACTCCATACATTCAAACAGCGGAGGGGTGACCCTTCTTCCTGAGAATGCGGTGCGAATCGGACCGAAAGCATTTCTCGGCTTCTCGCCAAGACCTTCAACCAAGGCTTCGTTCAAAACAGCCTGAATCGCATCGGTGTTGAAGTCCTCAAGCTTGCGCAAGGCAACAATGGCGGTGTCGATAATCAACTTGGCATTTTCTGGAAGCTGCGCGATGGCATCCTCCTCATAGGAAAGCTGGTCGTCTGAGGCAAACATAAAGCCGAGCATTCCAGCGGCTTCCGAGAGCACGGTGATGCGCTCCTGAACTAGTGGCGCGAGCTTGTGAAGTAGCTCTAGCTGCTCAGCGCTTGGAGCTGCTGGCAGCACTCCGGCTGACTGCAGGTAAGGCAAAATGCGAGATTCGAAATCGGCAGCCTCGAGGAGTCTGATGTGAGAGGCATTGATCGAGTCAGCCTTCTTCTGGTCAAAACGAGCCGGGTTAGGGTTCACATTCGCCACATCGAAGTTGGCGCAGAGTTCTTCGAGGGTAAAGATGTCGCGATCAGCCGCAATTGACCAACCCAATAGCGCCAGGTAGTTCAGCAAACCCTCTGGGATAAAGCCGCGGTCTCGGTGCAAGAACAGATTGCTCTCTGGATTGCGCTTGGAGAGCTTCTTGTTTCCCTCCCCCATCACGAATGGCAGGTGGCCAAAGCGCGGGATGAACTTGGTAATTCCAGCCTCATACATCGCGTTGTAGAGCGCGATCTGACGTGGAGTGGAAGACAGCAGGTCCTCACCGCGCAACACGTGAGTGATGCCCATTAGGGCATCATCAACCGGGTTCACCAGGGTGTAGAGCGGCTGACCCCCTGGGCGAACCACTACGAAATCTGGGAAAGAACCGGCTGGGAAGGTAATCTCACCGCGGACTAGGTCGTCGAAGGTGATGTCCTGGTCCGGAACCCTTAGGCGCAGCGCAGGCTGACGCCCCTCGGCAAGGTAGCGCTCGCGATCAGCCTGAGACAGCTCACGTTCGGAGTTGTCATAACCCAGCTGAACCGCACGGCCATTGGCCTTATTGCGCTCCTCGATTTCCTCGGCGGAGAGGAAAGACTCGTAGACGTGTCCAGACTCCTTGAGCTTGTCAATCACGTCCATGTAGATCTCGGTGCGCTGCGACTGACGGTATGGCTCTTGCGGGCCACCGACCTCAACGCCTTCATCCCAGTCCATGCCCAGCCAGCGCAGAGCATCAATGATCTGGTGGTAGCTTTCCTCGGAGTCGCGAGCAGCATCGGTGTCCTCGATGCGGAAAACAAAGGTGCCACCGACTCTTCTGGCATAAGCCCAGTTGAAAAGGGCGGTTCTAACCAGCCCAACGTGCGGGGTGCCGGTAGGTGATGGGCAAAAGCGGACTCTGATGTCCGAACCGGTAGCGGTCGTGGTAGGTGCGGTGATTAGCGTCATAACAAATGTAAAGCTTAGGCAACCAAGTTGCGCAATACGCCAATACCCTCAATCTCGCACTCAACTTCATCACCGTGATCGATGCGCGAGATACCCGCTGGAGAGCCGGTGAGGATTACGTCACCGGGCAGCAAAGTTAGGTTCTCCGAGACAAATGAGACGATGGTCTCAACATCAAAAATCATGTCGTTGGTGATTGAGTGCTGACGCAATTCACCGTGGACTCGGGAATCTAGGCGCTTATTGGCTGGATCAAACTCGGTTTCAATCCATGGCCCAAGTGGGCAGAAGGTGTCAAATCCCTTCGCTCTCGCCCACTGCAAATCGGAGAACTGAATATCCCTGGCAGTTACGTCATTTCCGATGGTGTAACCAAAGATGTGGTCTTTGACCTCAGCCTTTGAGATGTTCTTGGTCTTTTTGCCAATCACGATCGCAAGCTCGACCTCTAGTTCAACCTGGTCGGATTGTGCGGGAAGCACAATCTTTTCTCCGGGTCCGATGATTGAGCTAATCGGCTTGAAGAACATCAGCGGCTCATCCGGAACATCCTGGGCAATCTCAGCTGCGTGTGCGGCATAGTTCATGCCGATACAGATGACTTTGCTTGGTGCCACCGGAGCTAGCAGTTCAACTTCATTGAGCGAAACGGTTTGGCCAGAAAGTGCCATGGACTCAAGCGGATTGCCAACAAAAAGCGCAACCTGATCTTGGTCTATTGAACCGAATCTAATCTCACCGTTGAGATTGAATCTCGCGATCTTCATTCGATTAGTCTGCCAGCTTCAGCATCCAGTTGTGGCGATCCGGCACGGTGCCGTATTGAATGCCAGTGAGCTCCTGACGCATCTGAATAGTTAGCTCACCAGGTTCGTTGCCACCGATCACAATCTCCTCGTGCTCCGACTTGAAGGTGCCAACCGGAGTGATAACCGCAGCGGTGCCGCAGGCAAATACCTCAACGATGTCGTTTGACTTGATGCCCTCACGCACCTCATCCAAGGTCACCTTGCGCTCTTGAACCTCAATGCCGCGATCGCGCAGCAAAGTGATTACAGAGTCGCGGGTGATGCCGTGCAGGATGGTGCCATCAAGCCCAGGGGTCGCGACGTGTCCATCTTTGTAGACAAAGAACAGGTTCATGCCGCCGAGTTCCTCGATGTAGGTGGAACTCTCGGCATCTAAGAACATCACCTGGCTGCAGCCATTTTCGTAACCCTTGGACTGAGCCAAAAGCGACGCTGCGTAGTTGCCGCCGGTCTTTGCCTCACCGGTGCCATGCTTTCCAGCGCGAGCCGAATCCAAAGCGATCCAGATCGCAACCGGCGTGAGGCCACCGGTGAAGTAAGGACCAACCGGCGATGCGATCACGCGATACTCGGCACGCTGCGCGGCACGAACACCTAGGAAGTTCTCGGCAGCAATCTCAAACGGCCTAAAGTACAGCGTCTTTTCGCCCTCAGCGTCTGGAACCCAGTCACCATCAACCGCAATTAGCTGACGCAAGGATTCAACGAAGATTTCGGTCGGTAGCTCAGGAAGTGCCATGCGGTGTGCCGAGCGCTGTAGGCGCTTGGCGTTGGCTTCTGGCCTGAAGGTCCAGATTGAGCCGTCCTGGTGACGGTAAGCCTTGATACCCTCGAAGATTTCCTGACCGTAGTGCAGCACCGCGGCCGATGGGTCCATCAGGATTGGGCCGTAAGGGATTACCTCAGCGGAGTGCCAACCTTTGTCCTTCTCCCAGACCACGACCACCTGGTGATCGGTGAGCTTGGCACCGAAGACTGGGTTTGCCAAGATGGCATCGCGCTCAGCCTTTGGGGTTGGGTTTGGGTTCTTGGTTACTTTGAATTCCATGATCGCTACCTAAATCAGAGCCAGGATGCTTTGAGCAACCTGATCGGTCGAACGCTTTGAGTCCCCGCGGCCTGCAAGATCTTGAGCCACCGCATTTTCGATCTTGGCTGCCGCCTCGGTGTAGCCGAGGGTTCTAGCCAATAGCGCTGCGGAAAGGATTGCCGCAGTTGGATCAGCGAGGTTTTTGCCCGCGATGTCCGGTGCTGAGCCATGAACGGGTTCGAACATGGATGGGAATGCACCGGTTGGATTTAGGTTAGCCGAGGCAGCCAGACCAATGCCACCGCAAATCGCAGCGGCTAGGTCGGTGATGATATCTCCAAATAGGTTGTCGGTGACAATCACATCGAAGCGCTCTGGGGAGTTCACCATGTGGATGGTGGCGGCATCGATGTGCATGTAGTCGTGAGTGACAGTTGGATACTTTTTTGAAACCTCTTCGACCATGCGAAGCCAAATCTTGCCAGCGTGAACCAGGACATTGGTTTTGTGAACCAACGTGACGTGCTTGCGGTCTCGGTTTGCTGCCAAGTCGAAGGCATACTCAACCGCCCTGCGAACACCAAATGCGGTGTTCACCGAAACCTCGTTGGCAACCTCCTGGTCGGTGCCCTGACGAATCGCGCCACCGTTACCAACGTATGGACCCTCGGTGCCCTCGCGGACAACGACAAAGTCGACTTGCTTGGCATTGGACAGTGGTGAAACCACACCCTCAAACAGTTTTGATGGGCGCAGGTTGATGTGGTGATCAAAGGCAAAGCGCAGTTTTAGCAGTAGCCCACGCTCCAAGACTCCCGATGGCACCCGTGGATCGCCAATGGCACCGAGCAGAATCGCATCGTGCTTCGATAGCTGTGCCAGGTCATTCTCGGTCAGGGCTTCGCCGGTTGCGAGGTAGCGATCCGAACCAAGGTCGTAGCTCGTGATATCCAGCTCCACGCCGGACAGCGCCTTCTCTAGGGCCGCAATACCGACCGAGGTTACCTCTGGGCCAATACCGTCTCCGGCGATGACAGCAAGATTGATGGATTTCACAGCGAAGCCTTACAGATTGTTTATAACAACCTTAACGCTTTTGCCCAGTGACTTGGGGCGTGAAACTACTCTCCGGTAACTACCGCAAGGCCGGTCTGACCCGCTGCGTTTGCTACCGAACCGCCATTTACCAACTTGCCGGTGAAGCCCGCTGACTTCATGTAGTCGATTGCCTGACCCGCTCGGTTGCCACTGCGGCAGTAGATGTAGTAGTCGGCGCTCTTGTCAAGGGTTTCTAGCTGCTGCGCAAAGTCTGCGTCGGCGATCCCAATCCGGATGGCACCTGCTAGGTGCCCCTCGGCCCACTCTTCAGGGGTGCGAACGTCGATCACGGCAGCATAAGCCGCTGGGTCCTCGGTCTGAGTGGCACACGCGCTCAGCGATCCGATGGCAAACATCGCAATCAGAGCGGCAACTAGAAACTTCAAAATCTTCATGAGTGATCCTTTCAAGATACCCCCTAGGGTATGTGTTAGAGTTTGTCGAGTCAAGTTGAAAGGCTGATAAACATGCAGATTCCAGAGCAAGATCTCGACGCAGTAAAAAAGCGTTTGGCGAGAGCACAGGGTCAACTCGGCGGAATCATTCGCATGGTGGAAGAAGGTCGTGAATGCACCGATGTTCTCACCCAGCTCGCCGCAGCTCAGGCCGCTATCAGTCGCGCGGCATTTACGCTTATTGCCTCCGGAATCTCGCACTGCGGCAGTGATGAGGCAGGCGTTGCGGACAAGGCAAAACTAGAAAAAGCTTTCCTCTCGCTGAGCTAGAGGATTTAGAAAGGATAAGAAATGGCAAACGAAGTAACAATCGATGAACTAGAGGGTGCGATCGCTGCGGGCAAGTTTGTGGTCGATGTACGCGAAGACCACGAGTTTGAGGCGGGGCACGTTCCAAATGCCCACCACATTCCACTGAGCACCGTTCCGGACCGCACTGCCGATCTACCTCAGGGTGAGCAGATCTGGTTGATCTGCCAAGGTGGCGTTCGCTCTATGAAGGCCGCTGACTACCTTGAGGCACAGGGTTTTGACGTGGTTTCGGTTGCCGGTGGAACCGGCGCTTGGATTTCGGCGGGCAAGGAAGTTTCCTTCGAGGCCAGCAAGTAGTGGGTTTCTTCGATCTATTCAAAAAGAAGTACCAGACCGTCTCTCCAGCAAAGGCCCTGGAGGCCCAGGCTCAAGGTGCGATGCTGATCGACGTGCGTGAGTCCTCCGAGTATCGCTCGGGTCACGCCCAAGGTGCCAAGCACATCTCGGTCCAGGTGATTGAACGACGCTTGGGTGAAATTCCAAAGGAGCGCCAGATTGTTGTGGTTTGCCAGTCCGGCATGCGCAGTCAGCGGGCTGCCGAGATACTTAGCCGCAATGGCTACCAAGTACTAAACGTCTCAGGCGGAATGATTGGCTGGCAGCGTGCGGGCCTCAAGATTGTGAAGTAATTGAAGGTTGTAATTGTTGGCGGTGTCGCGGGAGGTATGTCCGCTGCGACGAGGTTGCGCAGGCTAAATGAAAACGCAGAGATTATCGTTTTCGAACAGGGTCCGCACGTTTCCTATGCGAACTGCGGGTTGCCTTATCACGTGGGTGAGGTAATTCCAGCCGAAAGTGATCTACTGCTGCAGACTCCGCAGTCATTGAAGAATCGCTTCAACTTGGATGTGCGAGTGAACTCTCGAGTCACAAAGCTAAACCCAAGCGAAAAAACCGTTGAGGTGAAGAACTTGGTTTCGGGTGAGAGCTACACCGAAAGCTATGACTCACTAATCCTCTCCACCGGCGCTAAGCCAAAAATTGCGAAGATCCCAGGAGCCGAGCGTGCCCATGTGCTTCGGGATGTGCCAGACGCGGTAAGAATCAAGGACTTGGTCGACCAAGGTGAGGTTTCCTCGGCGGCCATCATCGGCGCAGGATTTATCGGGGTTGAGCTAGCCGAGAACCTAAGACACCGCGGAATCCTGACCACTCTTATTAGCTCGCGAGACACCATCCTGCCGCAGTATGACCCAGAGGTCATCGAACCACTGCAGGCTCTCTTGGTGAAAAACGAGATTGAGCTAAAGCTAAACGCCCAGACCGTGGAGATAAAACAGCGTTCGGTGATTTTGTCCGACCGCCAAGAAATTGCTGCGGATCTGGTGGTCATGGCCATCGGCGTAGAAGCAGATCACGGTTTAGCGGTGGCAGCCGGATTGAAAATTGGTGAAGCAGGAGGCATTTGGGTCGATGAACAGATGCGCACCTCTAGCCCAGATATTTATGCCGTTGGCGATGCCGCGGAGAAGGCAAACTCGCTCACGGGCGGAAATCAAATGATTTGGTTGGCTAATCTCGCGAATCGTCATGGTCGCTTAGTTGCGGACGTAATCGCCGGCGAAAAGGTGTCCGCCCGCAAGGCGATCGGCACCGGAATCATCGGTGCCTTTGGCATGGCGGTGGCAGTCACCGGACTCACCGAGAATGCCGCAAAAGCATTGGGCATCCCTCACCAGGTGATTCACCTACACCCCGGCAGCCATGCCGGCTACTACCCAGGTGCCGAGCGAGTATCGCTGAAGGTGCTCTTCGACCCAGCTAGCGGAGAACTTCTTGGGGCTCAAGGGGTCGGTTTTGATGGGGTTGACAAGCGAATCGATGTCATAGCAACCGCTATCTTCGCGGGATTGACCATCGACGATCTGATGGATTTGGAACTCGCTTACGCACCGCCCTTTGGCAGCGCTAAGGACCCAATTAACCAGGCGGGTTATGTCGGCAACAACGTTCGAGTGGGAAAGACTCCGAACATTCAGTGGTATGAGGTTGAAGCCGCGCAGGCTGCTGGCGCCGTTGTGATCGATGTTCGCACCCAAGGTGAACACCAAGCCGGAAGCATCCCAAACACCAGGTTGATTCCAGTCGACTCACTGCGCGAGCACATCCCGGAACTAAAGGGCAAAGACGTCATTGTTACCTGCGCCGTTGGTCAACGTGGCCACACCGCCACTCAAATCTTGCGCAGCCACGGCATAAAGGTGCGCAATCTAGATGGTGGCTACACCACCTGGCGCACTGGAATGGACGCGAGAGAACGAGCAGCTAAGAGCTAGTAATAGACAAAAGGGCCCAGTTACGGGCCCTTTTTGTTTAGGACTTAGTAGGCCTCAGAGATTGAGATGGCCTGCATGGTGTCGGCCTGGATCTCGGAGCGTAGCTGCTCCAAGATATCTTGAGCCACCGGAGAATCAACTGTAATCACGCTCAGCGCCTTGCCGCCGCGCTGCTGACGAGCAATCGTCATGGCTGCGATGTTTACATTTGCCTCTGCGAAGGCCTTGCCGTAAACGGCGACGATTCCTGGACGGTCTTGGTAAACCATGACCACCATGTGGTCGGCCATGGAAAGCTCGACGTCGTAACCGTTGATCGAAACCACTTTTTGGTGGTGCTTAGGACCAATCACGGTGCCGCCAGCAGAAACCACCGAACCATCCGAAAGCACTGCCTTCAAGGTGGTGACATTGCGGTACTCATCGCTCTCGGTGGCCTGAGTCAGACGAACCTCAACACCGCGCTGCTCAGCCATGAGTGGAGCGTTTACGTAGGAAACCTGCTCGGTGACCATGGTCTGGAACAGACCCTTTAGGGCTGCGAGCTTCAGCACGGTTACATCGTGCGCAGCAATCTCTCCCCTGGCCTCAAACTCAACCGAAACAATCGAGGTGTGGGCAAGACCCGCAACAATCTGGCCCAGCTTTTCCGCCAGTGGAATACCAGGCTTCACGGACGCATCGATAACTCCGCCTGCGACATTCACAGCATCTGGAACCAAATCGCCAGCTAGCGCCAGTCGAACTGAGCGAGCGACCGAGATACCAGCCTTCTCCTGAGCCTCATCGGTAGATGCGCCAAGGTGTGGGGTAACCAGAATGTTCTCAAGAGTTAGAAGTGGTGAGTCCTTTGGTGGCTCGTTTACAAATACGTCCAAACCAGCACCTGCGATGCGGCCAGACTTTAGCGCGGCATACAGCGCTGCCTCGTCGATGATGCCGCCGCGGGAGCAGTTCACGATGCGAAGGTTTGGCTTTGCGATAGCAAACTGATCGGTGGAGATCATTCCGGTGGTTTCCGGAGTCTTTGGAATGTGAATCGTGATGTAGTCGGCACGCTTCATCATCTGGTCCATATCCACCAGCTCAACACCGATTTGCTCGGCACGAGCCTGGGTAACGTATGGGTCGTATCCAATCAGGGTCACGCCAAATCCAGCTAGTCGCTGAGCAACCAGGGTTCCGATTCGGCCAAGGCCGATGATTCCGATGGTCTTCTCATAGAGTTCGACGCCGGTGTACTTCGAGCGCTTCCACTCGCCATTTTTCAGCGATGCGTTGGCATCGGGGATGTGGCGCGAAAGCGCCATCAGTTGACCAATTGCCAGCTCAGCGGCAGAGATCACATTTGAAGTTGGAGCGTTTACCACCATGACACCGGCGTTGGTTGCCGCCTTGATGTCCACGTTGTCTAGGCCAACTCCAGCGCGAGCAATCACCTTGAGCTTTGGAGCGGCAGCAATTGCCTCTTCGTCCATCTTGGTTGCCGAACGAATTAGGACCGCGTTGGCATCTGCCAGCGCTGGAAGCAGTTTGGAGCGATCTGCCCCATCGACACTGCGGATCTCGAAATCTGGACCGAGGGCCTCAACCGTGGCAGGCGAAAGCTCTTCGGCAATAAGAACAACTGGCTTAGACAATGGCAAACCTAACGTCGTTATCGACAGCGATGGGAATGGCTAAAGTCTAGTGCTCTATCTAGCTGATTAGTCGCGTGGGCAGGAGCAGATCTGCTCGTCTGGAACGCCAGCCAGAGCTTCTTCAACATGCTGGCCACAACCCTGCCAGGTGATTTTGTTGCATTCGTAACACATTGCCTGAGAGCACATAATCGATTCCTTTGTCTTTTTGAAAACATCAAAAACACTACTACAAAATACCCCCTGGGGTATAAATTAACCGGAAGTTTTTTGTAGTCGCAGTTCCACCAAACCGGATGCATAAGATTTGCTCGATAGCAATTCGAACTGCTGAGACACCTTGGAACCTTTGAAGAGCTTTACCCCTCCCCCAAGGATGTCTGGGGCAATGAATAGTCGCAGTTCGTCGATCAGGCCCATCACCAAAAGAGTGTCCACTAACATCGCACCCCCGCCAATAAAGAGATTGCCTGGGTGCTTGGCCATTATGGTTTTCACAACCTCACGCAGATCTCCGCCGATGAAGTGAAGGTTTGGAATCGTCAAACCATCGAATTTCAAGGGCTGCTCGGTGAGAACGTAGGTGGGCAATATGCGTTCCATATCCGGAACTGAGTCGAGTTCAAACTCAAAAGTCTTGCGACCTTGCAGCATTGAACCAGAGCTGGAAATCAACTCCATCCAGCCAAAGTCCTCATCGGGAGATAGGTACTTTTCAGCCCAGCTCATATCTCCATCGGGGCCTGCTAGATAACCATCGAGGGAGATAACGCCATAGAAGATTGCTTTAGACATTGCCCCAGAATAGCCAAAAGCCCCCGATTGCTCGGGGGCTTTTAGCTAAAGCTTTAGCGGGCGGCGCTACCTTCTTGGTAGTCATCGTCCTGCTTGATCCAGCTGAACAGCTTGCGCAGCTCGCGGCCGGTGGCCTCGATTGGGTGAGCCTCACCCTTAGCGCGAAGTGCCTTGAACTCTGGAGCACCAGCATCCTGGTCGTCGATGAAACGCTTAGCGAAAGCACCGGTCTGGATGTCGGTTAGAACGTCCTTCATGCGAGCCTTGACCTCTGGGCCAATGACGCGTGGGCCGGAAACGTAGTCACCGTACTCGGCGGTGTCAGAGACGCTCCAGCGCTGCTTGGCAATGCCACCTTCGTACATCAGGTCAACAATTAGCTTCAGCTCGTGTAGCACCTCGAAGTAGGCGATCTCTGGCTGGTAGCCAGCCTCGGTTAGGGTCTCAAAACCGTACATCACAAGCTGAGAAGCACCACCGCAGAGCACTGCCTGCTCACCGAACAGGTCGGTCTCGGTCTCCTCGGTGAAGGTGGTCTTGATGGTGCCGGCACGGGTGCCACCGATTGCCTTCGAGTAGGAAAGCCCTACCTCGAATGCGTGGCCGGTTGCGTCCTGCTCTACTGCGATTAGGTTTGGCACACCCTTGCCTGCGACATACTCGCGGCGAACTAGGTGGCCTGGTCCCTTTGGAGCAACTAGGAATACGTCAACGTCGCTTGGTGGGGTGATGTATCCAAAGCGGATAGCAAAACCGTGACCGAAGACCAGAGCGTCGCCTGGCTGCAAGTTAGGAGCGATGTCGTTGGTGTAAAGGTCGCGCTGCTTTGGGTCCGGAGCGAGCACCACGATTACGTTTGCCCACTTGACTGCCTCACCAGGAGTTAGCACCTTTAGGCCCTGCTCGGTTGCCTTGGCGCGGGACTTGGATCCCTCTGGAAGACCAACTACGACGTCTACGCCGGAGTCCTTTAGGTTCAGTGCGTGAGCGTGACCCTGTGAGCCAAAGCCCAACACGGCGACCTTGCGGCCCTGGATGATGCTTAGGT
>JBJOJJ010000005.1:0-12018 GCA_046046695.1 Actinomycetota bacterium
AGCGTCGTGTTGCGCTTGAGCGCGCTCACGGATACCGCGGCCAGCGTTCACGTTTGTACCGCATGGCAAAGCAGCAGCTACTGCACTCGTTGGTTTACGCATACAACGACCGCAGAAAGAACAAGGGCAACTTCCGTCGCCTTTGGATCCAGCGCATCAACGCAGCTGCTCGCCTAAACGGCATGACCTACAACCGCTTTATCCAGGGCCTAGCGCTTGCTGGTATCGAGGTTGACCGTCGAATCATGGCAGACCTAGCCATTCACGACCCAAAGGCATTCGCATCTTTGGTGGCATCTGCCAAGGCAGCACTGCCTAAGGATGTAAACGCGGCCAAGGTTAGCTAATGCTTGACGCCCCCAAGTCCGAAAGGGTGAAGGGGGTCGCACGCCTACAACAAAAAGACGCCCGGTTTGAAACCGGGCTCTTTTTGCTTGAGGGACCTCAGGGCCTGAAGGAGCTTTCCAAACAACCTTCGCTGGCGCAGGAGGTCTTCGCGACCTCCTCAGCCCTGGATAGATACGAAGAGCTCTTTGACGATCTCTACGAGGCCGGCGTTCCGATTATTGAGGTGTCCGAGCTGGTCATGGACAAACTTTCCGACACCAAGACTCCGCAGGGAGTGGTGGCCGTTGTTTCTCAGTTTGATGTCACGCTCGATGAGCTTTTGGCAACTGGCCCGCAACTAATTGCGATTTTAAATCAGGCTCGTGACCCGGGTAATGGCGGAACTGTGCTGCGAGCAGCCGATGCGGCTGGGGCCGATGCTGTGATCTTCACCATCGATTCGGTGGACCTTTACAACCCAAAGTTGGTGCGCTCTACCGCCGGCAGCATCCTGCATGTGCCATGCGTGATCGAGCAGGAACCTAAGGCCCTGGTGGCGGCCTTGAAAGCCGCCGGGATTCAAGTATTCGCTGCCAGTGCGGGCGGAAAACTCATCACCGAAATGGCCGGACAGCTCGGCAAGCCCACCGCGTGGATCTTTGGAAATGAAGCCCACGGAGTGTCGCCGGAAATGTTGGAATTGGCCGATGAGGTGGTCGCGCTTCCGATTTTCGGCGAGGCCGAATCGCTGAACCTTGCCACCGCTGCTTCAGTTTGTCTGTATGCCTCAGCGTTTGAAATGCAAGGCAATCGCTAAACTTTACGAGTGTCTGAACAACTAACCGCGGAATCAGTAAGCCAAGCGCTTGCCGCGTCGCTCGCGCTGGTAAATCAAGCTGACAGCTTTCAAGAGCTAAAGGCCGTCAAAGCCGCCGCTGTTGGCGAGGACTCACCGCTTTCCAAACTCAACGCCTTGATCAAGTCGCTGCCCAATGAGCAAAAGGCAGAGGCCGGCCGGCTGGTCGGAGGTGCGAGGGCTGAGCTAAACGCCGCCTTCACCGAAAAGGAAGCCCAGCTTCAGGCGATTGCTGATAGGGAAGCTTTGGAGCTAGAGCGGGTGGACATTACCGCCTACCCAAGAGTTGCCCCCAAGGGCGCTAGGCACCCACTTTCGCTATTGATGGACTCCATCAGCGATGTCTTTATCGGCATGGGTTGGGAAATTGCCGATGGTCCAGAGCTTGAAAACGAGTGGTTCAACTTCGATGCCCTGAACTTCCACCCAGATCACCCAGCCAGAGCGATGCAGGACACCTTCTTTGTTGCCCCGGTGGAGAACCGCCTTTTGCTGCGCACCCACACCTCTCCGGTTCAGGTCCGATCGCTGCTCGAGCGCGAATTGCCGGTTTACGTGCTCTGCCCAGGCCGTGTCTTCCGCACCGATGAACTTGATGCGACTCACACCCCGGTTTTCCACCAGGTGGAGGGGCTTGCGGTTGACAAGGGTCTCACCATGTCAGACCTCAAGGGCACCTTGGAGCACTTCGCCAGAGTGATGTTTGGACCTGAAGCCAAAATTAGGCTGCGTCCATCTTTCTTCCCCTTCACTGAACCATCAGCCGAACTGGATGTTTGGCACCCTGGTGCCAAGGGCGGCGCTCGCTGGGTTGAGTGGGGCGGTTGCGGCATGGTCAATCCGAATGTCCTGAAGGCTGCCGGCATAGATCCTGAGGTCTATTCAGGCTTTGCCTTTGGCATGGGCATTGAGCGCACCCTGATGTTTAGAAATGGCGTCAGAGACATGCACGACATGGTCGAGGCGGATGCCAGATTCTCGCAGCAGTTTGGATCGGTGATCTGATGAGAGTTCCATTGAGTTGGTTGGCTGAGTTCGTTGAGCTTCCTCAGAATTCCACCCCCGATGATGTCATGGCGCAGCTGGTAAAGGTTGGCCTGGAGGAAGAGGGTTCACACGGCGGAGATATTCGCGGTCCGATCGTCGTGGGCAAGGTCTTGGAGTTTGTTGAAGAACCACAATCCAATGGCAAGACCATTCGCTGGTGCCAAGTTGAGGTCGCCCCAGGCGTGGTAAACGGTGTGGTTTGCGGTGCCAGAAACTTCTTTGTAGGCGACAAGGTTGTTGTCACACTGCCTGGAGCTTCGCTCCCAGGAGGCTTCGAGATTGCCGCCCGAAAGACCTACGGTCACATCTCTGACGGCATGATTGCCTCTTCCAGAGAGCTGGGATTGAGCGATGAGCACGAGGGGATTCTTAGACTCTCCACCCTTGGTCTTGATCCTGAGGTCGGCACCGATGCGCTTGAGCTTTTGGGGCTCAACGAATCAGCCGCCGAGGTGAATGTGACGCCAGATCGCGGTTACTGCCTATCAATCCGTGGAATCGCCAGGGAGTACAGTCACGCCTCGGGTGCCAAGTTCACCGATCCCGCCAGCACAGTCTTGGCGAAGCAGGGAACGGGGTTCCAGGTTGAGGTTCAGGATGGCGCTCCGATCCACGGCGTTAGCGGCTGCAGTCGATTTACCACGCTTGGCGTGTCCGGTGTGGACGCGACCGCCGCGGTTCCAGGTTGGATGGCAAATCGCCTAAAGCTTGCGGGCATGCGCTCAATCTCGATTGTGGTGGACATCACCAACTACGTAATGCTCGAGCTGGGTCAACCAATCCACGCATACGATGCCGACAAGCTATCTGGCGGCATAACGGTTCGACGCGCGCAGCCAGGTGAAAAGCTCACCACCTTGGATGAGAAGGTCCGCGACCTTCATGTTGAAGACCTTTTGATTTGCGACCAATCCGGGCCGATTGGCCTGGCCGGTGTCATGGGTGGACTTTCAACCGAGGTGTCAGATACCACTAAGAATGTCTTGATTGAGGCTGCCCTCTTTGATCCGATTTCAATCGCTCGGTCAGCCCGCAGGCACAAGCTTCCCTCTGAGGCGTCTAAGCGCTTTGAACGTGGCGTCGACCCAGAAGTTGGTCCAATTGCGGCGGCCAGAGTGGCACAGCTGTTGGTCGAACTCGCTGGCGGGGAGCTCAATGGCGTTGGCTCGACATTCCAGACGGAGACCCCAAAGGTTGAGATTGAGCTGCCTTTTGCCTTCGCCTCTGAGCTAGTAGGCGTCGATTACGAGAACCAGCAGGTCTTGGATCTGCTACACCAAATCGGCTGCGAACTTAGCGTTCATGATGATGCTGTCACAGTTACCCCGCCGAGCTGGAGACCCGATCTTCGTCACAAGACCGATCTGGTCGAAGAGGTTGCCAGACTTGCCGGCTATCACCTGATTCCATCCAGAATTCCTGTTGCTCCTCCCGGGCGAGGACTCACCCCGCGCCAGCAGTTCCGTCGCAGGGCACTTTCGGCGCTCGCCGGAGCGGGGTTCACCGAGGTTTTGAACTACCCGTTCTACTCGGAAAAGCAAAACCGACAGTTCTCGCAAAGCCCAGCCCTTCGTTTAGAGAATCCAATGCAGGGCGATAGCCCAGAGCTTCGCAACAGCATGTTGCCAGGCTTGCTCGAGGCTGCTGCTCGCAACCTTTCGCGCGGCACTACAGATCTAGCTTTGATTGAGGAGGGCTCGGTGTTCTTGCCTGCTCAAGGTGAGGCAACCCCTTCTCTTCCTGTTGGCAATGTGCGTCCTAGTGAAGAACAGCTTGCGCAGTTGAATGCTTCGATCCCGGTTCAGCCAAGGCACCTGGCGGGCGTCGCGCTTGGCGACTGGTTGCCACAGGCCCCGGGTCAGCAGGCAGTTCCGGCTGGTTACCCGCAGGCGATTCTGGCGGTTGAGCAGGTTGCTCGAGCAGCTGGGGTTGGGTTTGAGCTGCGCCAAGCGACGGTGGATGGCTTCCACAGCGGCAGAGCTGCTGAGGTTTTGGTCGGCGGTCAAGTGGTTGGACAGGTTGGTGAGATCGATCCGGCCATTGCCGCCGAGTATCACCTTCCGAGACGAGTCGCCGGCTTTGAACTCAATCTCGATGCCATCTTCGCTCACGCACCACAGGTACTTCAGGCCTCCGAGCTACTGATAATGCCTGCTGCCACCCAAGACCTATCACTCTTAGTTGATGCCGCAGTCCCAGCAGCTGAGCTGATTGCCGTCATTCGTGAGGGTGCCGGGGAGCTACTCGAGGATGTTGCGCTGGTCGATGATTACCGTGGTGAGAATGTGCCTCAGGGATCAAAGTCAGTGACCTTCAGCCTGCGTTTTAGGGCAGCAGATCGCACGCTAACTCAAACCGAAGCTTCCCAATCCAAGGATGCCGCGGTAGCTTTGGCAAATCAAAAATTTGGCGCAACTCTAAGGGCATAGATGGCATTCAAGGTCGCAGTAGCTGGAGCCAGCGGTTATGTCGGTGGCGAATTGCTGCGCCTGATTGCGGCTCACCCTCAGCTTGAACTCGGAGCTGTTACCGCAAATAGCAATGCTGGCCAACCGCTTTCGAACCTTCACCCGCACCTAAGTTCTTACGCCGACCGAGTGCTGGTTGATACCACCAAGGAAAATCTTGCTGGGCACGATGTCGTCTTTTTGGCCTTGCCTCACGCAACCAGCGCCGAGGTCGCCGCTTACCTTTCAGATGACACCCTGGTGCTGGATTGCGGAGCGGACTTTAGGTTGGAGGACGCAGCCGCCTGGGAGAAGTTCTACGGCACTAAGCACGCCGGCACCTGGACCTATGGGCTTCCAGAAATGACTTTGGCGCAAGGTGGTAAGCAGCGTGAGCTGCTCTCCGGAGTCAAGCGAGTGGCAGTTCCCGGCTGTAATGTCACAGCCATCACGCTCGCTCTAGCTCCTGGGCTAACCGCAGGGCTGCTTGATCCAAATGACATCGTTTCGATTCTGTCCGTTGGCACCTCGGGTGCGGGTAGAAGCTTGAAGGCAGACCTGTTGGCCAGCGAGGTCCACGGTTCAGCGCGGGCCTATGGAGTTGGCGGCGTGCATCGTCACACTCCGGAAATCGAGCAGAATCTTTCAAAAGCATCCGGGCTTTCAGTGAAGGTTTCCTTCACCCCGGTTCTGGTGCCGATGTCCAGGGGAATCCTTGCTGTAAACACTGCCAAGGTAACCGCTGGTTTTGACTTTGAGAAACTCGCCACTGCCTACCAAGCCGCCTATGGCGATGAGCCTTTCATTCGGGTTTTGCCGGTTGGTCAGCTGCCAAACACCTCGTCGGTTTTAGGTGTCAACACCGCACAGTTGTCGCTTAGCTTCGACGAATCCGCCCAGCGGGTAGTGATCGTTTCGGCAATTGATAATCTCGTCAAGGGCACCGCTGGTGCTGCTATCCAGAGCATGAACCTGGCACTTGGCCTGCCTGAGGCAACCGGACTGGCAATGGATGGGGTAGCGCCATGAGCGTGACCTTTGCCCTAGGCTTTGAGGCCAGCGGTGTTGCCTGTGGCCTAAAGACCTCGGGCAACAAGGACTTGGCGGTCGTCGTGAACCGTGGGCCGCTAGCAAGTGCGGCCGCCGTCTTCACCACCAACCGCTGCCAAGCCAATCCGATCATCTGGTCTAAAGAAGTCATCAAGGACCAAAAGGTCTCGGCTATTGTGCTGAACTCAGGCGGAGCCAACTGCTACACCGGTCCAGAGGGTTTTCAAACTACCCACGCCACCGCCGAAGCGCTTGCCGAGCAGCTGGGAGTGGCCTCTGGTGATGTGCTGGTTTGCTCGACTGGATTGATCGGTGAGCAATTAGATCGTCAGAAGCTGCTTAGCGGAGTGGCAGCTGCTGTTGAAACCTTGTCAGCAGATGGCGGTGTCGCCGCCAGCGAAGCGATTATGACCACCGACTCGGTTGCCAAGCGAGCTCAAGTTGAGTCTGCCTCAGGCTGGCGTATCGGCGGTATGGCCAAAGGTGCGGGCATGCTGGCTCCGGGACTCGCAACCATGCTTGTCGTTATCACCACGGACGCCGTGGTAAGTGAAACTGTGCTTGATTCAGCCCTTCGATCGGCGACCAGGGTGTCATTCGATCGATTGGACTCCGACGGCTGTATGTCTACCAACGACCAGGTGACCCTGATGGCTTCAGGCGCATCTGGCGTTCAGGCGGACACCCAAGAGTTTGTAGAACTGTTGACCAGGGTCTGCAAGGAATTGGCCTTGAAGCTGCTGGATGATGCCGAAGGTGCCTCGCATAACATTCACATCACCGTTGAGGGAGCAGCTTCCGAGGATGACGCAGTTGAGGTAGCGCGCTCGGTGGCGCGGAACAACCTTTTCAAGGCGGCGATTTTTGGCAATGATCCAAACTGGGGTCGCATCTTGGCCGCGGTTGGAACTACCAAGGCTGAATTTGATCCCTACAACATCGATGTCTCCATCAATGGCGTCTTGATTTCGAGTCAAGGTCAGCCCGCGGGGGACAGGAATCAGATTGACATAGCTCCAAGAAAGGTTGAAATCAACATCAACCTAAATGCCGGGGCTGAAACTGCCACCGTGGTGACTAACGATCTGACTCACAAGTACGTCGAAGAGAACAGCGCATACTCCAGCTGATGATTCCCGCCAACCCAGACCAAGCGCTAGCCCGCATCAAGGCAGAGACTCTGATTGAGTCACTGGATTGGTTGCGCGAATTTCACGGTCGGATTGTGGTGGTTAAATTCGGTGGTAATGCCATGGTTGACAAGGCGCTTCAAACCGCTTTTGCGCAAGACATGGCTTACTTGAGATTTGTCGGAATCAAGCCTGTTGTAGTGCATGGGGGCGGCCCTCAGATCACCGCTCGACTAGCTGAATTGGGAATTGAGAGTGAGTTCCGTCACGGCTACCGCTACACCGATCAGCAAACCATCGGGGTGGTCAAAGACGTCCTGCGCAATCAGGTGAGTAAAGAACTGGCTCAGCTAATTCAAGATTCTGGTGCTCAAACCGTGGTGCTATCTGGGGAAGATGACAACCTGTTCCGGGCCGAAAAGGTAACCGCATCCACCCCGGAGGGTGAGGTCGATCTTGGCCTGGTGGGTGAGGTGCGGACCGTGAATCCCAGAAGCGTGCTGCAGGCGATTGACGCCGGAAAAATCCCTGTTATCTCAACGGTTGCGCCAACCGTGTACGGAGAACTTCTAAATGTAAATGCCGACCTTGCTGCGGCATCGCTGGCGGTAGCCCTGGGCGCCGAAAAGCTCATGGTGCTAACTGACGTCCCCGGCCTTTACGCCAATTGGCCAAACTTGGATTCACTTATCTCTGAGATTTCCGTGGCGGAATTGCGCCTGCTGATTCCAGCCTTGGAATCGGGCATGATTCCAAAGATGCAGGCTTGCTTAGAAGCTGTTGAGGGTGGTGTGCCCAAGGCGCACATCATCGATGGTCGTCAGCCGCACAGCATTCTGCTGGAGATTTTCACTGAGTCCGGCGTCGGTACTCAGGTTACGAACTAAGGATGCGGCATGACTAGACACTTTCTAAAAGACGATGACCTCAGCCCAAAGGAGCAGGCTGAGGTGCTGGAGCTAGCGCTGGAGCTCAAAGCAAATCGCTTTTCCTATCAGCCTTTCGCCGGGCCACAAACCGTTGCGGTTATCTTCGATAAGACCTCAACCAGAACCAGGGTTTCCTTCGCCGTTGGCATTAGCGATCTCGGGGGAGTGCCGCTGATTATCGACAGCGGCTCGTCTCAGTTGGGCAAGAAGGAGTCGGTCGCGGACACCGCAAGGGTGCTGGATCGTCAGGTGGCACAGATTGTCTGGCGCACCTATGCGCAATCTGGACTTGAAGAGATGGCTGCCAATTCCAGAGTTCCGGTTATCAACTCGCTGAGCGATGAGTGGCATCCATGCCAGCTGCTAGCAGACCTGCTAACCATCAGAGAAGAGTTTGGTAAGACCCAGGGGCTAAAGCTTGCTTACATCGGTGATGCCGCAAACAACATGGGCAATAGCTATCTGGTTGCCTGCGCGCTGGCCGGAATGAGCGTCTCGGTTGCCGCCCCCAAGGGCTTCCAGCCCGCCCTTGAAGTAGTTGCTCGAGCACAGGCGATAGCAAGTGAATTCGGACAGCAAATCGAGGTCTTTGAAGACCCTTCCGCTGCGGTCGCCGGGGCAGATGTGATTGCCACCGACACCTGGGTGTCAATGGGCATGGAGGCTGAAAAAGAGCAACGCGACAAAACCTTCGCCGGCTACACGGTAGATGAGCAGATGCTGGCGAAGGCTAAGCCTTCCGCTGTTTTCCTGCACTGCTTGCCTGCCTACCGCGGCTACGAGGTAGCGGCCGAGGTGCTCGATGGGCCACAATCCCGGATCTGGGATGAGGCGGAAAACCGGCTACACGCTCAAAAAGCGCTGATGCTGTGGCTATCGCGACAAAACTAGACTTATCTGATTCGACGTTAGAGGACTAATGGCACAGAGCAACGACTCACTCTGGGGCGGGAGATTCGCATCCGGCCCGAATGACGCTTTGGCGGCACTGTCGCGCTCTACTCACTTTGACTTTCGGCTCGCTCCATATGACCTAAAGGGCACCAGTGCCCACATCAAGGCGCTGCACCAAGCCGGTTTTTTGACCACTGCAGAGCTGAATGTTCTCGAGGGGGCAATCGACACACTTTTGTCGAAAGTGCTTGCGGGCAGTTTTGGTCCTAAGCCAGATGAAGAGGATGTTCACGCTGCCCTAGAGCGCGGTTTGATTGAACTTGCTGGTAGCGAGATTGCCGGCAAGGTTCGAGCCGGTCGCTCTCGTAATGACCAAATCGCAACTTTGATTCGCTCCTTCCTGCTTGATGCTTCGGTAGAGATTGAGAAACAGCTTCGCGGATACATCTCGGCATTGGTTGCTCAGGCCACCAAGCACCGCGGTGTTGTCATGCCTGGGCGAACACATTTCCAGCATGCTCAACCGGTGCTGCTCTCGCACCACCTGCTAGCACACGCCTGGCCGATGGTTAGAAATTTGGAGCGCCTAAGCGATTGGCGCAAGCGGGCAAATCTTTCGCCATACGGTTCTGGCGCCCTGGCTGGAAACACTCTCGGCCTTGATCCTCACCTTGTTGCCAACGAACTGGGATTTGCCGGCGTGACCCAGAACAGCATGGATGCCACAGCTTCTCGAGACGTGGTTGCGGAGTTCAGCTTTATATCTGCGATGGTGGCGGTTGATCTTTCAAGGTTCGCTGAGGAGATCATCGCTTGGTCAACCTTTGAGTTTGGCTATGTCAAGTTGGACGATGCCTTTTCTACCGGCTCTTCGATCATGCCTCAAAAAAAGAACCCGGACATCGCGGAGCTTGCCCGCGGCAAGGCTGGTCGCCTTATTGGAAACCACACCGGTCTTTTGGCAACCCTCAAGGGTTTGCCGCTGAGCTATAACCGTGACCTTCAGGAAGATAAAGAACCGGTTTTCGATTCGGTCGACAACCTTCTCTTGGTGCTACCAGCCTTCACGGGCATGGTCGCAACCCTGACCTTCCACACCGAGCTACTAGAGGCACTTGCGCCAATGGGGTACTCGCTGGCCACCGACGTGGCCGAATGGTTGGTGAAGCAAGGGGTGCCATTTAGGGATGCCCACGAGATCACCGGCGAATTGGTCAAGTTCTGTGAGCAGAACAATCTCCAGCTTGATCAGCCGACGGACGAACAGTTTGCCGCAATCTCCAAGCACCTCAGTAGCGAGGTTCGATCGGTAATTGATGTGCGCAAGGCAATTTCCTCAAGAAATGGTGCTGGCGGAACTTCGCTGGATCAGGTCGATAAACAACTTGTGGCACTAAACAAAATCTTGGCAGGGGAGAAGTAATTGGCTAGCCCAGAAACTATGAGCAAACAGCGCAATGATTCTTCATTTGCTCACATCCTCGATGAGCTCAAGTGGCGTGGGCTAGTTGCCCTCTCAACCGATGAGGCAGCGCTGCGCAAAGAACTTTCGGAAAACTCGATCACTTACTACTGTGGCTTTGATCCAACCGCTCCAAGCCTGCACCTCGGAAACCTGGTTCAGCTGCTTACCATGCGCAGGCTCCAGCTCGCCGGCCACAATCCGCTCGCGCTGGTTGGTGGAGCGACCGGGTTGATTGGTGATCCAAAGCCCACTGCCGAGCGTACGTTGAATGACAAAGCTACGGTCTCCAACTGGGTAAATCGGCTAGCCGCTCAGACCGAGCGCTTTCTGGATTATCAGAGCGCTAACCCAGCGCGTTTGGTGAACAACCTGGACTGGACTCAGAACTACAGTGCCCTTGACTTCCTAAGAGACGTGGGGAAGCACTACCGGGTCGGGAAAATGCTTTCCAAGGATGCGGTTTCCGCTCGATTGAATTCTGATAGTGGCATTAGCTACACCGAGTTCAGCTATCAAATCCTGCAGGGTCTAGATTTTCTTGAGCTTTACCGTCGTTACAACTGCGTGCTCCAGACCGGCGGTAGCGATCAGTGGGGCAACCTAACTTCAGGAACCGACCTGATTCACCGAGTTGAAGGTTCTTCTGTTCACCTGATTGCCACGCCACTGATTACCAATTCAGACGGTAAGAAGTTCGGCAAGAGCGAGGGCAATGCCATTTGGCTAGACGTCGAACTGACTAGCCCATACGCGATGTATCAGTTCTGGCTCAACACTGACGATGCGGACGTTATTGACCGCTTGAAAGTTTTCACTTTCCTATCTCGGGCGGAGATCGAGGATTACCAACAAAAGGTTGAGGCTGAACCATTCAAGCGCGAGGCGCAACGTCGCTTAGCTTTAGAGGTGACCGAGTTGGTTCACTCTCCGGCGGAGGCCAAAGCCGCACAGGATGCCTCGCTGGCACTGTTCGGATCCGGTGATGTTCGCGAGCTGGACGCTCAGACTTTGCGTTCGGCTCTAATTGAACTGCCAAATGCCGAGGTGGCTAAGGGGTCGCTGGTAGTAGACGCGTTGGTCGCAACGGGACTATGTGAATCCAAGTCTGAAGCTAGGCGAGCCATCGAACAGGGGGGAGTATCTGTCAATAAGGCAAAGATCACCCAGGACGATGCGATTTTGGATGATGTTTTGGCAGGTAACCAAGCAGTTTTGGCTCGCGGCAAGAAGGCCTTGGCCGGTCTTTTCTTTTGATTTCAAGCCTCGACACGCTATTTCCGCGTTCGATTTGACAGCTTTACCAAAACGTGACTAAGCTCTACCGAGTTGTCCAAAGTTTGGCAAGATCCGATTGAGATCGCCGGCTCAAGTTACAACAGTCCTCTACTGGAAACCGGCCCTTGTGGCCATCAGTTTTTATGTCTAGGATTTAGGTCTCCCGATGAGAAACCTGGTGAAAACTGCTCGGAAACGAGGGGTTGACACAGGAAGTCAAATCGGTAGACTTGAGAAGTTGCTCTGGAGATGATCCGCGAGGAAAAGCCAGAAGCATCCGATCTTTGAGAACTCAACAGCGTGCACAATGTCGATGCCAAAAACCTCGGCTGGAACTTCGGTTCTGGCAGAGATTCCTTTTGGATAAAGATACAAACATGAATTGTCAGTAGACAGTTCGAAAGCCAAATCAAATTGATCACCCCATTTTCCGGGGTGTTCGTAGAAGCTTGCCTACTTGTAGGCAGAATGATTTTTACGGAGAGTTTGATCCTGGCTCAGGACGAACGCTGGCGGCGTGCTTAACACATGCAAGTCGAACGATGAAGCTGGAGCTTGCTCCGGTGGATTAGTGGCGAACGGGTGAGTAACACGTGAG